>JAKFBV010000001.1:0-72419 GCA_036677005.1 Pedobacter sp.
GCTCTGCATTCACCGCATCATCTCCTGTACTTAATTCGGAGGAATCATCATGCATCTTAAATGCAGATTTGGATAGATTATTTTTTTTCATCTATTTATTTTTTGTTTATTAATGGTGATGAATCGATCATGATTTAATAATCATATCCCTGCGGGTATTGGCAAAATCATGATGGTTTCATTTCTTAAAGTTTATTTCAAATTATCATAATGAAAGAGTGGATCCTTCAGATAAACTCATTTTAATATTTCAATTCTATATTCCTAATTTTTGACGCCCTGAATCTGTCAGCATATTGGAGCTCCAGCCAGGATGCCAGGTCTGTTCCATGATCACTTTCTTTACCCCCGGAACTTCATATACCGCTGTCAAAATATTTTTTGAAACGGTTGGATGCACAACATTGGATCCGAATGCAAAATAGGTACCCAGCGGGCGACCCCTGTGAGGCATTGCAATCAACACTTTTACTACACTACCCCGAACAGTCACATCATATACCAAACCAAGATCAACAATACTAATATCAGATTTATAGAATTGCGGATCCTTCACATCCCGGAGAGCCGCCCATATCAGATCTTTAGGGATTGGACTGTCATTTGCCTCTCCCAAACGGGCCAGACGACGGGGGCTTTCCTTTGCAGGAATATTATTCTTCAGTTCAGTTGAAGAAACTGATAAGGGATTCAACAGTTCTCTTCGCAGTGCTTCAATCTTTGCAGGTCCGTCTTCAGCGGTAAAGGGAATGGTGACATAGGCATTCTTCTGGTGAAGAACAGTTCCTTCCTTAACTAATTTATCCCTTTCAAGAGGATATCGCGACCAGGTTGATCCATGCCATTTATAATACATATTTGGTCCGCCATCATGTATCAGTTCGGCCTGTCTTCCATCAGCATGATGATCCAGAAATAATCCCATAAAGGAATCTTTGGAATCTTTATTAAAGAAGCCTATACCCCATAGATTTTGTTTTGATTCTTCGGGAATTGGCCCAAATTTCAGCTTACCATCTGCGCTCATCCACATGAGATCAGTAAATGACTGTCCGGTAATTACCCATTCATCATCACGCAATGCCGCCGATACAAAATCTTTAACGGCAGTCATATGTCCGAATTTAAAAAAGTATGGCAGGCCGGCATAAAAGCGGTATTCAATATCCATATTCATTCTGGCAGGTGCAAACACCGGATGTATTGCTGAATATGGAAAACCCCAGCGTCGTATGATCGTACAGATCGGCCCTCTTATAACTTCATAGTCAGGACATTCATCCCATAAGGATATTCTTAGTTTCGAAAAGAAACCCTCGGTGATATAATCATGCGCCCAATCAATCCCGGCAGGCTCACCATGTCCCTGACCACCGGAATAGATCTCCAGTCCGTGTTCACGTTTAAGGATCATTCTTGCCAGTTGTCCGGTTTGTTTTGATAGGTAAGCTGTAAAAAACTCGTTTTCAATATCCAGTCCGTAACCCTCTCCTGTCACCTTCAGATCAGATTGATAGTTTGGAAGTTCAGCATCCGGATTGCCATAAAAAACGAGGTAGGCTCTTTTCTCATTACCCTGATTATCTGCAAGAAACAAGAGTTTACAGATCTTTTCAGTTCCTCGTCTAATTTCTGAAAAAACCTGTGAAGTCACCTCAGTCAAAACCCCATTTTTTATTTCGGCAACCCTGATCTCACGTGCGAGTGAAGCAGCCTGTGCGGCCTGGAAGCTCAGCAAAACTTCAACCGGTTCTGCTTTTCGCTGAATACCTGCTTTCTCTTCCAGATTGACAACTTTATAATACTTCCAGCCTTTTGCCCATTCTTTCCAGACAGTTGGAAGTGAAGAAACAAGACCAAACTGGCTTGCGCCAATCAACGGAATTCCAAAATCCTCCTTATCGGCCTGTGCCTGAAGTTCTGAAATACGAAGGGAGTTCGTCAATGCCCTGGCCAGCCGATAATCCTTCTTATCCCAGGCCTTCTGAAGCATTTTCATCTTATCTTCAAAACTATCAGACTGACTCGAAACAGTCTCTGTCAGTGAAAGAGATTCGTTCACAAAATTCTCAATGGCTGTCTGTCCTTCAGCTTTTGAGCTCAGAGGCAGGGTGAGTCCGGCAACACCGAGCAAACCCATACCAAGGAATTTACGGCGTTTAATCGTTTCATACATTGAAGATTCTACCAGATTAAGTTCCTCAACTTGACAATTATCCGTTGGATTTAAAGGCAGTTTGGAGTTAGATAAATTTAACTTCTTCATTATTTAATTCAAATAATAAAATATTAATAATTATTTTAATTTATTTCATTTTATTTAAATTTCGAGTTTTCTTCTTCCCTCATCAGTCAGCAAATTCGAACTCCATCCGGGATGCCAGGTTTGTTCCATAATCACTTTTTTAACCCCCGGAACCTCATACACAGCTGTCAGAATGTTTTTAGAAACCGTAGGGTGCACAACATTAGATCCATATGCAAAATAAGTTCCCAGCGGGCGACCTCTATGAGGCATGGCGATTAACACTTTTACAACACTACCACGTACAGTTACATCATATACTAAACCGAGATCGACAATACTGATGTCTGATTTATAAAATTGCGGATCCTTCACATCTCTGAGAGCCTTCCATATCAGATCTTTAGGGATTGGACTGTCATTTGCCTCAGCTAAACGGGCCAGACGCCGCGGACTTTCTTTTGCTGGTTCATTCTGCTTAAGTGCAGTTGCAGCAGGCAACAAAGGATTCATCAATTCTCTTCTTAAACCTTCAATATTGGCCGGTCCATCTTTTGTATCAAAAGGAAGCGTGACATAGGCATTCTTTTGATGGAAAACAGCTCCTTCCGGTATAGTTTTTACCCCTTTAGGAACCGGTAGCCGCTGCCAAAACTGACCATGCCATTTGTAATAGAAACTAGGAGCACCGCTATGACTTGGCTCCTGAAATCCATCCGTATGATGATCAAGAAAAAGACCAATAAAGGAATCTCTGGTGTCTTTGTTAAAGAAGCCTACTCCCCATAATTTATCAGCTGATTCTTCAGGCACCTGTCCCATTTGGACCTTACCCTCAGAATTCATCCAAAGTATATCGGTAAACGACTGTCCGGTAATGACCCATTCATCATCGCGTACATAGACCATATCAAATGTCTTAAGCGCCGACATATGGCCAAACTTGTGGAAATAAGGCAAACCTGCATAAAAGCGATATTCAATATCCATATTCATTCTGGCTGGTGAGAATAATGGATGTACAGGAGAATATGGTAAACCCCAGCGACGAATGATTGTACAAATTGGCCCCCTTACAACTTCAAAATCCGGGCATTCTTCCCATAAAGAGATTCTCAGTTTTTGAAAATTATCTTCGGATACATAATCATGAGCCCAGTCAATACCTGCAGGCTCACCGTGCCCCTGGCCACCGGAATAGATCTCAAGGCCATGTTCCCGTTTAAGGATGAGGCGAGCCAGTTGTCCGGTTTGTTTGGAGAGATAGGCAGTAAAGTATTCATTTTCAATATCCAGACCGTAACCCTCTCCTGTCACCTTCAGATCAGATTTATAATCAGGTAGTTCTGCATCCGGATTGCCATAAAAAACGAAGTAATTTCTCTTCTCATTCCCTTGATTATCTGCAAGAAACAATAGTTTACAGATCTTTTCAGCTCCTCGTCTAGCTTCTGAAAACACCTGTGAGATCACTTCTGTCAGTACTCCATCTTTTATCTCTGCAACCCGGATCTCGCGTGCAAGTGAAGCAGTCTGTGCCGACTGAAAGCTTAATAAAACCTCTACAGGCTCTGCTTTACGCTGAATACCAGCCTTCTCCTCCAGATTGACAACTTTATAATATTTCCAGCCTTTTGCCCAGTTTTTCCAGACAGTTGGAAGTGAAGAAACGACACCAAACTGGCTTGCGCCGATCAATGGTTCTCCGAAATTCTCACCCTCAGACTGAGCCTGAATTTCTGAAATTCGAAGTGAATTGGTCAATGCTCTTGCCAGACGATAATCCTTCTTATCCCAGGCTTTCTGGAGCATTTTCATTTTATCTTCGAAACTATCTGATTGACTTGACACATTTTCAACATTGCCAATGGTTTCTTTTACAAAATTCTCAAGAGCATTTTTGCTATCGGCTTTAGAGCTGATTGGCAAAGTAAGACCTGCAACACCCAATAAACCCATACCCAAAAACTTACGACGCTTCATACCGTCTGAACTTTGAGCTTCGGGCTCATTTTTTGGAATTGCTTCCGGATATAAACTCTCTGGAGTTGCTATTCCACTATCAGTTTCCTGCAAAAGTGATAGAGACTTCGATGGACTAATTTTTTTCACGAAATAAATATTAAAAGCAAATTAAATAGAAACAGAAATACCGGTTTTATAACTTATTAATCTAAATTCCCAATTTTTTACGTCCCTCTTCTGAGATCAGATTGGAATTCCATTCAGGATACCAGGTCTGCTCAACTACAACTTTTCGAACGCCAGGTATTTCTGTCAAAGCCCCCATAATTGTTTTTGATACGGTACGATGCACCACACTCGAACCCCAGATAAAGAAGCTCGACAATGGCCTGCCTCTATGCGGCATAGTCATCAATACTTTAACCACACCATCATCGTCAACTGAAAGATTATAGATATAACCCAGGTCAACAATACTTATATCAGCAATATATAATTGCTGGTCTTTGCAATTTTTCAGCGCATCCCACAATACTTGCTTTGAGATTTGGCCATTCTGTGCTTCACCCTCACGGGCAAGAGTTCTATTAATCTCTTTAGCTATTGAGCCTGCAGGTAAGGTGGCCTGAAATGTAGATAAAGGGCTTAAAAGTTCTTTTCTTAACGCTTCTATTTTGGCCGGACCATCCGCTTCTGTAAATGCTACAGTTACATAAGCATTCTTTTGATGCAGGACTGCACCTTCAGGTACGATCTGATTTCTTTCGAGCGGGTAACGCGACCAGGTTGTACCATGCCAGTTATAATATAATAAGGAATGCCCTGAGTGAAGAAATTTCGGTATTTCTTCGGCAAAATGCTCTAAATAGAGTCCAACGAAAGAATCCTTGGAGTCTTTATTATAATATCCGAATGCTTTAACACTGTTTTCATTGGCCTTATCTATTTCACCTAATTTTAATTTTTCATCCGCACCCATCCACAGACTTCCCGTAAATGGCTGTCCGGTAAACACCCATTCATCATCTCTAAGGGCGGTAGAAACGAATTGCTTAACAGCTTTCATCTTACCAAACTTATGGAAGAAAGGCAAACCAGCATAGAAGCGATATTCAATATCAATGTTCAATCGTGATGGGTTATAGACAGGATGCAGGGCTGAATGCGGGAATCCCCAGCGGCGGACAATAGTACAGATTGGACCCCTTACAATTTCATAATCCGGACATTCTCCCCAATACTGGATTCTGACCTTCATGAAATTATCTTCAGAAACATAATCATGTGCCCAATCAATACAGGGAGTTTCGCCGTGTCCGGGACCTCCGGCATATAATTCTACACCATGTTCCCTTTTAATTAACATCCTTTCCAGCTGCCCGGTTTGTTTTGAAAGGGAAGCGATGAAGTATTGATTTTCTATTTTTAAGTGGTAACCTTCACCGCTTACTTCAAGATCTGAGGAATACTCAGGTAATTCAGCATCAGGGTTACCGAAAAATACCAGATAATTGCGTTTTTCCCCTCCCTGGTTATCCGCCAGGAACATCACTTTACATAATCTATCTGCTCCCCTCCTTACTACACCATAAACCTGGGAAGTGACTTCCTTTATCTGACCATTACTAATTTCTGCAACACGAATTTCCCTGGCCAGGGATGTTACCTGATCAGAACGGAAAGCTAATAGAACCTCAACAGGCTCCGCATTGCGTTTAATTCCGGCCTTCTCCTCCAAACCGATAACTTTATAATATTTCCAGCCATTTGCCCAGGTTTTCCAGGCAGCTGGAAGTACAGCTACAGATCCAAACTGACCTGAGCCAACCAATGGTTTACCCGGATCCTCATCTTCGATCTGTGCCTGAATACCTGTATTCCGCAAGGAATCACTTAATGACCGTACCATTCGGTAATCCTTATCTGCCCAGGCTTTCTCGATTAGTTTTATCTTGGTTTCAAAACTATCAGACTGCTTTTTGTAAAGCTCAGTTTCAGTAGCTATAATTTTTTTTACAAAGGCCTCAGCAGAATTATTTTCAGCACCTCTCGCACCGAATGGCAAACTCAGGCCGGCCATGCCCAATAAACCCATTCCTAAAAACTTTCTTCTCTTCAGATGGCCGTTTGCAAGCATATTATTCTCATCAAAAGACTGTTCCTGATGATTTGTATTTTCGTTTTCATTTCTTCCGTCCGAAAAATCAGGATTTAATAAAGCAGGGGTGTTTTTGTTGGATTTTATCATTTGATAAAAATTATTAGGATTAAAAAATCAGTCTAATTATAAAATGAATACGCTGCAAATTCGAACAATGGATCAAAATCCATATTACACGCCTTAAATAAATAGTAAAGCAAAAAAACAGCAAAAACTACATCAATAACAATTGATGGGTAAATTAGGGCATACCTGCTTACGCAGGTATGCCCAGGGTATTATGATGATGCATTTTAAGAAATAAGTAACCTGTTAAATTGTACTTATTTTGATTTTGATTTATCCCACCACAAACGGGTAGCGACGTTATCCGGACCACCTCCTAATAATGGTACTGCTGCCTTTACTGCAACACCATTAGCAATAATTTCTCTATCCAGGAATGATATTCTCCGGATCATTTTTTCCGGTGCTATATCAGGATTTTGAGAATTGAGAAGGGGATAAAATTTTGGATAGCCGGACCTTCTGATACTGGCCCAAGCCTCATGACTTTCCGGAAATAGTGCAAGCCATTTCTGAGTTCCGATTTGTTCACGTTGTCTTTCAACAACACTTTCGAATTTTACCGGGATATCTGTTAAAGGTGGAGTTGGAAACAGATTATCAGGTGTACTTGGTAAACTGGTACCATTAATATAGGCCGAAATAACTCCTGCATTGGTAATACCATGCTCGTTCATTGAAGTTTCAATCCCTTTTTCATACAGATCTTTTGCTGTTCCGCCCATATTCCAGCCATTCAATGCTCCCTCTGCCCTTAGAAAATAAGCTTCTGAAGCATAAAATACTGCCTGAGGTGTAACATTCATCTTGTCAGGTTGGTACTTTGGACCAACAGCTGAATTATTGTTAACACTATTTGCTGGCAAATTTTGCTGAGCAACAGACATTCCATTTCTTACACCACGAAATTTACCATCGGTTAGGGCAGGACTCCAATAAACAGGTAGTCTTGGATCATTATAGCCCACTAATAAGCTTTCCATAGTGGCACTCATTCTAGAGCCATTTCTTCCCATAAAATTGTTCAAGCCATTGGCAAAATCAGCAGAAGTTTTAAAAAAGGCAGCATCTGAAGCAGTCATCATTACTCCACCAGCATATGCTTTTTCAGCCTCCACTTTAGCTTTAGCAGGTTCTACATCCGAAATTCTTAATGCTAAACGTAAGCGAAGGGTATTACCAAACTTCAACCATTTAGCATTGTCTCCATTATAAATTAGATCTTTAGTAACAAAGGAAGGTTTAGCTAAGTTAGCTTTTAGATCTGTAGTGGCTTCATCGAGTTCTTTGAAGAAATCATAATAGATGCTCTTTTGATCATCATAATTCACCACAGCAGTATCTTTCCCGATTTTTGAATAAGGAATCGGACCAAATTCGTCAGTCAAATGCGCAAAAGAATAAACTTTCCATATTCTAGCCACTGCATTCATTGTAGGCTCTTTTCCGCCCTTGGTGGCTTCGATAATATTTACAAGTGAAGGCATTGTCCTCACATAAATCAATGGCCAAATGTCTTGCCATCTCTGCACAATAACATATCGGTGTGACTCCTGAAAAGTATTTGTACCTGCAAAATGCTGGGAATATACTCCAGGAAATAATAGCATGGATGTTTCATTATAACCGGCTCCCGTACCATTAGCTAAAGCGCCGGGAAATAAACTCCTCAAATCAGGTGCTTCAAGTTCCTTCAGCCCTGAGGGATCTGTATTTATTTCTTCGAAATTTTTAGTACAGGCAGTCAGTAATAGAATTGGTGCTAAAAATAGCATCACTCTACTGGCCCATTTTCTAAATAATGATTTTTGAGTTTTCATTGTATTCAGTTTAATATTAATACTAATATTTAATTTCAGTAGCAATTAGCTATTAAAATGTTGCGTTCAAGCTAAGACCTATGTTACGAGTTGTCGGCAAAGAGGAATATTCCAAACCACCTCTATTAGTCACAGCAGTAGCTATTTCAGGATCATAAGGTGCATACTTCTTTAGGAACAGAAGGTTTCTACCAACCAATGATAATCTGGCATTCTGAATGAACCCTGTCTTTTTAATTAGTTGACTAGGAATTTTATAACCAAGCACAACCTCTCTAAGCCTTAGGTTAGTCGCAGAAAAAGCATAAAAATCTTTGGCTGGAGTTCTGTTTCCTAATGATTGCCAGTAGGTTTCAGCTGAGATAGATTTAGTATTTTTAACCCCGTCAAGAGTATAACCATCCACTACAATCCCGGTTTCTCTATAAGCAAGAGAACTTTTCGAGTTACCACTGACGTCCATTGCAGCCAAAGTACCGGCTACAACTGTACCTCCATTTCTATAATCTAATAGGAAACTGACGTTTAAGTTTTTGAAAGTGAATGAATTATTAACACCGAGCTGATAATTAGGATTATAATTCCCTGCATAAGCTGTTTTCCCGGTAAGAATTGGAATACCTGCAGCACTAACTACTCTTCTGCCTTGTGCATCTTTCCTCCATTCAGCCATATACATTTCGCCGAAGGACTTACCTTCTTCAACTGTTTCAAGAACTTGTCTGTCATCTCCTAAAACAGCTGTTTTTAATCTTGGTGATAATTCAACAACCTTATTCACATTTTTAGAGAAGTTAAACATCATATCCCATGAAAAATCCTTAGTTCTAATTGGAGCACCACTCAACATAACCTCAACTCCACTATTCCGAATTAATCCGGCATTGATATACTGAGAGGCAAAAAGTGTTGCGTTAGGAACTGACAATGCGATTAACTGATTTTCAGTATTAGATCTATAATAAGTGACATCCAACCCAATTCTATTGGTGAAAAATCTCCAGTCTAATCCTGCTTCATAAGAGGTAGTAATCTCCGGTTTATAATTCCCGAGAGATCTAACACTAGGAGTATTTATTGAACCGCCATTTCCTACAGAGAAATAATTATCAGTCAAATATTGTCGACCTCCATAACCTGCTTTTGCGTAGGTTGTTCTAAGCTTACCATAAGAAACCCAAGATGGTAAATCAATCATATCTGTGATTATTGCCGTTAAACCTACTGAAGGGTAGAAATAAGATTGATTCTCTTTCGGTAGTGCCGAAGACCAATCGTTTCTTGCAGTAACATCAAGGTAGAGGTAATCTTTAAAGGATAAGGTAGAAGTAGCATATAAAGATTGAACTTGAGGCTCTCTACCAATTACGTTTGTAGTTCTTGGATTTCTCGCATTAGACATGAAGAAGAAATCAAGCTTATTCAAACCATTTGCATTGGTATTGATAGATTCATACTTAGTTTCTTGAATTGAACCTCCAAGATATCCGTTTAAATTAAAATCCTTAGTAATGTTTCTTTTGAACGACAATAATGCATCCAGATTAGTGAATCTTCTATTTCCAGAATAAAGTTCAAAATAGTTTCCATTTCCTGAAAGTTCATACGAATCATTGTGCATTCTATTTTCCGTACTCATATCAGTTCTATCCATACTCCCTCTTACCTGAAAATCCAGCCAGTCATTAAACTTATACTTTGCTTGTATCAGGCCAATCATACGACGCTTTTGCTCAAAGAAAACCTGCCTGTTCATCTTCCAATATGGATTCGACAAGTAAATAGAGCCTGGAAGCCAATAGCTTTGTCTAAGGTTACCCAAGGCATCAGTATATTCAAATTTCTGCATTTCACTTAAGGGAATAGAAGCCGGAGCATGATAAATACTACCAGTAGCATCATTTCTTTCACCCGTAAAAGGCTTATTATCAATATCTTCAACTATATAACTTAGTTTTGTAAAGAATGAAAGTTTATCAGAAATTTGATTGTCAATTTTGAAATCAAAATTATGTCTGTCTAATGAATGATTTTGAAGAATACCATTTGCCTGATTATTACCATAAGAGAAATAAGTTTGCATTTTTTCGCTACCACCACTAATTCCGATAGTATTAGTCAAACTTGAGCCATCACGATAAAAATCCTTAATACGGTCAGGCTGTCCTTGCATAGAAACTTGACTGCCATTCCAAAGAGTAACAGTTTGACCTGTAATTTTTGGTCCCCAGCTGGTTTCAGAGTTTGCATTATAAACACCTCCAGCACCTTGCCCGTACTCTGCCTGTACCTCAGGAAGGATAAATGGGCGATCAATAGTTGTATTTCCGGTATAATCAACGGTAATTTTACCTGATTTTCCTCTTTTGGTTGTGATAATGATTGCACCATTTTGTCCCAAACTTCCATATAATGCAGCTGCTGAAGCACCTTTAAGGATAGTCATCGTTTCAATATCATCGCTATTTAGCATCCCGATACCATCACCACCATCTCTACTTCCATGTGTACCACCTGTACCAACTTCACGACTAGTATTGTCCATTGGAACACCATCAATTACATATAAAGGTTGGTTACTTCCGAATACAGAACGTTGACCACGTAATACTACATTAGAAGAACTACCCGGCCCGGTTGCATTCTTGGTTATCGTTACACCGGCAACTTTTCCAGCCAGGGAATTGATCAGATTTGTTTCTTTCGCCTGATTAAGCTGATCTGATTTTATGGTCTGAGCAGCATAGGTTAAAGATTTCGACGAACGTTCGATACCTAAGGCGGTAACCACAACTTCACCTAAAACCTGCTGATCTTCCATTAAAGTAATATTGAAAGATGTCCTGCCATTTACAGCAACTTCCTGACTCAAAAACCCGATATAACTAAAAATCAAAGTGCCGTTATCAGGAGCATTAAGTGAAAAATTTCCCTGGATATCCGTAGTTGTACCCACTGCAGTACCCTTCACCCTGACACTTACGCCAGGAAGTGACTCTCCCTTTGAATCCACAACCTTTCCTCTGATATCTGCTAAAAAGAAGGGGGCATTTTTTAAAGCCCTCCTGCTTTTAGCAGATAATTTCTCACTGATCACAATGGTTTTGTTCTCAATACTGTAATCTAAGGGTTGACCTTCAAATAGAAGTTCCAGAACAGCAGACAACTCAGTATCGACCACTTTCAGGGTGACAGGTTTGGCAGTTTTCAGTAAATTCAGGTCATAAAAAAACACATATCCCGTTTGCTGTTTGATTGTTGAAAAGAATTCTTCAAGCGGTGCGTGTTTTCCTATTAAGGTCACCTTCTGAGAATATCCTTTGGAATAGACATTCATCAGGGCAAGCATGATAAAAATGAACGTCAGTTTCATAATACGTCCTATTTGTTTATAAAGCGACTTTTTATCCAGATTGTTAATTATCTGGTGCTGCTCTGTATGGCTCAAAGAATCTGAACTAGGGCAGACTAATGAGCGAGTATTGCTCACACAATACTCTTTTTTAATTAGAGAATTCATACATTTGTTTGTTTTGTTAATAAATAAGCTTTGTGCATCAATTTTTATTTAATCGAAACAATGACCAGAGGCGCTCCAACGCTTCTGGTTTGTTTTTGTTCTTTCGTAGATTTTAGGGCATTACAATAACCTCCCTTCCCTCTAAACGAAAATGAACTTTTGTTTTTTCTAATACTTTAAGTACCTGTAACAAACTTAAACTTCTTTCAATTTCACCTCCAAACCGATAATTTGGCACTTTACCCTCATAAATGACCGAAACATCATACCAGCGTTCGATCTGGCGCATAACAGTTTGAATATCTGCCTCATCAAACTGAAAATACCCTTCCTTCCATGCTACGGCTTCGCTCGTATTTTTCACATTGATTACTTCGATCCGTTCACTTAGTTTAGACTGTTCACCCGGCTTGAGTAATTGCGAAATATGAGTTCGAAGATCTGACACTCTTACACTACCTTCCAGTAAAGTCGTATTTACTGTTGGCTCATCCGAGTAGGCATTGATATTAAAATGCGTTCCGAGTACCTGAACAACCTGATTTCTCGTATTGACTTCGAATATCTTTGAAACATCATGTGCCACTTCAAAATAAGCTTCTCCCTTTAGCTCAACATGTCTTTTGGACCCGGAAAAGGCTGTAGGAAAGCGCAGTGATGATGCGGCATTTAACCAGACCTTACTACCATCAGGCAGGATAACCTGAAATTTACCCCCCTTAGGTGTTTCAATCGTATTAAAAATTATATTATCAGCTTTACGCTCAGCAGATTGATTGCTTGATTCATTTGAAAATGAATATATTAATTCTCCTTCAGCTGTTTTAAGGATACTGTTTCCACCCTGATTAGCCAGTATCCCATTCTGGGCATCGTCAAGAATTATTTTTGTGCCATCTCCAAGTGTTAGTATAGCCTTATTATCACCAGCTTCAATATCCTTTACTTCCGTTACCCGGATCTTTTGTTTTTCAGGAAATGCAGTTACCGTTATTGATGGAGAGGATAATTTTGGTTCTGTTATGGTCTGCTTCGACACAAATTGATCAACTACTTTATTATCTGAATAAAAATAAAGACCTGCTGAAAAAACAACCATTATAACCGCAGCCGCGGCAAACCATCTCTGAAATTTGTAGCCAGATGGAAGTACAGAATCGGATATATTTTGGGTTACCCCTGAAAAAATTCGCTTTTTAAGCTCCTGATCGTTACCAGCAAAATCTTTAGGGAGATTGATATCATTGTCCTGCCCGGAATTGTACCATTGGGCAAATTCTTCCCTTTCCTGAGGATTAATTGTTTTATTAAGCCATTTTTCGGCTAATTCCTGGTATCGCTCTTCTGAACTTAAAGGTTTCATGAATCAGGTGTTTATATACAAGTCCCGCAACCTGTACACATCCCTTAGTTCAATGAAAAATAATTATTTATTAATAGATAATTACAAGAAGATCTGGCCCAGACCAGTTCTTAAAGATTTAAGCGCTTTGCCAATATGAGCTTCAACGGTTTTTTCAGAAATACCGAATTCCCGGGCAATTTGATTCTGAGAGAATCCTGCTTCACGACTAGCCTTATATACCAGACGACATTTTTCCGGCAGATTGGCTACCAGAACTTCTAATCTGGATCTCAACTCTTCAAACTCAACCCATTCTTCTGTTGAATTTGTTGTAATTGGTAAGATTGCCTGACTATGAACAACATATTTATTATACTGATTACGTTTGGCCAATACCTTGATCACTCTGTATTTAACAGAAACTGCGAGATAGGCACCAAGACTTGTAGTAATAATAATATCTTCTCTTCTATTCCAGAGTGAAATAAAAATATCCTGAACAATTTCTTCGGCTTCTTCGGGCTGTCCAATTTTATTCGTTGCAACAGTAAATAACTTTTTCCAGTACCTATTGTATATTTCAGCAAATGCAGACCTGTCACCGGACCTTAAAAGATCCAGCAACTCCCAATCCGAATATGACGCATATGAAGACATTTCAAGTACTAATATAATTGAAATTAACAAATAAAAATTCAATGTAATAAATAAATAAATCAGGAATATAGTTCTGTTGAACTAATCAGCAGATCAAACCAGATCAGGGATCAAAGCAACGAGCCTTAAAAAACTTTACCTAAGATCAGCCATAATAAGCAGTTTTTCTGTTTTTGGACCTGATGGAAAGCGGGAAGGTTTATTGGAACAGCATTTAGATTTTGCATACTTAGCCTTCAGAACTTTGCCAGGTGTACCGGATGGTAATTTCTTATCCGCTCCCTCAGAACATGATACTGACAAGGATAATAAAAGTATAGGAATAAATACATATGCCCTAATCCTGAAAAAAGATGAATTCAACATTTATTATAAATTAAAAAGATTATCTCACACATCTGAAGCCCAGATTACTCATTCCTGAATCGGGTGAGCTCTTCATCCGTCTGGCTACCCTATAACCGGAGCAATAACTTTCATTACACATAAAGGAGCCCCCTCTTGATACCCTTTTAGGAGTATAAGGTTCATCCGGATCAAAACTATCCTCAGGCCCCACGGGATTCCTAATCCCTTCGGGCTTATTTACACTCTGATAATAATCATTCCGGTACCGGTCTGAACACCACTCCCAGACATTACCTGCCATATCATAAAGATTATAAGCATTTGGGGCAAATGACTTCACCGGAGCCAGGCCTGTAAAGGTATCAAAAGCCGTATTTTGATTTGGAAAACTCCCTTCCCAGGTATTTGCTTTTGCCTTTCCCGTATTAATATGTTCATCGCCCCATGGGTAAATTTTATTGACAAGGCCACCCCTGGATGCATATTCCCATTCAGCTTCAGTAGGTAAACGTTTACCGGTCCATTTGCAATAAGCCATGGCATCATCCCAACTGATATGAACTACCGGATAATTCCCTTTGCCCTTTAAATCGCTTCCAGGTCCCTCTGGATGTTTCCAGTCTGCCCCCGGAACCCAGCTCCACCACTGGGAATAGTCATTCAAATCAACCTGATGAGTGGGAGGAGTAAACACCAAAGAGGCTGCTACCAATAATGAGTCGTTGGGTTTAGGTGTATCGGGCGGTAATTGCTTCTTCAATTCTTCCCAGTCAGGCTTTCGTTCTGCTGTAGTTACATATCCGGTACTTTCAACAAATTCTGCAAACTGATCATTTGTAACTTCATGCTGATCCATCCGGAACGAACCAATAATCACTTTATGTTTAGGATATTCATCCTGATCTGCCTGAGTATTATCTGCACCCATCATGAATGTCCCTCCGGGGATTGGAACCATTCCGGCAGTAGAGGTATCCCCGTTAAAAGCAATACTTTCAAGTGCAGGATAATCATTGGAGGATGAATTAGCTCCGTCAGAAACTTGTCTTTCACTCTGATTACATGCGGTAATGCTTAGAAGAAATATTGCCGATAGGACACAGCAGGTATATTTATGTATATTCATTTGAATTGGATCAAGGCATTTTTAATGAGAGGGATACTAAACATTAAAGACCCCAGCGTGTCTCCTTTAAATCCTCAATTTTAACATAGTTCTGTTTCTTAATACTGCCATCGTTGAACACAGTATAACCTTTAGGGGCTCCGCCTTTCCATGATAAACCCGGAACCTGTTGTGCCATTAATTTTCTGTGTTCCTGAATTACACTCTTACTGCTTGATTTATATGCGATATTGCTCCATTCATTTTTATCCAGATCATGATCATACAGCTCTTCCAGGTTAATGAAGGGATAATAAATATATCGATAGCGTTTAGTTCGGATCGTATGTCCGTCACCGGAATTAGCCCGGCCCTCTTCTGCCATTTCATAGGATGTCAAAGCAGGTTTATGATCAAAATTTTGATTTTTCAGCATGGGCACAAGGCTTTCACCGTCGCAATAAGCCGGAATCTTTTCTCCAATCAGATCGACCAGGGTTGGAAAGATATCCATCATTGATACAGGAACATTAGTCGAACTTCCGGACTTAGTTATTCCCGGGGCGATGATAAACATTGGAGCCCTTGTTGAACGCTCCCAGAGGGTGAATTTCTCCCAGTTCTCCTTTTCTCCCATATGCATTCCATGATCTGACCATACCACAATGATCGTATTCTTTGCAAAAGCAGTCTTCTCCAGATGATCCAAAAATTTACCCAGCATCGCATCAGTAAAGGAAATGGTTGCCATGTACGATTGTATTACCTTTTTAAGCTGATTATTATCAGTTATGAAACGATGCAATACCCTTCTGCCATGAACAAATGCATCTTCCAAATCATCTTTTTTGATCTCCAGATCAGGAACCGATTCAAGGGGATACATATCAAAATATTTTTGGGGGACCTCCCAGGGATCATGAGGTTTTGTTAATCCCAGGGCAAGAAACAAGGGTTTCTCATGCTTCTGACTAAGTTCATAGTTTGCCCATTCGACCAGGTGATAATCTGCCATATAATCATCTCCCTGAGTAATAGGGCCCCAGGTAAAATAATCTGGCTGCATACCCTTGAAATTCTTTGGAGAAATAATAGAATCGGGAGCCCTGACCTGAAAAGGTATTGGAATACGCAGGCTCGGATAGTAATAATCCCAGCCTTTTGCTTCAGATTGATTGAGCATTGCCCTTGGCGGAGCCAAAGAATGGTAAATTTTTCCTCCTGCAAGTGTTTTATATCCCTTTTCCTTGAAGAATTGCTCCAGAGTCACTACATCTTTTAATGCTTTAACCTTTCTCCAATCAGCATGCTTCCAGCCGGTGACACCCGACCTTGCCGGGCTTACTCCGGTCATGATGGCTACACGTGACGGCGCACATGCCGGAGATGGTATATGGGCATTGGTGAATGACATCGACATTTTTCTTAACCTGTCGAAATTGGGTGTTTTTAGTCCGGGTAAGCCTCCTAATTCTTTGGGATTGATCCAGTCGTTCAGATCATCGATTGAGAGGAAGATGACGTTGGGTTGTTGGGAATTGTTTGTTCGGGAATTGTTTTGAGAAAATCCTTCGCTTAGAGTAATAGTAAATACAAGTGCAAAGCATACAGTGGCCCTTAATAAATACCTGAGATTATTGATAAAGTGATTTTTCATACTGTACTTCATAATGATAATAGATCTCTAAAACCCCGGGTGTTTTTTCCTGTGATTCAGAAAGGCCTAATGGATTGCTTATTAAGTTCTAAAATACTTGAATTTAAATTATAAAAATATAATACATTAAATAACTTTTGAATAAAAAACAATTCGAGAATTAATAATGGCTTTGAATACCGAATTTATTTTTTTTCAAATTCGGTTACTAAAGGTGGTTTCGGATCATGAATAAAAATATCCGGTTTGTCTATAGCCTGTATTGATTTGTGTTTAGGGTCAAACAGGACAATATTAGAATCGCTATACTTACTTGAATTATATTTTATACCGTTGTATTTAGCTTTTTTAGCACAGTCTGCAACAAAATTTGTAAGTAAATACCCCGGCTTCCAGGTCGAATTATCCTTTGACATCCTACGTTCCAACACATTATTATTAAGTAGCGCTGTAAACAGGATACTCTCAAAATTTAAAAATCCTCCCCAATCAATTTTAAGATCAAGTATATTCGTAATCCCATCTATATGATATTTCTGAACCCAAATCAGAGCTGGTTGATGATAATCATCTAATATCTCTGCAACAGAACAATCACGGCTTTCTGACACATATAGTACACTTTGACCGGGATGATTATACCTTCCTATTCTTGCTATTCCAACGTCTGGTGCACCCAGATCAACACTATTAAAAACCTTTGCATCTCCAACAATTCTACTTCTGTAACAATCAAACTTCTCTAAAACACATATTGGCAATGTCTGGCTTTCAATTTCCTTTTGAATTTTTCTTGCAAGGGGGTTATCCAAAACCAATGAAGGATAAAATTTAATGTATTCCTGAAGATCAATAATCTTCTTTTTGAATTTTCTGTCAGCCTCAACTAATTTGATATGAATTTGATTGTCCTTTTCATCTTCTGTTCCAATGTAAGAATGTAAATTGAAGTCATGATTTCCACAACTTTTACATACCAGGTTGGCAGCAATGTCAGCATGGTAAATTTCGGGAATTTTATATGTATTAAATAAATCAACCAGTTCGCGCTTTTGACCATAAAGCCAAATAACCTCACTTCTGTCATATGGCTGATCATAAGAACAATATCTTACGAGGTCTTTTACCTTTTGAAAATGATTTTTGGCTTGTCCCAAAAGTTGGGGATGGCTAAATTGATGCATAAGTCATTTTTGCAAACAATATCATTATTTATTCAGTAATAAATAAACATTAAGCAGATCTAATTATTTAATAAGCCCTCTATTCCATCAAACTGACCATCATATTGACAATACGAATTGTACACAATAGATTATGACTCTACAGTAATACTGATTTTTACATATCAGGGTTCTAATTCAAAGATAACTTCAATCTCAACCGGCTTATTATTAGGTAAAGAGTTGAAGCCTACAGCACTTCGAACACCTATCCCATTTTCAGTTCCCCAAACCTTAGCAAAAAGCTCACTGCAACCATTAATTACATAAGGATGTTTTTCAAAATCCGGTAAACAATTTACCATTCCTAAGGTTTTAACTACACGTTTAACCTTATTTAAAGTTCCCATGTTAGCTTTAATGGTGGATAAAATATTGAGCCCTGTTTGTTGAGCGGCCAACTTGCCTTCATCAATGTCCAAATCCTGCCCAAGTTTCCCCTTGGTTAAAGTCCCGTCATTTTGAATTGGTCCATGACCTGAAACATATAGAAATTGACCTACGATAAGAAAAGTAATATAAACACCAATAGGTTGTGGAACCGGAGGTAAACTCAAACCAGTTTGAGCAAAATTTTCATCTGGAGTTAAATTATTCATGATTACTTATTTAAATTTTTAATAAACTTCTATTCGTGATGTAATTATTGGATTCTCTTCTGAACTATGAATGGGTCAAACATCTGTTCTGCCATCCAATATCTATAAGGATATGCGACATTTAATCCAGAATTTGCTATTACTAGAGTAAGTCGGCCATTTCCGGTTTTATATTTTTGTTATATTCACTCTGATCGAACTCATTTTCACTTTTGGCTATCACTATAGTAGCAATGCCATTACCAATCATATTTGTGATGGATCTCGCTTCAGACATAAACCTATCTACTCCTAACAGAATAGCAATACTCTCTACCGGAAGGATTTTTAAAGCAGCTAATGACGAAGCCAGTACAATAAATCCCGTTCCTGTTACACCTGCGACACCTTTAGAAGTAATCATTAAAACCCCAATTACTGTGATCTGCTGGCCCAAAGAAAGATTGACATTAAATACCTGGGATAAAAAAATTACAGCCATAGAAAGATATATGGAAGTTCCGTCCTGGTTAAATGAGTATCCTGTAGGAATTACAAGTCCGACGACAGATTTTGAGCAGCCCAGCCTTTCCATCTTCAGCATCATACTGGGAAGAACGGATTCAGAAGAAGAAGTTCCCAATACAATGACTATTTCCTGACGGATGTATTTAAGATATTGCCATAAACTAAATTTATATGCATAGCAAATGAGATTCAGAACACCAAAAATAAATAAAGCCATGGTCAGATATACAGCGAGCATTAATTTACCCAATGGATATAAAGTCTCAAGCCCATAAGTTCCAATAGTGTATGCCATGCCGCCAAATGCACCAAAGGGTGCCAGCATCATGATTACCTTCATGATATTAAAAAACACTTTAGACAATTTTTCAAATGTATTTATAAGTGTGGTTCCTGATGAGCCCATTCTGCTCAAACCAAACCCGAAAAGTACTGCAAAAAACAATATTTGCAGTATGTCACCTTTTGCGAAGGACTCGAAAATATTTTTAGTGACAATATGGGATAAGAAGTCACCCCAATTGATGTTATCGGCACTGTCCTGGTACGTCTTAATTTTCGAACCATCTATATTTATCGCCGAAAGATCAAATCCTTTTCCAGGCTGAAATATATTTGCTACCAATAATCCAATAATAATGGCTAAAGTAGTTACAAGTTCAAAATAAATAAGTGCCTTGCCCCCAACTCTTCCAACCTTTTTCATATCACCCATTTGAGCAATACCAAGTACTATTGTGAAAAAAATGATTGGTGCTATGAGCATACTTATCATATTGATAAAGGTTTGGCTAATTAATTTTGCGGTTGAGGCAAAACCCGGATAATTCAAACCAACCAGGACGCCGATAATAATAGCAACCAGTACTTGAAAAGAAAGATGTGATACTACGCGTTTCATAATTGTATAAAAGGATTACGGTTTACCATAATTATCTACCGGAATATTTACCGGGACATTTATGTTTATATAGACTGGTACAACTAAAATAATAATTTGGTCAAACTTGATTTTTCCTTGGTTCCCTGTTGAACATTTCTGATAATCAAACCAGAGTACATTGCGTTGTTTTTCAGATTAATTTTAAGCTGAAACAACGTTCAAACAACCTTTCACATGATTATTGTGCAGTTGTGTAAGCCGCGGCGAAACCCTTTAAAGAAGCAGGACTAAATTTATATCAGAATTTTAGGGATTGTTTGCAGTAATTGAATTAAGTTCATAAACTACCTGTCCCCCTTTGATGGTCATTTCACATTCCAGTCTTTGCTTACCTTCAATTCTGTTCCCATCGGCATCTCTAAAACCGAATTTACCTGTGCGAACAGACAAAACAGTGACATCGGCAATTGCCCCCACAGATAGATTACCCAGTTCCTCACGTTTAATAGCCTGTGCCGGAGCCCAGGTACTGCGGGCAATAACTGATGGTATATCCATACCAATAGCAAGGAGTGTTGATAATACATTTACCTGGTCTTTCATACCGGCGTTCATACTACCTGTATGAAGATCAGTACTGATTGTGTTTGGTAGAAATCCTGCCTTAACGGCTATAATAGCCTGATTGAAGTTAAAACTAGCACCTCCAAATCCAACATCAAACAGAATTCCTCTCTTCTGCGCTGGAATAATAAACGGCCTTAGTTGTTTGGTTTTATTATCAATAACAGGCTCTCTTCTCACAGCTTCTGTAAAGACATGAGTATAAATATCCCCCGGTCGCAAGTACTTAAAAAACAATTCTTCAAGAGGAAGCCGATAACCTAAATCTATAATAACCGGCATATCAGCCAGCTTCCCTGCTTCAACAACCCGCTGAACCGGGACCCATGAAAATGTACTGAAGTGAGCGAGTTTAAATCCAACAATGTGATCCTTGTATTCAAGGGCTGTTTTAGCAGCCATTTTAGCATCCATATCATTAATATCCTGCTCATAATCTGTACGTCCCCTCATTCCTTCACCTACGATATTTAAAAATGTCAACACTCTGGTCTTTGACTTGTCAATTATATTTCTTTTAAATGTGGGAAAGGATTTCCATCCGGCATCACCACAATCAACCACAGTTGTTACACCAGAGCGAAAGGTAAATCCATCTGGTGCCACAGCAGTATCCCCATTGCTTAATGCTCGATTGGCTTCAGTTCCAGCAAAAACATGAGTATGTAAATCAATAAAGCCAGGACTAACATACATTCCTTTGGCATCTACAACCTTCATAGCCAAATCCGGATTGATATTTTTTGCTACAGATGCAATCTTACCATTCTGGATGGCAACATCCATTAATTCATTGATGTTATTTCTTTTGTCTATAACATGCCCACCCCGGATAAGGATGTCATATCTGGTTTGAGCCTGGACAAATCCTGTTAACATCAATACATAAAAAAACAGTAGAAATATTTTTTTCATAATTCAATATTTTAAATTAATTCACATTAAACATTAAGTGATTTTAGACTTGCTTAATTTCTACTTCACTTTAGCAATATCACCACCGATTGCATTCAGGTCATAAACTATTTTTCCGGCTCTGATAGTCATTTCACATTCTAACCTCTTTGTGCCTTCCTGTCTTTTATTCGCCACATCTCTAAAACTAAACTTCCCTTCCCGCAAACCTAAAACAGCAATATCAGCAACCGATCCAACAGAAAGATTCCCAAGTTCTTCACGTTTTATAACCTGCGCAGGTGCCCAGGTACTGCGGGCAATAACTCCCTGAACATCCATACCTAAAGCCAGAAACGTAGATAGAACATTTAGCATATCTTTCATTGCACTGTTCATGCTACCGGTATGAAGGTCAGTACTCATTGTGTTTGGATAAAATCCAGCTTTAATAGCTGGAATAGCCTGACTAAAGTCAAAAGCAGCTCCACCGAATCCAACATCAAACACAATTCCTCTTTTTTGTGCCGGTATGATATAAGACTTTAATTGTTTGGTTTTCGGATCTACGATCTGATCTCTTCTAGCGATGTCGGTGAATGTATGGGTATATATATCTCCGGGGCGTAATAACTTAAAAAATAAATCATCAAGAAGAACTTTCCCGCCAGGCAGCTCACTTCCGCCCAAATCAATTATAACAGGCATATTAGCCAATGTACCTGCTTCTACAACTTTTTTAATAGGAGTCCAGTCAGGTTTGGCAAAATGTGCATGTTTGAATCCCACAACATAGTCCTTATTTTCCAGAGCAGTTTTAGCTGACATTTTAGGATCCATATCACTAATATCCTGCTCAAAATCATCACGGCCTCTCATGCCTTCACCTACAATATTCAGGAAAGACAACACTCTTGTTTGCGACCTGTCAATTACATTTTTCTTAAATGTGGGAAATGACTTCCAGCCTGCACTTCCACAATCAACTACGGTTGTAACTCCTGCCCGAAAGGTATAACCATCCGGCATTACAGAATTACTTCCATTACTGTAGGCATGATTTGGCTCAGTACCATAAAAAACATGTGTATGCAAATCAATCAATCCGGGAGAAACATACATCCCCCTTGCATTTACAATCTGTTTTCCCAGACCAGGATCAATATCCTTTCCAACCTTAGCAATTTTGCCATCTTGTATTGCCACATCCATTATTTCATTGATGTTATTTTTGGCATCGACCACATGACCTCCTTTGAGGATTATATTATAGATCGGAGCTGTTACCTGTGCCTGAGTATAAGAAACTAAGAGACATAGTACAGAGAGAAAAAATAGAGAAATTTTTCGCATAGTTTTGATTATTAAGATTAAAAAATACCTGATTTATAAATTAAACAGTAAAAAATATCGGAGTTGAATTATCCTGCCTTCAAATTCTATCTACTGTTTGGATTAAGTAAAATGGGTTCAGAAATAGCGTTCAGCTCGTAAACAATTCTTCCTCCTTTAATGGTCATTTCACATTCAAGCTTTTGTGTACCCTCCTGCCTGTTACCTGCTACATCTTTAAAGCCAAAACTGCCTTTCCGCAAACTTAAAACTGCAACATCAGCTATGGCTCCTTCTGAAAGGTGACCAAGTTCTTCGCGATTGATAGCCTGTGCAGGTGCCCAGGTGCTGCGTGCAATTACCCCCTGAACATCCATACCCAACGCAAGAAAAATGGATAAAACATTTAACTGATTTTTCATCCCACCATTCATGCTACCAATATGGAGATCGGAACCCATTGTGTTAGGAAGAAATCCGGCCTTAATAGCTGGCCTTGCCTGATTGAAATTAAAGCTGGAACCTCCAAATCCAACATCAAACAGAATTCCCTTATTCTGAGCAGCAATGATATAAGGCTTTAGTTGTCTGGTTTGAGGATCTACAATGGGATCTCTTCTGGCTATTTCGGTAAACGTGTGGGTATAAATATCACCAGGCCGTAATAACTTAAAAAAAAGATCATCAAGAAGTACTTTGCCTCCGGGTAATTCATTCCCACCCAAATCTATGATCACTGGCATATTGGCAATTGTCCCTGCTTCTACAATTTTTTGTATGGGGCTCCAATCCGCTCTAAGAAAATGAGCATGTTTAAACCCAACAATGTATTCCTTATTGGCCATTGCCTTTTCAGCAGTTTTTTGAGGATCCATATCATCCAGATCCATTTCATAATTACCACCCCGCATTCCCATCCCTACGATATTCAGGAAAGTCAAGACTCTGGTCTGCGACTTGTCGATAATATTTTTCTTAAAGGTGTCGAACGATTTCCAGCCTGCCCCACCCGCATCGACTACTGTGGTTACTCCAGAACGAAAAGTAAATCCATCAGGAGATAATGCGGCATTTCCGTTACTATATGAACCATTTTCAGTACCTGCAAAAACATGGGTATGCAGATCAATCAGGCCGGGAGTAATATACATTCCCTTTGCATTAACAATCTGCATTCCCATAGTGACATCTATATTCTTTGCCACCTTTGCAATTTTACCATCATGGATTGCAACATCCAATACTTCATTAATGTTGTTTTTAGCATCGATTACATGTCCACCCTTTATAAGAATACTATAGGTTTGAGCCTGAGCAAAATATGCCAGAAGAATAAATCCGAAAATTAACATGAAGGAAATTCTTCTCATATATTCAGTTTTCTTATAAATTCAATGCTTTAATATAAATCAGCTAACTGAAGCCTTAAGCAGCTCTTCCTGAATTCGTTTAGCTACAATTTTCTCCTCTCCTGGTTGCAGCATCCATACGGTAATATTAAGAGCCCCGCTCTGACTTGGCACTGAAGCGCTGCGAATTCCTACTTCAATAGATGGATTACCTTCCCGTAATTTTTCGGTCATTTGTTTGGTTGTCAAATTGATTGAAGCAGATTCCCAGAAAATACTAAGATTTGGTGTACGATTGTGAATTGGAGGAATGACAATTTCAGTTGTTACCCCCTTAATCTTTTTCACAGCATTGTCAATAACTGCCACCTGGCTTTCCCATAACTTCCATTCTTTATCATGATCCTGATTTACATATCTTTCCAAAGCCGCATAAAGTCCAAAAATCTCTTCTTTATTTACCTTCATCCCCCGGCCAATATTTTGGTTATCAGGAGGTGCACTTAAACGGGCGGCGGCAACCAGGTGTTTTCTACCCATAAGAATACCCGTGCTTTGAGGTCCCCTGATTGCTTTTCCACCTGAAACACATACCATATCAAAGCCCATATCATTGAACTTCCAAAGATTTTCGACCGGAGGAACATCTGCAGCTATATCAATAATGGTAGGAATATTATGCTTTTTTGCTACCGCCAACCATTCCTGATGCTTGATTTTACCATCAGGAGTATGATCATTCAAAAAATACATCAGTGCAGTTTTGCTGCTGATCGCTTTCTCCAACTCCTCAGGAGTATCGATTAATACCTTCTTAATTCCGGTATTATTAAGCACATGGATATAGCCGTAATTATGACTTTTTTGAACTATCACTTCGTTCTTGTCAAAATCTTCGACATCAGGCAGTTGGGCAACTTTTTTCTTGTCCATACCGGTAAGCGCCGCTGCTGTACCTAATAATAAGGCAGATGAGCAACCAGCTGTTACCATAGCTGCTTCTGAATGGCATATAGCTGCTATTTTTGCTCCAACCTTATCCTGGACTTCCCCATACATTACAAAGCCTTTAGAAGAGCTGTTTATTGCTTCCATTACTTCATCATGCATCAGAGATGCAGATATCGCAGTATATGGTCCTGAAGCATTAATAAATCTCCTTATTCCCAATTCATTAATCAGGTCGCGTTTAGGTTTTGCATTAATGGCAGCATCTGCCCGAAATGGTACCCCTGATCCTATGACAGTTCCTGCCAATGGTGCTACCGATAGGTATTTTATAAGATCTCTACGTTTCATAATATGAATATTTATTTTTTAATTAAAAATCTGCATTAAATATCTCTTATATGCCATTACTTGCTTGTCTTTATCATTGAACAGTTATTTTAAAAATCCCATTAATTAACCTGGCCAGTTCCAGGACCCACATCCCACCACATTCTTCCCTGTAACAGGTCTATCTGATCCTCAGTGAAATTTTGCCTTTTAATAGCCTCAAAATAATTAACAGAGTTCAAGGTTTTCTCTGCATTTGGGATGGAGAACCTTCTCCACATCTTACCCCCGGTTACGTTTCCAGGATAATAAGAAAGAGTGCCATTTGGAAGTTTCCAGTTTTTATAATTAAACACCGGATATTTTGTACGGCGCCAGTTGGAATAGATTTCAAAATCATCACCTAACATGGATACCCATTTCTGAGTAGAAATCTGGTCAAGTTGCTGATCAAAAGTCCCCCCGCTTAAGTATGGATTATTAGCTAAATAGGTGTCAACTGCGGCTCCTGAAATAACACCGGAATGAGGAGCAACTGCTGGCCATAAAGCCCATTGTGCCATTGCGGCACGAACACCATTTTCATAAGCTGCTTTCGCAGTTGTACCCACATTCCACCCTCTTAAAGCAGCTTCTGCCAAAAGAAAATAGGCTTCTGCCGGGCCCATGGTGATAATGGGAGAACCACGGTCAAGATAAAGCAATGAAGGTTCAGAGTAAGTATCAAAATCTGTTGGTTTAGTATTGAGACTTCCGTTTACCATTCCACGCTGCTTGGATACTGTATTATCCGCAACATAAGTAGTTCCTGAAGGCACCCATACCACTGATATAACAGGTAAGCGCGGATCCTGTGAATTCTTCAAATGATCAATGAATTTTGCTGACCATTTACCTCCAAATACGTTATCACCTCCAGGTGTAACGAAATCACCCGCAATCAGACCATCTACCCTTGGATTGGTCTGGCCGGTAATATTTGCAAATTTACGGTATGCAATATCAGTAAATACAGTCATTACACCACCGGATGCAGCCTTTTCAACCCATGTTTTAGCTGTAGCAGGCTCCACTTCTGACAAACGCATACCCAAACGCATCATTAGGGTGTAACCAAATTTCTTCCACTTAATAATATCCCCTTTAAAATATGGATCGGCTTTTCCAAATACATTTGGTTTGCCGGGATCCATCGATTTTAAAGCAGTTTCAAGCTCATTTAACATGGCGGTATAGATACTTTTCTGTGTATCGTATCTGGGTTTCAGGTTGCCTAATCCTTTCATTGCCTCGGTATAAGGCATATCACCAATCACATCTGTGGCCTGATGGAAAGCTAATATTCTCAGAATCTCAATTGCGGCCCTTTTATTAACATTCTCCGGACCAGGTATCTGGGCATTTAGCTGTAAAAGCCTATTCCACTGATTATTATATACATCAAAACTACCTGCAGTACCACCAAAATCATAGAACTTATCACCAGATCCATTTACTTCTCTGTAAACTGCAAAATATTGCAATCCTCCACCAAGTGCCCTGTAGCTCTGTCCTGGAATACTATTATGCACGGCTGCTGTAAAGGTATATTCAGGTATGGCATATTCAATTACATTTGGATTTTTATTCATATCCGTTAATTCCTTGTCATTACAAGACGGGAATGCGAACAAAATGATAACGGCAATCGACACGTATATCATTCTTAAATATATTATTTTCATCTTATTAGATTTAATGTTTAGAATCTTACATTCAAATTAAAGCCTATGTTTCTTGTTCTTGGTCCGGCAACCCCCTGGCTTCCCTGTGCGTTACCAACTGTTGACTGCATTTCCGGATCAACACCTGCTTCTTTAATGCGTTTATCCTGATAAAGTGTTGCCAGATTCAATCCCGTAATACCGAAGGAAGCAGCCTGAACTTTTATAAATTTCAGAACACTGACAGGAAGATTATATTTAAATACTGCCCGGCGGAGTTTAACAAAATCTGTTTTATAAACGAACTGACCAGGATAAGCACTTCCAAAATTGTTATAGTAAGTATCAAGATCAACAACCGCCCATACTTTGGTATATGGCGCCCCGGTAGCGTCAACTCCAGTAACGGTCAAACCTGACTCTCTTCCAGGCAAGGTCAATGGAGTACTGCCAAATCTGGTAGCATATTGGATAAGGTTACTATATCCTACAGCACCAAATTTCGAATCGATATCAACAGTTAATGAAAATGCTTTATATCTGAAATTGTTTCCAATACCCATCAGATAAGGAGGATTTCCAACACCCATATCCTGCTCAACTCTTTCTTCATATCCGGTTGCTTTGTTATAAATCAATACTCCATTAGCATTTCTCTTCATAACAAAAGACCTTACCGTTGAATAGGGAAGGCCAACTGCATTGATCATGTTGGTACCTCCAATTCCCGTTCCCAGGGATAACACGGAAATTCCTTCAGCAAGTTCAACAATCTTACTTTGGTTATAACCGAAGTTATAGTTGATATCCCAGCTGAAATTATCTTTCCTGACCGGTGAACCATTTAAACTAATCTCCCAACCTTTATTAGTGATCAGTCCCATATTTTGTCTTCCGGCAGAGTATCCGGTTGTCTGGGATATTGGCGGTGAAAGAATATCATTTGTAGTTCTTCTTGAATAATAGTTCACATCCAAACCAATACGGCTATCAAGTATTTGAACTTCGAAACCGCCTTCAAGCGTTGTTACTGTTACAGGCCGAATGTTGGGATTTTGCAATTCGTTAGGAGTACTCAACACCGGAAGTCCATCGGCATTAACAGAATTAAGCGCATATGTCTGATTTATACTTCCTGCACCAACCGTAGCACTTCCAACCTGAGCCCATGAAGAACGAAGTTTAGCATAATTAATCAGCTTCGGCATTTTAACTACATCCGAAAGAATTAAGCCTCCTCCTATAGATGGATAGAAAATAGAATTAAAACCAGGATTTAATACAGAAAACCAATCCTGTCTTCCAGTTACAGTTAAATAAAGGATATTTTTATAGTCAATATTAGCTTCTCCAAAAACAGAATTGATACCTTCAGACCCTTGTCCAATATTTACCAACTCCCTATTCACGAGGTTTGAAACACTATAAAAATTGGGAACAACCCATTCTGTACCATTAGCTGTGTTTCTTTTACTAAAATTTTTATCCTTGTTACCTCCCACCATTAAATTCATTCCGATTTTTTCAGAAAGAAATTTTTTATTATAGTTGGCTATAGCCTGAAAATTGGTTTTGTCAGTTTGATCAGTGGCTGAGTTAAAATACCCCAATGGTCTAAAGCCATGCCCCTTAGGCACATAATTAGATTCTGTATAATAGCTGAAATCTCTGGCAACCGTACCTTTAATGAAAAGTTCAGGCAAAATATTAACCTGGACACTCGCCCTTCCTATTAAACGTTGCTGGTCGTCATTGTTACCCATTTGGTAAGCAGTAAAATAAGGGTTGGTTGCCTGAAGTACAGGATTCCATAACAATTCATTTCCAGTAGCTATATTTATTCCTGGCCTATTCGGATCCTGTCCTCTAAAATTCCGGATGTCAACAGTACTTGCAGCCAGATAAACAGGCCACGCTGCGCTTTCGGCATAACCAACATTTGGCCTGTTAACTCCCTCGACGATATTATACTGAACACCTGATTCGATTTTTATAAAATCATTTTTACCCATCTTGCCCTGTACATTCAGATTAACAGTTTTTCTGTAGAATTTAGAATTAGGTTGATTGTCTTTAGAACGAAGATCACTTACTGATAATCGCATTTGCATACTTTGACTACCTGCATTGAAAGCGACAGTATTTGAAATATTCTGGCTTGTCTGGTAATAGCTCAAAATGTTCTGTTTAACATAAACAGGAGAATATGGACGCGCCACTCCATCGAACTGCATAACCATAGAACCATCCATTTTTGCGCCAAAAGATATACGGCCCGCACTCAATGCAGCAGCCACAGTTGCTGGTTTTACTCCATCATTTCCTGCGCCATATTCATACTGGAAATTTGGGAAAACGGAAGGTGATCCAAAATTCGCATCCGAGCTAAGCTCAATGCCAACTCCTTTTTGAGTAAAGCCCTTTTTCGTTGTTATAAGAATTACTCCATTTGCTGCCTGACTACCATAAAGTGCGGCAGCAGCACCACCCTTCAAAACAGATATAGAAGCTATATCATCAGGGTTCATACTTGAAATACCATCACCACGGTCAACATTCAAGCCCTGCGCATTCGTAGCAGCTCCACGATTTGTATTATTAATTGGCATCCCGTCAACAATGTATAAAGGCTGCTGATTACCGTTTAATGAAGTATTACCTCTAATAATTACACGGCTTGAACTTCCCGGACCTGAGTTTACCTGAGTTGCATCAACACCTGCTATCTTACCAGTTAAAGCACTGGCAACGTTATTCATTCGAGCCTCAGTAAATTCCTCACCACGAACCTCCTGAACTGCATATCCTAATCCCCGCTTTGCTTTTGTAACACCAAATGCAGTTACAACAACTTCAGAAAGAGACTGACGGTCTTCCATCAATGTCACATTAATAGTTGCTCTTCCACTAACAGGAATTTCTTGTGTTACATATCCGATATAGGTAAATACCAATGCACTATTACCTGGAGCGTTCAGTGTATAATTACCAAGAGCATCTGTGGTAGTACCAACTGCAGTTCCCTTGACCCGAACACTAACCCCTGGCAGAGTCTCTCCCTTCGAATCGATAACCTGCCCTTTTACAATTTCTTTTAAATCTGATATGGAAGAATTAATCAATTTTATAACAACTACCTGGTCAACAACTTCAAAAGTTAGTGGTTGGTTACGTAAGACCTGGCTCATTACATTTTCAATAGTCCCACCATTTATTACAACATTAATTTTTTGATCAAGATTAACCTGATCCAAACGATAGAAAATAGAATACTTGCTATTCTTTTCAATCTGCTTGAACATTTGTTTAACAGTGGTATTCGTTTCGTTGAAGCTAAAGGATTGAGAATGAACTTCTGCTCGGAGCTGAAAGATAGCTGCTAAGGTAATTAATGCTATAAGTTTCATAGCCCTGATAATTTTTCGCCGAATTAGATAGGCGAATTCTACATTTTGATAGAGAATTTTCATAATTTTGATTGTTTTTAGTTAATACTGGCTTCCCAAAGCATTGGGTATTAGCTATTGTACTTATACCGGGGGTGTTAGCGCACTTCCGGTTCTTTAATTTTGGACCCTTATATCATAGGCTATATTCTTTTAAATTAATCCCTTTTCCGGATGGTTATTACCCTTCCATTTTTTTCAAAATCTATTTCAGTAGTTTCTTTCATGATTTTCAGAGCTTTTTCAACGTTTTCGATATTCTTAAAGCTTCCTGTGTATTTAAAATCTTTCAATTTCAAATCCTCCATAATAATCTCTACATCATATCTCCTCTCCATAATTTTGAGGATTTCTTCAAAGGATTCACCTTCAAACACTAACAAATCTTCAGTCCACCCTGTATATGCATCCACCTGCGAAGAACTTAATTTCTGTACCTTAACTTCAACTATTTCCGAAAAAGTTTTATCGGACTGAATAATACCGGTCTCTGTTGGCGCATAATTAAGCTTGAAAACCTGTTGCTTTTTGACAGAAACTTTTTGAGGTTTATCAGAGTCTATGATCAATTTACCTTCGATCGTAACTTCTCCCTCAATAACCATCGTTTCAAATGACAGATCATCAGAATAAGCTTTCACATTAAAAATGGTCCCTATATCACGAATTGTATAATGATCAGTATTAACGATAAATGGAAGAACATTTTTTGCAATGTCAAAATATGCTTCACCGCTTAAATGAACTATCCGTGATTTTTCACCAAAATTAGTATCATATTTCAGTGAACTACCCGCGTTTATTGTGACTTTCGTTCCATCCGGCAATACCACCTTACGGGTCAGACCTTTAGGCACCATGATCTCTTTAAATACTAAACCATTAGGATTATTGTCTAAAGATTGCCAAATACTAGTTAAATAAATACCTACCGAACAGATGAGTAAAATTGATGCAGCAATAGCTAAAGGCTTCCAATTCGGGAATAGGCCTTTACTATCTTTATTGTCTATAACTTTTGCCAGGAAATCAGAGTATGCCTTTTCAGAATCTATAAATCCAATTTTATAATATATAGACCTTTGCCAAGTTTCATATAGCTGTAAGTAAAATTCTTCATGAACCTTACTACTGCTGATCAAATATTTGGCCATAGCAGTCTCCTCTTCGTTGGCCTGCCTGGTTACATATTTTGTAATTAAAACTTTGTCGATTTCTTTCATGCTTCTAAGATTAAAGACAATTACCCACCCCCCATACCCCCAAAGAGTTTGAACTTTTTGTTAATAAATTATAAATAAAAAAATAATGACTCTAAAAAGAATAATATTGCCTCATGTTGTTATAATGAGTCGAAAAAAAAAATCAAAAAAAAAGGATACAGCATTAACACGATAATATAGCCCAGACTTTTTCGAAGCTTTTCAAGGGCAATAGTAATATGCCGCTCTACAGTATTTTGTGAAATATTCAGTCTTTCGGCGATCTCCTTATTCTTCAAATATTCAAACCGGCTCATTTCAAATACTCTTTTACACTTTTCAGGAAGTGTATCAATCGCTAATCTTATCTGCTCAGCTAATTCTTTTTCGTGGTAAGGATTGGTATCATGCTCTGGCAGTTCTTCAATTAATTTATTTTTAATCATATAACTAACATACTCATTCTCAATCTGCTGATGCTTTATATAGTTCATGCATTTGTTCTGAATAGTTTTATACAAATAAGCTGTTATGGAAGTTGTTATTATGAGAGAGCCCCTTTTTTCCCAAAGATTGGTCAGTGACTCTGAAGCAATTTCTTCAGAAATAGTAATATCATTTAAAAATCTGTTTGCATAAAGAGTCAGTTTAACATAATGAGACTTAAAAATAGTCTCAAATGTTTTCGCATCTGAATCCCATGCATTTATACCAAAGTCCTTATTGATCATACTATTAAGCGTCGGCTAAAAAAAGCATTCTATATATTAATTCGAATATAATCTTAAAAAGGTCTTTTTTTTGAAATTAGGACTTAGGAATAGTAACAAATTAATTGAAGGAGTAATAAGAATATATTAAATGGGACAAGAAATTATTGGATATTCAGGATTTAAGAATATTAAAATAAATTCATCTCAAAAAGAAAAATAGTTTAATGAAGAATTGGCGATTTTCCAAGATTTCAAATAATAACGCTGACAGGGTTTTTAACCCTGTCAGCGTTGAATTTATCTGAAATTATTAATAATTCCATACTCCAGTCCTCTTAACTCCGCCAATCCCCGAAGGCGGCCAATTGCTGAGTAACCCGGATTGGTTTTCTTTTTCAGATCATCGAGCATCTGGTGTCCGTGATCCGGTCTCATTGGAATGGATACATCCCTGGCATGGGAGATCTTAACTATTTGCTTAACCACCTGGTACATATCCACATCACCATCCAGATGATTATCTTCATAAAAATCCCCCCATTCATTACGGCGGGTACTTCTGAGGTGGATAAAATTGATCCGGTCTGCAAATTGTTCAACCATTGCAGGCAGGTCATTGTCAGGGCGAACCCCAAAGGAACCGGTACAAAAGCACAGTCCGTTTGAAAGTGAAGGAACAGAATCCGTGAGTGCACTAAAATCTGCAGCGGTACTTACCACTCTGGGTAAACCCAAAATATCATAAGGAGGATCATCCGGGTGGATGACCATATTTACACCGCATTCTTCTGCTACAGGAATAACCTCTTTCAAAAAGAAAATAAGATTTTTCCTGAGCTGGGCGGCATCAATACCATGATAAGTATCCAAAGCCTGCTGAAATTGCGCAATAGTGAAACTTTCTTCACTACCGGGTAAGCCTGCAATGACATTACGAGTCAGCAACTGTTTCTCCTCATCGGTCATTCTGCTAAATCGACTGGAGGCACGCGCAATTTCTTCAGAAGAATAATCTTGTTCAGCACCCGGACGTTTCAGAATGTACAGATCGAAAGCAATAAATGCAGCCTTCTCAAAACGAAGAGCCTTTGATCCATCTTCTACAGTATAAGCAAGATCTGTACGGGTCCAGTCAAGCACAGGCATAAAATTGTAAGTAATACATTTTATCCCGCAGGAAGATAAATTCCGGATACTTTGTTTGTAATTATCTATATACTTCAGAAAAGGACCTGTTTGTGTTTTAATATTCTCATGCACGGGAACACTCTCCACAACACTCCAGATCATTCCGGCCTCAGCAACTTCCAATCTTCTCTTCTCAATCTCCTCAGCCGGCCATATTTCTCCATTCGGAATATGATGCAATGCCGTTACAATTCCGGAACAGCCGGCCTGACGAATATCGGATAAACTAACCGGATCATTCGGACCATACCAGCGCATAGTTTGCTGCATTCTGCATGAACCATCCGCACTTAATTCTGTTATCATTTAAACCCCTCCAAAGATTGAAAACCCGCCATCCACACAGATCATAGAACCTGTAACAAACTTCGAGGCATCGCTTAACAACCATACCAGGGCACCCTGCAGTTCATCCGGGTGACCGAATCGTTTAAAAGGTGTATTTCTGATCACCTTTTCACCCCGCTCTGTATAAGTTCCGTCAGGTTTTGTAAGAAGATTTCTGTTCTGTTCTGTAAGGAAAAAACCGGGAGCAAGTGCATTCATGCGTATCCGGTCGCCATAACGATTTGCCAGCTCTACAGCGAACCACTGATTATAACAATCTACTGCAGCTTTTCCCATATTATATCCCAAAACACGCGTAATTGCACGTTTTGAATTCATGGAAGAGATATTCACAATACTTCCTCTTTCAGCAGTCTGAACAATAGCTTCACCAAATATCTGAGATGGGATTAAAGTCCCCCAGGTATTCAGATCCATCACTTTTTTCATGCCATCCAGATTCATTTTGAAAATATCCTGGTCCGGCATAAGTACACCTTCAGGCTGATTTCCTCCTGCCCCGTTCACTAAACCGTCAACCCTGCCAAAAGTATCCAGCACTTTATTCTTGGCATCAATCAGCTGAGCTTCATCCATAGCATCTGCTATAAGTGCCAGGGCACGTCCGCCGTTCTTATTGATCGCATCAGCCCTTTCGTTGGCTATATCTTTATTTCTTCCTAATATCCCTACTGCGCCACCAGCTTTGACAATTCCGTTTATAAATGAATTACCCAGGATGCCGGTGCCTCCAGTAACGATGATTACTTTATTTTTTAATGAGAATTCTTCCATTTTTTATTTGGTTGTTGGTTGTCTGTTACCTGTTGTCAGTTGTCTGTTATCAGTTGTCAGTAATTTATCGTAATTGTCAAATGATTTAGTATTAGTTAATATCCTTGAATACAAATTTTAAATGAACCAAGATTCGGTCTTGATTCTTGATACTTGGTTCTTGATACTATTATCAGTAGGCTGTAAATTTATTGTTAAATAACAAGTTACTCATAACTGATAACACACAACTGATAACAAAATCAATTTATCTTAATCAATCCCTCTCCCGCCTGAACTTCTAATGAGATCTGCTTTTTAGCACTTTCATACGTAAAATTCCGGATCGTCATTCCATTCAAAAGAACAGATTTAGGTTTTAATGCAGAAGAAATACTCAATTTTGCATTCTTTCCTACCGAGTATTTAATACCATCAGCTGACCACTCAAAACTTAAGGCCTCGGTTGAATTCAACACTTTTGAAGCATTTTTATTACTGAAAATTGTTGCCAAAGCGACGAAATCCCGGTCTGCGCTCCATGTCATTGAAACCGCATCAGTTTCTCTTCCGTCAGTCTGATAAACTTTACCAGGCTTGGTACTGAAAGCAAATTTCTTACCGGATGCAAGACCGCTGACAAACCCATCTCCCTCTTCGGTGATCACCTCAGAAACTCCATTGCTGCCATCAGTTGTCAACAAGTTGGCCATAACAAGCGGCTGCCTGTTTTTTGTATGAGCAGAGACAGTCAGCATACCTTCCTTCTTCAAATGACGCACCCGCTGAAGGGTATAAAGATAATGCGGGGTTTCCTCTGCTTTTGTTTCAACACCTTTCGGAGCCAGATGTATGAAATTCAGGGTTACTCCGCCCTTGGTGATATTTGAAACATCCTTTCCGGCTTTAATATGATCGAGTTCTGCTGTCTGGTAAAGCAGGGTTACCTTAGCATCCTTTTCTGAAGGAACTGCTGTATCCAGCATCAGAAGTGTACGTGGCTTGATAAACATGACATTACGGCTGAGGTCTTTCACCTTGTCAAAATAAAGTTTACCAATATTTCCGGAAGAGAAGGACGCATCCTGTCCATCCAGAAAATTAGCAATATAAGCATGGTCATTAAAGCCGGGTGCATGGTTCAGATGATCGCCTGTACGCTGACTCTGTTCATTTCCATCGATCAGTATGGTAGAATGAGCAACCGGCTGGATCAATTTAGACTGATAGATCGGATCATCATAATAGGTTGAGTTCTTCAAATGACGCTCTTCAATAAAGATCACGCCCTTATCTGCAAGCCAGAAACTTCCCTGATCAATATGCTGGTGGTTAAAAAATGCGCCGGTACGCATTACGAAAGAAAAATCATCCTTTTCCCATCCGCTTTTAAATACGGTTGTACCAACCTCACGGAAAACCTTAACGGGATTCTCATCAAATGGGCTATCCTGTGGGACACTGCGGGTATCATATAACAAATCCTGGAATGTTTCTTCCCGATTATTATCAGCGTTATCCTTTTTATCCACATCGCTGTTACTTCCGCTTGTATTCGATACGAATTTTGTGTTCTTCAGGTAATTATAGAACCAACTGAGTCTGGGTTCTTTTCGCTTATCAAGGAGAAATGCCCAGTAAGTTGCAGGGTTAATACTACCTCCTGAATCACCAAATTCAAACCACATCTTATCTTTAATAATTCCTCCCCAGATAAACTCGTTATAACTTCCTACTAATGGTCCGGTTAAATCAATATTGAAAACATTGTCAAGAGAAGGCAAACTATAAGCCATATTAGAAAATGAGTAGCTGTTGTAGCCTAAACCTTCGCCCCAGGCTCCGTCCTTTGAATCAACAACTCTATTTATAAACTTATAATATTTTATCATTGTACCGGTAAAATAAGGCTCCATATTATCAGATTCCGGCCCATCTTCATAAATGGCAGCCATATTCATCAACGAACCTCCAAGTATCATGGCAAGCCAGTTTGAAGTAGCCGCAGTAATGTCATCATTGTAAACATAGGTACGATGAGCGCCATCTACAATATTGGCCAAAATAGCCTTACGTATTTGGCTGCTCTCAGCAGGAGTCATCAGATCATAAGTCAGATCGTATGCTTCTGCAACCCGATGCGCCCAACTGCCGGTACGGTGCTCGCTATAGCGACCTCGGTTGGTTTGCCATGGATGGGTCCAGTTTGGCCATCCTGCCAGCTTAACCAGCACATCCTTTGCATAAAGTCCGGCTTCACGATCACCGTGAAATGCATAAGCATTCGCATTCGAACGGAGAGCATCACCGGTATGGTAGATCCTGTCACCCCATGCCGACCAGGTAGGAAGCCAGTCTTCTTTGGGGAACTGATCAAGATCAAATATCAAGCTGGTTACAGGTATCTGCTCCCTTTGTTTTTTTGCATTTATAAGTATATCATCATAAACCTTTTGGAAGGCCGGCTGCTTGAATTTCACATCCAGTTCTTTTTTCTTTTCAGCATCAAATAATAAGCGGGGATGTTTCCCAGCCATATTTTGAGGAGCTATGTGAATGGTAAATTCTGTATGTGACAATTCCTTAGAACCATCAACAGCTCTGATCTTACCGATATAAAGCCCTTCCGGAAAAGAAAGCTTTAAAGGTTTTAGTGACCAGTCGGAACCAGACTTAGCTAAGTCACCTTTAAAAAAGGATTTTTTCTGATCTGTAAAGGAAACAATTTCAAGATTGACATTTTTGGCATCCAGCGGCCACTGGCCTTTCAATATGAAATTTTCACCGGCAGCATAATGTTTTTTTGGAATATACTGAGCATATTCGGGCAATTTATACATCTCAGGAGTATTGAAACGAAAAGCCGTTTCGCGGGCAGCAGAAAAAGAAATATCATCAATACCAAAATAGATCGGCATATCGGGATCTCCGGAGGGGAATTTTGCAATGAAGGCTAATGCATAGATCTTTACCTTATCCTTGCCGGAGATCTTCGGATTCTCAGCAAGCAGATCATTGAAACTTACAGTTGCTGTAACCCATTTATTCCGTTCAGGATTATTGATCGTATATTCCAGTTTTCCCAAATCGCCGGCAGCAAACCTCACCTTATAAAACTCAGATGGTGTGTTTGATTTCAGATAATACCTAAAACTGACCTTTGATCCGGGTACCAGATACATGTCTAGCAGTTTCTGTGCCCCGGCATAACAATCTACATTGGTAAAAGCCCTGACCTTTTGAACCACCGAAATATTCGGATCGCCGGGTACAATCTCGTTGGGACGGAAATCCTGATTATAGGCAATATCCTGCCAATGAGGATAGGATGCCCATGCACCAAGTTCCCGATCCTCAAAATTCTCTGTATAAGTCCAGGGTTCGAGAACCACATTCGGATTGGACGAAACAGGTTTAGCCTGCTGTGCATTGACAGCAGGTGCAGCAAAAATTACTGCAGCAGTAAAAAGAAATAGAACGTTCTTCATTATTTCACTTGTATTTAATTAATATTCCAGTTTATTTTTGCAGTTCAGTTCAGCCTGACACTGATATCAGTTCTTCCCTGCGGTACTTTTATTGTAATTGATTTATTAAGTTCATTGAATACCCATCCGCGCAATGCCTGTCCCTTCAACAGTACAGCAGATGGCTTTGCTTTCATAGAAACTGTAATCGTGGTTTCATTGTCTGATTGCAGCTCAAGACCGGTTTCATCCGCTGAGACAGATACTGCCGCCGTCATCGGATGTTCGGCTTTCAGCGACAGACCGTAGCCCTCAAATGCACTGCCTTCAAAATAAGCTTTTTGAAGTATTCCGGCCCGGTCAAAGGAAGCAGTAAATCGTTTCGCGTCAGTAGTAAAACCGCCGGCAAGCCCATTTTCTGATCCGGTTCTGAAAAATCCCAGGTCAGAGCCATTGCTGTGTTCGATCTTTGCCCCGACCCATCCTGCGGCATCTAAACGGCTTGTTACCGGACGTGATCCATAATCTCCTGTTCCCGGTTTTGCTTCCGGCAGGATAACGGCAAAGAAGTTTGCATCTTTGAGATCGGACTTACTTACCAGGGTAAGGAAACTCTCTGGAAACTTCTTATCATTCCGATCACGAATACTTGATGATCCCAGATCTGCTGCATAAGAAAAAAGCGACAGTTCGGCATTTGAACGTTCTGCAATTCCTGAGGAGATCACATCCATAGTCAACCTTGCTTTCGGACGGTCGATGGTAACCCGATTGTCCTTATAAGCGATCGAACGTTCGTTACCCGCATTTTGAGGGGAGTGAAAAAGCCAGTTGTAAGTATGTCCTCCTGATTTGCTTTTAACCTGGTCGAATAAAAATACAGGTCCTGATTTGGTGTAAAGCAGGGTCCGTGAATACTTTTCCAGCTTATCTTTATATACCGCACTAAGCTCGCTCTCCACTGCATCAGCGATCTTACCAGTAAAACTATGAACCATTCCGGGCCAGGTACTCAGGGATTTGATGCCATTGTCATAATGAGCCGGAGCCTGGCTTTCAGGATCATGATCGATCAGCATCACATTGTGTGCGATAGCCTGAACATCATAACTCAAAAACTCCAGGTTGGCATAATATCCCAAAGAGCCGATACCCGGATCCGTAAGAAGTTCTTCTCCGTTTGTCATGATCTGGAAACTTCCCTGGTCATAATGATAATGGTTTGAATTCGGCCCTACACGCGTGCTGATGATGGTTGATGCATCATCCCAGCCCGAACGCATCACCATTCCCTGTGCCGAAAATGTTTTTGAAGGTGCTAAAGTTTCCCTTGAAACCGGCCTAATGTCATCCCTGAACCAGAGGTACCCAAGGTATCCCCCATTTCCGGCTTCCCAATACGGCTTCACATACCTGTACAGATAAGGATTTCCGGTACGTTTAACGAACCATTCTGCATGATCCTGGGTAAATCCTGTATAACTTCGGCCTCCATCACCATAAGTATGAATAAGACCACTGGAATGCATGGCCTGAAGCGGATATTTATAAAAGTTCTGAACATTGGTTGTTGTGGAATAATCTACTCCGAAATTTCTTTCAAAGGCGGCAAGGATCTCAGCAATATCCTTGGTCGCCATATCCATATAGCCGCTTTTGGGTTCAGCATAACTTCCGTCCTCATAATAGGTGCGGTCTATAAAGGTTTTGGCTTTGGTCATGATACCCGAAATATAAGGTTCAAGGGAAGGATTGGCAGGGTCATCTCCGTAGATCGCGGTAGCGGCAAGCCCGAAGCCAGCAACCAGAACAGCAATATGGTTGGTTTGATTGGATGGCATCCGGTTCATTTCTACCATATCGCGGTGAAACATCTTCAATCCCTTTTCCATGATGGCTTTTCTTACAAAGGCACGTTCTGATTCACTCAGCAGGTCATAAAGCATATCATAACCATAAGCAACGGGCTTGATGGTATAACCAACCGGGTAATAGGTCCAGAATTTACGTTCCAGCATCCAGTTTGCATTCCATTTAGAAAAGGAACAAAGCTTAAGCAAGGCCTTTTTAGCCTGCTCAGCAGCTGCTTTATTACCAGTAAAAGCATAATCAAAACTACCTTCTTCAATCACTTTTCCTAATGCGGTGTTTGGATTATTCCAGGCAGCATAAGAGTTTAAACCAACCGTGGTTCTAGCATAAGGTCCCCCTACAAGGTTCTCAGCGGTAAAATCTACGCCTTCCTTTATCGCATCAACATTCACCTTCATGAAATCGGTTTTTTCGAGGGCGCGGTTGAGGATACGTTTGGCCGCCGGTGATTTTTCATGAGCAAGACGATTTTTCAGTTCATCAGCAGAGAAAAACAAACGGGGATGCTCATTTACCTTTTTACCTGGCATAAGAAAACGAAAGGCATAATTGAGGGCCGCACCCTTATTATCCAGGCCTTGAAGACGGATCTCCCACTGTCCGCGGGCATCCTTTTCACTAAATTTATAAATAGATTCATTCAGCCATTCGTTTCCGATCCGGTTAAATAGAATATTATCCTTTACTACCAGACCACGGCTGTCAACAAGGCTCCCTTTTAGCTGTTTCAGGCTTATGTTACCCTCCGGGGAGGTTTTCAAACTTAAATTATCACCAAAAAAGTAATGCTTATTCAAAATGGAGATATCAAACATCTCAAAGTTGGTTGAAACGGGGGCAGATGTAAGAAAATGGGCCTCACGCTCACCATTGATCTGGAAATCATCCATTAGTATAGTATAGGTAAACAGATAATTTACCACAGGATAAGCACCTTGAATTGTGATCACCTGAATATGCTGATCTGCCCTGAGTTGCTGACCATTTAATGTAAAAGCAGTTAAAGGCAGATCAAGCTCGATCCACCTGTTTCCCTTTGGTTTATTGATCGTATGAAAATAACGCTGTCCTTCAAATGTTCCCAATGAAAGTTCCAGCGATTCGGGATCGCGGTCACTCTGAAAATATATTGCTGCTTTAACCCGTGTATCCGGTTTGGTGTACATGTTTAAGCGCTTCGTAAATCCCTGATAAAGCTCGTTGGTATCATGAGCCTTAAACGGCCGGGCCAGGGCATACTGACTATCCTTGTAAGTTGGGGATTTATGCGCAAAATAAAGTGCATCAAAAGCGATATCCTGTGCATAGGGATAGGTTTCCCATCCAAAAAGTTCGCCGGTCTCGAAATCATTAAATAGCTTGTAAGGAACCCGGCTGCCCGGCTTCTGTGCATTTGCATAATTAAAGATCATGCAAAAGACCAGAAAGGGAAGTAGTAATTGTTTGTTCATTTGCAGATCATTGAAAAGTAATTAGTTATTTTCTCTCCGGTTATATCCAATTTAAATACTTCTGGCTCATTATTTTATCGACAAATCATTTCTTCCTGAAGGTAGATGAATTGTAAGCATTTTCGATTTGGTATCATATTTCCAGCCCGCGATGGCGGATCCGTTAAGGAGTACCTGTGAAGGCTTCCCGGAAAACGAAACGAGCATTGAAGTAGCTTTATCAGTCTGTAATTCCAGCTTTGTTCCTGTGTTTCCTGGCGCAACTGCACAAGTGATCGGATTGCTGCTCTTCACTGAAAGCCCCCTGCACGAGAAAGAACTTCCTTCAAAGTATGCCTTTAACAGAACTCCGGATCCGTTCAAAGATGCTGTGAATTGCTTTGCATCTGTTGAAAATCCTCCTGGTGCCTCTTTAGCATTGCCTGAAGTTCTGAAATAGCCATAATCTATCGAACCGGCGTGCTCAACCTTAGCCCCGATCCATCCTCCTTCATTAAGGGCTGTCGTTTTTGGACGGGCACCAAACCCGCCCGATGCTGGCTTTGCCTCTGGTAATAATACAGTGAGAAAGTTGGCTTGCTCAACATTTGGCTTCGTGGAAAGTCTGACAAAACTCTCACCATCCTCATTCTTATCAGTTATGCTTGCTGACTTAAAATCAGAAGAAATCACATCGAGAGTCAGCCTTGCATTCGGCCGGTCAATTGTCACTCTGTTATCCGCATAAGTGATCGCACGCTGGCCATTATTCTGCGGGGCATGGAACAGCCAGTCATATACATGTCCTTTTGATGATTTACTCTTCACCTGATCGAACATAAAAAGTGGTCCCGATTTCGTATAAAGCAGCGTGCGTGTGTATTTAGCAAGTTTTCCTTTATAAACGGCAGTCAGGTCACCCGACATTTCATCCGCGATCTCCCCCGCAAAGCTATGATCCATTTTTGGCCATTCGCGCAGGGCCGCAATACCATTATCATAATGTGCAGGAGTCTGGCTTTCCGGATCATGATCTACCAGCATAACATTATGCGCAATGGCCTGACTGTTATAAGCAAGATAATCGAAATCGTAATAATGCCCTCCACCCGCTCCCGGATCTGTAAGAAGGGTTTCTCCATTGCACATGATCTGAAAACTTCCCTGGTCATAATGAGCATGGTTTGCATTTGGTCCGAGTTTGGTAATGATTATTGATGAGGCATCATCCCAACCTGAACGCATAACGATTCCCTGTGCACTATAAATTCTGGAGCTTGGTAAAGTTTCCCGTGCAATTGGCTTGATGTCATTTCTGTACCACAGATAACCAAAATATCCGCCATTCCCTGCCTCCCAGTATGGCTTGACAAAATTGAAAATAAGGGGATTTCCTGTTCGGTGCGACAGCCATTGATAATGCAGCTGGCTGCCCATAGGAATTGCAGAGCCATTCGTACCGCCTCCATCTCCATAATCCTGCATACGTCCGCTTGAATGCGATGCCTGCAGCGGAAATTTATAAAGATTCTGAAAATTAGTCGTTGTAGTATAATCTATTCCGAAATTACGTTCAAGGGCAGGCAGAAGTTCAGCAATATCTCTTGCCGCCATATTCATGTATCCGCTCTTGGGTTCAGCATAACTACCGTCTTCATAATAAGTTTTGTCAATAAAAGCTTTGGTTTTCGTGATAATGCCTGACAGATAGGGCTCTAAAGCAGGGTTGGCAGGATCATCACCATAAATTGCTGTAGCGGCCAGGCCGAAGCCGGCTACAATTACAGCTATATGATTAGTTTGCTGGGAAGGCATCCGGTTCATTTCCACCATGTCGCGGTGAAACATCTTAAGGCCTTTTTCCATAATTGCTTCCCTGACAAAGGCCCTCTCTTGTTCACTGAGCAGATCATAAAGCATATCATAACCGAAAGCAACGGGCTTGATGATATACCCTACCGGATAATAGGTCCAGAATTTACGTTCGAGCATCCAGTTATTATTCCACTTTTTAAAAGCACAAAGCTTTAAAAGCGCCTGCCTCGCCTTCTGTCCGGCAGCTGCATCACCGGTAAAAGCATACCTGAAACTTCCGTCCTCAATAACACCACCCAGTACATTTGCAGCGGTCCTCCATCTTGGCGGGGAAACTACAATTGGAGAAAAAGGCGGCCCGGTTAAGGCTTCGCCTGTTTCATCCTCAGGTTCAACAATCACATCAATATCAACTTTCATGAAGCCCGTATCCCTAAGGGCCTTGTCAAGAATGCTCTTCGCTGCTGAGGATTTTTCATTTGCAAGTCTGTTCTTTAATTCTTCAGCAGAAAAAAACAAGCGTGGATGTTCATTTACTTTTTTTCCGGGCATCAGAAATCGGAATGCCCGGTTGATTTCAGTTCCCTGTTCAGTCTGCCCTTTCAGCCGGATCTCCCATTGCCCGCGGGCATCTTTTTCTGTCAATTTGTAAATAGCCTGATTGACCCATTCATTGCCATTGCGGGTAAATGGTATGTTATCTCTTAGCACCTTACCCCTGCTGTCAACAAGAGTTCCTTTTACCTCAGAAAGTGTGATGTTATTTTCTGGAGCCGCTTTAAGGCTGATGTTATCCCCGTAAAAGAAATGCTGGTTCAGAATGGATATATCGAACATGTCCAAATCGGTTGATGCCGGTACTGAAGCTATAAAGCGGGCATCACGATCTCCATTAATCTGGACATCATCCATTAATATCGTGTAGGTGTTCAGGTAATAAACCTTCGGGTAACTTCCCTTTAAAGTTATAACCTGAATATGCTCTCCTGCAGGAAGCGATTGTCCGTTCAGCTTAAATTCCCCTGCAGCAATATCGAGTTCGATCCATGTATTTGCCATGGGATTTTGAATAGTGTGCATAAAGCGGCGTCCGTCAAAAGTACCCAGGGATAGCTCCAGTGATTCCGGATTTCGATCACTCTGAAAATATACGGCAAGCTTAACACGACTGCCGGCATTGGTGTACATATTCAAACGCTTTGTAAATCCATGATCAAGCTCCTGGCTATAGAAAGCTCTTACAGGCCTTGCAAGCGCATACTTACTGTTATTATGAGTCGGACTTTTTCTGGCAAAATAAAGTGCATCAAATCCGATATCCTGCTGGTATGGATAGGGCTCCCAGGCGTAAAGTTCGCCGGTTTCAAAATCGTTCAGCAAGGTGTATGGAACGCGGGTACCCTGCGCAATTGCACACTGAATAATAAACAAAAATGCTGCAAGTGTTAGTAGTATTTGCTTTTTCATCCTATACCATTTATTATATTAAGAGTCTTCAGGAATGCCCTGATTTTATTGACAATCAGAGGCTAAAAATTATTTTATATAAAACATATATTCTTATAGGCATCACCTTATTTTATCAAAAAAGTGCTTTTCCCCGGGGGAACCATGATCGTAAGCTTTTTCGAGCCGCCATCATATTTCCAGTTACGCAGTCCGGATCCGTTAAGCATCACACCTGAAGGCTGTCCTGACGTTGAAAGTGTAAGAGAGGTCGCAGCTTCAGATTGAACCTCCAGGTTTAATCCGGAAGATTCCAGCGCAATCGCACAGGTCAATGGCATATTGCTCTTCACTGAAAGCCCGCTGCCTGAAAAAGAACTTCCTTCAAAGTATGCCTTTAGTAGAACTCCGGATCCATCAAAAGAAGCTGTAAATCGTTTTGCATCTGTGTTAAATCCGGCAACTGTACCTGCGGCATTATCTGCGGTTCTGAAAAATCCATAATCTACTGCTCCCTGGCGCTCAACCTTCGCTCCTATCCAGCCCGCTGCATCCATCCGGGTACTTAGCAGGCGGGGAGGATAGTCCCCGCTAACAGGCTTTGCCTCTGGCATGATCACGGCAAAAAAGGTGACCTCATTTGCTTTTTTACCTGAGAGGCTGACGAAACTCTCGGCATCCTCATTATTATCCCTGATCCTTCCGGAACTAATTTCAGGCGAGATCACATCAAGAGTCAGACGTGCATTCGGTTTCTCTATAGTCACCCTTTTATTGGCATAACTGATGGATCGCTTGCCCTCATTCTGCGCTGCATGAAAGAGCCAGTCGTAAACATGACCATTAGCAGATTTACTTTTAACCTGGTCAAAAAGAAACAGGGGGCCTGATTTCGTATATAAAAGTGTCCGGCTATATTTATCCAGTTTTCCTTTATAAACCGAACTTAAATCGCTTTCCACTCCGTCAGCGATATTTCCGGCAAAGTTGTGTACCATTTTCGGCCAGGTACGCAGAGCGGCAATACCGTTATCCAAGTGTGCGGGCTCCTGGCTTTCAGGATCACGATCAATCAACATCACATTATGTGCTACGGCCTGTATGTTATAAACCGGATAATCAAGATTGTTATAATAACCTCCTTCACCTACACCCGGGTCAGCCAGAAGATGTTCGCCATTCGTCATGATCTGGAGACTTCCCTGGTCATAATGAAAGTGGTTGCCATTTGGACCCACATGCGTATTTACAACAGTAGCAGCATCATCCCATCCCGAACGCATGATCATACCATCCGCACTAAAAACTTTAGACAAAGGAAGAGTTTCCCTTGAAACCGGAGTAATATCATCCCTGTACCAGAGGTATCCAAAATACCCGCCCCTACCTGCTTCCCAGAATGACTTCACGTACTGGTATAAAAATGGGTTTCCGGTGCGGTAAACAAACCATTGGGAATGCAGCAGACGACCCAATGAAGCATACTCCCAGTCATCTCCAAAATCCTGCATATGAACACTAGCATCACTATACCCATAATCCTGCGTCCGGCTATTGGAAATTGTTGCCTGAAGAATATATTTATAAAAATGCTGCACATTAGTTGTGGTCGAATACTCAATCCCGAAATTTCGTTCGAGCGCCGGGAGTAGTTCCGCTAATGCCATGGTAGCCATATTCATATAGCCATTTTTAGGTTCAGCATAACTTCCATCCTCATAATAAGCCCTGTCCATAAAGGTTTCTGCCTTTGTGATAATACCTGAAAGATAAGGTTCAAGGTAAGGATTCTGCGGATCGTCGCCATAAATAGCAGTCGCAGCCAGAGCATGACCCGACACGATAACAGCAATGTGGTTCGAGTTATTTGAAGGCATACGGTTCATTTCCACCATATCCCGATGAAACAATTTCAGGCCTTTTTCCATGATCGCGGTCCGTACAAGCTTACGTTCCTCTTCGTTTAGAAGGCCGTGAAGCATATCATAGGCATAAGCTACCCGTGCAAGTGTTTCCCCTACCGGGTAATACGTCCAGAATTTACGGTCCAGCATCCAGCTATTATTCCATTTGGAGAATGAACAAAGCTTCAGAAGCGCCTGTTTTGCCTTCTCTCCTGCCGCTGCATCTCCGGTAAAAGCATAGCGAAAACTACCTCCCTCAATGACACGGCACAGAACGTCAATGGTAGTTCGCCAGCCCGTTGCTTCACTGGCACTTGGTGAATAAGGTCCGGCACTTAAAGCTTCTCCTGTATTATCCTCCCGCTCTGTGATCGCATCGACATTCACATCCATGAACCTTTTGTTCTGAAGTGCTTTATCAAGAATATATTTTGCAACGGGAGACTTCTCATTTGCGATCCGGTTCTTAAGTTCTTCTGCTGAGAAAAAAAGACGGGGATGCGAGTTCACCTTGTTACCCGGCATCAGAAATCGGAAAGTCCATCTGGTTTCTCTTCCCTGCTCATCCACTCCGACCAGTCTGATCTCCCATTGTCCCCGGGCATCCTTCTCACTTAATTTATAAATTGATCCGTTTACCCAGTCTCTGCCGCTTCTGGTAAAGGGAATATTATCCTTAACAATCTTACCATGGCTGTCAACAAGAGTTCCTGCTACCTTGCTCAGGACTATATTATCCTCAGGAGAAGTTTTCAGATTGATCATGTCACCATAAAAAAAATGCCTGTTCAAAACAGATACGTCAAACATCTCTAAATGGGTGGAAGAAGGGTCCTTACCAACAAAACGACGGTCGCGCTCTCCGTTGATCTCAAAGTCGTCCAACAGTATGGTGTATGAATTCAGGTAATAAACCACCGGGTAGCTTCCTTCCACAGTAATGACCTGTATATGCTCTCCTGCAGAAAGTGAGGCTCCGTTCAGTTTAAAATCCCCTGCAGGGATATCCAGCTCCAGCCAGCGGTTGGCCTCAGGCTTCTGAATAACATACATATACCTGCGGCCATCGAAGGTTCCGAGTGAAAGCTCTAGTTTTCCGGCATTCCGGTCACCCTGTAAATAAATGGCAGCACGGATATGCGTTTCGACAGTAGTCCACATGTTAAGCCTTTTGGTAAAGCCATGTGAAAGCTCTGCTGATTCGTTAGCTCTTACCGGTCTGGCAAGTGCGTATTTACTATTATTATGAGTTGGGCTTTTTCTTGCAAAGTAAAGTGCATCATACCCTCCATCCTGGTTATACGGATAAGGCTCCCAGCCAAAAAGTTCACCCGTCTCGAAGTCATTAAACAGCTTGTATGGAACACGGCTCGCAGTTAGTTGTGCGTTTGCACAATTAACAATCAGGAAAAATGTCAGCATCATAAAATAAATGCTTTTTTTCATTTTTATATAATTGATTTTTTCAAGGTTATGAAGCCTGCCTACCGCAGGCAGGCTTGCATGAACTGACCGCCTTGAATATTACGGGTACGTAACCTTTAAACATTCATAATTCATTAAGGAATATTTGACCTCAGTTTAAACTGACTTCCAGCTTCTTAAACGGTAACCTCTGAATGCATAGAATACCAGGTACATATAACATGGGAATAAAACCCAGTAAGCATTACGGGCATCCCATACATCTACAAAATATCCATATATCAAAGGCAGTATGGCATTACCGGCAAGACCCATAACCATAAGGGAAGCTCCGATCTTTGTAAATCTGCCCAGTCCGTCGAGTGCAAGCGGCCATACCCCTGCCCATACCAAAGAGTTGGCTAAGCCGAGCATTACTACAAACCAGATAGAGATATCAGCAGTATGTCCCAGGAAGGTAACTTCTCCCTTTGCGAATATGATCAGCAAGGTTAAAACGATTCCAAGAATCGTACTAACTTTAAGGGCAGTTAACTGACTGAAAAACTTTGGAATGAAAAATATTCCAACGAAGTAGGCACAGATCTGTGCGGTAAGCGTATAGGAAGGGAAAACTTTCGCTTCAATCAGATTAAGGTTCATGGTGGCAGCATAGCTGATCACCGTATCAATAGAAATAACCTGAGTCCCCACGTGAAGAAATATTGCTATTGCTCCAAGTACAAGATGAGGGAATTGCATAATACTTGTTTTGGAAGAGTTTGCCTGTGCTACTTCATCACTTTCATGCTCTGTATCAATCTCCGGTAGTGGAGAATAGCGGATAAACAGTCCAATCAGAAACAGGAAAGTACCTACGCAAGCATAGGGAATGATTACCCTTTGAATGAGTTCATGTAAAACAACACTCCTTTCATCAGGTGCCATTGTTTTGAGATTATCAAGCATCACACTATCTGTAGCTTTAAAAATAACGGCTGCAAATAACAATGGTGCAAGAATACCCGCACCTTTATTACAGATACCCATGATACTGAAACGCTGAGCGGCACGCTCTTTCGGGCCTAAAATTGTAATATATGGATTGGCTGCAGATTGAAGTAATGCCAGTCCGGCACCGATTGAGAACAAACCAAGCAGAAACAGCTCATAGGTCATGGTAAGTGCCGCAGGAACAAACAAAAATGCCCCGCATGACATAACCCAGAAGCCAATCATCATCCCCTTTTTGAATCCTACATTTTTCAATAAATAGGAAGCCGGGACTGAGAACAATAAATAGGAAATATAGAAAGCGAATGTAACCAGGTACGATTGAACATGCGACAGCTCAAAAGAAATTTTAAAATAAGGGATTAGGATCGCATTTATCCAGGACGTAAATCCAAACATAAAAAACATAAATGCAATGATTATCATACCGGTTAAAGTATCCCGCTGACTTAAAGAACCTGCTGATACAGTTGTGGTTTTCTTCATATTAGAATTTTAATATATGTGTGGATTATGATTATATTCCAATTTTCACTAAAAAGGTATTTAAAAATGAGATTTGCGGTTGGTGTGGACACCAACCGCGGGAGACCGCCGTGGCCGGTGTCCACACCGGCCACTCTTTTAATAATAAATGCTATAAATAAAATTCAAACAACTTCCGAAAGCTATGAAAAAAATATCAGTATCCTTATATTTTAGAGGCACTGTCCTCATCAATAAACAATACTGCATGATCATGCCTTCTCAGGATTGTTGAAGGATACAGTTCACTGATATCACTGTTTAAGGTATGATAAATCGCATTTGCTTTGAATTTTCCCGGGACAATAGCATAAGCATAAGTAGATTTGAATAAGGCCGGCATCGTGATAGTCAAAGCAAGTGTTGGAACTTCGTCTATCGTTTTAAAACAACCGTCATTAACCTGTTGAGTACGGCAGTCCTGATCAAGGTCAACAACTTTTACGATCTCAGGATCATTAAAATCAGCCACATGCGGGTCATTAAAAGCAAGGTGTGTATTTTCTCCAATTCCAAGACATACAATATCTGTAGGATATTTTATCAGGAGGTCTGAATACCTTTTGCATTCATCCTTCAGGTCAGCTGCATTGCCATTGAGGTAATGCACTTCGCGGCAGCTCACCTTGCTGAACAATCTGTCTTTGAGAAAATTTCCGAAACCCTGCGGCGCATCCTTATCCAAACCCACATATTCATCCATATGAAAAGCATTAATGCGGGCCCACTCTATATCTTTTTTAAGCAGTTCAGCTAAAAACTCATTTTGTGATGGAGCAGACGCGAAAATGATATTAATGTATTCCTTTGTTTTGAGTAATTCGGAAATTTTGGCTGTGAGAATTTCAGCGGCTGCAGCACCTAATTCCGGTCTTCCGCTATATATTTTTACGTTTAATTTATCCTTATTAATCTCTCTCATGATTGGGCTTATAAAATATTTTTGAAATTGTATTAATCTTCTTTATTGTAAATCACTCTTCCCTGAACGATTGTCGTACTGACATTTATATTTTTATCAAATATGACGATATCTGCATCTTTGCCTGTGATCAGAGACCCTTTAGTACTCCCTATGCCTAAAATATTGGCGGGAGTCTGCGTAGCCATTTTAACAGCCTCCAGCAAAGGAACGTCTGCCATATTAATCATAGTTCGCACCAAACGGTCGCAAGTAGCCACGCTGCCGGCAAAAGATGTACGATCGGGAAGTTTAGCTACCCCGTCTTCCACGAGTACTTTTAAACCATTATGCTTGCTTCCTAATATACTGTCGCCCGGAGGCATACCTGCTGCACGCATAGAATCTGTAATGAGGGCAATACGGTCAGGCCCTTTGATCTTGTAGATCAGCTTTAATAATGGTGCAGGAAGATGAACCCCATCTGCTATGATCTCCACATCCATTTCATCGAGGAGGTATGCAGTTTCAATCACTCCGGCATAACGAAAGCAATCTCTTCTTGAAACCCCCGACATACAGGAATAGAAATGTGTTGCAAGGGTAAAACCAGCTTCAAAAGCCACCAGTGCTTCTTCATAGATGGCATCGGTATGCGCCATTGCCACCAGGATACCTTTGGATCGCAGATGATTTCCAAATTCAATAGCTCCGTCCAGTTCGGGGGCAGCACTCCATCTTTTTATATCAGAAGAGCGTGAAAGGATATCCATATATTCTTTTGGATCAGGATTTCGGATATACCGTGGGTCCTGGGCTCCTCTTTGTTTCAAGGAGAAATAGGGACCCTCAAGATGCATCCCAAGGAACTGAGCGCCCTTAGTATTGTTTCTATCAGCCTGTTTATATAATTCAAGCGTATTATAAAGTTCGTCCAGTTCACTGGTCAATGTGGTTGGCATAAGACCTGTTGTCCCGTATTGTGCGTGAGTTTCAGCAACCTTCAGAAAAGCTTCCTCTGTACCATCCATAAAATCATGCCCGCCGCCACCATGAACATGAATATCAATAAATCCGGGAGATATATATTGACCTTTGGCATCAATCTCAATGGCTCCGGGTACATCTATATTCCCTTCAGCTACTTCCTTTATACGTCTGCCCTCAACGATCACTGTTCCGTGAATAATCCGATAAGGGGTTAAAACTTTACCATTGTATATTTTGAGAATTCTTTCCATATTATGTTGAGGCCTGTTATTTTCGATTTCCTAAATTAGGAAAATAACAGGCTTTATTTAGTTTATATACTTATTTGGTATGTAAAATTTACATTCATGATTATGAATTGATGCATTTGATCTTACCATTCACTTCCTTAATGACTCGGAAATGTTAAAATATCCTATCCTTTGTTAAAATATTTAATTTTGATTAGAGTTTACAAACAGCCTGGCTGTCCAATAGGACAGCTGATGATTTACCCTTCACAGAAAACGTAATACTGGATGTCTGATCTGACACAAATCATTAAAAAAATATCGATTTAAAAAATTTAGCTAAATAAGCCTGAAGGCTTCTCTCCCCTGCTGATTATCCGATCAATTGCCAGTATCCCAACCATTAACTGTCGCGGAAAATGATAATGCTCTGCACGAACCTGTGAATGTTTCTCCATTTTTCGGTCACCGCTATCTATAATAAACGCATACTCCGGACGAACGTAATTCTTTCTGATATATGCCTCTGTCCTGGCATAACAGTTCAGCGCCCATTGGTCTCCTGTATGCTCAATAAGGATCATCGCTCCGATCAGAATTTCTTCCTGTAGCCAGCGGAGTTTATTCAATGCCCATGTATTGGTACTTACATTTTCAAGAGCATGAAAATGTCCACCATATACATCATCCCAGGCTGCATCCACATGTCTTTTAAACTCTTTAGCAGCACTTTTAAACAGGGTCGCATCCTTGGTGAGCACAGCGTAATTCAATACAAAGGCAAGCGTTTCGCAACCATGACCTACATCCCCATATTGGGAGGCTACAGGGTCTTCTAAAGGGCCGAGATCATGCGCAAGAGCTTCATTCAATAGCTTGTATTCAGGATTAAGGTGATGATTCATAATCGCATCCACACAACGATCGGCAAGAGCTTTAATTTCCTTATCCTGACGCTGTTTCAGCATTTGCGTTGACACACTCAACAAAATCATCCAGTGTCCTAATATCCTCGGACCTGCTATTCTTTGTTCAGCTTTATAGGCATAATTAAACTCAGGACGATCATAGCGCTTAACTGCCTTTAAAACAATTTCCTTTGCCTGATCAAAATATTTTCCTTCTCCACTGGCTTTGGCATATTCGGCAAGGCCTTCGGCAACAAATAGATTACCATAAATATCTCCTTCTGTATCCGACATGGGCTTACCTTCTTTTGTAAAGCCCGAGATATAATAGCTGCCATCTCCAGGCAAGAGTTTCAGAATAAAATTCTTAGATTTTTCAGCGATTTCCAGGTAGCGCGGTTTTTTTTCGATATTATTATAAAGAAAAGAATACATCCATATCCCTCTTCCTTCAAACCATGCACGTTTATTTGTATTGACCAGCTTTCTTGTCAGAATATCAACCGAACACATAAATCCGCCTAGTTCATGATCTACCACAAAGCTATCCATGTTTGGTATGAATTTCTCAAGTAAAGCTGCCCTGTAAGTTTCACGAAGTTTCTTTAAATTTAAATCAGAAATCTTCGTGATCTCATCCGATACTACTCTTGTATTAGCAGCAACATCCGTTGAAACAAATGTACCTGCCAGAGTTCCCGCACCGATCATCCCCAGTCCGGCAATTGAGTTTTGCTTTAAAAAACTACGTCTTGAATATTCCATTTTTTATTAAATTAAGATTGATTCATCATATACTAAATTCCTATTACCCCAACAGAGGATAAATTTAAAATACCTGCTCAAAATGTATTACTGATTAAATACCCCGGAAACTTTACCAGTTCGGCCAATGATTCTTTCAATTGCAAGCAGATTAATCGCCAGTTGCCTTGGATGGTGATAGATCCCCATACCTTTATTAGTGATATTTACTACTTTCCGATCGCCACCTTCTACTGCAAAAACATGCCCTGACTTAATAAACTTATCCTGTATATAGGCATAAGTGTCTGCAAAACACTTTTCAGCCCAATCATCTGCCTGATTTTCAATTAACAACAAGGCTCCGATTAATACTTCATCATGTAAGGAAAGAGTCTTTCCCAGTTTAAAAGTAAATGAACTCACGTGGTCAAGAGACCAATAATATCCTCCATAAACATTATCCCTGGCAACTTCAACATGTCTTTTGAATAACTCTTTTGCATTATTAAATAACTGAACATCCTTCTTTCGTAATGCTTCCATTAAGACCATCCACAAAGCCTGAACACCTAATCCGAAACTCACCATTTGTGGTGAGCCAGGACCTGGTAACCTGCTCATGTCGTGTGAAAGTGTTATATCCAATAGTCCCCAATCCGGGTTGAGGTGCTTATTCATAATTGCATCAACACAACGTTCTGCCAAAGCCTCAATTTCAACATCGTGCTGATTTTCGAGCATTTGAGTTGCGTTACAAAGCATTATCATCCAATGATTAAGTATTCTGGGGCCTTTAATGTTTTTTTCAGCACTATATTCATAGTCCTTACTATCATAAATCCTGGCACATTGTAACAATATCTTTTTGGCAAGATTGAAATATTCAATTTCACCGGATGCGACAGCGTATTCCGCTAATCCTTCGGCGATATAAAGATTTCCGAAAATATCACCCGGGCCGGATGAGGGTAAACCCTCTTTGGTAAAAGAAGATATCCAAAAATCAGAATGTGATGGTTGATGTTTCAATATAAAATCCTTGGATTTTCTTGCCACTTCAAGAAATTTCGAATTCTTCCCAAAATGATTATATAAAAATGAATAAAGCCAAATTCCTCGTCCTTCAAACCAGGCCCGCTTACCGGAAGACAATTGTTTCCCGCTTCTGTTATCAATATCACACATAAACCCTCCCAATTCATGATCGACAACCAGTCTGTCCATACTTGGCAGAAAATGATCAAACAACTCAGAATGATACTTATCTCTAATTGCAACAAGAGACATTCCTCCAATTTGTGAAATTGTATCATTTCCCCTAATCGGGCTGCTTCCTGTACTTTGAGTTGAATAATTCTTACTGCTGGTACAGCCAACTAGAAAAGTGGTTCCCAATCCACCAATAACATTTGCCATAATAAAATTACGTCTGGAAAAAGCCCCACTTTTCATGAACAAATGAGTTCTTTTAACTAAATAAGTTTGAAACTTTTCCCTTATTGCCAATAATACGATTGAGGGCAAGCAGATTAAGCATCAAGTGACGCGGATGATGATAATGTTCAGCCCGAACCTTATTGTATTCAACTAATTTTCGGTCACCGCCAGACAACCAGAATTTAAATCCGGGACGATCGAAATTTTTATGGACATATTCAAAAGTTTCATTAAAACATTGCTTTGCCCACAAATCACCGGTATGTTCAGCAATAAATAAGGTACCAATAAGTACTTCTTCCTGAAGCCAAAGCACCTTATCTACCTTCCATGTATTATTATCTACATGATCAAGCGACCGGAAGTAACCTCCATAAACTGTATCTTTTGCTACTGTTACATGTCTTTTAAATACTTCCACCGTACGGTCAAAAAGGGCCTTGTCTTTACGACGGGCTGCTTCAAACAACAACATCCATATGGTTTCAATACCATGTCCTGTATATGAAAATTGATTAAATTCATTATCCGGACGAGTTAAATCATGATTAAGCAGCTCATTTACCAGGTTATATTCAGGATTGAGATGAAAATTTAATATGGCATCCACACAACGGTCAGCTAGTTTTTCTACCTCGGGATCTGGTGCATTTTCAAGAAGCTGAGTTGCAGCTCTTAAAAAAACCATCCAATGTCCCAGCACCCTTGGGCCAGGAACTACCGGAGCGTCCTTAGACAAATAGGCAACCTTGTATGCATAATCAGGACTATCATATCGGGCCAGACATGAAAATAAGATCTTTTTAGCAAGATCAAGGTATTGGCTTTCACCAGATGCCTTCGCAAATTCGGCTAAGCCTTCAGCAACGAATAAGCTACTATAAATATCTCCCTCCTCATCTGACTGAGGTTTGCCTTCTTTTGCCTGAAGTTTACCTTCTTTAGTAAAAGAAGTAGGCCAAAACTTATTATCCTTGGGTAGTGATTTTAAAATAAAATCTTTTGATTTACGGGCAATCTCTAAATATTCAGGTTTTTTATCCAGGTTATTATATAGAAATGAATAGGTCCACATTCCCCGCCCTTCGAACCAGGATCTCTTATCTGTAGAGGTCATCTTACCTGATTCTATTTCAACCGAACACATAAATCCACCTAATTCATGGTCGATTACATATTTATCCATGTTGGGAATAAATTGATCGAACAGATCTGAATGGTATCTCTTTTGAAGCTCTTCAAGTTTTAAATCGCTAAGATCCTGGTCAGATTCTGATTTTTTTGCAAAATCAGAACTCGGACTACCGCAACCAAGTCCGCCAAGGAGCAATACACCTGCACCAGTCATGGTGTTTATTTTCAAAAAATTACGTCTTGAATAATCTTTATTTTTCATGTTTTAATTTTTTATGAAGTGAAATCCGGAACATTTATTTCAATTTTTATCCAACCCTTGATACAGTTCTTTAATTAAACGAAAACTTATTTCTATAAAATCAATAGTATTCGATAGATCGGATGCGCTTTGATTAAAGTCCAAACATTTTTCTAAAATCCATCGTGACCTTTTCCTGGCTCAATAATTTTTCGGAATGGTTTAAATCGTATTGTTACATTAAATGCGATTTAAAGCCTGTCAATCCAGAAAATCAATTTGTATTAACTAATTACCAAACCAATAATGTTCCAGGCGATATTGATATAATCATCTATAGGGATCATTGGATTTTTACCAAAGAATTGTTGAAATTTTATTTTTTTTAAACAGCGGATCCATTTGACCCGCTGTTTAATTAATCCGGAAAGAAACAAATCGGATTATGTAATTGATATAAAGGGTTAATCAATTATTGATTAGCAAAATAGTACTAATTAAATTACTTACAGCAATACCTTTAATTTTGCAATTCAATCTAAACATATTCAATCCCCCAACTAGTTTGTTGGTTGTTTATATGAGGCTATTGGCTTAGCATCCCACCAAAGTCGGGTATCCATTCGATCCGGCCCTCCTAATAGGGTCAATGCACTTTTAAAGCCTTCCGCATTAGAGGAGGCTTCAATCGGAGGATATTCTCTTCTTCTTGCCAATTGGAATTTAGTAAGATTTGGATTTAAGGATTCAATAATTGCATAGCCTACCGGATAACCGGTTCTCCTTCTTTCTGCCCATGCTTCCCAGCCATCAGGGAAAATGGCAAGCCATTTTTGAGTTATAATTTGTTCTAGCTGAGTCTCAAAGCTCCCTGCGGACTGATAAGCAACCGGAATATTACTAACAGGAGGACTATTCCATGGATCATTGATTGCAACGGGTAAACTTGAACCATTAATATAGGTATCAATAGCTGCAGATGAGGCAGTTGAAATCGAAGTAATCGCCATGCGAATACCACTTTCATACAAACTCTTTGCAGTACCTCCCATATTCCAGCCTCTTAAAGCACCTTCTGCCCTAAGAAAATAAACTTCTGAAGTGGTTACAACACTCATAGGTGCATTTATACCTTGTTCACCCCAGGCACCAGAATATAATGGCCTCCATCTATTTCCAACTGCAGAGTAGCTTAGTGTCATTGCACCTCTATCTCTTTGATTTACAGGCAGGCCATTTCTAAGCCCCCTGTAACCTCCTCCATCCCAACGTGGAGACATGTATATTGAGGTTCTTGGATCATTAAACCCAACTAGTAAACTATGGATAGTTGCACTCATTCTCCATTCTTCATGATAGGTGATTTTTGATAAACCATTCAAAGAATTAATCGTACAGGTAATGAGACCACTTTCGGAATTGTTCACCATTACACCATCAGCAACTGCTTTTTCAGCCTGAGTCTTAGCTAAAGCCGGCTCAATATATACAATGCGCAAAGCCAGTCTAAGTCTTAGTGAATTAGCAAATTTAGCCCATAAATCCACATCACCCTTATACATCTGGTCATTAGTTCCAAATGCATTTTTCTTTCCAGCATTCTGTTTAAAAACAACAGATGCCTCATCCAGTAGTTTGAAAAAATCCGTGTACATATCCTTTTGTGAGGTATAGTTGACACTGGTTTTACCACTTCCAAATTCAGCATATATCATTGGCCCAAAATGATCAGTCATTCTATGATAAGATGCAACTTTTTGAACTTTTGTAATTGCATTTTCAATAGGCATATTATTCTTTGAAGTGTATTCCTGAACAAAATGCAATTGAGTTGCTACCATATCGTAAAAATTGCTCCATAACCTGTCTTTATGCGCTCCTGCTTCAACGTATTGTTCTGATTGAAATGCCGGATGAATATTTGAAAAATATTGAGCAAATCTATCAGAGTAAAGTGCTGAATTCCAGATATATGTGGACAATCCACTAACTGAATTATATTGAGCAAAAGCAAATGCTTGTCCCGCCAAATTCGCGTCCATTTTATCTGCAACGATTTTATCCTGAGGAATATTCCGATCGTCAAACTTTTCAGTACAACTGTTTGAAAATATCAAAACAGAAGTAAGAAAGGCTAAACAAATGAGCCTGTGGCCCTTTATTATTAGTATATGTTTCATATCTAAAAATTTAAATATTAAATGATTTATTTAATTGATAGTAGATGCTTATAAATCTACTTTCAAATTAAGTCCATAAGATCTAACTGTTGGCGGAGCAAATGCAGATTGCCCCTCAGAAATTACCCCTGTTCCTGCAGTTATGTCAGGATCAATAGTTTTAGAGGCTCTGTGGATAAACCAAAGATTTCTTCCAACTACAGATAGTTTAACACTTTTGATTGGCAAGTTTCCTAATAAAGATTTTGGAAAGGTATAACCAAGCATCAGCTCTCTAAGACGTGTATTTGTCATACTTTCTACAAATGCTTCACCAACAGGGTTAACTACTCCGCCAGTTGTTCTCCAGAAAGTTTGGGCATTAACAGAAATATCATTTGGGGTACCATCCTGCTTAACAGCCTTTTGACCAGGAAATAAATTCTGACCAAAAATAAGTCCGCCTTCACGACCAGCTAAGGTTTTCTCAGTTAAACCCTCAAAATTCAACATGGCATCAGTTACCGAAAGGGCAGAACCACCCTGACGATGATCTATTAAAAAGCTAAGGTTTAAGCTCTTATAAGAAAACATATTACTAAATCCACCCATCCAATCCGGTATTGCATTCGCCACGCTAAGACTTCTGGTTCCTGAATTAAGAGGAACTCCATTACTGCCTACAATGACATTACCATTTGCATCTCTTCTCCATCCAATCGAATAGATTTGACCAAAAGGCTGACCCTGAACTACCACAAAATCACGGAAACTCTGATCCGATCCAACAATCAGTTTAGGTCTTTCATCATTCAGCTTGTTAATTAAATTGCGATTCCTTGAAAAAGTTAAACTATTATCCCATTTGAAATTTGCGGTTTTTACCGGAATACTGGTAAGTCCTAATTCAACTCCAGTGTTTTCAACATCCCCGCCGTTTGTAAAAAACTGACTTGCGCCAGAACCCGGAGGCAATGCAACTGTAAATAATTGATTTACAGTATTGGTTTTATAACCGGTTATATTCAATCCGATTCGATCGTCAAAGAAACTAAGATCAACTCCGTATTCAAGGGATTTTGTTTCCTCGGGACGTAAATCTGAATTAGGCAGAATACTGCTCAATTGCAAATATCCATTATTACCTCCCGGAGAAAATGTTGCGGTCCGGTTAAGCATGTATGCAGGTCCACCACTACCAACCTTAGCCCATGATCCTCTCAATTTGGCAAATGATAAAAACTCCGGAGTTTCTATTAGATCTGAAAGAATTACACTAAGTCCAACAGATGGGTAGAAGTAGGATCTATTCGCTGCAGGCAAAGTTGAACTCCAGTCATTACGGCCAGTTACATCAAGAAATACAGCATTTTTCCATCCAATATTTGCAAATGCATATGCAGAATGAACGTCCATATTAGGACCCGGATTATTAGAAGTAACTCCATCTAAAGTATTTGACAATGTCCAAAAATCAGGAACAATCATACCCACACCTGTATTTGAACTCAGGGATGAGTTACGGTCATTTCGAATACTTCCACCCAGATTAACATTGAAATTCCAATCCTCATTAACTTTTTTATTGTATGATAATAATGCATCACTATTGAACAATGAAGAATTGCCATTGGATACTGTATATCTGCCATTTAAAGCCCTGGCATAAAAGTCTCTCGAAAGCTTCTCCTCATTTGAACTTATGAGCTTATCAAAAGACGCTCTTGCCATAAACTTTAAATCCTTAGCTATATCATAGGTTAATGAAGCCATTCCTATGGTACGCTGCTTCGGACTAATATTACTAGCACGATTTATTAAGAAATAAGGGTTTAAGCCAAGTGTCGATCCCGGGGTCCAAAAATTTTGCATTACGATACCTGCTGAATTAGTATAGGTATAATTCTTTGCATCTTCGGTTCTTATATTACGTGGCATCATGTAAATCTGTTTTGCAGGATTAAAATTATTTATATCCTCTACCAGATTATCATTAATAACTTGCTGCATGTAATCAACTTTTGTATCTAGTTTTAATCGTTTAGATAATTGAGCAGTTAATCTTACCGCCAGGTTATTTCTAGCTAATTTATTTCCTTCAACAATTCCTGAAGCGTCAGTCCTTGTATAAGTGAACATTCCCTGAATATTTTCACTCCCCATACTGGCAATAATATTGGAAGCCGTATTATATCCCATTTGAAAAGCATCCTCGACATTATTTGGCTGTGGGCTGAAGCTATATACCTTACCTGCATCCTCCGGACGAATTGACCAGCTTGCTACTGACTGACCATCCATTTTAGGACCCCATGAAGATTCTGTGTTTTTCTGGTAAACTCCACCAATTCCTTGTCCATATGTATTCTGGAAAGGAATAGTATGGATCGGACTCATGATTTGAGTAGTTTGATTCAAACTCAAATTAATAGCCCCCGATTTACCCTTTTTAGTCTCAATGATTATTACACCATTTTGTGCTGCAGACCCATATAATGCAGCAGCATTGGGTCCCTTCAATATATTTAGCGATGCGATGTTATCCGGGCTTATATTTGAGGGATCTCCAATAATTGGAACACCATCAATAACATATAATGGCTGACTATCACCGGAAATGGAACGATTTCCACGGAGAACTATTCGATTGGATGCTCCAACACCTGTTCCGGCAGAAGAAATTGAAATACCAGGCACTTTGCCCTGCAATGAGGTTGTAACATTTAACTCCCTGGCTTCCGATAGTTCTTCGGTACTTATAGCTTGAGTGCTATACGTTAAAGATCTCTTTTCTCTTTCAATACCCAGAGCTGTTACAACCACCTCACTTAAAGTTGCGGTTGCCACAGTTAATACAACATTAATTGAACTTTGATTATTTACAGCGACTTCTTTGGAAACAAAGCCGATATATGAAAACACCAGAGTTGCATTCTCATTTACACTGATTGAATAGTTGCCACCCAAATCTGTTGATGTACCCATGGATGTTCCCTTTACTTTGACACTTACACCGGGAAGAGTTTCACCTTTTGTATCAGTGACCTTACCTCTTATTACAATATCGTTAAGTTCAATAATGTTTTCAATGACGTTTGCCGAAAAGATTTTATCCTTTTCTTTTACAGTGATCGTATTTTTGTTAACGCTATAAGTTAATGGCTGCTCTTTAAAGATTTCTATGAGCACGTCTTCGAATTTAGCACCGGTCACCTTAATATCAACCGGTTTGGCCATACTTAGAAGATCATCTGTATAAACAAAATTATAGCCGCTTTGAGCTCTCAGTTCCTTTAATACAGTTTTTAAAGGAGCATTTGACTGGGACATGCTGATCTTTTGTGCAAAACCAGCAGCGTAAACCTGCATGAAAGAAGCTATCAAGATTACGGTGGTTAGTCGCATAATGAGCAATAATTTTGGGATATGTCCCTTGGACATATCTGGTTCTTTAGTATAAATTTTATACATTTGTAATGTTTGGTTTTTAGCAGAATGCCTTTGTTTCGAAGCTGGGGCATCTGCGGTTAAACTTTGATAATTAATTATTGACAATTGCCAAACATAAACCAGGAGTGTTTTCGCATTTCTGGTTTTTTTTGGACTTAACCTGATTGTTGTTAATTCCTACATATGGTTCAGTTTAGGGTTAATATTAAGTTAATTAGTTATATATAATCTCATTTAGATACCAAAATCCGCCTGCCCTCAATTTTGAACTTTACTCTGCCTGTTGATTCAAGTGATTTTAAAACCTCGGATACATTTTCAAATCTGGAAACAGCTCCTCCAAATTTATTTTTCGGTATTGCACCTACATACTCCACCTCCACATTATACCAGCGTGCTATCATTCTCATAATATATTGAATGTCGTCACTTTCAAAAACAAATTGATTGTTTTTCCATGCCACAGCCAGGTCAATATCTATATTTTCAACTTTTAATCCACTGGAAGTTATGGTGGACTGTTGTCCAGGTTTTAAAATTTTATCAATTCCCTTGTTTTCGGATACTTTAATACTACCCTCAAGTAAAGTAGTTTTTACATCCGGCTCATCCACATAGGAATTGATGTTAAATTGGGTTCCAAAAACTTCCACTACCTGATTATAGGTCTTAACAATAAAAGGATGTTCCTTGTCTTTTGCAATTTCAAAGTAGGCTTCACCGCTTAATTCCACCATGCGGCTTTTATGTGAGATAAAACTTGAAGGAAAAGTTAATTTTGAAGCCGCGTTTAACCATACATTTGAGCCATCAGGCAAACGCACCTGGTAGCGACCCCCCTTGGGAGTTTCAATAGTATTATACGTCATCTCGACCGCAGGGAGAGATCTCTCAGTCCTACCTCCTTCGAGATGACGGACTTCATAAACTAATTGTCCATCGGTTGTTTTAACGACCTTGATTCCGGCCTGCTCTGCCAGGGTTCCATTATCAGCATCAGTCAAACTTATTTTTTCACCATTGGCTAATGTAAGTACAGCCTTATTCCCACCAGGAATAATTTCATTTTCAGTTACTCGCTTAACAATGGGATTAGAAATTCCTTCTTCAGGGAAATAATATAGTCCAACTCCTAAACAGATTATTATTGCGGCAGCTGCAGAAATTGTCCATCTGATAACATTCCTTTTGTCCGATTTAATTCTGCCTTGCTGAGAAGCTGCAATATTCTTCTTAATAGAATTCTTTAATTCATCTTTTAACAGAAGCCGGTCCTCTTCACTTAGTGCATCAGTATAACCATCACTTAAACCGAATACCTGATAATAAGCATCCAAAAACTCTAACTCTTCCCTGGAGGCATTTCCCGAATGATATTTTTCGACAATTTTAAGAAAATGATCCTTTCGAAGCTGATCCATGTATGTGTTTTTATATACATGTGTCAGAAATATTCAATTTTGCCCAGTCGGGTAAAAAATAAATATGCAAGGGTTGGATTAACCCGGGTTTTTAAATTATTTTCCGGCAAGAATCAACAATAACTGAAACAACATAAAAGTTGTTTTTAATTTTAATATAGCTCTTCCCAAGTGGTTTCGGATAGTTTTAGGAGAAAGTTCTAGCTTTAATGCAATTTCATCAGGACTAAGCTCGTCCTGATAACGCATCCTGAATATAATTCGTTGTTGATCTGGAAGAGATGCAATTAAGATTTCGTAAGCCCTCAGAAGTTCCTTCTCAATTATGGCAGCATCAGCACGGTCATTATAACTTTCCAGTTCAGATAGCAGTTCGGGTATCGGCACAAAGCGTTCCTGCTTTTGCATTACCTTATAAACATGATTTTTAGTTACCGTATATAACCAGGCAGGAAGATTTTCAATAGGGGTTTCTGTGCTTCTGGTCCACATTGAGGTAAATACTTCCTGAGCAATGTCTTTCGCCCGATCCCTGTCACCTATGCGTTTGTAAGCTGCATTAAGTACATCACTCCAATACTTTTCATACAAAGCATCAAATGCATGTTTACAGCCTTCACTCAATTTAATCAGTAGTATGCTGTCCTGAATAGTATGTTCTTTTCCCGCTAACATATATAGAAATCTTACAAAAGCATAATTTGATAATTTCGATGAAGATCCCCTGGTTTTTAAAAAGCAGCTAATATTGGATATGTAATACTTTCATTACATAAATTTCATCATTAAATCTATGAAAATAAACTCGAAAATTAATTAATATATTTCAATTCAAAACAACATCAGCCTGAATATCGATTTTGTCTCAATCAGTATTTTTTGATTTTTCATTCGCATTTACCATCTCCCCAAAAGATTATTTTGAAACAAGCATATAATTTACCTCTAAACTACTCAAAGCTCCCCGGTTACCGAGAGTATCAATGCTCCGCATACCGAGTTTATTTAAACCCGGGGCCAGCTTCCATGGATAATTTGAACCGCTTATTATTATCCGCTCACCGTTGGCAATCAACTCATAATGCTTAAACCCGGGGCTGTCTGTAGCCAGGGAAATCTTTAGCAAACCATCGCTGACCAGGAATACACTAAAATCGACTGTAAACAGTGCACCATACATATCTGAGCTACGCCGGACAAAATAGCGGTGCTCGGGAGTTTCAGGTGTTTGATCATCAGTCCAGGCATAATAGCCATCCCATCCCCAGTGTGTCCTCCCGTGGGTTACCGGCAAAGGAGATTTCTGACTCAACCAGTTACTGCGTGGCAGCCAACGGACTTCAGCAGTATTATAAAAGCCGTAACCACCGGAATATCCCGGATTTGCCTTATTAAATGTTACTTTCCACCATGTATAATCCTGATTAATTTTACCTGAAAAGGCATGACCTCCATTTTCCATAGCAATGGGAAGTGCAGCAGGATCAATTCGGTTTGCACGACGGTCTCTGTCTTCGAACGACCATTTATCCCGCTCTATTGGATCCCCTCCCGGGTAATAGGTCTTTAGAAACAGATCATGTAATTCAAGAATATTTAAAGGAATCCCTGTTTTCTTATCATAGAACATGGAGTCGAAATTCGGATCTGCCATGATCCACTTTTCGTAATCCCTTGACCAGACTTCAACAAGTTCATGACCTCCCCAGATTGCATAATTAGTATTTACGATTCTGGCAGGAATACCAAAACTCTGACAGGCCTGTGCGAAAACAATGGCATAATGAAGGCAGTTACCCCCTTTTTTTGATAAATTTCCCAAACCCGAAGGACCGCTGAGTATTTTACTTGCATCCCAGCTTAACAAGTCTTCAAATTCAGAATTTGGAAGGAACCAATCCCAATAACCAGCGGTCCATGCTCTTAAACGTTTGATCTTTTCCCACTCGGTTTTTGCCCCCTCTACTACCTGATCAAGTTTAAACTGCCTCCTGAATTCCTGAAGTTCGGGTAATGCAGGATTCTCATGAACAAAATCAAATGAAGATCGTATGAGCGGGTAATTCTTTACTTCAGATATAAAGATATTACCAGGAGATGAAGCTGTACGCCATTGACTTTTCAAATTAAGTCCCAGAATTTTGGGTGTACTATTTCCTGACCCCGGCTCAATGCGATATTCGAGCTGAACGAAGCGATGATTCATTCCACCAGTCAATGATGCTCCCTCCATTTTCCTCCAGGCAGTCCATCCTCCTGACTCCGGAATATGGGTATTCCCGCTTCTAATAAATGTTTGCCACTTTGAACCCCCAGAATCCATGGCCTCAATTTTTATCTCTCCGGATTCAATAATTACCGGAAGATACATCACATTCCCAAGGCCTTTTTCTGCCAGGTTAATTACAGGGGTTTGCAGCCATGCCTTCTTACCATAAGCCTGTAATTTCAAACGCAGAGGATATTCTGCTAAATTTGACTTACTACCTGCATAATTCCAGGTTTTTCCATTATCATTACTTCGTTCACTATTCCCTGTAAATGATGTTGGCTGTCCGATGATAGACCTGATAATGGAACTCAGAGCCATTGGAATCCTGAATTTCTCATTTTGATTATGCACCCTTACCTCGATCAGGTTTCTACCCTTTTTCAAATATTCCGCCGGAACCGGAACAGAGGTCCAGAAATGCCGGAGTTCATAAACAATTGGCTTATTACCATTTACTTTAAACTCAAGTTTCCCTCCACTCATTGGGTCGGCCGGAACCAGGGGATAAATAAGCATACTTATCCAGGCATTCTCAAAAGGCAGTACCGGCAATTCGAGGTGTTTCCTGATGACAAGGTCTTTTGACAGCGTATCCCAGGCTTCTGAACGAATGGAACCTAAGGTAACAGCATCATTTTCAATCAGCAGATTATCTTCAAGCACAATCGCATTGTCTTCCAGTTTCAGATTCTGCGAAACAGATTTTGCCCATAATTCTGCGGCCGTCCAGTTCTCGGCTTTGGATTTAAGAGTATCCTGTTTAAATGATCCTTTTGTGTAAGAATTCTCAAAATCTGCGGAATAACCATCTAATATTCCGGCAAGACTTGCAATAGAAATTAAAACAATTTTGAAAATGGGTTTTAGCGTCATAGTATAAATCCTTGATTTTTTTTAACCACATAGGACACATAGATTATTTCTTTAACAGCTAATAACAGCTATAAACTCTATGTTTCTATGTGGTTTTTTTAATAGTAAAGTCCTTAATTTTTAACCACATAGTACACATAGATCAATTCTTTAAAAAGCTATAACAGCTATAAACTCTATGTTTCTATGTGGTTTAATAGTAAAGTCCTTAATTTTTAACCACATAGTACGCATAGATCATACCTTTCAAAAGCCAATAACAGCAATTAATTCTATGTGGTTTTTTAATATTAAAATCCTTGATTTTTAACCACATAGGACACATAGATTATTAAACTCTATGTTTCTATGTGGTTTCATTAAACCTTGGATCTTGATCACGTTTTTTTAATTACCCATTAATAAAAATACCGGACCTCCATCTTAAGATGAAGATCCGGAATCAGGAAAGCAGCTTTCTGTTAAACAGAAAACAAAACCCTTATTTATTAATTTTCAATGGAATTGTTCCACCGGGCAATTTAACTGTCAGCATTTTTGATCCTGCATCATAGTTCCAGTCTTTAACAGCCTGACCACTAACCAGGACTGAAGATGGTTTGCCTGAAACCAAAACCTTAAGATTACATCCCTTGGCTGATTTGATTTCGGCATCAATTCCTGAAGCAACAATGGCCATAGTACCTCTTGAACCAACATCTGAGCTTAATGACAGGCCATTACCCGAGATCGAGCTTCCTTCATAATAAATTTTCTGAAGCGCACCGGATTTGTCATAGCTGGCAGTGAACCGCTTTGCATCAGTAGTAAAACCACCGGCCACACCATTTTCTGATCCGATCCTGAAGAAACCCAGGTCCGAACCATTTCCATGTACCATTTTGGCACCGATCCATCCCGGGGCATCTAAACGGGTTGTTACCGGAGTAGGGCCGGCACTGCCTGAACCTGATTTAGATTCTGGTAAAATGACTGCAAGGAAATTAACCTGGTTAAGATCAGGCTTACTGGCAAGATCAAGGAATGATTCATAGAACACTTTCCCAACACCTTTATCATAGATTTTTGAGGCATCAATCTCCGGACTAACTATATCCATGGTCAATTTTGCATTGGGACGATCAATAACCATACGACCCTTATCATAAGTGATAGCAGTTTGATTGTTCTCTCCCGGAGGGGCATGAAACAACCAATCGTAAACATGTCCTTTTGGTGATTTGCTTTTCACTTCATCAAATAAGAAAATAGGTCCTGTCTTGGTATAAAGTAATGTACGTGAGTATTTTTCAAGCTTGTCTTTATAAACAGAGCTCAGTTCACTTTCCATTCCATCAGCATCTTTCCCATTGAATAAATGCAGCACTCTCGGCCAGTCACGTAAAGCTTTTATTCCGTTATCATAGTGAGCAGGAGCCTGACTTTCAGGATCATGATCAACCAGCATCACATTGTGTGCATTTGCCTGAACGTGGTAGCTTAAATACTCAAGGTTAGCATAATATCCCAAAGGACCGTATGCTGGGTCTGTCAGAAGGGTCTCACCATTCTTCATGACCTGAAAACTTCCCTGATCATAGTGAAAGTGATTGGAATTTGGACCAACACGGGTACTTAAGACCATTGATGCATCATCCCAGCCAGAACGCATAACCATACCCTGTGCTGAAAAGAATTTTGATGGTGGTAAGGTTTCTCTTGAAACAGGAGTGATATCGTCTCTGAACCATAGATAACTTAAATATCCGCCTTTCCCGGCCTCCCAGAATGGCTTAACATAACTGTACAGATAAGGGTTTTTGGTCCGGTTCACTAACCACCAGGAATGTATCTGCCCTCCAACATCCACTTTGGAGCCTTTTGCTCCAGCCCCATCACCAAAGTCCTGCATCAAACCATTTGAATAGCTTGCCTGCATCAGGTATTTATAAAAATCTTTAAAATTGGTTGTGGTAGAATAATCTACACCAAAGTTACGCTCAAGAGCAGGAAGTAATTCACCCATATCCCGGCTTGCCATGTTCATATATCCGCTTTTTGGTTCACCATAACTTCCGTCCTCATAATATGTACGGTCAATAAATGTTTTGGTTTTTGTCAGAATACCTGAAATATATGGTTCCAGACTTGGGTTAGACGGATCATCCCCATAAATAGCTGTTGCAGCTAAACCCATACCACCTGCCAATACTGCAATGTGATTGGTCTGGTTGGATGGCATGCGATTCATTTCAACCATATCACGATGGAACATCTTCAATCCTTTTTCCATGATTGCTGTCCTTACAAATGCACGCTCTGATTCAGAAAGCAGATCATACAGCATATCATATCCGTAAGCAACCGGTTTAATAGTATATCCTACAGGATAATAAGTCCAGAATTTACGCTCAAGCATCCAGTCAGCATTCCATTTCTTGAATGAACAGAGTTTCAGCAAAGCTTTCTTGGCCTGCTCACCCGCAGCACGGTCGCCGGTAAAGGCATATTGAAAACTGCCTTCCTCAATCACATTTCCAAGAGTGGAGTTTGGGTTATTCCATACAGCATATGAATTTAATCCCACTGAAGTCCTGGAATGAGGTCCGCCCACAAGGTTCTCAGCTGTATAATCTTTACCTTCATTGATGGCAGCAACATCAACTTTCATAAAATCCTTATGTTTTAAGGCATTATCAAGAATACCTTTAGCAACAGGTGATTTTTCATTTGCAAGACGATTCTTCAATTCATCAGCAGAAAAATACAATCTTGGGTGGCCATTTACCTGTTTCCCGGGCATCAGGAAACGCAAAGCCCAGCTCAGCTCTCCTCCCTGTTCATCTTCACCTTTTAATCTGATCTCCCATTGTCCCCGGGCATCCTTTTCAGACAGTTTATAAATGGCTGAATTGGCCCATTCATTACCGCTTTTGCTGAAGGAAATATTATCCTTAACAATAGTTCCTTTACTGTCCACCAAGGTTCCTTTAACCTTTTTAAGGCTTAAATTCCCTTCAGTTGCAACTTTCAGGCTGATATTATCACCATAGAAAAAGTGTTTATTCAGGATAGACACGTCAAACATATCCAGATTGGTAGAGCCTGGTGAAGTGGATATAAATTGTCTGTCACGCTCACCATTGATACTGAAATCGTCCATCAGAATGGTATAGGTATACAGATAATTCACGATCGGATAAGATCCTTTCAGCGTGATTACCTGAATATGCTCATTGGCACCCAGGGACTTGCCATCCAGTTTAAATGCTGAGATCGGCAGATCCAGTTCTAACCAGGAATTTGCTTTTGGATTATTGATCTTGTGGAAGTAACGTTTGCCTTCGAAAGTACCTAGTGAAAGTTCAAGCGACTCAGGGTTACGATCTCCCTGAAAATATACAGCAGCTTTCACCCTGGTATCTGAAACCGTATACAGATTTAAACGTCTCGTAAATCCCTGATATAACTCATTGACATCATGGGCTTTAAACGGACGTGCCAGCGCATACTTGCTATCCTTGTAGGTTGGGGACTTCACTGCAAAATACAAGGCATCAAAGGCTATATCCTGAGCATAAGGATAAGTTTCCCAACCGAAAAGCTCGCCGGTTTCAAAGTCATTAAATAAGGTATAGGGTGTCCGGCTAAGCGGTTTTTGTGCATAGGCGAGATTAAAAATCAGGCAGAATGCCGCAAAATGAAGAAGGGAGTGTTTTTTCATGTTATAATATAATTTTTACGTTGATTTATTTTCTTACTATCCCCTGGATAATTGTCTATTATATGTTTTTTTAATATCTGATGCTGTCAAATTTTTAACATCCGGCGGGCATTCCCCGACCAGATCGATTCTTTAGTTTTTTCATCTGCTGTTTCAAAAACTGCGACCCTGAAAAAAGGAGAACAGTAGTCAACAAAGGGTGTTTCCGTTCCAAAAGCCAATTTATCAGCGCCGAAATTATCAGCCAGATATTTCAGGCTCTCACTATTCGGACCTTTAACAGGTACACCGCTGCCGCGTGAGGTATCAAACAATATATTAGCTGATTTTAAAATTTTAATAGACTCTTCGCTTGCTGGCTGTTGTCCATCGGTTGTCCTGGCATCCAGTACCATATATTGGGCATCAGGAACTTTACTGACCAGAGAAGCTATGTCATTATAACTCAGGGCTTCGTTTACATCCAGCCAGGATCGTTCCCTTAAATCGGTCATTCGTAAAGGAATAGAAACCGGCATGCCGAGGTCCCGGGCAGTTTTTACCAGATTGATACAGATTTCATCCGTTATTTTATATTGATGATAAAGCGGATAGATCCGGATACCCTTCATCCCAAACTTCTTATGACACACTTCTAAAGAATCCCTCCACCAGGGCAGTACAGGATTGATGGTTGCAAAAGGTATAAAACGGTCGTTAAATAATTTATTGGATAAGTATTCGGCATGAAGTTCTTCATTGGCGATTTGGCAATCCACATAGAAAATACCATTCAGGTTGGAAACAACAGCCTTGTTCACTCCGAACTTATTCATCCGCTGCAGTAATTCAGTAAGGTTATTACCGCGAAGGCCCCTGTAGGGCCAATTACCTACATAAGCACTGATATCAATTAACATGATTACCCGCCTTTCTAAATAGATTATTCATATTATCAAAGAATATCTTTTTCCTGTCTGTTTCATTCAGATCAGCCCACATAATTTTCCCAACCCCTGTTTCATAATTCATATCTGTGGCAAATAGCAGGCGGTCTGCGCCAAGATATTTAACAGCCATATCGATCATCCCCTCATCACTGACGCTGCCGCTGGTATCTAAAAAAATGCTCGGGGCATTTTGTAATACCCTGCACATATATTCCCAGTTACCACCTCCTCCAATATGGCCGCAGATGATCATCGCTTCCGGATAGCGGCGGCCGATATCAACAAAATCCTCGGGAACAGAAGAATTAGGCGGATTGGTAGGTAAATAACCCGGACGCCAGTTGCCTAATGTCGTTACACCATGAAGCATCATGGGAATATTATGTTTGATACATCTTTCAACCACCGGAAAATATAGGGGGTCGTTTATTTTAACGGCATCATAGAGTTCACCTAACATCACCATCCCATTATCAACGCAGCGGTCGATTTCGTCTAAGGCTTCCTTTTTAAAAAGCGGGTTTATATAACACTGTCCAAGGATTCGTTTTGGCTGAGATTTCATCGCCTTTATAATAATATCATTATTAGCACGAATTTCCTGAACCGTTTTCCCTCCGGGAATAGAACAGGCAGCTTTGGTAATTCCCAAACGTTCGCAACTTTCGTCAACCTGCTCAGCATTGCTTCCCTCCCAAATATGATTATGGGCATCTATTTTGGGATACTTTTTAGCCTCCTGAAGTATATTTTTCCAGCCATCAGGCTGCAATGTTCCGACAATGGCTTCATCTGTCCCCTTTGAGGGTACATTACATAAAACACCCGACATGGAAGCACCCAGAAGTCCGAGACCACTGGTACTTAAAAATGTTCTTCGATTTAAACCAAAATCAGTCCGGTTTTTCATGAATGGAAGTATTATTCAGTTTTTTAATCCTTTACTAGATAAATGACCTGCAAAACTCAAAATGCCCCACTCGGAAATTAAAATATGTTGAAAAAAGTGGATTAGGCTAGATAGTTCCCAAATTTCGATTCCAGCGGAGGCTGGAATCTCCAAATCCCTCCCCAAAAAGCTTGTCATTCTCGCGGAAGCGAGAACCTCCTGTCCGTAGGGTGCAACAGCAATTATCGGGAGTATTATAAATACTGGTATTGGAGGTAGACGAGTCTTTCCCGTTTGTACGGGATTGCATTTAATAATCCGTATCGA
>JAKFBV010000002.1:0-52294 GCA_036677005.1 Pedobacter sp.
TCTGCGGGATGCTCCATTGAGTTACCTGTTTGATAGTCATGGTTCGGTGGATTTTTTCAGTATGGGTATCCACCTGCCGGGATTTCTTAACTGGGGCGATGTATCACTGGCAGCGGCGCTGAGCGGTAAAAATATCAGGATTATTAACCCGGTAACAATGTCTGGCGAGAAGATAAGGGATGAGAAGTTAAAAGCATACCAGCTGGAGTTTAAAAAGATACGAACGATTTCCAACCAGCGTGGAGAGACAATTTTCAATTAAATTAAATAAAGCGTTATAATATGAAGAACAATCGCAGGGACTTTATAAAACTTGCCGTACCGGCAATCGCCGGCATGACAACGGTAATTGCCGGTATTACACCGACTTTTGGAGCACAGACTCCGGATTCCCCTGTCATCCCGGAACAGCTCCGGGAGCAGAAATTCAATATGTCAGGATATGCTGCGCCAAAACTGGAAACGGTTCGCATTGGTTTTATCGGCACAGGGAACCGTGGATCGGGAGCTGTGGGAAGGATGAGTAAGATAGGTGGTGTAGAGATCAAGGCTTTGTGCGATTTACGTCCTGAAAAAGTGAATGCCGCCAAAAAGCGTATAGAGGGTTCAGGTCAGAATCCCACTATTTATAGTGGTAATACAGAAGATTGGAAAAAGGTATGTGAACGGGAAGATATCGATCTGATATACATCGCTACCCCCTGGAAGCTGCACACTCCGATGGCGGTTTATGCTATGAATCATGGAAAGCATGTATGTGTGGAGGTGCCCGCGGCAACAACAGTGGAGGAATGCTGGCAGCTTGTAGAAACTTCTGAACGGACCCGGAAGCATTGTATGATGCTGGAGAACTGCTGTTATGACTTTTTTGAGCTGCTCACGCTGAATATGGCCCGTCAGGGATTTTTTGGAGAAATTGTGCATGCTGAAGGGGCTTATATCCACGACCTTATGGAAGGAGATTTTTCTAAAGAAAAATATTATGATCAATGGCGCCTGAGAATGGATTCAAGCAGGAATGGTAATTTGTACCCAACACATGGCTTGGGCCCTGTATGTCAGGTAATGAATATTAACAGGGGAGATAAAATGGATTATCTGGTATCTGTTTCGGGTAAGGATTTTATGATGGGGGATATGGCAAAGAAACTAGCAGCAAAAGATGATTTCTATAAACAATTTGTCGATAAGCCTTTTAATGGCAATATGAATACTACAACTATTCGTACCAGTAAAGGTAAAACGATTATGATTCAACACGATGTAACCTCTCCCCGTCCGTATTCCAGAATTCATCTGGTAAGCGGAACCAAAGGTACCGCACAGAAATATCCTCTTCCGGGACGAATTTCTAACAGTCATCAGGGATGGCTTTCAGAGCAGGAGCTTAAATCGCTTGAAGAGAAATACACACCTCCTATTATTAAAAAAGTTGGGGAACTTGCAAAACAGGTTGGAGGTCATGGTGGTATGGACTTCTTAATGGATTGGCGTACCATAGACTGCCTTCGGAACGGATTACCTCTTGATCAGAATGTATATGATGCAGCACTGTGGAGTTCAATATTTCCATTGAGTGAGTGGTCTGTAAACAACCGTTCAAATTCAATTGATGTGCCTGATTTTACTGCAGGATCATGGAAAAAGAATGAGCCGGTGGATATAACTATGGCAAAAGGCGGAAATACTGAGGTGAAAATATAAATTGCAATTAACAGTTGTTATCTCCCTGAGCACTCATATGAATTTAAAACAGAATTAATTATTTTTAAATGGAATTATTTATAAAAAAAGATCCTATTGAATTAGGAGTATCGGCAGGAAAAGCTGCTGCTGAATTAATAAGGACTACCATAGCAAGCAATGGTCAGGCAAATATCATTTTGGCTACCGGATCAAGCCAATTTGAGACTTTAAAGCAGCTGATCATAGAAAAAGATATAGACTGGAGCAAAGTAGTTATGTTTCATCTGGATGAGTATATTGGACTTCCTGAATCATCCGGAGCGAGCTTCAGGAAATACCTAAAGGAAAGGTTCTTAAGTAAGGTTCATGCTTTAAAAGCGGTCTATCTGGTAGATGGCGAAACGGATCCGGTTAAGGAATGTAATCGACTGGGCATGGTCATTGAAGCGAATCCAATAGATGTCGCTCTCGTTGGTATTGGCGAAAATGGTCACCTGGCCTTTAATGATCCGCCAGCTGATTTTGATACAACAGAGCCTTATATCATTGTTGACCTTGATGAAGCATGCCGTAAACAGCAGTTTAATGAGGGCTGGTTTAAATCAGTTGAAGATGTGCCAAAAAGGGCAATCAGTATGTCTATTAAACAAATATGCAAGTCAAAGCACATTATCTGTTCGGTTCCGGATATCAGAAAAGCTCAGGCCGTGAAAGATTGTCTGGAACAGCCTGTAAGTAATTTGTTCCCGGCCAGCATACTTCAGTTTCACCCAAATTGTTCTTATTACCTGGATAAATATTCTGCTGAACTTCTTTCTGCTGATTTAACTCAGAAAATTAATTAGATCACGTTCAGGATAAGCGAAATTCAAAATCTAATGAGGGGTCTTGCCTGTTGGGCCATTAATTTTACCAGCCGGTTGAAAATCAGTGTTTTATACCATATGCTATGGCATTGAAAAATAGACGATACCTGATGGGTAAAAAATCAATAATTCTTATCATGGTTTTATTGATTTTTTGCATCGGTATTTATATGCTGGAGAGCACACATGGTATCCGGGCTTTAAAAAACGCAGATTCCGGAGCCAGCAAGGCTGCTTATAAGGATAACACTGATCCGGGTATCCGGCAAGGAAAAGCATTGGCTGTAAAACATTGCAAATCATGCCATATGTTACCCGACCCTTCTTTATTGGATAAAGACAATTGGCAGGCGGCCCTGGTAATGATGGGGCCGCGTTTAGGTATATTTGATCACAAAGGGCAGCCATATCCTATTTTTACTGATATTGATCAAAGCTTTTATCCTTCAGAGGCCGCGATGAGCTCTTCCGAATGGCAGCAGATTATTGATTATTATACCGAATCAGCACCTGCAGTTTTATCCTCGCGGAATAAAAAACCGGTTACAAATCGACTTCCGTTTTTTGCAGTGGAATTAGCCCCGAAATTATTGCATAGAAAAGGTAATACCGCTTCTTTTATTAAAATTGATACATCTGTAAAGCCACATCGTATATTCGTTTGCCGGGCTGGTTCAAACACTCTTTTTTTGCTTAACGATAAGTTACAGGTAACAGATTCCTTAATTACAGGTGGTCCGGTTGTTGATATAAACTTTCTTGATCATGAAATAGTAGTTTGTAAGATTGGCAATAATCTTTTTGGCAATAATTCAATGGATGGTAGTTTAATACGGATTAAATTAAACAATCAGGGAAATTTCACGACTCAACCTGAACCATTATTTGAAGGTCTGGCAAGACCCGTGCAGATTACTGCTGCTGATATTAACGGAGACCATAAAAAGGATTACCTGATTTGCGAATTTGGGAATGTAAGTGGTGCTTTACTGTGGATGGAAAATAGAGGTAACGGAAAATATTTACGTCATAACATTCGGGCAGTGGCTGGTGCTAATAAGGCCTATATACAGGATTTCAACAATGACGGAAGGCCTGATATATGGGCACAGTTCTCTCAGGGAGAGGAGGGTGTTTTCTTATTTACCAATAAAGGCAATGGCTTATTTGCTGAGAAACAGGTCTTACAATTGCCACCCTCATATGGGTCATCTTCCTTTGAACTGAATGATTTTAACAAGGATGGATTTCCTGATATCCTATATACCTGCGGTGACCGGGGAGACGGGATTAATCAATTAAAGCCATATCATGGGGTATATGTTTTTATAAATAACGGGAAGAATGAATTTACAGAAGAATATTTCTTTCCCGTTAACGGATGCATTAAAGCGATGGCACGGGACTTTGATAAAGACGGAGATCTGGATATAGCAACCATTGGTTTCTTTACTGATAACCGGCATCCGGAAGAAGGCTTTACATTTCTGAAGAACGAAGGAAATTTAAACTTTGAGACTTATTCTTTGCCGGTAGAAACAAAATTCAATAAGGCGACAACAATGGATGTAGCCGATCTTGATGCCGATGGAAAGCTGGATATTATCCTTGGTCATGGATTTATAGGAAATAAAGCTATGGATGTTAAAAAACCGCTTTTCATAGTGTTAAAAAATAAATTTTTTTAAAAATATTAAACCAGAGAATGAATAATATGAACCAGCAACGTTTAAAAATATATAACGGTAAAATTCTTACCCCGTACCGTATGATCCCTCAGGGAACAGTCCTGATAACCGATGGTATAATCACGGAAGTGAAAGAAGGGAATATTGATGTCAGTGATGCGATTGAAATCGATGCGAAGGGGAATTATATATCGCCCGGGTTTATTGATATACATGTGCATGGCGGTGGCGGCCATGATTTCATGGATGGGAGTGAAACAGCTTTTCTGAAAGCCGCAGAAACTCATGCACGCTATGGAACCACTTCCATGTCGCCAACAACCCTGACAAGTGAAAAGAAAGACCTGCTGAAAACACTTGAGCTGTATGAAAAAGCAGATAAAAAAAACATCAACGGAGCACAATTTCTGGGTATGCATCTGGAAGGCCCCTATTTTGCCATGAGCCAGCGTGGGGCACAGGATCCCCGTTATATCCGGGACCCTGATCCGGCAGAATATAAAGACGTCATTGCCCACTCCAATGTGATCAAACGATGGAGTGCGGCACCCGAGCTGAAAGGAGCCATACCATTTGCGAAATACCTTAAATCTAAAGGAATCCTGGCAGCCCTGGCCCATACTGATGCCATCTACGAAGAAGTACTGGAGGCATTTGAAAATGGTTATACCCTCGCTACGCATCTCTATTCAGGTATGTCAGGAGTTAGCCGGAGAAATGCTTACCGGTATGCCGGAGTTATAGAGAGTGCATATATTATAGATGAAATGGATGTAGAAATTATTGCGGATGGAATTCATCTTCCCGCGCCTCTGCTGAAACTGGTTTATAAAATAAAGGGGGCAGATAAAATAGCCCTGATAACAGACTCAATGCGTGGGGCCGGTATGCCGGAAGGTGAAAGTGTCCTAGGGAATCTGCATACGGGTCTAAAAGTTATCATAGAAGATGGAGTAGCCAAGCTTCCCGATCGTACTTCTTTTGCAGGCAGCGTTGCCACTACTGACCGCTTAGTTAGAAATATGATTAATATGGCTGATGTTTCTCTTTTAGATGCAGTCAGGATGATGAGCAGTACACCCGCCCGGATCATGAATGTCGCCGATAGAAAAGGCTCGCTCATTGAGGGAAAGGATGCGGATATTGTTCTGTTTGATGAAAATATTAATATTCAAACCACGATAATAAAAGGAAAAGTGGTTTATAACAGGTAGAATCCCACTGATCATGACATTAATTTCGCATAGTTGACTCCCTGGCGATCAGGGTTCCTGGTAATATTACTTCCTGCGGATGGAAATGTTTCTTATTGATATGTTTTAAAAGCAGTTCGCAGCATGTTTTTCCAATCTCAAAGGCCGGTTCGGCGATTGTAGTTATTGAAGGAGAAATTATAGTGCATATTGGATCATCAGTAAAGCCTATCACACCAATCTCTTTCCCAATAACTATTCCATTGTTTTTCAATGCTACGATAGCCCCTATTGCCTTCCTGTCATTTACCGCAAAAATTGCATCAGGTCTTTGTTCACACTGTAACAGCTGATAGGTATCAGCCTCGCCGTATTCCTGAGAAAATCCTGAGTAGATAATCCATTCCTCCCTGGCTGCTAATCCATGTTTTTTTAATGCATCAAGATATCCGTTTAATCTTTTTTCAGTAAAGTCTAATCCCTTTGGACCTGCGATATGGGCAATTTTAGAATAGCCATTTTCAATCAGATGTTCTACTGCTTCAAATGCACCGTTATAATCATCCTGCATTACTTTCGATGTGTCAATATTGCTGGCGACACGATCAAAAAATACTATTGGAGTGCCTTCATTAATTATTTCCTGGAAATGATTACAGGAATCTGAATTGGAAGAAACTGATACCAATAATCCATCTAAACGGGAAAGGGATAGATTTTGAATAATTGATAACTCCCGTTCAGAAGAATCATTGGTGATAAATAAAATGATATTGTAGTTGTCGTTATATGCCACTTCCTGAATTCCGGTTATGACCGTTGAAAAATAATAGTTTGTAATGAAAGGGAGTACTACCCCAATGTTATGAGTGCTTCCCTGGGCCAGGCCGGTAGCATTGAAATTGGGTTTATAATTCAACTCCGCAGCCAGGGAAAGTATTCTTTCTTTTGTTTCCTGATTAACATCGTAAGTATCCCTAAGTGCTCTTGATACAGTTGATACTGAAACGTTTAAAATTTTTGCAATGTCTTTTATCGTAACGGCATGCCCCATAACGTGTATTTAATGTTATCTTAATTATCTCCTAATATAATAATTTTACACGGCAGAAGACATGAGATTCGGTACTTATCACCTGATAATTCCGGATTTTGGTTCCTGATCTTTAAATCGAAGTCTCCCGGGTTTATACTGAAAATCGCCATAACCGAATAGAATTCAAGGTATTTAAATGACAATGTCGCAGGCAGGGCTGAACGTTCCCCCCGGGACTTAACTTTTCTTGCTTTTACAGTTTCGGTAACGATTGCATAGATATATCTTCTGGTTTTATTTAATGCTTGTTTAAAAATATGTACAATTGTTTTCGTGCTAAAATGCCTGCGGTGAACCCGGAGGTTGAATGCCTGGTCCCGGATCAGAAATACAAGATGATATGATTTTGAGAAAACAGAATTTAGATAATATTAAACCTTCTGATAAACTCATCGTGCCTCTGGCCGGTGCTTTTGATCTGCCTGAAAAAGTTCTTCAATTTGGCACCGGCGTGCTTTTGCGGGGATTACCCGATTATTTTATTGATAAGGCTAACAGGCAGGGGATCTTTAACGGCCGTATTGTGATTGTAAAATCAACTGATAAAGGCAGTACTGATGGTTTTAAAAACCAGAATTCACTTTATACTATTGGAATACGGGGTATTGAAGATGGGAGGAAAATAGAAGAGAACCTGATTTGCTCTGCAGTGAGCAGGGTGCTTACCGCACAAACTGAATGGAATGCCATACTTGATGTGGCCGCATCGGAAGATTTGCAGATCATTATTTCAAATACTACTGAAACAGGGATCCAGTTAAGTGAAGATGACATCGAAGCCATTCCTCCAAAATCCTTTCCGGGGAAGCTGCTTGCTGTATTATATCACCGGTATAAAATATTTAATGGTGATGAAAGTAAGGGCTTAGTAATTCTTCCAACTGAACTGATCTCAGATAACGGAACAAAGCTGAAAGACATTGTTTTTAAACTGGCAGAACAAAACAAGCTGGATACAGCATTTATGAAGTGGCTCAGTACCAATACCTTCTGCAATACACTTGTTGATAGGATCGTTCCGGGCAAGCCGGATGAAAAAACCTTAGGGCAATTGGAGGAGCAGCTGGGATATCGCGATGAGCTGCTTATTTTTTCTGAAGTGTACCGGCTATGGGCCATCGAAGGTGATGACAGGGTTAAGAAGGTACTGTCTTTTGAACAAATTGATCCGGGTCTTATTATTACCCCTGACATAAGCGTTCATAAGGAATTGAAACTGCGCCTGCTTAACGGGACACATACTTTGAGCTGTGCTGCAGCATTTCTTTCCGGTTTGGAGACTGTATGTGACGCAATGGACGATCTGGAAATGTCCGGATTTATTTCAACCCTCATGCAGGATGAGCTGGCCCCTGCTATTCCATATCCTGTTGCTCCTGAACTGGCGCTTGAGTTTTCTAATAAAGTTCTTGACCGCTTCCGTAACCCGTATATCAGGCATCAGTGGCTTAGCATCAGCATGAATTATACCCTGAAGCTTCAAATGCGTGTGATACCTGTCCTGTTACACTATTATAAAATTTTTCAGGGCGTTCCCCAAAAAATTGCCTTTGGGTTTGCAGCATACATAAGGTTTATGAGGGCATATAAAATGGATGGGGCTTATTTTGGGATATTCGCTGGCAAGCACTACCGGATAGAAGATGAATGGGCGGAATATTATTCCGGTCTCTGGTCGAATCATGATGCGGATGAGGTGGTACTCCTCGCACTCTCAAACCCTGAGTTATGGAATTCAGACCTGTCTCAGTTACCAGGTTTTGTTGACTCGGTACAGGATCATCTTCGGAAGATTGAAGAAAAAGGTGCAAAAGAAGCAATTAAACAAACAAATAAAGAGGGGTCATTTTGATGAAACAAAATATATTAAAAGTTCACCCTGATGACAATGTCATTGTGGCTTTAAAAAACCTGGCAAAAGGCGACATTATCAGTTATGCAGGTGAAGAAATTATTCTTCTGGATGATATTAAGGCTAAGCATAAATTTACTGCAGCAGCGCTGCCTCATGGGAGTGGCATTATTATGTATGGGGTCCTCGTGGGCAAAACCCAAACTGATCTTGCCAAAGGTAGCCTGATAAGCACTGCAAACGTTAAGCATGCAGCCAATAACTTTGAAACACGCACGCGTAAAACTTCGTGGAACTCTCCTGATGTTTCTAAATTTCAAAAATCGACATTTAAAGGTTTTTACCGGTCTGATGGCAGCGTTGGTACCGCAAATTACTGGCTTGTTATACCAATGGTTTTCTGTGAGAACAGGAATATTGATGTATTACAGGAAGCTCTTATAACGCCCCTGGGATACGGACGAAAGAAAAAATATCAGGAAGATGTGGTAAAGCTGATCAGTATGATCCGCGAAGGAAAGAATGAGGATGCGCTCCTGAATGCTTCCTCATATTTTGAAACTTCCGAGGAAAGTCAGGAACGTGTATTTCCGAATGTGGATGGAATCAAATTCCTGGTGCATAGTGGAGGCTGCGGCGGTACACGTGAGGATGCGATAACCCTTTGCGGCCTTCTTGCAGGATACATCACACATCCCAACGTGGCTGGGGCAACTATCCTGAGCCTGGGTTGCCAGAATGCACAGGTGCCTATGTTACAAGAGGAAATTGCTAAGCGAAGCCCTTCGTTTAATAAACCACTTTATATACTTGAACAACAGGAGATCGGCACTGAAGCAGATTTATTTTCTCTGTCTATAAGGCAGACTCTTGCAGGTTTAATACAGGCAAACAGGTCTGTGCGTCAGGCTGCGCCATTGAGTAAGCTTTGTATAGGACTTGAGTGCGGGGGGTCGGACGGCTTTTCAGGAATTTCAGCAAATCCTGCAATAGGCTATACATCAGATATGATCGTAGCTTTGGGCGGATCAGTTATACTTTCTGAATTCCCGGAACTTTGTGGTGTGGAACAGGATCTTAGTGACCGTTGCGTGAGTCATGAAGAGGCAGAACGATTTTCAAACCTGATGAAAAGCTATAATAAGCAGGCAATTGCTGCCGGATCCGGCTTTGATATGAATCCTTCACCGGGAAATATTAAAGACGGCCTGATCACTGATGCGATCAAATCGGCCGGCGCCGCAAAGAAAGGTGGCACATCTCCGATAGTCGCTGTGCTTGATTATCCTGAAAAAGTAATTAAACCCGGCTTGAATCTCTTATGTACGCCGGGTAATGATGTCGAATCAACAACAGCCGAAGTAGCTTCAGGGGCAAATGTGGTTCTGTTTACTACAGGGCTGGGCACGCCAACCGGAAACCCTATTGCGCCGGTGGTCAAAATAGCTACCAATACCGATTTGTTTAATCGCATGAGGGATATCATGGATCTGAATACAGGTCTTATCATTGAAGGAGAGGAAACCATACCGGAAGCAGGGGAGCGGATATTGGAATATATAATTTCAGTTGCCAGCGGCGAAACTGAAGTTGCTGCGGTGCGCCACAGGCAGGATGATTTTATTCCATGGAAGAGGGGGATTTCGCTTTGATCTGTTAAAAGCCGGAAATTAATTTTGAGAAACGACCAGCTCTATGAATCTTATAATAGTATAAATTAATTACTGAAATGAAATCATTCTTAGACGAAAATTTTCTGTTGAAGTCCAAGGTAGCGCAGATACTGTACCATGATTTTGCGAAAATAATGCCAATCATTGATTATCATAATCATCTTCCTCCGGAAAATATAGCAGAAAATCTGCAGTTTAAGAATATCACAAAAGTATGGCTGAATGGGGATCATTATAAGTGGCGGGCTATGCGTACCCATGGAATTGATGAATGTTACTGTACAGGATCAAAATCAGATTGGGAGAAGTTTGAACAATGGGCTGCAACTGTACCTTATACTTTACGGAACCCGCTGTATCACTGGACACATCTTGAACTGCAGCGCTATTTTGGTATAAAAGATATCCTTTCACCTGCATCTGCAAGGAAGATTTATGATACCTGCAATGAGAAGCTGAATACGCCCGATTATTCCGTACGCAATCTGCTGACGAAGATGAACGTAAAAACGCTTTGTACCACAGATGATCCGTTAGATAACCTGGAGTATCACCAGAAAATCAGGAATGATAATTTTCAAATCCGGGTATTGCCTGCATTTCGTCCGGATAAGGCCATGGGCGCCGAAACTCCACAATCACTTAATGAGTATATCAACAGGCTTGCGCAGATCACAGATACAGCTATCGAAAACCTGGAAAGCTATCTTACTGCTTTGAAAATGCGGCATGATTACTTCGCAGCAAATGGCTGCACAGTATCTGACCATGGCCTGGAATATATTTATGCTGAGGATTATAAAGATGAAGAGATCGCGCTTATCTTCGATAAGATACGAAGAAATCAGATGCCAGATCATTCAGAAGTTCTTAAGTTCAAGTCTGCCATGCTGTTTCGTTTTGCATTATGGGATCATGAAAAGGGCTGGGTACAACAGTATCATTTAGGTGCTTTGCGGAATAATAATTCACGAATGCAGCAGTTTCTTGGCCCTGATACCGGATGGGATTCCATCGGAGATTTTTCTCAGGCCCGTTCACTGTCAAAATTCCTGAATAATCTGGATCGTGAAAATAAGCTGGCAAAGACCATTATCTATAACATTAATCCTGCGGATAACGATATGATAGCTACCATGATAGGTAACTTCAATGATGGTTCGGTTGCCGGAAAGGTCCAGTTCGGCTCAGGCTGGTGGTTCCTCGATCAAAAGGACGGCATGACCAAACAGCTCAATTCATTATCGAATGCTGGTCTGATAAGCCACTTTGTGGGCATGTTAACCGACTCAAGAAGCTTCCTTTCCTTTCCGCGGCATGAGTATTTCAGAAGAATTTTATGTAACCTGTTTGCTGATGATGTGGAGAATGGAGAGCTTCCGGCCGATATCCCCTGGTTAGGGGAGATCATTCAGGACATTTGTTATAATAATGCAAAGAACTATTTCAAATTTTAATAAAATATGGCTTTATAAATAGCCTGATCATTTAATATGAATAAGACATCATTTGGCAATTATCGTTGGGTTATTTGCGGTTTGCTTTTTCTTGCCACCACTATAAATTATGTTGACAGGCAGGTAATTGGCTTACTTAAGCCAACATTAGAACTGGAATTTAACTGGACTGAATCCGATTATGCAAATATAGTCATGGCTTTCGCTGCCTGTTATGCCCTTGGGTTCATAATTTTCGGTAATATTATCGATAAGATAGGCAGCAAGATCGGTTACTCAATATCCATTATAGTTTGGAGTGTGGCAGCTATTCTGCATGCATTTGTAAAAAGCACTTTAGGTTTCGGAATGGTCAGGGGTTTACTGGGTTTAGGTGAGTCGGGAAATTTTCCGGCCGCTGTTAAAGCAGTAGCAGAATGGTTCCCTAAAAAGGAACGGGCCCTGGCGACCGGTATTTTTAATTCCGGTACCAGTATCGGAGCCGTTGTGGCCCCGATCATGGTCCCCTGGATATTGGGATTTTATGGCTGGCAGGAAGCATTCATTATTACCGGCGCGCTCGGTTTCATTTGGTTAATATTATGGTGGTTATTTTACGAGATTCCGTCCCGGCATAAAAAACTGAGCAAAGAGGAATTTGACTTTATTCATAGCGACAGTGAGCCCGATTCCGAACATACGGGTTCCATCAAATGGCGCCGCCTGCTTTCCATAAAACAAACCTGGGTTTTTATAATCGGGAAACTCTTAACGGATCCCGTCTGGTGGTTTTTCCTGTTCTGGCTGCCGTCTTATTTCTCAAGTACTTTTAATCTCGACCTGAAAAAGCCAAGCCTGCATCTGGTTATAGTATATTCAGCAACCACAGTAGGCAGTATTGCCGGAGGATATTTGTCCTCTTATCTCATCAGGAAGGGCTGGCCCATATTAAAAGCCAGAAAAACAGCCTTGCTTGTAGCGGCAATCAGCGTATTACCGATCATTCTTGCCCGGTATGCAACAGATATCTGGGTTGCAGTAGGAATTATAAGCATTGCTGCTGCTGCCCATCAGGCGTGGAGCTCCAATATTTTCACCATTGTTTCAGACATGGTCCCAAAAAGGGCAGTAAGTTCAGTAGTGGGAATTGGGGGAATGACAGGTTCCATAGGTTCTACTCTTTTCCCCTTATTTGTAGGCTTTATACTTGATTATTATAAACTAGCTGGAAATATAACAGCAGGGTATAACATCATATTTATTATTTGTGGGTTTGCCTATTTAATAGCATGGTTTATTATACACATCCTCACTTCGCGAATGAAGACTGTGCGATTTCAGGATTTGACCTGATTCATTTCAGAGATTCAAAAAGTTTCAAAGTCTCAATGGAACACTTATGTCTAAAGACACCGGAAGAATTTATGATTTGAGGGAACCAGGGATTTATTAAGCTTATCGAAACAGGAAGCATGCACGATACAGGGGTATGCATTTTGTTATTTCCTATCCCTGCAGAATGATCATTAGACTTCCGTCTTTTCCAGTCTTTAGCTTTGAGAGCAAATGGGGCAAATTAATACGGCCATTTATCAGACTCAGGTCTCTGGCTCTGTTATTAGCTTTTCCTGCAATTGAGGAAAACTGCAGCTAATATTATGGATTTTTAATTCCCACCTGTTTGCCTCAGGACTCCTGAGCTCAAACACCATCACCCCCGCCATATTTCTCATTAATAATCGTAATTTTGCACGCCAATTATGCCAATCTGGCTATCAGTTCAGCCGTGGCTTAGTTGTTGTATAAAATGAATTAAATATTTCAAATACTCATGTTAGCACTTTTAAGTAAACTTTTCGGCAGTAAATCAAATCGGGATATAAAGGTAATTCAGCCGCTGGTTGAAAAAACAAAGGAAGAATACGCCAAATTATCTGCCTTAAGCCATGATGAATTAAGACAGAAAACGCTTGATTTTAAGGAAAGGATACAGGCTTTTCTGGAGGAGATCGATAAAGAAACCGCTGTTGTAAAAGCTAAGGCCGAGTCGGAGGATCTTCCGATCAATGAAAAAACAGAGCTATATGATCAGCTTGATAAACTTCAGAAGGACCGTGATAAGGAGCTTGAGAAGGTTTTGATGGAGATATTGCCGGAAGCTTTCGCTGTAATGAAGGATACTGCCCGCCGTTTTACCGAAAATAAAACATTGGAGGTTAGCGCTACCCAGGCCGACAGGGAACTTGCTGCCCGTAAGCAAAATGTTGTTATTCAGGGTGATAAGGCCATCCATCACAATACCTGGCTTGCAGCCGGCACGGAGGTGACCTGGAATATGATCCATTATGATGTACAGCTGATCGGGGGTATTGTATTACACCAGGGTAAAATTGCCGAAATGGCTACCGGTGAGGGTAAGACCCTGGTAGGGACATTGCCAGCTTACCTGAATGCCTTATCCGGACAGGGTGTACATATCGTAACTGTGAATGATTATCTGGCCCGTCGTGACTCGGAATGGAACGGTCCGCTTTTCGAATTCCATGGCCTTACGGTTGACTGTATCGATAAGCATCAGCCTAATTCTGAAGAGCGGCGTAAGGCCTATCTGGCAGATATCACATTCGGTACCAATAATGAATTTGGATTCGACTACCTGCGTGACAATATGACATTGAATCCGGAGAGCCTGGTTCAGCGAAAATTGCATTTTGCAATGGTGGATGAGGTCGATTCAGTTTTGATCGATGATGCCAGAACTCCTTTGATCATTTCTGGCCCGATCCCGCGTGGTGATGAGCATGAATTTTATGAATTGAAACCGCGGATCGAGCGCCTGGTAAGCGCACAGAAAAACTTCATTAACGGGGTTTTGAATGAGGCCAAAAAACTGATCAATGAAGGTCATGCTGGTCCGCAGGAGGGCGGCTTAGCCTTACTGAGAGCCCATCGCGGTTTGCCAAAAAGCAAGGCGCTGATCAAATTTCTGAGCGAATCAGGAATGAAGCAGGTGCTTACAAAAGCAGAGAATTATTACATGGAGAATCAAAACAAGGAGATGCCTAAGGTAGATTCCGAGCTTTTCTTCGTGATCGATGAGAAAAATAACCAGGTTGAATTAACAGAAAAAGGGATTGAACTGATTACCAGTTCGGGTGAAGATCAGAATTTCTTTGTGATGCCGGATGTGGGTACAGAGATTGCCGACCTTGAGAAGTCAAGCCTTTCAACAGAAGAGAAGATCGAAAAGAAAGACGTATTGATGCGCGATTTTTCAATAAAATCGGAACGTATCCATTCAGTCAATCAGCTTCTGAAAGCATATACTTTATTTGAAATTGATGTTGAATACATCGTTGATGAGGGAAAAATCAAGCTGGTGGATGAGCAAACCGGCCGTATCATGGATGGCAGGCGATATTCTGACGGACTTCACCAGGCTATCGAAGCCAAGGAAAATGTGAAGGTTGAGGATGCTACACAAACCTATGCGACCATTACCCTCCAGAATTTCTTCAGGATGTACCATAAATTATGTGGTATGACGGGTACGGCCGTTACCGAGGCCGGGGAGTTATGGCAGATCTATAAACTGGATGTGGTTGAGATCCCTACGAACGTTAATGCTCAGCGTAAGGATCATGAGGATATGGTTTACCGTACCGTTCGTGAGAAATATAATGCTGTTGCTGATGAAATAACGAAACTGACCCAGGCAGGCAGGCCGGTACTGGTAGGTACAACCTCGGTCGAGATCTCAGAACTGCTTAGCCGGATGCTTAAGTTAAGAGGCATCAGGCATAATGTTCTGAATGCTAAACTTCACCAGAAGGAAGCCGATATTGTTGCAGAGGCCGGACAAACAGGTACCGTGACCATTGCGACGAACATGGCCGGACGTGGTACCGATATAAAACTTGGCCCTGGTGTGAAAGAAGCAGGGGGTCTGGCAATTGTTGGTACAGAGCGCCATGAATCCCGCCGTGTTGACAGGCAGTTACGTGGACGTGCCGGTCGTCAGGGTGATCCGGGTTCCAGTCAGTTCTTTGTATCACTGGAAGATAACCTGATGCGTTTATTTGGTTCTGAACGGATTTCAAATATCATGGTCAGAATGGGGATCGAAGAAGGCGAAGTCATTCAGCATTCCATGATCACCAAATCCATTGAACGTGCCCAGCGTAAGGTTGAAGAGAATAACTTCGGTGTTCGTAAGCGCTTGCTGGAATATGATGATGTCATGAATTCGCAGCGTTCAGTGATCTATGCGAAGCGTAAGAATGCATTATTTGGGGAACGTCTTGATGTCGATCTGAACAATACCATATTTGATGTGGTGGAAGATATTGCCTCTGAATATAAAGAGCAGGGTAATTTTGAAGGCTTCCAGATGGAGGTGATACGGATCTTTTCTGTGGATCCTGAACTTACCGAAAAGGAATTTTCAGAGACCAGTATTCATAATCTTACCGACAGGATCTTTGAAAAGATCGATGGCTTTTATCACCGTAAACTGGAAGCGATAGCCCAACAGACCCTTCCGGTACTGAAGGATGTATTAAAAGAACGCGGTGATCATATCGAAAATATCATCGTGCCATTTTCTGACGGAACACGTTCAGTACAGGTAGCTACCAATCTGAGAAAAGCGGTTGAAAGTAAGGGTAATGAAGTCTTCAAAGCTTTTGAAAAAACTGTTGTACTTGCCCTTATTGATGATGCATGGAAGGAACATCTGCGTGAGATGGATGAGTTGAAACAGTCTGTACAGAATGCTGTTTACGAGCAAAAAGATCCCCTGATCGTTTACAAAATGGAAGCATTTAATATGTTCAAGCAAATGCTTGCTACCGTGAATAAAGATATAGTCAGCTTCCTGTTTAAGGGCAATATTCCTTCACAGGATCCTGAACAGGTTCGTGAGGCCCGCCCGCAGCCGCGCCAGGATCTGAGTAAGCTCAGGGTTTCAAAACCTGAACTTGCGCAGACTGCCAACGGTATGCCTGTTGATGATACCAGGGAGTTACAGAAGACCCAGCCTATCCGCGTGGAGAATAAAATAGGAAGAAATGATCCATGCCCATGCGGAAGCGGAAAGAAATATAAGAACTGTCATGGTGTAGGAGTTGATTAGAATAATGCATTGGAAACCGGTCATAGGATTTATCTTAATAATATTTTGCTGTCATAGCGCTTCAGCCCAGAAGAAGGGTAAGGTTGTGGTCTTTAAAGACCCGCAGATCGATAGCCTGATCGCCAGGCGTCTGGAACTGAGCAGGGGTGTTAGCATCGGGAAAAGTATTTCCGTATCCGGCTTCAGAATTCAGATATTTTCTGGTTTAGACAGGCAACAGGCTAATTCAGAACAATCAAATTTTAAATCACGGTATCCGAATATTACCAGCTACATCAGTTATACCCAGCCCTATTACCGGCTTAGGGTAGGCGATTTCCGAACCAGGCTCGAAGCCGAAAAATTTATGAATGAGCTTAAAAAGTATTATTCTTCTATGTTCATTTTCTCTGAAATGATAATTCTTCGATAATGTTAAAAGATAAGATCAGCCAATTGGCCCAACAGATCCACAGTAATGTGGTAGAGAACCGCAGGCATTTGCATGCTAACCCTGAACTCTCCTTTCATGAGTATCAAACTTCCGCTTTTGTTGCACAGAAGCTGGATGAGCTCGGAATTGAATACCGGAAGATGGCGAATACCGGTCTGGTGGCATTAATTAAAGGGGCAAAACCATCCGTTTCAGTGGTAGCCCTAAGAGCTGATATGGATGCCCTGCCAATTGTGGAAGCCAATGATGTGGTCTATAAATCAAAAAATCCGGGAGTGATGCACGCCTGCGGGCATGATGTACATACCTCATCTTTACTCGGAACTGCCAAAATTCTAACTGATCTGAAGGAGGAATTCGGAGGTACAGTTAAACTGATATTTCAGCCTGCGGAGGAGAAACTTCCGGGAGGTGCCAGTATGATGATCCGCGAAGGCGTTCTTGAAAATCCAAAGCCTGATGCCGTGATCGGGCAGCATGTGATGCCTATGATCGAAGCCGGTAAGGTAGGTTTTCGTTCCGGGAAATATATGGCATCAACTGACGAGATCTATGTGACGGTGCATGGCAAGGGGGGGCATGGAGCACAGCCCCAGCAGAATATTGATCCTGTATTGATCACTTCACACATTATTGTTGCTTTGCAGCAGATTGTAAGCCGTGTGGCCGATCCGAAAATACCATCTGTTTTGTCTTTTGGTAAGGTTATTGCAAATGGTGCTACCAATGTCATACCGAATGAGGTTTACCTGGAAGGAACTTTCCGCACGATGGATGAGGACTGGAGAGGCATAGCTCATCAGAAAATGAAAAAAATGGCCGAGGGTATTGCCGAGGCAATGGGCGGAAGCTGCGATTTCAATATTGTCCGCGGTTACCCTTTTCTGATCAATGAAGAAAAGCTGACCGCTGAGCTTCGGGCTTATGCAGAAGAATATTTAGGGAAAGAAAACGTTCTGGATCTGGATATCTGGATGGCCGCAGAGGATTTTGCTTACTATTCGCAGGTTTCTGATGCGTGTTTTTACAGACTGGGTACAGGTAACCAGGAGAGGGGTATAAGCTCCTCTGTACATACCCCTACATTTGATGTGGACGAAAGTTCACTCGGCTTAAGTACAGGTTTGATGACCTATATTGCATTGAAGCAGTTAGGTAATTAGCATACTAAATTCGCATTAGGGTTATATGCTTTTTTGAATTAACTATGAAAAGAATATATTTATTACTGAGCCTGATGTGTATTAGCGGTATGGGTTTCGCTCAGAAAATTCCGCGTTTTAATCCCGATACTGTCTTAACCGTTACGATCGATTCGGCTATCACTGTTACTTCAACACGCCTTACCATCGAGTCATTCATTAATGAGATCATTAATGACACCAGTTTTTATGCCGCCTTTCGTAACATGAAGAAATACACCTTTACGGCAGAGAACCGGGTATTTACCTATGATAAAAAGAACGAGGTTGAGGGTAAGATCTACCGCAGGATCTATCATAATAATAACGGGCCTTATAAAATGCAGTTTCTCGATAAAAAGGATGAGGGAAAGGTGTATAAAAGGAATGGGAAATACTCACTTTATACGGTAGAGATGTTTGATTACATCTTTATGAATGCCTATAATTCTGATTTTATTCCTTCAGCACCAGTTACCGGTGCTAAGGGTGAAAGTAATGAATCTTATAAAGATAAATTGAAGACCCTGATCTTCAGTCCGGGAAGACCGATAAAAGGTGTGCCCTTTATTGGCAGTAAAACGCAGATCTTTACCCCGAACATGAGACAGTATTATGACTATTCTTTTTACAGGGGAACCTACCTTGATTCCATACCTGTCTATCGGTTCAAGGTTGCAATGAAACCAGGTCTTTCAAACTGGACCAAGGACGGGTTGATGATCAAGGAGCTGACCACGATCTTTGATATGCGTAACTTCCAGATCCTGGGCCGTTACGTGGATATGAAATACGATAATATGGCCTTCGATTTCGATGTGCAGATGAATATTGAGCTCGGATATTTCGGGGAGGATAAGACCTTATTACCAACCAAGGTTACCTATCAGGGTAATTGGGATATACCGTTCAAGAGGGAAGAACGGGCGAGTTTTTTGATTCTGCACAAGGGCTATTCCATGGGGAATGGGCAGGTTAGTAAATGAGGTAATTGACTGATAGGTTAATTAGCAAATGAGAAAATTAGCAAATGCGATTATGTGCTGGAGAGAAAGTGCCGCCTATGCTAAGTGTCACACCGCCAGCCTGTCTTGTGTAATAAATTTAGCATCATTTACCGCTTTTTCGAACTAAATTGATCTTTCGTTCCTGAAGACAAATAGTTTCACTAATTTTAAATCCCAGGTTTAAAAATTTGATTCCTAAAGATACCGTTGAAAAGATTATTGAAGCATCCCGCATTGAGGATGTGGTAGGTGATTTTGTGTCCTTAAAACGGCGTGGAACCAGTATGATCGGGCTGTGTCCTTTCCATAACGAAAAAACCCCTTCCTTTCATGTTTCAGCAGGTAAGGGCATATTCAAATGCTTTGGCTGCGGCAAGGGTGGCGACTCGGTCCGCTTTATCATGGAGCATGAGAAGGCTACCTACCCGGAGGCCCTGCGTTACCTGGCAAATAAATACAGTATTGAGATCGCGGAAGTTGAAAATACTCCCGAAGAACAGGCCGTTAATGACCGGCGCGAAAGTTTATATATTGTTTCGGCATGGGCGGCTAAATTTTTCCAGCAGCAAATGCTTGAGACCGAGGAAGGGAAAATCATTGGCCTCAGCTATTTTAAAGAGCGTGGTTTCCGGGATGATATTATCAAAAAGTTCGAACTCGGATATTCGCCGGATGTCTGGGATGCATTAACCCAGGGTGCGATTTCCGAAGGCTATAATATTCAGTTTCTGGAAGAGACCGGGTTAACTATCCGCAAGGATAATGAAAAATTCTATGATCGTTTCAGGGGGCGGGTGATGTTCCCTATTCATAGTTTTACCGGGAGGGTCATTGGTTTTGGCGGCCGTACCTTAAAAACAGATAAGGCCGTTCCAAAATATGTCAATTCTCCCGAGAGTGATATTTATCATAAATCGAATGTACTCTATGGCTTATTCTTCGCCAAGAAATCGATCCGTGATGAGGACAATTGCTACCTGGTGGAAGGTTATGCTGATGTGCTTTCTGTACATCAGGCAGGGATCGAAAATGTGGTCGCCTCATCAGGCACCTCATTAACCATTGAGCAGATCCGGCTGATTGGCCGCTTTACAAAAAATATCACCATTTTGTATGATGGGGATGAAGCCGGTATCAAGGCCTCCTTAAGAGGTCTGGATATGATCCTGGAAGAGGGTCTGAATGTGAAGATCGTCCTTTTCCCTGATGGGGATGACCCGGATTCGTATGTTCAAAAATATGGCAGTTCCGCATTTAAAACTCATATTGAGTCGAATAAAAAGGATTTTATACTCTTTAAAACCAGTATCCTTCTTAAAGATGCCGGAAATGACCCGATCAAAAGAGCCGGAATAATCCGGGTGGTAGTTGAAAGCATAGCGAAGATCCCCGACGGTATTAAGGCTTCGGTCTTTGTGCGTGAATGCAGTTCCCTGCTTCAGATCGAGGAACGGGTACTCATTTCAGAATTAAATAAGATCCGTCTTGGAAAAACCAGGAAGGAGGGCAATACTTATAATCCTCTGTCCCAGGCTGAAAATATGCCGGAAACTGAAGTTTCTGAACTTCCGGGGATATCAAACACCGATGAGTCCCAGGAAAAGGAGATCATTCGTTTGCTCTTGAATTACGGGCATGAGATGGTTCAATGGGATGATATAACCGATACCTATATTGCCCCTTACATCATCTCCAATCTGGCTGATGTTACTTTTGAAAATCCCTTATGTATTCGCATCATTGAAGAATATAAAAAACAGCTGGAAGATGGGGAACTGCCTTCGGAACAGGATTTTATCAAGCATGCTGATCATGAGATAGCCGATCTGGCCATATCCATGGTCTCCTCACCTTATATTTTAAGTGAGAACTGGTATGCAAAAAGAAAAATATATGTCAGGAATGAAAGTGAGAATCTCCGTTTAACCATTCTGGGAGGAATTTTTCATTTGAAAAAACGAAAAGTTGATCGGATCCTTAAAAATATCCGCGACGAGATTCAGGCAGAAAATGATCAGGATAACCAGGCTATTCTGATGCGGCGCTATCTGCAGGTCAAGGAAGTTGAAAAGGGAATATCAATTTTTCTGGGCTCTGTAATTGTAAAATAATGGCGAGGCACAATATCTTCGGTGCAGAAGGTGAACTGCTTGCTAAAAAGTATCTGGAGGAGAGGTCTTATGAGATCCTGGAAGAGAACTGGACCTTTAAAAAGTCGGAAATAGATCTGATCGCTTACAAAGATTCGAAAATTATTTTCGTGGAGGTTAAATCCAGAAGGAATAATACTTTTGCTGAACCGGAAGATTTTGTAAGCCCTGAAAAGCAAAAAAATATGGCTTTGGCGGCTGATGAATATGTTTATTTGATGGATCATCAGTACGAAATAAGATTTGATATAATTTCGGTACTGTTTGATAAATTTGGGGAACCATTGATCAGGCATACGGAAGATGCATTCTGGCCATGAGATCCGTTCCTGATTTTTTAATAAAATAGAATTATGCGATTTAAACTAATTGGCCTCTCAATCTGCAGCTTATTTTTCTTTACTCATTGCTCCAATGAATCGAAGCAGGATACCGGTTCATCCTCCTGGCTGAGCCCTGAAGCAGGTACCTCAGTAAATCTTGGCGATACGGTTAGCCTGGAACTTAAGCTAAATGATAAGGCCGATTCGGTAGTATATTATGCCGATGGGATCAAATTAAAGAAGGCTTCAGATGAAAAACGTGTAAGTGTATCTACACATGATCTGCCGCTTGGTATAAAAGCAATAACCGCAAAGATTTACCGCGATGGATCAGAACCCGAGGAAATCAGTACAAATATTGTTGTAAAATCCACTCTTGTTCCACAGAAGTTTACATACAGCGTACAGCAGGTATTTAAACACGATACCAGCTCATATACCCAGGGACTGGAATTTCATAATGGGTTTTTTTATGAAAGTGATGGACTTTTGAATGAATCCAGTCTTCGCAAAACTGATCCGGCCTCGGGTAAAGTGCTGCAGATGACAAAAGTGAAGGATGAAATTTTTGCTGAAGGGATCACGATTGTCGGCGATAAGATATTCATGCTTAGCTATCAGAATAATGTGAATATGGAGTTTGATCTGAACTCGCTTAAATTACTGCGTGAATTCCCGGCTCAGTACCAGCGTGAGGGCTGGGGATTGTGTAATGATGGTAAAGTAATCTACTGTACTAACGGATCCAATTCCATTTACATTCTGAACAAGGATACTTATATGCAGGAAAACTCCATTGAGGTTTATGATCAGAACGGGCCGGTAAGTCAGCTGAATGAGCTGGAATTTATTGACGGGCAGATCTATGCGAATATTTACGATTCCTCCCGGATAGTAATTATCGATCCGGCAAATGGGCAGGTCACCGGAGAGGTGGACCTTACAGATCTTTATCCGGACAGGACGATGACCGATTTAGATGGATTTGTGCTGAATGGGATCGCCTGGGACAGCAAAGGGAAACGTCTTTTTGTAACCGGGAAAAAATGGGATAAGCTATTTCAGATAAAACTTAGTCCGCTGCAATAATTCTAAACGGTCCCGTCGTTACGGAGGGGGACGACGCTCAATCAATACAAACATGATCGCCATTCCGAATGAGGCCCGACATGCAATTAATTCAACTATAACCGTCATTCCGAGGAGGTACGACTGAGGAATCTGTTGCCTTTAGCATGCTTCCGCCTGAAACTATTCTGAAATCAGGGCCAGTACTAAGCCCATCAAATTTCTCCACGCGATAAAATTGTCATCAATGGAAGAGAATATTCATCGCGTGTTCGTTCGACGGATAGTGGAAGCTTTTACCTTTCAGCTCTTCTCATCTCCAGGCCTTATATTGATTAATCAGCCCGTTCGTTGAAGCATCATGACCTGTTACTACCTGATCATCCCTTAGTTCAGGCAGAATATGCCCGGCCAGCTGTTTTCCAAGCTCCACACCCCATTGATCAAAACTGAAAATATTCCAGATGATCCCCTGAACAAATATTTTATGTTCGTATATCGCGATAAGCGAACCTAATGTATGAGGTGTAATCTTTTTAATGAGTATTGAGTTTGTTGGGCAGTTGCCCTCAAAAACCTTAAAAGGAGCTAATTTTTCAATTTCAGGCCCATTTTTACCAAGGGCCTTAAGTTCAGCTTCCACCTCCTCCCTGCTCTTTCCGTTCATTAATGCTTCTGTTTGTGCGAAAAAATTAGAAAGTAAGAGCTGATGATGATCAGCGATCGGGTTATGGCTTTGTGCCGGTGCGATAAAGTCGCAGGGAATAAGTTTTGTACCCTGATGAATGAGCTGATAAAATGCGTGCTGTCCGTTGGTACCAGGCTCTCCCCAGATCACCGGACCGGTTTGATAATCTACCACATTCCCGTTTCGGTCGGTTGATTTTCCATTGCTCTCCATATCGCCTTGCTGAAAATAGGCTGCAAAACGGTGCATATACTGATCGTAAGGGAGTATCGCCTGGCTTTCGGCAGCGAAAAAATTGCTGTACCAGATACCCAGAAGGGCAAGCGTGACCGGTATATTTTCTTTAAAATCACTGGTTCTGAAGTGCTTATCGGCCTCATGCGCTCCGACAAGCAATTCTTTGAAATTATTAAACCCAATACCACAGGCAATGCTCAGGCCTATTGCGCTCCAAAGTGAGTATCGTCCGCCTACCCAATCCCAGAACCCGAACATATTGGCTGTATCGATCCCGAATTTGCTTACTCCCGCTTCATTGGTCGAGATGGCCACAAAATGCCTGGCAACATCAATCTCCGATGCTCCGCTCTTCAGAAACCAGTTGCGGGCCGAATAAGCATTGGCCATGGTCTCCTGGGTAGTAAAGGTCTTGGAGGCGATCATGAAGAGGGTAGTTTCCGGATCAAGTTTTTTAAGCGTTTCGGCGATATGGGAGCCGTCAACGTTGGATACGAAATGCAGCTGAAGATGATTGCTGTATGCCTTTAAAGCTTCTGTAACCATTACCGGTCCAAGGTCTGAACCCCCGATACCAATATTCACCACATGTGCTATTGATTTGCCGGTATATCCTTTCCAGGATCCGGAAATAACCTGGCCGGAGAACATCTCCATTTTATCCAGAACCCGGTGGATATCAGGTAAAATATCTTTTCCATCAATTATAAAACCGCTTTTTGCCGGATTTCGCAAAGCTGTATGCAGAACTGCCCTCCCTTCGGTCTCATTGATCTTTTCTCCAAGGAACATATCCTCTATAGCAGATTTTACACCGCATTCATTGGCAAGCTGTATTAAAAGATCATGGGTGTGCTCATTGATCCGGTTTTTAGAGTAGTCGAGCAAAATATCACCCAAATTGATTGAAAAGCGTTCAAACCTGCCCTGGATTTTAAATTGCTCCTTGATCTGATCATTTTTTACCAGATCATAATGAGCAGAAAGGGCTTTAAAAGCCTTGGTTGACGTAAAATTAATGCGCGCAAGCATAGGGTGAGTTTTTGGGAAAAAATTATGGTAATAATTGTAATTATTTTTGCAGACTTTTTGGTACTCCGGTTTGATCAGCAAGTTGCTCCATCTGTCTGAGAATAAGATCTTCAATTCCTGGTGCCCATGGGCTTGGAAGGTCGCCGGTCATGATCGAGGTTGAGCCTTCATAGCCTCCTTCCTTCAATATAAGCTCTGAAGGAATATAACCCATTCTGTCATTCGAATAACCTAAAACAAATATATCCTTACCAAAGATCCGTTTTAACTGAATTGCATATTCCACCACTACTTCGCCACCCATTGTCATGAGTGTTTGATCACCGAGGCGCCAGATCTGGAGGGGATAGGGATATGAGGTCATAAGGGGTTCTCCTCTTTCAACCTGGCTTAATAAGCGTGCAGCCCATCTCTTCGGATAGTCTTTATACTCATTGACCATTTTTACTAATTCTGCTTTAGAAGGCGGAGTGGATAATGGGAGCTCGAATTCTTTATATGCGGTGCTAAGCCGGGGGGCAAGCTGCTTCATTTCACCGCCAATAACACTTTGAACACTTGCCGCCAAAGTCATTCCATATTGCCTGGCAAGCTGTTCCGTATGTCTTGGAAGAGGATTCTGATCGCCGCCGCAACCCTGAAAAAACATGGCCATGGCTCCCGGATATTTTTTCTCCAGCTCGATCTGAGCATATCCTGAATAATCACCCGACCATTTATACCCGTTTAACACTGTATTATGACATGCGTAACCAAAGGCAATGGCCTTTATTTTTCCGGATCTGTTTACCGCTTTTATCACCGGTACTGCATAATCGTTTGGTCCATTGAGATCGGTAGTGGAACTAATTTCAGACTCATTATTATTCCTTCTGTTCACCTGAAAACGGGTGAGGCCATTTCCAGAATAAAGCTGTACAGGCTCCATTGAATTTAAGGCTTTGCCGACGAGCCTGATGATCTTATTTCCTAATTCTACGGTATATTTTTCAATTTTTTCTCTTTGTTCGGGATGAACAGGGTAAATATCTACCAATGGCCCTGACAGAACCGGTCCGCTATGGGTGTGTGAAACATTTAAAATTATCTGTGCCCTGGATAAGCCATATTTCGCTTTTAGCTGATCCCGGATATTATCCGAAAATGCTTTTGGAATACCCCGTAACTCCATTGTAATAAGAACCGACTGCTTTCCTTCTGCGTCTTCTAAAGCGAGTACCTTTGTCCATATATCAACTAGGGTCCCTTCAGAAGGGCGGTCGCGGTTTGCATAGCCGGCCATCCAAAGAGGTTCCTTTGGGGTCATCACTTCCTCTGCGACCCCGGCTTTCCAGCTTTTTTGCTGTGGGATGCTTAAGCCGGCATTCAGAAAAATGATAAGCAGGGTGATACTACCCAGTGAAACGTAAATTAATCTTTTGCCTGACCTTTGATTCATATTCTTGTATTTCTCTTGCAGATATACCCGGGGTAAATATATTATATCCATAGATTTCACCCGTATTAAACCCCTATCCCCGAATATCAGCAAATTTATTGAACAAACAAGGTATAGCCCAATGGCCGGATACTGATCATTAGGAAATGTATGGAATACAACTTTGCCATCAGCTTCCATGGTGAAGCCCGGATCATCCGGCTATTCGAGTATCCCTGCCTTGTACAGCGCCCACAGGATAATAGCAGTTTCTCCTTCAGCCCTGTCTAATCGCACAAAGCTTACACAGGCGCATCTTTATCAGCTGCATTCGTATTTCCATCCTGCAAAGAGGTTTTAATAGCAGCTTAACTGTTTTCGGATTAAGACGCAAATTAAGTATATCGCAAAGGACCCGAGTATTGCTCATGTGGCAGCCCTTGTTAAACAGGACCACTTTTTATGACCAGGTAAGAAGGAATGCTTCGAATTCATTTATTTCAAATTAAATATATTTCTTTTAAAGATTATAGTTATCATTTATGTAATACGATATCGCGCTCATTTACAAAACCGGTTCAAACAGGGTATAACGCAATGGTGCTTCAGCCTTGTCCTGAGGAAAAGTATGAAAGACCACATTTCCATTTGCATCCATCGTAAATCCGGGATCATCTACAAGCTCAAGGGTTTTTCCCTGAACTGCAGCGACAGGATAATATCGTGTTCCTCCATCGGAGAGATCAAGGCGGACAAAATTCACTTTTGGTGCTTCCCTGTCAAGCTGTAATCTGTATTTTCCTCCGGTTACCTGCAGACCTTTAACTTTTCCTGAGCGTGCCGTTCCGGAATTATAATTCCACCCATCAGAAGAGGTTACAGCGATCTCACCTTCCTTTAAAGTTATGCGGTCCTCAACGGCAGCTCCGTTTAACTTGTATTTAACAAGAACTGCATTACCAAGCTGTTGAACTGACTCAATCCAGGGCTGATTCCTAAAAGGCTCATGTACACTTAAAAATGTTGAAGCTTTGCCTGAGTTACGCAGCATTATACCACTATGCAGAAAATTGTCCTGTTTATTGTCATCTTCCTGTGCCAGCCTGACCGATGGTGAACGGAAACGATAGATCTGCGTACCCGCAGGAGAAAGATTATGTACCCGCATTCCTACGCCTGCATCATATTTCCAGGTTGCAGTCCATGGTTTTTGAGGGGAAGCACCGGTTTTTAGGTCACGTAAAAAGACATAAGGGTGGAAGCGTTTAGGATCTGCTTCACTTTGTATTTTAGGTATTTCTTTACCGCCCCAGTCAGGTACCAGGCCTGGTGCCGGACGATCTATGGGAATACTTGTTTCGAGAGTGCCTTCCTGTTCTGCCATTCCATGAAGGAACCAGTCATGATCTTTTCCTCCTTCAACATCAAAGCGATCTACTATATAATCCATCCCCGGTCCGGCATGAACGGTAACCAGTCTTCTGCGGTAGGTTTTTGCAATTTCGTAAGCAGGGGAGGCATCCAGATCGATCGCTTTTACATGAGCATCTTTGTCGTCATAGAATTTCAAATGGCCGGTTACAGGTTTTGTTTCTGTACCATGATCCTGTTCCTTCTGGTCTATGACAACCGTATTATGAGATGCGGTTGTAATGGTCCATAAACGGTATTTTCCGTGCGTATAGCCCAAATCGGGCAGTAGCTCCTGCCCGGCAGCATAGAGAATTATTGCGGCATTATCATAATGAGAGTGTCCATAGTTTCCGCTCCAGTTCAGGTTGAGAAGCATTTGATTTTCACCCTCCCCAGCCATAAGGGATGCATTCCCCAGTGATGGCCATAAGCGGGAAACCACATCTCCTGAATTCACAGGACGGCGACCTGCAGGCCTGCCCCATGTATCATTGATCGGCAGGTCTCTTCCATTTGGTAACACGGCTTCCTGGCTTATTGATAAAGCTTTCTGGTAAAGCGGAACCTCTGCAATAAGGTCTGGATTATCAAATCGCTCATCTTTCCAATCTGCGGGATCTTTGTAACCTTTCAGTGCATTATCTACGGCATTCAGCCCTGTCATGGTCATATCGTGATAAGATTTGGTACCTTCCTTCCACCATCCATCAGCAAAGAATCGGACAGCAACGAACTCGCGAAAGCGATTTACTGCCTCATGTACCATTGTAGGGTCACCTAAAACACGTCCAACTCTGACCATCTGGCTGTACATACCCGGCGATTTGTTGGAGTACTGCTCCGGATTTGCTGTTGTGAATTCATAACCTAAGCGCAAAAGATCCTTTGCAATGCGTTGATCAGTTTGTGGTCCTATGTATTTATCCATACGCTTCCAGTCGTATCCTGACTGTAAGAGGTCAAAAGCGCTTGTCAGATCTGTTGGGATGTCATCATAGCCCCACCATCTCCATTTTGCACCCCGATATGGTGAAAGGCCTTCGTACGGCCATTTTTGGTTTGCAGGAAAAAACTTTTTGGGTTGATTGGGATAATCATAACGGATTGCGTAATCAGGGAAAAGCTGTGCAAATCGTCCTGCTATTGCTGCCGCACGGTCTCCGTAGGCATTGTCTTTGGTAGCATACCAGATTGTTGCAAGTCGTTCAGCCATCGGATTGATCCAGGTCCAGCGCTCATACCATGCGTGAGTTTCAAAATGATATTCACGGCCTTCAGGATTCTGATAGTACCGATAAACCTGTTTAGCCCCACTTGGAGCAATGATCACCTTTTCCCGATTGTTTGGAAATTTTTCATTCGGGAATACCATCTGGCAATAGTTACACTGAACTGTATTGCCCATACCCAATTTCCAGCCAAGTACCCCGCCTTCCTGGGCACCGCCATTGCAATTAGGACATCCGACAAAATAAATCCCGGACCCGGGCGGAACCTGGGCTATTACTTCCTCTACAGACATCTTCATGAGCGGTTCGACTTGTTTTTTCAATGATTCGATATTCGAAACATTTGGAGGGTAAACCGGCGGCCTGTTTTGTGAAAATGCAGCAAAGCTGCAAGCAAACAGCATAAGTTGCAGCAATCCTGCCTTTATGATCTGTTTATTTGTAAATGGGTTCCTTGACATTGGATGAGGGTTTTTAGTATTTATTTATGTATTTATGAAGCTATAGCTGAGTGTTTATTTTGCAAAAAGTGTATATCGTAAAGGCACAGAATACAGTCATTAGAGAAATAAACAAGCTAATCCGATTGACCGTGTAGGTAAACGAATATAAAAACTATTTTTTCTTTAAGAAGTAGTTGGGCGTTCCTATTGTTTTCATTCCTTTTTATTTCGGCAATTACTCTTTTAAACAAGCATATTTGTATAAAAATATCATAGCCGGGAACTCATGATTTAATATCTATAAATTTGAATTAATTTTCAAACTAGCCAATTATACTAAATGAAGAAATTACTGAGCATATTGTTGATGGGCTGCTGGATTCCCCTGCTTGCCCAGACAAAGGCCGATGATGTAAAAACATTTACATTAAAGAACGGCATGAAGTTCCTGGTACTTGAGGATAATTCTATTCCAAACGCCAATATGTACCTGTTTTACAAGGTCGGATCGCGTAATGAACATCCCGGTATTACGGGTTTATCACATTTCTTCGAGCATATGATGTTTAACGGCGCTAAGAAATTCGGTCCTAAAATGTTCGATCAGACCATGGAGTTTAATGGCGGGGCAAATAATGCTTACACCACTCAGAATATAACCGTTTATACCGACTGGTTTCCGGTAAGTGCGATGGAGACCATTTTTAACCTGGAGTCCGACCGTATTTCCAGTCTCAGTATCGACCCCAAAATGGTGGAGAGCGAGCGTGGGGTAGTGCTTTCAGAACGCAGTACGAGCCTGGAAAACTCCCCCTGGAATATGCTGAATGATGCGGTCAATGCCACAGCATTCCAGGAGCACCCTTATCACTGGACTGTAATTGGTTATGAGTCGGATATTAAGAACTGGACAAAAGAGGATCTTGAAAAGTATTTCCGGACTTATTATGCACCTAACAATTGTGTGGTAGTAGTTTCCGGTAATGTTAAGGCCGATGAGGTGAAACGTCTCGCTGAGAAATATATGGCTTCGATCCCCTCCAGCAATCCGCCACAAGCGGTTCATCTGCTCGAACCTCCCCAAACCGGAGAACGAAGGGTTATGGTACAGAAAGAAGTGCCTAATCCTTATCTGATGATCGGTTACCATACTCCGGAAGCCAGGAATAAGGACTTTTATTCCTTAAGTATCCTGAGTTCGGTGCTTTCAAGCGGAAACTCTTCACGCCTGTATTCAGAACTCGTTGATAAAAAACAGCTTGCTACCACAATTGGTACTGATTTCAGTGAAAGCTTTGACCCAAATTTATTCCAGGTTTATGCCTTAACTGCTGCGGGAGTGAAGGAAGCCGACCTGGAAGCTGCTATTTATAATGAAATTGAAAAGATCAAAAAGGAGGGTATCACCGATCAGGAGCTTCAGAAAATTAAAAATCAGAAACTGATTGAGTTTTATGGTCAGATCGAGACGATTAACGGAAAATCAAACAATATCGGGACCTATGAGCTCTTTTTTGGAGATTATCGTAAGATGTTTGACGCTCCTGCAGAATACTCCAAAATTACTCTTGATGATGTAAAGCGGGTGGCGAACGAATATTTTAAAAAATCAAACCGTACGGTCGGGGTCTTAAAATCTAATGTTGAGGAATAAGGAAATGAAGAACTTGATAAACTATTTTTATACTGTTTTTGCAGTACTTATACTGACCGCCTCAGCTAGTGCCCAGAATAAAGCAGCAGCATTTAAAGTTCCTGCCTATGAGAAATTCAGTTTGCCGAATGGCCTGACCGTTTTCCTGATGGAACAGCATGAGGTTCCTGTGATCAGCGTTTCGGCGATCATCCCTGCCGGAGCGATCTATGATGGTACTAAATCGGGCCTCGCTTCATTAACGGCTTCGGGTTTACAATATGGTACCAGGAGTTATTCCAAGTCGAAAATTGAGGAAGAACTTGATTTTATTGGCGCAAGTCTGAACACCTATGCGAACAAGGAATCTGCCGGGATCTCATCAAAGTTCGCGGCTAAGGATGCAGATAAAGTATTGCCTATTCTTAAGGAAGTTCTCGCAGATCCTGTTTTTGATAAAGATGAATTTGAAAAAGAAAGAAAGCGTGTCCTTTCCAGTCTTGATCAGGCAAAATTGAGTCCGCGAAACGTGATCAATGCCTATTGGGATAAATTTATTTTCGGGGAGCATGTATATTCCAATCCCGTAAGCGGAAGTCCGGCCAGTGTTGGGAAATTCAGCATTGATGACCTTGAAAGTTTCTACAGGGATAATTATGGACCACAGGGCTCTGCCATTGCCCTGGTGGGGGATTTTAATTCCGCTGACATGAAAGTACGGCTTAAAAGTCTATTGGGAAGCTGGAAAAAAACAGGAGCAGCCCGGAAGAATTTGGCTGCACAGATGGTCAGCCCTCTTCCTTCAGCCCGCGTTTTGCTCGTTAATAAAGACGATGCGCGTGAAACTACCTTCCTGATCGGAGGATTGGGTATCAGGCGGGATAATCCAGATTTTGTAGCCATAGAAGTGGTAAATACAGTCTTTGGCGGCCGATTCACCTCCTGGTTAAATGATGAGCTTCGGGTGAATTCAGGGCTTACCTACGGTGCAAACAGCCGTTTCAATCCTTTGAAGAGTTCCGGCACCTTTACCATTTCAACCTTCACAGCGACAAAAACCACCCAGGCCACCATAGACAAAGCCCTGGAGGTTCTGGACAGCCTTCATAAAAAGGGTATTGATGATAAAACGCTGGCTTCGGCTAAGAACTATGTGAAAGGACAATTCCCGCCGAGGTATGAAACTTCCTCGCAGCTCGCCGGTTTGCTTACTCAGATGTTCTGGTATGGTTTTGATGAAGCATTCATCAACAATTTTCAAAGCAATGTTGACGGACTGACAGTTGCAAGATCGAAGGAGATCATCAATAAATATTTCCCGAAAGAAAGGCTGCAATTTGTGCTGATCGGAAAATCGGATGATATCAGAAGTATTGCCGCAAAATACGGTACGGTGACCGAGAAACAGATCAAGGCGGATGGGTTTTAAGTATTTAAGGCTGACAGCGTTAAAAACGCTGTCAGCCTTACTCAAGGGATGTGCATCCGGGATTAAGGTCTGTCATTAAAAATCTCTCCCTTCTTTATCGCGCATCCTTTCAAAACCCTCCCGTTCAGCCTGATTTCTGCTGAATAATTATACTGACGGTCAGACATTCCATCGCTGCATTTTTCTTTACGGATCAGAACGTCAAGTTTTTCATTTTTCGGATTTGTGGCCGTGTAGCGATAAAGTCCTCCGCTGAAATTGGCGGGAGAATAGAAAAATTCCATTACTTTTTCCTCCCCAACTTCCTTTAAAATTATTCGCTTTTCGGAGGGAATGATGTCCAGCGACCAGAATGGTTCATTGCCCAAAGCGATGAACTCATAATTATAGCAGTCAGTCCGGAAGTTTTTTGGTTCAAGCTTAATTATTTCGGTAACGACGAGTACGTTTTCATATTCTGAAGCATAGCCTGAGTGTGACTTTCCGGATAAATAACCTTTAACTTCAGCATAGACACTTTCATAGGGATAAGATAAAAAGCGGAGTGACTCTTCATAGGATTTACGCATGTCCGCCAGACTATCATTTACCCAGTAAATCTTTTGAAGAGCGCATTCCTGAAAGGTATTTACCTCATTACCAAAGGTATATAAACCTTTAATAGTGATGGGAATTTTACTGATCAGTGTATCTGCTCGGCTTTTGCCTGATACAGTATCGGCGGCAGGGACTTTTTTTTCAGAGGAGTTACAGGCCTGCAATAACAGGGCAGTCATAAACATCAGGATGTAATTTCTCAAGATTAATTATTTTGGGCGATCTCAAAGATGCAAATTTTTATATTTTTGCATCATGACCAAAGAAAATATTCAGGATTTAAGGGACAGAATAACGTCTCTGAGGAGGCATCTTTGACATCGACAAGAAGTTAGATGATCTCAAAAATGAACAGGATATTGCCCTGAGGCCCGATTTCTGGGATGATCCCAAAGAGGCCGAAAAAGCATTACACTCTATTAACAGCAAGAAAAAATGGACCGATGAATTCCAGCAGGCGGAAGCTTCTGTAGAAGATTGTGCCGTTATGCTCGATTTCTTCCAGTCGGGGGATGCTACCGAGGCCGAACTGAAAGAGCAATATGATATCACTGTTAAGAAGGTAGAGGAGCTCGAGTTTAAGAACATGCTCAGCTCGGAGGAGGACCAGCTGAATGCGGTGATGCAGATCACGGCAGGTGCGGGCGGGACTGAAAGCTGCGACTGGGCTTCCATGCTTTTACGGATGTACATCATGTGGGGCGAAAAGCATGGATTTAAGGTATCGGAACAGGATTATCAGGAAGGGGATGTGGCCGGAATAAAAACCGTGACCATTCAGCTTGAAGGAAATTTTGCCTATGGCTACTTAAAAGGAGAGAACGGCGTTCACCGTCTGGTTAGGATCTCCCCTTTTGATTCCAATGCCAAGCGGCATACCTCATTTGCTTCTGTTTATGTTTATCCCCTGGTTGACGATACCATTGAGATCGATGTAAATCCTTCGGATATTGAGTTTGAAACCTTCCGTTCGGGTGGTGCAGGGGGACAGAATGTAAACAAGGTAGAAACTGCCGTTCGTTTATATCATAAACCATCAGGTATCATTATAAAAAATCAGGAATCGCGTTCTCAGCTTCAGAATAAGGAGAATGCCATACGTTTACTGAAATCGCAGCTTTACGAGGCAGAAATGCGTAAACGTCAGGAAGCTTCGGCAACCGTGGAAGGGAATAAGAAAAAAATAGAGTGGGGGTCACAGATCCGTAATTATGTATTGCATCCTTATAAACTGGTGAAAGATCTGCGCACGAATTATGAAACTTCGAATGCTCAGGCTGTTCTGGATGGCGATCTGGATGAATTTCTGAAGGCTTATCTGATGGAATTTTAAGTTAGTATCAAGTATCAAGTATCAAGTATCAAGAAACAGGACGAAGAAAATTACTGTAATTACTCCAATCTGTACTTGATGCTTGCTCCTTGTTCAAGCAGGCACTAACAGGTAACTGATAACAGTTAACTGATAACTGATAACAGGTATGAAGATCCAATACTCATCATTTTAAATTGTCTGAAGGCTGTCTTGAATTTTGGTTCTTTTTTCGTCTTCCTACCCCGGTTCCGGAAAAATTGCAAGCAGTTCCTGAAGTTCCTCCACCTTTTCTATGGCCGAAAGTTTTTCGTAAGAACTGATCAGATTTCTGAGTACCCGCTGGATAATTTCCACATTCGAACAGGGCTCATAAAAGTGATTCAAAGGTTTCAGATTAAGTTGCTTGAGGAAAGCATCAACATCTTTTCGCCCGAATATAAAGCCCTTATTGAAGGCATTGATGTAAAATAAGATGCGGTTCTCGAATTCATTCTGGGAAACACTGTTCTCTTCCGAAGGGTTCTCATCGACGTAAGCCAGAATAAAATGCTGAGGCAGGTTGACGCCATACACCGGAATATCTAACTTCTGAGCGATAATGGAATAGATCACTGCGAGCAGTATCTGGTTACCTTTCCGGCTTTCCAGAACCTGGCTTAAATAGGAGTTCTGAGGATCCTGATGGTTTGTAGTATTGCCCGAAAATCCATGTGTCCCGTAAAATACATGGTTGATCAGCTTTACTTTCTCAACCGCAGTCATTTCATAGAGCATCTGCATCCAGATATCCCTTTTGATATCCTCAATCTGATTGATTATTTTCTGCTCATCGAGATCTGGATACTGATATTTATTTACAATAAGCATTCCCTGCAGAAGGTCAAATGATCCGCCAATATGCCAGAGCTCCATTTCACGCTTTACATTACTGAACTGAATCTTATGAACCAGGTTTTCTATTCTCTCCTGTAAAATTATATCCAGCGATTGCGCCCAGGCACTTTCAAGATATCCGATCACATCATTGCCGTAGGATAATAGCTTTTCTTCAACATGGCGGGATATCTCCATGTCGGGATCATCGAGCAATTTGATCAGTGATTCTACTTCCTTTTCATTCATTTGTATTTACAAATTTACGCAAAAATGTGCTTGTTCTTATGAGGTATTGGCTCACAGCTTCTTCTATCTCAAATCTCATGTCTCACATCTCACATCTGAAAACTATCTTTACCTCCATGATAAATCTCCAACTGGCGGTTGATTTCCTGAAATATCAATTCAAAGCTAAAACCCGTCATGGTGTTCACTCACCCTTTGTTTACCGATTGCTTGATCAGGTTATTTACGATTTCCGTGTCAAAATGGTTTATCAGGATATTGAAGAATTAAGGATTGAATTACTCAGGGATGAGCGCCGGATTAATATCACCGACCTCGGTGCCGGATCGCAAGTAAACAATAATAAACAAAGGCAGGTCAGGGAGATCGCGAGGAATGCTTTAAAGCCTGCCAGAATTGCCCAGCTTTTACATCGACTTGCGGTGGATGCAAAACCCCGGAATATCATCGAACTGGGTACCTGCCTGGGCATTACCACGGCTTACCTTGCAAAGGCAGTTCCCGAATCAAGGGTTCTCAGTGTTGAAGGATGCCCTGAGACAGCAGCGATCGCGGCTGAAAATCTGAAAAAATTACACATTAATAATGCCGAAATCCTCATCGGGAATTTTGACATTGTTCTTCCCGGGCTCATTGAAGGGCTGCCTGAAATTGATTTCGTGTTTATTGACGGAAACCATTCTAAAGAAGCTACCCTTGACTATTTTAAACGCTTCTTACCCAAACTTGGCTCGAACTCCATGATGATCTTTGATGATATCTACTGGAGCCGGGGAATGAAAGGGGCATGGCAGCAGATCAAAGCGCACCCGGAGGTTACAGTTACCATCGACCTCTTCTGGATAGGCCTGGTATTTGTGAAAAAAGGGCTGGCAAAGGAAGATTTTAAGATCCGGTATTGAGTTACCTGTTATCAGTTACCTGTTATCAGTTACCTATTACCTGTTTTGAGAATGCATCCATTCATGTTATTGTAACAAATCCTGCATCTAACCCACAACCCATAACTCACAACCCATAACTCACAACCCATAACTCACAACCTCGATTTTCAATTACCTTTTGTATGCCTGTCCGTACAATGCATGGCCGCTTCTGGTACCCAGGTGCTTTTCGTTTTCAACAACCAGTTCGCCGTTAACCACTACATATTTAAAGCCTTTTGAATAGGCATGAGGTTTCTGGAAGGTAGATAAGTCATTCACTTCCAATTCGCTGAAGATCACAATATCCCCGGCATAGCCAGGCAGTAATAAACCGCGGTCGCTGAGTCCGAATTTTTGAGCAGCCAGTGAGGTCATTCTGCGGATGGCATCTTCCATCGGGAGAATTTTTTCATCCCTGACATATTTACCTAAAACCCTTGCATTGGTACCATAACCGCGGGGATGCGGCATGCCCTGGCCGAAAACACGTACCCCTGCATCAGCGCCGAACATGCTGAAAGGGTATTTCATGATATTCCTGACATCCTCTTCATTCATGCTGTTATAAACCATTTGTGCCCCGCCTTTTTCAACCATATCCATAATAGTTTCGGCTTCAAATCTGGCTTTGCCTTTCCGGCCCATCAGCTTATTGATTTCTGAGATATTTTTACCGTTGAAAGTTGTGTCTGTTGAATAATTAGCAACTACTGCATAGCTATAATTCGGGAACTTATAATCTTTAAGCTGCTGCAGCATTTCTTTTTTGATCCTGATGCGGGTAGCGGGATCATTAAGCCTCATAAGCATTGAATCGTTCCCTCCCGCAAAGGCCCAGTCGGGTAAACGGATCCCTAAATTTGTACTGCTTGCAGTATAAGGATACTGATCGATCGTTACTTCCCATCCATCTTCCCTGGCCTGTTTGATCAGTCCTAGGGTCATGTCCGATTTCCCCCAGTTCGACCTTCCTCCAACTTTAAAATGGGAGATCTGGACGGGGATATTTGCCTCCTTTCCAATATTAATAGCCTCATTTATGGCATCCGCCACATGGTTTTCTTCATCACGGATATGGGAAGCATAAACCCCCTTATAAGCGGCTGTTGCTTTGGCCAGGCCGATCACTTCTTCGGTTTTGGCAAAGGTGCCCGGAATATAGATCAAGCCGGTAGAAAGCCCAACTGCGCCCTCTTTCATTGCTTTTGCTACCAGTTCTTCCATTTGTTTCTGCTCCTGAAGGGTAGGTATGCGGTTTGCACGCTGCATGACCTGGGAGCGGACGGTATTATGCCCGATAAGTGAGGCTATGTTTATAGACGGCCTGATGCTGTCAACCTGATGAAGGTAATTTCCTATATTTTCTTCAGAACCTCCGCAATTACCTGTGATCACTGTTGTTACCCCATCAAAAATATAATTATCGGCCGTTGGGGTTTTAAAAATGCCGCCCTCTATATGTCCGTGAACATCAATAAAGCCCGGGGCAACGATCAATCCTTTTGCATCAATAGTTTTGGAGGCCTGTATATCATTTATATATCCAATTTTAATGATCTTACCATTCTTTAACGCCAGATCGCCATAATACCAGGAATTGCCGGTACCATCATAGATCTTTCCATTCCGGATAAGCAGGTCGGCGGTGGACTGCCCCTTAACAAAAAGGAAACTGATAAATAAATAACCAAATAAAAGGAATGTTTTCATGTTCTAACAATTAAAAACCCAGACAAAAATGCAGGGTTTGTGCTAATTAATAATGGTATCTTGGTTTTCATCCCGGGTCTTACAAAAATAAACTTAATGCCAATACTCCAATTAATCCCATAATGCCTACAATAGTTTCCATTATGCTCCATGTTTTAAAAGTATCCTTTACACTTAATCCAAAATATTCTTTAAACATCCAGAAGCCGGTATCATTTACATGGGAGCACATTAAACTGCCGGCACCAATGGATAAAACCATAAGCTCAGGGTTCACCTGCATCGGGCCAATCAAGGGTTGTACAATTCCTGCTGCGGTTAAACCTGCTACTGTTGCAGAGCCCAATGCTATTCTTATCAGCGTAGCAATCAGCCATCCCAGCATAAGTGGCGATAAAGTAGAATTTTTAAAAAAGCCAACTACGGCATCGCCTGTACCGCTATCCATCAATATTTGTTTAAATGCACCACCTGCAGCGATTAGTAATACTATAGTTGTAATGGCATTTAAGGATAGAGCTGATTTATCCATTAGTGTTTTCATTTTTATTCCTCTGCCAATACCCAGTACAAAGACGGCTATCAACAAAGCAAGTAACATAGCAATGCCCGGTTCCCCAATGAACTGAAGAATTTTTGTAAAAGAGGATGTCGCAGGCAAAAAGAAGGTGCCCACCGTAGCAAAACCCATCAAAATAACCGGTATTAATGCAATAAGAAAACTGCTTGCGAACCCCGGCATTTCATGCGCTTCAAAATGCTTAACTGTAAACATTTCTTTAGGGGGATTGGCTATTATTTTTTTGATGAATTCAGGAAAAATTAACCCGGCCATGCTGATAGCAGGAATGGATACAATGGTTCCATATAATAACGTTTTACCAATATCTGCCTTAAATATAACAGCGATGGCGCTTGGTCCGGGGTGCGGGGGTAAAAAACCATGTGTTACAGAAAGCGCACTGGTTAATGCGATGCCTAAATAAACCAGGGGCTGCCCTGTAGTAAGCGCCACAGAAAATACCAGGGGTATCAATATTATAAAACCTGCGTTATAAAACATAGCAATGCCTACCACAAAGCCTGTTAGTGCCATGGCAGCTTTTACTCTTTTTGCTCCAAATAAATTTACAAGTCCAATACTTATTCTTTGAGCGGCACCTGTTTCAGATAATACACTTCCAAACAAAACACCAAAACCCAAAATTAATAAGGTTGACCCCAGCGTACTACCAATACCGTTACTGATGGATTTTATGATATTTGATAATACCATAGCATTGCACAGCCCTACAAACAGCGTTGAGATGATCAATGCCATAAATGCATTTAATTTAATCACCAGAATTAACAGCAGTAACAAAATAATGGATGAAGCCAGGATTATTATTGGTATCACTCTATAAAAGTATTAGTGGAATTAATCTTTGATGGCCTGGTAAGTTAAAGCCCTGAATTTTTCAACTACCTCATTATGTGTTCTTGCCTGCAGCTGACGGAAGAACAGATAAACCATTTTTTCTTTAGGGTCAACCCAATATGAAGTTGCAAAGGCACCACCCCAGCCGAAAGTTCCGATCTGTGCCGGACTAGTCCCGCTGTTTTTCTCTGTAACGATCTGGAATCCAAGTCCGAAGGTCCCGCCGGCATAATTAATACCATCGATCTGATTGGTAGTCATCATTCTTACTGTATTTCTGCCTAAGAATCTTTTTCCATTGTACACGCCTTCATTCAGAAGCATTTGAAGGAAAATGGCATAATCATAAATTGTCGAACTTAAACCCGCACCACCTGAAAAGTAAGTATGCGGTACCAGTGGATAATTCGCATTTGCAGGACTGTTCAGCATGCCGGCATAGGCCTTAACCAATTTTCCAGGTGCTGTTTCTGTGTATAGATTTACCAGGCGATCTGCCTTGCTTGCCGGAAGGTTAAAATAGGTATCCTTCATTCCGAGCGGCTCGAAAATGCGTGTCCTTAAAAACTCATCCAGGCCCATTCCCGAAATTACCTCAACAAGGCATCCCAAAAGGTCGGTATTCAGTCCGTATGTAAATTTTTCTCCGGGCTGATGCATCAATGGCAATTCCCCTAAACGGGTCATGGCAGAAAGCAGGGTTCTGTCCTTCACACCTAATCCTGCGGTGATATTGTTCTTTGCGTAGATGGCATTCGCTTCTATTGATCCGATCTGAGCATAACCAAGTCCGGAGGTATGGGTAAGCAGATCCTTGATGGTGACTTCCCTGTTTGCCGGTACAGTTGTATAGCTTGTATCCGCCGGATTTAATTTAAGCAGTACGCTCTGCTTTTTAAAGGATGGAATATATTGTGATACCGGATCGCTTAATAATAGTTTACCTTCTTCGAACAGCATCATGATGGCCACGCTGGTGATCGCTTTGGTCTGGGATGCGATCCTGAATATGCCTTCTTTCTGCAGAGGGGCCCTGGTATCAAGATCATTATATCCTGTAGCCTTATAATAGGCCACTTTACCGTCCCTGATGATCAGTGCGGCAGCACCATTCATATATCCTTTTTCTACCCATTCATTCATAGCCTGATCAAGACGCTTTAATCGTTCAGCTGAAAATCCGGCAGCTTCGGGGCCCGTATTAGAGATAGACTGGGTGAAGCCAGGCAGGCTTGCAGTACAGAACAGAAATAGGATAAAGAGTTTTTTCATGATTATCAGGTTATATTTTATAGGTTTAAAGTTATACCTTTTAGCTAATTCCTTGTTATTTTCGAAAATTTTATACCAAATGACCAGTTATTCCATCAAGGGATAAGCGGCAGGGACCAAAAACATGGTCTTATTCAGTTAATACTTTCTCATTTTTCCGGGAGAATACAATTGCCGGCCTGTTTTAATAAATATCTTCCGTTAAAACCGGATTGCTTAATAAGTGCTCAAATCTTTCCCATCGCTTATCCGGGTTTGCGGTACTAACACCCCTTTCAATATAGTGTTTCACAAGGTCCTGTCCATAATTATAGTTAATTACATAACTGCGGTATTTTTTGATGAAACTGATGGATTTCTGAGCTGTTTCTTCATTGTAAAGGCAATATTTCATCAGCCAGTCCAGCGCTTGTTTTTCATTCATGCTGCCGTTTACCAGTCCGCGGCCGGCTTCATTTCGGGCATAGTTAAGTTTGCCTCTTATGGCCAGGGCCTTGAAATAAAGGCCGGTTGATGTGGTGTCGAGACCTGCCAGCGGGAGTAGTGTTTCCCTGGCGAACCGGATCTTATCCGTACCGGGGAAGGCCAGTTCAACTCCGTAATTGGCGCTTCCTTCAGCAATAAAGGATTGCGGACTGAACAAGGGATATATAGAGATCTCAACCCAGCCTTTATCGCGGTAAAGGTTCTTTTCAAGCAGCATATTATATACATGATGCCCCGGATAGCTTTCATGGCTTCCCACATCAATTGCGCGCTCTATAAAAATTTGGATGTCGGTATTTATCTGGATCACACTCTTATAATTCCCTTTATACCAGTTATATCCGCTCCAGGGTTTATCTTGTACATATTCAATTCGGAATGTTTCAGTTTCCGGGAGCTCATACTGTTTTTTCGTGCGTTTTCTGGCTTCCTGGATAGCGGTTTTAAAGACGGTATCCAGTTTTTCTTTGGGGATGATGAAGCGGTTTGCGAGATCCTGAAACCTGTCCTGAATACTCCCTTTTCCTGGAAGTAAATTATCCAGAGTGTCAAGCAGGAGTTTAAAATGTTGTTCAGGATACACCGGAGCTGAAATGCCGAACAGTTCTTTTGACTCTTCATCAAAAGTTTTGTATTCGCCAGAGAAGATCCGGATACGGCGGCCGAAGGCAGTAAGTTGCTGAGACATCCAGCCTGCTCTTATTTTGCCCGAGTCACTGAGTTGTGAAGAGATCTCAATGAGTTTATTTTTTAGTCCGGCAATCGATGTTAACAGGCTATCCTTAGGAAATATTGTCAGTTTTTCGGTAGCTGGCTTTAAAGAATCTGGGCCATAATACGCATCCACAAAATCAGGATCATACTGACCGATGTTTAATCCGAGTTGTACATATTGTTCTGCCAGGCTGTTTAATTCTGAATCCCTGGTATTGTTTTTTTCTGAACAGGAGATCATAAAAATCAAAGGTATGAATAAGGCGAAGCTTGTGATTTTGTGCATGATCTTTAATTATTAGAACTTATAATAACGCAAAATAGCAAATTCATTAATCACTGTGTCTGGTTAAAATTAAGTTCTGAATATTGAACCTTATTGAGGTGCTGGGTCAAGCCTAATGTCATTATTTAAGGATTGATAGGTTCCAGCTTTCGCTGGATCCGATAGGTTATCGGATGACAGGATTGTTGGAGGGAGATTGGGGAATACAGCCTTCGCTGATCCGACTTAAAATATATTGCTGTAGGTTCCCACTTTCGTGGGAATGACAAGGTTGTTTGGGGGCAAGGAGATTCCAGCCTTCGCTGGAATCGGAGGTGATTTGCCTTAGAAATACTTACTGGCGTTCTTATTTAGTTCGATTCCGGCCTCCTGAGCCGGAATCTCCTCCTCCCACGGACCTGTCATTCCCGCGAAAGCGGGAACCTCCTTCCATTTGATTGTTCTGAAATATGCCCTTAAATAATGAGATTGCACCTTCGGGGTCGAAGAAAAGTAATTTTATTCAGGCAATAGTGATGAATAATGATTAAAACGCCTCACCCAGACTAAGATAGAGACCTTTTTGTCTCTTTTCTCCGGGATTCTGTTCGCCGATAGCATAATCCATTCTTACACTCAGACCTCGCTCGATGTCGTAAAAATATCTGAATCCACCGCCAACACTGGGCTTGAATTGAATCAATTTCAAATTGCCTCCTGAATAGACATTGCCTGCAGCTGCAAATGCCACTATTCCAAATCGTGGATTTAGTTTGAGCCTGATTTCACTTTGCAGGGCTAATAAATTTTGATCACGGAATCGTCCGGCATAATAAGCACGCATCATTTCATCACTTCCAAGCTGTGGGAGCAGATAAAAAGGGGTATTACTCCCACTAATGGTTTGAAAATGTGCATTTAAACCGAGGGTTGTTTTCTTGCTCAGACTATGAAAGTTACGCAGATCAAGTTTAAGAAGGCTTCCACTGAAATGGTCGCCACCAAAGAAATCCGGTGCATAGGAATAGTTTAGCTTCAGGAAGGATCCTTTTGTAGTGTAAGTATTGGTATTACGACTGTCGATGATCTGTGTGATTCCCATAAAGAAAACACGACCGCCATCTTTAGCCCTGATACCCGGATCATTACTGTAAATGCCCCCGGCTACTTTATCTTCAAACCGGTAGGATTCATAGCCCATACTCATTCCGGTATAAATATTTTTACCCAGCTTTTTTTCCAGCCCTGCATTGAGTTTGAAAAGTTTTTGAGTGATGGGGTCTTCATTCAGTTCAAGTGTAGAATTACCAATCCCGTAAAAATTGAAAGGGAAATTTCTATAGCGGATTTCAGAGGTTACATGATACTTGTTTCCAGGTGTCCAGATGTCTGATTTTAGAGCGAAGTTGCTTTGCTTTTTTGTGGTAAAGGTTATCATTCCTGTAATTCGCGAGGTACGCATTAAGGTATCCTTCCGGTCCGTATAAAATGAATAAAGGCTGACAGCTCCTATTTCTATTCCCGTTTCCTGGGCATAGCCAAGTGCCGGCAGGGGCAGAAAACTACTACCGCGGGTGGTATCTGCCTCATTTGAAAGGAGTTTCTTAATCAGTTTCATCTGGCTGAAACCAGGTTTGCTCAGCAGCAGGAGCAGGGCACAAATGAAAAGTCTTTTTAGCAGATCTCTGTTCATAAAGGGCGCTAAGTTAATTATAGTTTGAATAGGATTTAATCTTATTGAAAATGCCATTTGGAAAGCGCTCTGATCAGAGCCTTAAAATGCCCAAATCTCTCCGGGCAGACAGGTTGAGAAAATGTTCGTATTTGCTTGACAGGAAACACACACTAAACTCAGAGGAAACGCGGACTAAACGCGGACAAAACCCATAAATTTATGCGTTTAGTGTGCGTTTAGTTTGGGCTTAATTTGTGGTTGTTTGGAAGGTGGTAATACGCGTTTAAGGAGTTGGTAAAAAGGGTGGCGGATCAAGCCTGCCATGACAACGAATTGTTGAGTGAAATCCGATTCCGGCCTCCGAGCCGGAATCTCCTGTTTTTTAATATTGGTTTGTCATCGTGGCGAAAGCCACGACCTCATTTGTAATACTAATTATCAATATATCGGAAGCCACGCCTCTATTTTAAAATTGATTTCATCGTGGCGCAAGCCCAATGTCATTAAGTTAAGGGGCAGGAGGTTCTGGCTTTCGCCAGAATGAAAATGCATTTATTTAATAATGGAGGAGATCCTGACTTTCGTCAGGATCGTAATCCTTAAATAATGACATTGGGCGCAAGCCACCACCTAATACATTAAAACAGACAAGTGGCAAATTTATGTGGCGGGTCAAGCCCGATATGACAATGGATTGGTGAAGGATGAGGTTGCGGGTCAAGCCAGTCATGAAAATCTAATGGTGAGAGATTGTTGGAGGTGGCGGGTCAAGCCCGCCATGACAACGCAATGGTGGTTTAAAAAAGAGATTCCGGCTCGGGGGCCGGAATCTGACTCAATAAATAAATACTGATTTGTTGTGGCATATGCCGCGTCCTAATACGAAGCAGGCATTTTTATCTAATTATTTTTTCTCCCGAATGGCTTTAAATTCTGAACCATTCTTCCACTGAGGCATCTTTTCTTCGAAAGCTAATCGTTTACCGACCTGAAAAAACAACTTCAGATCTTCCAAACCGCCTTCAAAGGTCCATGTTGCAGAATCAAATTCATCTGAGGGGCGGTGATAATGCTTCTCAGTGTATTCTTTTTCCCTTTTCTCGCCATAGCCGGCTTCTTTGCCAATTACATCGATGCCATTGGAAGTATAGAGTGCAGGTACACCAACTTTAGCAAAGTTGAAATGATCGGAACGATAGTAATATCCTGCTTCAGGATGATTTTCAAAGGCGATAACCCGACCTGCTTTTTCTGCAGCTTCTTTCAGATATTCTTCCAGCTCTGATTGTCCTTCCCCGACAATAATGATGTCTTTTGTTTTCTCAAAAGGATTTAAACCGTCAATATTAATATTCGCTACAGTTTTTGATGTTGGATAAATTGGGTTCTGAGCATAATATGCCGATCCCCAAAGGCCCTGTTCCTCTGCAGTTACTGCCAGCAAAATAATGGTACGTTCAGGCTGAACTTTCATGCTTTTAAATGCCCTGGCCAGTTCAATTAGTCCGGCAGTACCGCTGGCATTGTCAAATGCACCATTATAGATTGAGTCAGCAGTTTCATCTGGTTTGCCAATTCCAAGGTGGTCCCAGTGAGAAGTGTAGATGATCACCTCATCAGGGCGTTTGGTACCTATTATTTTGCCGATAACATTCTGCGATTTGTTGAATATGGTCTTAACGGCAACGCTGGTACTCAGTTTAAGATCCAAAGCAAGCGGCTTAAAGCCTTTCTTATCTGCCTGTGCGAAGAAATTAGTGGAATCTTGTCCCGCAGCAGCTACTAGTTTCTTTGCAGCCGGAAGCGAAAGCCATCCATTGATATCGGTATAAACATTGCTTTTTCCGCGGTCATCCAGTCTGAGTTTGGATGCGTTCCAGTTATTCTGAACGACAGTAAAGGGATAACTTGCACCCACGGTGGTATGAACGATCAGACAACCTTTTGCACCCTGACGTGCAGCTTCTTCAAATTTATAGGTCCAGCGACCGTAATAGGTCATGGTTTTGCCTTTAAATAAGCTGGAATCTCCGGCAGCAAATCCCGGATCATTCACCATCACCATGACGATCTTTCCTTTTACATCAAGACCCGCGTAATCATCCCAGTTATATTCGGGTGCAACAACACCGTAACCGGCAAAGACCACCTCATCATTATCGAAGCTTACTTTATCGGTGATCTTATCAGTCCAGATCACATAATCGTCAAAACCTTTGAGTTTAAAGCTTCCTTTTGATGTGGTCACCTGCATATCCGCAGCCGCTGTAGTCTGAATATTGACCATCGGGACTTCCTGAATATAACTCTCTCCATTTCCATGCTCCAAACCTGCAGCTTTGAATTGTTTTTGCAGGTAAGCTATGGTTTTTGTTTCTCCGGGGGTAAATGGTTTACGGCCCTGAAGCGAGTCGTGAGAAAGCTCTGCAACATGCAGTTTTAAACTATCTGAACTAAAAGCAGAGAGTCCATCTTCATCCGAAATTTTTGGCTTATTCTGATTGCAGGCAGCAAGGCAGATCAATGCAGAAAATGCGAAGAATTTAATTTTTAAGTTCATATGGTTAGTATGGTTAGTATGGTTAGTATGGTTAGTATGGTTAGTATGGTTAGGTTTTGCTAAAATACTGATAAAATTATAGGCTGTTTAAAAAATTTAATTCTTCCTGTTGAAAAGGGTGGCTGCTAGTTTTCTGCTATTCTATTAGAAGCATCTTTGAATTGCTTATTGCCAATATAAAATCAATCAATGATTAATTTTATATTTTAGATTAGGAAAAATAACTGGTAATAAGCATTTTTATTTAGGATGACGGACCTGCCACAATACCACTGAAATTGGTGGGCTTGTGGTAGTTTATTATGCTAAATTGCGTATAAAATCCTATTTAGTTATAGGCTATGTTAAACGACTGCTAAGTTTGATGGAAAATAACAACTCGATCCCGATAGCTATCCATCGGCCGCCAAAGGCTTGCCGACGGCGCTGCGGGATAATTTAAACAAATATTAATATTATGAAAAAGTTACAATTCAAAGTAAGCATCAATGTACCTGCGAGCAGGGTATATGATTTTATGCTGGGGATTAACAGTAAATCAACTTATGAGCAATGGACTTCATTATTTAACCCGACATCGACCTATGAAGGAAGTTGGGACAAGGGGAATAAAATTCTATTTGTTGGTGTAGATGAGAAAGGAGAAAAGGGAGGAATGGTTTCCAGGATAGTTGAAAATATCCCTAAGCAATTTGTTTCAATTCAGCATTATGGCCTTTTAAAAGCGGATAAGGAAATTACAGAAGGATCAGAAGTGGAAAAATGGGCAAACGGATTTGAAAACTATACCTTCGAAGAAAACAATGGAACTACAACCCTTACTGTTGACTTAGACACCACTGAAGATTTTTTAGATTATATGAACCAGACCTACCCAAAAGCACTCGATAAGTTGAAAGAACTTTGTGAAAAATAACAATTTCAAGAATATCTTAAAAACACAAAGAAATAAGCACAGCCTATAACAGCACCCCTTACCTGCAAGCCAATCAAGGCATACGATTCATAAACTAAGCAATTACAAGCTTTTTCTTTTTTTCAATATTTTGTTTGAAAAATTCTTTAAGAAAACCATATAAGCTTAAGTCTTCATCGAGAGTTGGCCAATGAAGCCCTGTACCATTTCCAATTATTTTAAAATTGCTTCGCTCTTTTAAATAAAGTTGCCCTATTCAATCTTTCGTAATTTTTCAAAGAGACGACTAAAACCAGATCATTATTTAAAATTATATCCAATTTCCTATCTGTGAGGATAGCTGATTTTATCTTTAAACCTTTAGAAAAGATTATATCTGTAATCGGATCATATGATTTATTTGAAGTGCTCATCCCATTTTATAAAATTTACAAACTGTTGGCATTAACAAATTTACTGAATAAAAGTTAAAAAATACGAGTTGTTAACAGGCATTTGGCACAATGGTGGGCAAATCGATTTGGATTGCTCTGCATTTGGAAATCGAGGTAGAATGTTTAATTTACACTTATTAAAACGCCAATCGCCAGGACCAAAACGTTGCTGGCTTTGTTAACTCAAACACAAGCAATCATTCATCAGAAATCACCCTTTTTCAACAAATTCAAACAAAATGATCAGACCTTACATTTTAGCAGAAACAAATTGGAAATCTGTAAAAGATTCAGATTATGACCTTGCAATCCTTCCCTGGGGGGCTACAGAAGCGCATAATTATCATTTACCTTATTCGACGGATGTGATTGAAGCTGACCATATTGCTGCTGAATCTGCCAGGATTGCCTGGGAAAGCGGTGCGAAGATCATTGTTTTACCTACCGTCCCTTTTGGAGTTAATACAGGTCAGGCAGACATAAAATTGGATTTAAATATTTATCCAAGTACCCAACTGGCGATTTTATGCGACATTATAGAAGTGCTTCAACGCTCGAATATTTTTAAGCTTTTGATTCTGAACGGTCACGGGGGGAATGATTTTAGAATGATGGTCAGGGAGCTGGGTTTAAAATACCCAAAAATGTTTCTCAGCACCTGTAACTGGTTTCAGTCTGTAGACAAAATGAAATTTTTTGAACAGGATGGTGACCATGCCGATGAAATGGAAACAAGCCTGATTCAACACCTGGCTCCGGATTTAATGCTTCCTTTAGATACGGCCGGAGATGGGAAAGAGAAGAAATATAAAATCAAAGAGTTTTCAGAAGGCTGGGCCTGGGCAGAAAGAAAGTGGTCGAAAATTACCAAAGACACAGGGGTAGGAAATCCCGAATTTGCAACGAAGGAGAAAGGAGAAAAATACTTTAAGGCCGTGACTTTAAAAGTATCTAAGTTTTTGATTGAACTGGCAAAGGCGGATGTGAATGATCTTTATGAATAGGGGTTTCGTTAATCAGTAGTGTCCTGGGAAAATCGAAATTGTAGAAATAATGAACTTATTTATGTCCTATAATTATTCTCTTTTCTTTTCCTGCAGCAGAAACAAAATGCCGCCGCTGCACCTGATGCTATTAAAGTTAGTGCTATGGCTTGGTCTGTGCCTACCGCACCAGCTGAGGCGGAAAAAAACGTTAACGGAGATTTTGTGCTTAGGCCAAAGCTTATGAACAATCCTGTACTAATAGGTAAAAATATTGCAGGTTTTAAGGCAGTGAAAGTAGTGTAAAAATTACCATTGCACTGAAAGGGGGGCTTGCTTTTTATGAAAAAAACATGTTATGTAGAATGTAAATGTAATAAGATGATTTGCAGGAGGTTTCCGTCTTATCTGAACCGATTCCAGCGGAGGCTGGAATCTCCTGACCCCACCCACCTTTGTCATTCCCGCGTAGGCGGGAACCTCCCGTTCCATAAATACCACATTGCTCATGGGTGGCCGTCTAATTCTCTGTTTTGCTGACCCCTGTCCATACAACTCAGAGTTCTAACATACTCCTTTATTAAAATACCAATACTACCTTCTGTAACTCTAGGAATTTATATCTTCATATCCGGAATAAATTATCAAATGCTATAATGAAAAATCAACCACATGGATTTTTGACAGATTGTTCAATCAGAACAATTTGCCTGGTTTTTTTCTTCGGACTTACAACTATAGCTTTTGCAGATTATAAGATAAAATTTCATAACCCGGATACAACTGCACAATCAGACAGTTTAAAACGAAAAGCCAGCCTTAGCAGGATAATAAAGTTATTACCTGAGGATAAGGTAATAAATGGCCGGGTTTCATTTTTGGACGAGACATTTAAGAATTGGCTTAAACGAACCGGCGAGCTTCCACCCGATTTCGATAAAATGCCTTCAATACCTTTTCTTCCCGATCCGCTCATACTGGACGAGGGTGGCAAAAATATTCCCGTTACTTCAGCTGCGCAGTGGAAAGAAAAGCGTCAATGGATGAAGGAGCAACTGGAATATTATATTACGGGAACCTATCCGAAATCTCCTGGCGATTTCAAGGTTAAGGTTTTGAGTGAAAAGAAAGAGGGTTCAACTACACTTCGCATGGTAGAGCTGTCATTCGGTCCGCAAGAGCAAGCCAAACTTACCATTGAATTAATGATTCCGCAGGGGAAAGGTTCCTTCCCTGTTTTTATGACCCAGTGGAACCACAGAGGCTGGGCGCAAATTGCGGTAAGACGGGGCTATACGGCCTGTGTTTATGCAGCCTCGGATGCAAAGGATGATACTGAAAAGTACTCTGAAATATGGTCTGGCAAATATGACTTTACCCGTTTGATGAGAAGAGCATTCGGTACTTTCAGAGCGATTGACTACTTGCATACACTTCCAATTGTCGATAAAGAAAGAATTGCCTTAACCGGACACTCCAGGAATGGTAAATTAGCACTGATGGCTGCTGCTTTTGACGAACGCATTAAGGCTGTTATTCCAAGCAGCGGTGGTTCAGATGCCGAAGTCCCATGGCGTTATGCTGCCCAGCAGTATGATGTGGAAGATATTGCCTTATTATCCGCTGCCCAACCGTCCTGGCTACATCCCCGTTTAAGATTTTTTATTGGCCGGGAGAGTAGGCTTCCCATTGACCAGAATCATTTTATGGCATTGATTGCACCCAGAGGATTAATGCTGAGCACAGCGATCAATGAAGGAGCCGGCAATCCATGGGGTATTGAGCAGGCCTATGGCTCGGCACAAAAGGTGTATAAGTTTCTTAATGCAGAGGATAATCTGGCAATCAGGTTCAGGGATGGTGAACATGGTACTGCTGCACGGGACATTGAAGACTATATTGATTTCTTTGATTATGTTTTTAAGCGCAGTGACCATAAGCCTGAAAATAAATTGCTTTACAATTATACGTTTGAAGGCTGGAGGATGCGAAGTAAGGAAAATATAGATCCGTTAAATTATCCTTCAAAAGTCGGGCAAGGCACCGGGGCAATTGCCGGAAAAAACTTATCAAAGGGAAATTGGGCTGATAAAAAAACTGAAATAAAACAACAGATACAATGGATATTGGGGGATGAACCTCCCGGCCTGACTAACCAGGGGCCGTTGCGTTTAGAAAATGGGGGAGCCGGAGAAGATTATTTTGGGACTGTTCTCAAACGATCAATTGTAACCTCCCGCATGGGGCGTATGGCCGTCACACCTTACAAGGAGTTTGGCGATTATTTGTATGGCTATATTTACTATCCGAAGGATAAAGCAGGAAATATTAAGGCGGGTAAGTTGCCGGCACTGATTTATCAGCATGAATACGACTATTCCAAGGGTTTTTCCTCCTATCATAATATTCAGTCATTCTTTGAGGGTATGACTGATCTTGGTTATGTTGTTTTTTCATACGATATGATCGGTTTTGGAAATCGGATTGAAGAAGGAACACGTTTTTATGACCGATATCCAAATTGGTCGAAAATGGGAAAAATGGTGGCTGATGTTAAAGGGGCAGTAGACGCAATGAGCCATCTGAATTTTGTTGATAGCTCTAAAATATTTGTAGCAGGTTATTCTCTGGGTGCTACAGTCGGACTTTATGCTACTGCACTTGATGAAAGAATTGCCGGACTTGTTTCAGTGAGCGGTTTTACACCCATGCGTACAGATTCGAAGGATAATGGCAGGGAAGGGATCAAAGCTTTTTCGCATTTGCACGGCCTGATTCCTCGTTTAGGTTTCTTTGTTGGTAATGAAGATCGTATCCCATATGATTATCAGGAAATCTTAGGATCAATTGCTCCGAGACCGGTGCTGCTGATTGCCCCCAAATTAGACCAGACTGCTAATCTTACAGATATCAGAGCATCGGTTTCTGAAGCTGGAAAAATATATAAATTGTTAGGTGCGTCTGATCAGATCATTCTTAATACGCCTGATGATTTTAATAGGTTCAGCGGAGAATTGCAGGAGATTATCTATGGCTGGTCAGGCAGAATGTTAGCACCTGTTTCTAAATGATAATTTAGTACAGCTTAGATTGTAATTTTAATTAAACCGAGTTCGATAGAAGGAAGGTTAAATAGAACCTTGTAACAGGTAGGACCAGGCCTTTGGATCAAAAATTCGTTGATTTTGGAAAGCAATACCTGTGTTTTACAGGCCATTTCAGCCCTTTCCTCCGGAGTATTTCCGGCAAGAAATTGCGTTATTTTTCAAATTACGAATAGCCGGAAGATACTTCCTCCGGCAAGGTTTATTTTACCTGGAGCTGTTTTTCATTGTGACGCGCAGCCCGGCAAAAGGACCACCGCCCATTTGAAATAAACCCGGGTGTCAGCTCTAGCTTTTTGCCCAAACAAAATTTTTTCTAAAAAAGCAATCTATGGGCAAAAACTAGGGCAGAACACGGGACTGGCGTGGAAATTCCGGTGAAGTTGACCACCTGATTCCGGGCTAAGCTGACCACCTGATTCCGGAGGAAACTGACCAGTGGATTCCGGGCCAAACTGACCACCTGAGAACGGGTCTCAGATGCTGTA
>JAKFBV010000003.1:0-4574 GCA_036677005.1 Pedobacter sp.
AAGGGATGATATGATTATAGAAAATAATCAATTTTTGATTTAACCCTGAAAGGGTGACATTATTCAAACCAATCAAATAAAAATTCAGATTTATAGTCTATTCCAAATTCATTTAAAGTCTCCAGATATTCCTCTTTAAATGTTTTCTTCTTATGGTGTTCTTCCTGATTCAAGATATAGTTATAAACATGATCTAATTGTGAATGGGCATATGAAAATGCGCCATAACCTGCCTGCCATTCAAATTTTCCTTTAATGAAGCTTTTATCATTGATAAAATTCGATGAATTATTTTTAATGTCTCTAACCAAATCAGAAATAGCCATCGCTGGTTTAAGTCCGATAAAGCAATGAACATGATCTGCCATGCCATTTACGATAATCGATTTTTGTTCTTTTGCTCTTATAATACCAGAAACGTATTTAAAAAGTTCCAATTTCCATGCATCGGAAATGAGGCATCCCCTGTATTTTACTGCAAAAACCACCTGGATATAAATTTGTGAAAATGTTCCTGCCATTTATTTTTCCTCCTTTCGAAATTTATTTACACTATAGCTTTGCTTAATTTCATTTGTGTACCGTTCAATTTATCGACTTCAATTTGTTGAATTTTATTTTAAATGTTATAAAAACCTATTCAACGGTCTAAGGGGTGATTAAACGGTTTGATCAGATCCGCTGAGGGATTTTTGAACCCCGGGGTATTTCAGGTTTAAATAATGCTCCTGTCAGCTATTCTTATTTTTTTAATTTAAGCTTTGAATATTAAAATAATCGGCATATATTTGCAGTCCTTAAAAGAAGGACGGAATAATAAGCTTAAGAAATGGCAAATCATAAATCATCGATAAAAAGAATCAGATCAAACGCGGCTAAGCGTTTACGTAATCGCTATCAGGCGAAAACAACAAGATCAGCAATCAAAAGATTACGTATTACTACTGATAAATCAGAAGCGACTCCGCTTTTAAGTAAGGTGATCTCTATGCTTGATCGTTTGGCTAAAAAGAACATCATCCACAAGAACAAGGCTTCAAACAATAAATCCAAACTGACAAAATTTGTCAACGGATTAAAATAATTCATAAAAACATAAAAAAAAGGGGTTCTGAAAATTTCAGAACCCCTTTTTTTTATGCTGTATTCTTTTACATTTAGTCATGGAAACCTATGACAACAAAATTACTATCAAAGCATGGGCTGAGGAAGACAGACCCAGGGAGAAATTATCCCTGCAGGGCAGAAGAAGCCTTAGCGATGCTGAACTAATAGCCATACTGATCGGATCAGGAAACAGAAATGAGAGTGCGGTTGAATTGAGCAAACGCATTCTGCATGCCTGCAATAAGGATTTAAATCAACTGGCCCGTTTGAATATTGCCGAGCTTTCGAGGTTTAAAGGAATTGGTGAAGCAAAAGCCGTCAGCATTATTGCAGCCCTGGAACTGGGAAGGCGCAGGAAAGAAACCCTAAGTGCCGTACGTGTACAGGTAAGCACAAGTATTGATGTGTACCAGGCCATTGTCTCCCAGCTGAAGGACCTGAACCATGAGGAGTTCTGGATCCTGCTTTTAAACCGGGCAAATAAGATCACCTCCAGGCATCTGGTCAGTAAGGGCGGACAGGCCGGCACGATCGCCGACCCAAAGATCATCTTTAATATAGCTCTTGAAAATCATGCAGCATCCATTATACTGGCTCATAATCACCCCTCAGGTAATCTGAAACCCAGTCAAGCTGATCTTGAATTAACTCAGAAATTACGATCGGCAGGGCAGTTTTTAGATATACCGGTGCTGGATCATCTGATTATTACCGATCAGGGTTTTCTGAGTTTTGCCGACGAAGGGATTCTGGGATAAGGATACTGAGCGGGTGATTCAGTTCATCCGGTTAAGGCATACTCATTACAGCAATCTCCCATCTCATATCTCCCATCTCATATCTCATATCTCCCATCTCATATCTCAATTCTCTTTCTATCTTTGTCGTTTATCATTTTTATAACATGAAGATCTCTTACAAGTGGCTGCAGCAATTCATTCAAACAAGTAAAACTCCTGAAGAATTATCCCTTATCCTGACCAATATCGGGCTGGAAGTTGAAAGCCTGGAAAAGGTACAAACTATCCCCGGAGGTTTGGAAGGGCTGCTGATCGGGTATGTGAAGGAATGTATGCAGCACCCGAATGCAGATCGGCTCAAAATATGCAAAGTGGATGTGGGTCGGCCAGATGATCTTCAGATCGTTTGCGGCGCAAATAATGTGGCTGCCGCTCAGAAAGTGGTAGTGGCAACAGTAAATACGATGATCTACCCAACATCAGGCGAGCCATTTAAGATCAATAAATCAAAGATCCGTGGAGAGGTTTCTGAAGGGATGATCTGTGCTGAGGATGAGATCGGTCTGGGCCACGATCATGCCGGAATTATAGTTCTGGATGAGTCTGCAGTCATAGGTTCTGCGGCTAAAGATTACTTTAAACTGGAGGATGACTATGTGTTCGAGATCGGTTTAACACCAAACCGGGCTGATGCGGCTTCCCATCTGGGTGTAGCACGCGATCTGGCGGCTTATCTGAAGCTGAAGGTAACCATGCCGGATATCTCAGGCTTTAAAGTCAGTAAGCGGGATTTAACGATCCCCGTAATCATTGAAAGCCCGGATGCCTGCCGCCGTTACTCTTCTTTAAGCATTAGCGGGATCAGCGTAAAGGAATCTCCTGACTGGATCAAAGATAAACTCAGTGCGATCGGCATCCGCCCGATAAACAATGTGGTTGACGTGACGAATTATGTGCTTCATGAATTGGGACAGCCCTTGCATGCTTTTGATGCGGATGCGATAAGCGGACAAAAAGTACTGGTTAAGAAGTGTGCTGAAGGTACTTTGTTTAAAACCCTGGATGAGAATGAGCGCAAATTATCTGCTGATGATCTGATGATCTGTAATGCCAGTGACCCGATGTGTATAGCCGGGGTTTTTGGCGGAATATCCTCAGGAGTTAAGCAGACAAGCACAAAGATATTCCTGGAGAGTGCCTGGTTTGACGCGGTATCAGTACGCAAGACTTCCAAACGCCACGGACTAAAGACGGATGCTTCTTTCCGTTTTGAGCGTGGAACTGATCCCGGAATGACGGTTACAGCTCTTAAACGCGCCGCAGTCCTGATACAGGAACTGGCCGGAGGGGAGATATCTTCCGATGTTTCGGATATCTATCCATCACCTGCAAAACCATTTGAAGTGAGCATCTCATTCAGTAATGTCAACCGTCTGATCGGGAAGACGATTGCCCCTGAAGAAATACGGTCCACTTTAAGCGGATTAGGTATTACAATTTACGCTGAGGATTCGGATGGCATGACTCTGGAAGTTCCGGCATATAAGGTAGATGTTACCCGGGAGGTTGACATCATAGAGGAAATATTAAGGATCCACGGATATGATAATGTGGAGATCCCTTCGCAGATCCGGGCATCCCTGAATCATACCCCTAAACCTGATAAGGAGGTGCTTCAAAACCAGATCGCCGACCTGCTTTCAGCAAACGGTTTTTTCGAGATACTTAGTAATTCATTGACCAGGATCACTTATTCATCACAGCCTGAACTGGCAGTCAGGATCCTGAATCCCCTGAGCAGTGATCTCGATGTGATGCGTCAGAGTCTCTTGTATTCTGGCCTGGAAGCCATTTCTTATAACCAAAACCGAAGAAATTCCGACCTGAAATTTTATGAATTCGGAAAGGTTTATAACCTGGATAATGAAGGATACAGGGAGAATCAGCGTTTATCAATTTTTATTACCGGGGCCAGGCAAGCTGAAAACTGGAATTCAAAAACTGCAGAGGCAGGGTTTTATAATTTAAAGTCAGCCGTTGATCTGATTATCAGCAGACTGAATATTAAAGGTTTGATCTCTTCCGAAAATCTGAATGCTGAACTTTCTTACGGAATAAATTACAGGAAAGGGGAAAAGCTGCTCGTTGAATTTGGGGCGGTTTCAAAAAGCACATTAAAAAAGCTGGATATATCAGGCGGGGTATTTTACGCTGATTTCGACTGGGACCTGCTTTTACGCTCGGTAAGAAATAATAAGATAAGCTATACCGAGGTTTCCAGATTTCCCTCAGTGAGGCGTGATCTTTCAATGTTATTGAGTAAAGATATAAGCTTTGAACAACTCAGACAGATCGCTCAAAAAACTGAAAAAAGCCTGTTGAAGGAAGTCAATGTGTTTGATGTGTACCTTGGAGATAAGCTTCCGGAAGGCAAAAAATCTTATGCCCTGAGTTTTTTGCTTCAGGACGAAGAAAAAACCCTTACCGATAAGCAAATTGAGGCCATCATGCAAAAATTAATTCTTAATTTCGAGAAACAGGCCGGAGCAGAGATAAGGAAGTAAGACTTAATACTTAAGTTATAAGCTGTAAGTTGAATAGTCATTTTTAATCAAAAGAATTCCTCGAAGCTTTGCTTCGGGGTTGGGTAAGTAAAGTAAGCGTTATATTTGTCTTATGAGTGATCATATTCATAAGCGTCATAATAAGAATTTGTTGTTGTACCAT
>JAKFBV010000004.1:0-77296 GCA_036677005.1 Pedobacter sp.
CTATTCAAAGATATATAAATGAACAAGGTCATGAAAAGACTGATTATAAGAAGTTTCATAGGACACAATTACGGTTATTCGAATAACGCGATACCTCGAAGCTCTGCTTCGGGGTCATTCATTTTAATTGTTTACTGTTAACCTGAGTTCGACTATTAAAAATGTACAAATCTATTAAAAATAGGTTTTTGGGCGTTTAAACACGCTGTCCGCTGTATCTTTTTGGCTTCGAAAAACCAAAAGGATGCCGCTACTTCGTTAACGCAGCCTTGCAATAAATATACGCCTTTACAAGAATGTAGTGGAAAAACAATGATCGAACTCAGGTTGATAATAAATTAACCTCAGTTCGATATTAAGGAAGGTTAAAAGTATAGGATTATAATTATTCAGATGCTACCTCCTCCGGCAAGGTTTATTTTACCCAGTGCTGTTTTTCATCGGGACGGGCAGTCCGGCAAAAGGACCATTTGCCATTCGAAATAAACCCGGGTGGCAGCTCTAGCTTTTTTGCAATATTGAATTTTATATTATCTTATAAATCTGCTGCAAAAAACCAGGGCAGAACACGGGAATGGCAGGAGCGAAGAGGCATAGCCCCTGCTTTCTAAAACAACAGAAAATCAGTCAATTTTAATAGTACTTCGCAAAATTTTATATCGAACTCACGTTAAATTAAATAGCTGATATTTAATTTAAAGGAGTTCTTTTCAGGACTTCTTTTCAGGACTTCTTTTTTAATACTTATTTGCATTGATTTATTGACCATTAAGGAATTCTCTCACAATTCAAAACCATGAGTTCCTTATTCCGGCCGGTACAGAATAAAAGGTACTCCTTTCCGCCATCCCTGATCTTCAGCTTTTTCTTCAGGTCTTCCGGGCTCAGTGGAAAATTCCGGCATATAATATTTGATTGTTTGATTTTGTTTTCCTTTATAAATCTTCCATAGTTCCAGGCCTGTATTAATTTAAATTTTCGGCCCGGAAAGGATTTGCTGATGGTTTCAGAGGTGTATAAATGAGTATGCTGATGGATCTTTTTCAGCCCGAAATCACGGGTAATTAATTTAAAGCAGCCGGCCTTAAGCAAAGCAACATCAGGTTCATAAATAAAAGCAAGCGGCTCTGAATACAACTCAATCCTGAATGTCTTCTCTTCGGATAGTTTGAAGCTATACTGAGACATTATATCTTCAGCAAGCAAAGCGCAGGTGATCAGCGGTTCATTTCCGCTGAATTGCCTGTCAATTAAATAAAGCAATTCCTTACAATCATTCCTGATACTAACGATATGGACCTCGCTGACCTGTTTCAGCTCATTTAGTGTTGATTGAATATCAAGTAATGGAGCTGTTTTGATCAAAATACGGGATGAATGATCCAATAATACCTGCAAATTAGTGCAGACATCAGGTTCGCAATCCCTGAGCTTAAAGACTTTTTTTGAATCGACCCTTCTTGATGGGTCGATATAGATCGCGCTGAAGGTTTCCTTTGACGATCTGAGATATTCCATTCCATCCACGTTCAGATAATTAATCCGGACACCTAAAATGCCTGAATTATACTCCGAGATCTCTGAAAGCTCTTTATTCAGCTCGCAATGGATAACCAGCTTTGCTTTTAAGGCGAAGAAGTAGGAATCCACCCCAAAACCTCCTGTCAGATCAATAATACGGTCACCGGGGATCAGATCCGCTTTATACCTGGCAGCAATTTCTGAAGAGGCCTGTTCGATGGCAAGTTTTGGAGGATAGTAGATGCCTTCGGACCGAAACCAGAGGGGAAGTTTATTTTCACACCTTTTTTTACTATCTATTTGTTCTGCCAGTTCTCCGGAGCTGACTGTTGCGAAAGGGCTTTTTCGCAGACTGATGACAGGAAGGTCAGAATTTAAATTTTCATTTATAAATCGCTGAACATCACTATTTAATATGGCCTTATTCACAGCTTTGGGGCAAGTATCAGCTGTGCTGTATTCCTGCTGAATTGTTCCATTAAAACTACCCTTCCGGCAGTTAAGTCATCTATTTCCTCCCTTTTAAAATAACGGACAGTGAGTAAATCAAGCCCCTTATTGTACTTGTATTTAAAATTTTCCTTCAAGGTATCGGTAAGCTTCCTGAACTTATTTTCATCCTGATCAAAGCAAATTGAAAAATTAAGGGCAGACAATTGCAACATATTCAGTTTGATATGAGAATCTGAAAGTCCTTTCATCAGGATACTCAGGATATTTTCATCAATAAATGAGAGGTCATTTGAAGATACTGATAGCAGGATCTGATCTTTCTTGATTATAATTGCCGGAATGCCGGTATTGAGTTTTGCAGACTGGCCGATCCTGGTCCCTTTTTCATCAGGATAAAGAAAAGGCCTGACAAACAATGGGATCCCTGCATTTTGAAGAGGTTTTATTGTTTTAGGATGTATGACGGTCGCGCCGTAATAGGCCATCTCCAGCGCTTCAGAATAGGGGAGTTCATCATATTTCCTGGCATTACTGAACAAGCCCGGGTCGCAATTCATTACGCCAGGCACGTCTTTCCAGATAGTAAGCGATTCGGCCTGCAGGCAGGAAGCAAAAACAGCAGCCGAATAATCAGAACCTTCCCGCCCTAATGTGGTGGTATAATTCTCTGAGGTGCCGCCAATGAAGCCCTGGGTTATTACAAATTGTTTGTTAAGTGTTTCTTTGAGCCTGCGTATGGAAGTACAACTTTTCTCCCAGTCAATTATCCCTTCCCGGTAATTGTTATCAGTAAGAATATAGCCTCTGGCGTCAATCCATTGATTACTTAAATTACATTCCCGGAGATAGGCCGAAACTATTCTGCTGGAAAGCAATTCGCCAATGGAAACGATCTGGTCATAGTTAAAATCATAATCGGGATGTGGCTCATCCTCAAGCATCCATTCGATTTCAATAAAAGTATTTGCTATTTCATCGAAAACCGGATGATCAGGATTTCCAAAAAGCCCGGTTAATATTTTCTCATGAAAGTCCTTAATTCCCTTAAGCAACTCCTGCGTATCTTCTTTCCCGTGCACATAGGAGAGGCATAGTTTTTCAAGGGCATTGGTCATTTTACCCATGGCCGATACAATGATCAGAAGCTGATCATCCCGGTATAGTTCGACGATCTTTACCAGGTTTTTTACAGATGCTGCATCCGAAACAGAAGCTCCCCCAAATTTGAATACCTTAATCACAAGTTTATATTAATATATATAAGTATCTATTTATGAGATAGTAATAAAAATTATATTAATGCCTTCATTTGCTCCTTTGAAAGGGATGCATTTAACCAGCCGGCGTCAATAAATGCATTATATTTTTTGTAAAAATTTATCGCAGGTTCATTCCAGTCCAGCACCTGCCAGTTCATCCCATTAAATCCTTTTTCGACCGCTTCTTCAATAAGCCGGTCAAATAGTAGTTTACCCAGACCCTTACCTCGCATCACTTCGGTAACCAGGAGATCTTCCAGGTATAAGCGGCAGCCTTTCCAGGTGGAATAGCGAACATAATATAGGCCAAAGCCCTGAATGATACCATTGCTCTCCGCAACAAAAGCTTTCCATACCGGATTGCTTCCAAATCCGGCCTCCCGGAACTCTTCGAGGCTTACAGTCACTTCATCGGGGGCTTTCTCATATTCGGCCAGTTCCCGGATCAATTCCAGCAGCCTGTTGCAATCTTCTGTCACCGCAGGCCTGATCTTTATTTCCATTTTCAGCAATTAATCTGTTTTATATATTTCGTCAAAAAGCTACCGGATGGCCTTCTCTTAGTTGTTTTTTTTCTGTCTGCTGCCAAATATAGTGCTGCCCAGGCGGATCATTGTACTGCCCTGTTCAATGGCTAACTGATAATCCCCCGACATACCCATAGAAATTTCAGAAAAGGCGGGATCATTAGGGAAAAATGTTTCTTTCAAGCCCTTAAAAAAAGTTTTTAACTCATAAAATTCTTCCGAAGTCACCTTTGGATTATCAGTAAGAGTGGCTATTCCCATTAGCCCGCAGATACGGATATTTTTTAGTTCCTTAAATTCGTCTGAACGGAGAAGTTCTATAGCCTCAGAAAGGTCCATCCCGAATTTGGTATCTTCATCAGCGATCTCTAACTGAAATAAACAATCGATGATACGATTGTTCTTTAAAGCCTGTTTATTTATTTCCTGCAGCAGCTTCATACTGTCAACAGAATGGATCATGCTGATAAAGGGAGCTATATATTTAACCTTATTCGTTTGAAGATGCCCTATCAGGTGCCATTCAATATCCCTGGGAAGCTTTTCATATTTTTCCACAAGCTCCTGTACCATGTTTTCTCCAAATAAACGTTGTCCGGCCTCATAGGCTTCAATTATACTTTCAAGGGGTTTTGTTTTGGATACAGCGATCAACCTGACCCCGGCTTTTCCGATCTGTTCCTTAATAGCTGATATATTAGCTGCAATGCTCATTAATCTGTATTTTTGTTTGAAATTTTTAAATGCTAAACCTACGGGATACAATAGTAAAATGCAACAGAATTATCAGAATCAGCTACTTTCCACATCCTTAAATTCACATTATTGAAATGAAAGGATTAAAACTATTTATTCTCAGTCTCTTATTGCTTAGCTCCTGTAAATTGAATGAGACACCTAAGGATATCATTGAGCAGCAAAAAATGGTCAGGATCATGGCCGATCTTCATGTCATGGATGGCTATATGGCATCCCTGGTGTACACAGATACGATGAGGGTGTCGGGCAAGAATTTTTATGCTACCGTGTATAATAGTCATAATACCACAAAGGCAATCTATGAAAAGAGCCTGAAATATTATAGTATGGATCCAATACTACTGGATAGTATGTACTCCCGTGTAGAAAAATTATTGACTGAAAGAGAACGCAGGATAAATAAAGTGAAGTGGAAGGAACCGAACAAGTCTCAAAAGCAAAAATGATATACCCCAATAATGCCGGCGAAAAGCTGGGTTTCCTGGATATTAAAGAATTGATCAAATCCTACTGCCTGAGTTCTATGGGACAGCAGATGGTTGATAAGATCCAGGTAATGAGCAACTTCGATCATATCAATAAATTCCTGCGTCAGACGAATGAATTTAAAAGCATTCTTCAGAACGACTCTCCTTTACCTATTCAAAACTTCTTTGATATTAAAAGTATAGCTGAGAAGGTCAGGATCGAAGGTGCTTATCTTACTGAAGATGAGTTTTTCAAAATTTCCATGTCGCTCAGCACTGTTTTTTCTGTTATTCAATATTTTACTGAAAGGGAAGGGCAATACCCCAATCTGGAGGCATTGTTTGAGCACCTACCTATTGAGAAATCCATCATACGCAAGATTGAGGACATTATTGACCCCAAAGGCAAAATAAAGAGTAATGCTTCTTCCGAATTGCAGAATATTACCTCAGGCATCGCCAAAGCAGAACAGGAGGCTAGAAAAAAGATTGACCAGATATTTAAAAATGCCCAAGGTATGGGCTGGACGGCAGATGGAAATCTGACCATCCGTGACGGCAGACTATGTATCCCGGTACTTTCTGAAAACAAACGGAAACTGAAGGGTTTTATACATGATGAATCCGCTTCGGGTCAGACCGTTTATCTGGAACCTGAAGAGGTATTTCAGTTAAACAATGTCATCCGTGATCTTGAATTTGAAAAAAGAAGGGAGATCATCAAATTACTGATCGCTCTTACAGATGAATTAAGGCCTTATGTGCCATTATTGCTTTCTTACCACGGATTACTCAGCAAACTTGATTTCGTGCGAGCCAAGGCGCTCTTTGCCATCAGTATTGAAGCAGAAATACCGGTGCTGATCAGGGAAGCGGAGATCGAGCTCATCAATGCCAGGCATCCTTTATTGTTTTTAAATTTTAAGAAAGAGCATCAAACTGTAGTGCCGCTGAATATTAAAATTGATGAACAGCAGCGTGTAATCGTTGTTTCAGGTCCGAATGCAGGTGGTAAGTCGGTATGTATGAAGACTGTCGGCCTCCTTCAGATCATGACCCAGTCAGGATTACTTATCCCGGCTGATGAACATTCGAAACTGGGTATATTTAAACAGATCTTTGCGGATATCGGGGATGACCAGTCTATTGAGAGCGACCTGAGTACTTACAGTGCTCATTTATCGAAAATGAAATACTTTCTGGAATGGGCCAATTCTAAAACGCTCATTCTGATCGATGAATTTGGTACGGGTACAGATCCTCAGTTTGGCGGTCCTATTGCCGAGGCCGTGCTTGAAAACCTGAACAAAAAGAATATCCGGGGTGTAGTTACAACACACTATTCCAATCTTAAAACCTTTGCGAACTCAAGCCCCGGACTGGAAAATGCGTCCATGTTATTCAATAATGAGAAGATGCAGCCGCTGTACATCCTTTCAATGGGGAAGCCCGGCAGTTCCTATGCTTTTGAAATAGCTCAAAAAATTGGTCTGAGTGCTGAAGTTTTAAACTCGGCGAAAAATAAGGTTGGTAATTATCAAAAGAAAGTTGACACACTCCTGGTAGATCTCGAAAGGGATAAAAAAGAGCTGATCGATGCAAGGATTTCGGTAGAAAAGAAGGAACGCAGCGTGAAAACCCTTCTTGCAGAGAATGAACAGCTCAAAGCGTACCTGGAAGAAAATAAGAAGCTTATACTGAAAAACGCGAAGATCGAGGCACAAAGTATCATTAAGAATGCCAATAAGCTGATCGAGAATACCATATCCGAAATCAGGGAGAGTAAGGCAGATAAGCTGCAAACACAAACCCTGCGGCAGAATCTGCAGCAGGAATTAAAGAAGCATGAGGTTCTTGAAAAGAAATCCCTGAAAGTTCATCAGCCTGCTGAATTAAAAGCAGGCGACTGGGTAAAGTTTACTGATTCGGAAACTGTCGGACAGGTCATGGAAATAGCCCGCGACAATGTAATTCTTGCCATGGGCGATCTGCGCTCTGTAGTGAAACTAAACCGGGTTGAAAAGATCTCCAATAAAGCAGTTCCGAAAGAGATCAGAAAATCACACAGTCCCGATCTCACCGAAAGTTTTTCCACATTCAATACCGAGCTTGATCTGCGGGGCAGAAGGGGTGATGAAGCGATCTATGAGATTGAAAAATACCTCGACAGGGCTGTCATGCTGGGCTTATCGGGCTTAAAGATCATTCATGGAAAGGGAGACGGGATTTTGCGTAAACTAATTCGGGAGTATTTACGTAAATATACTCAGGTTAGCCGTATTGAGGATGAGCATGCCGACAGAGGTGGAGATGGTATAACCTATGTATATCTGAAATAGATAAACATTTACTGGTTAAAAGGGTTATTCATTAAAACCATGCCATGAAGAAATCATTGATATTTTTGGGGATTATTGTCCTGTTTCTCTGTCAAGCCTGTAAAAAATCTTCTAAAAAAGCGGATAACCCTTTACAGGATGTCACAACCGACATTCAGGTTTTAACTCAGAATTTAATTCATCCCTGGGAATTGGTCTGGGGACCAGATAATATGATCTGGATGACCGAACGAGGAGGAAAGATCAGCCGTGTTAACCCGGCTAATGGCACAGTTAGCCTCCTTTTTACCATTCCGGATGTTAAATCAGTGGGAGAAGGCGGATTATTAGGGATGGTTATGCATCCATCTTTTAGTACCAACCCGCATGTATTTGTGGCATATAATTATGATAAGGCCGGTACTTATACTGAAAAGATAGTCAGGTATTCTTATAATGGCACATCCCTGATCAGTCCGCAAATCATTCTGGACAATATTCCTGCCGCTGGAAATCATAACGGCTGCCGTCTGCTCATCAGTTCTGACCTGAAATTATTTATAAGCACAGGGGATGCCGCTAATCAGCAGGCTGCCCAGAATATGAATTCATTAAGCGGAAAGATCTTACGTTTGAATCTGGATGGCACTATTCCTGCCGATAATCCTGTCAGCGGAAATGCTGTATGGACCTACGGCCACCGTAACCCGCAGGGTCTGGTTTTTGTAAATACAAAACTATACAGCTCAGAACATGGCCCGGACAGGGATGATGAGGTCAATCTGATCTTAAAGAGCCGAAATTTCGGATGGCCCGCCGTCAATGGCTTTTGTAATGAAGCCGGGGAGCAAACCTTTTGCAATGCCAATAATATTGCAGAACCTCTTAAAAGCTGGACTCCCACACTTGCTGTTTCGGGAATGGATTTCTATAATCATGATGCGATTCCGCAATGGAAAAATTCACTGATCCTGGCGACACTGAAAGATGGGACCTTATATCAGTTAAAGCTCAATTTGGCCGGGGATAAAATAGATGAAACGAAAGAATTGTTCCGGGGTACCTATGGACGCCTGAGGGACGTATGTGTTGCACCGGATGGAAAGGTATATGTAGCTACCAGCAATGGTTCAAATGATAAGATCATTGTACTTAAGAGCAAGTAATCTGTGCAAATATCAGCGGCTTTTGGTAATTTCGTTGCTCTAACCAATTAAATATGATCAATAAAGTAGTGGCTGATGCCGATGAGGCAATAAAAGACATTGGTAATGGGATGACCCTGATGCTTGGGGGTTTTGGTTTGTGCGGAATTCCTGAAAATTGCATCAATGCCCTGGTAAAGAAGGGTGTCAATCAGCTTACCTGTATCTCAAACAACGCCGGTGTTGACGATTTCGGGATCGGCCTGATGCTCAGGAAAAGGCAGGTTAAGAAAATGATATCTTCCTATGTGGGTGAGAACGCTGAATTCGAGCGGCAATTGTTAAGCGGGGAGCTTGAGGTCGAACTTGTTCCCCAGGGAACTCTGGCAACGCGCTGTATGGCAGCGGGTTATGGGATACCGGCCATTTTCACTCCCGCAGGTGTAGGAACAGAAGTGGCAGAAGGGAAGGAGATCCGTAACTTCAATGGAAAAGATTACCTGATGGAACTGGCCTTTGATGCTGATTTTGCTATTGTAAAGGCCTGGAAGGGTGATACTGCCGGCAATCTGATCTATCGTTCAACCGCCCGAAATTTCAATCCGGTAATGGCAATGGCAGGAAAAGTAACTATAGCAGAAGTAGAGCATCTTGTTGAGATCGGCGAACTTGATCCAGATCAGATACATACCCCCGGTATTTATGTCCACCGGATATTTCAGGGAGAAAAATATGAGAAAAGAATAGAGCAAAGGACTGTGAGGAAGAGGATTTGATGATTTGATGATTTGAGAATTTGATGATTAATGAGAGACGACAAGGACGAAATGATTTGAAGATTGGAGGATTTGAAAATTTGATGATGTAATGAGAGATGATAAAGAAAATTTAATTGTCAAACTGACATTTGATTTTGCACTTCAAATATTAAAATGCACAAGGGAATTACAAAGGTCACATGATTACTCATTAGCAGATCAATTATTGAGATCGGGTATTTCAATAGGTGCAAATGTGAGAGAGGCTCAAAATGCGGAGAGTAAAGCTGACTTTATACATAAAATGAAGATAGCTGCAAAGGAAGCAGATGAAGTGGAATATTATCTCAGTTTAATACAGCATTCAGAAGATCTGCCTTCAATAGAATTACCCATCAACCAAATTCAATCTATCATCAAAATATTATCTAAAATCATATCATCATCAAAATCAGCCTGATGTGCATCCCATTTTCAAATCATCAAATCATCAAATCATCAAATCATCAAATTTTAAAATCAAATAACATGCTTGATAAAAACGGAATTGCAAAGCGTATCGCAAAGGAAATAAAGGATGGTTATTACGTGAACCTGGGAATTGGAATACCTACCCTGGTCGCTAATTATATCCCGGAAGGAATTAATATAGTATTGCAGTCAGAAAATGGTTTATTAGGTATGGGTCCGTTCCCTATTGAGGGTGAGGAGGATCCCGATCTGATCAATGCCGGCAAGCAGACGATCACCACCTTAGCCGGATCAGCCATTTTCGATTCGGCTATGAGTTTTGGAATGATCCGTTCCCAAAAGGTCGATCTGACCATTCTGGGAGCAATGGAAGTTTCAGAAAACGGTGATATCGCCAACTGGAAAATACCGGGAAAAATGGTCAAAGGTATGGGAGGGGCAATGGACCTTGTGGCTTCGGCTAAGAATATTATCGTAGCCATGCAGCATGTAAATAAAGCGGGTGAAAGTAAACTATTGACTGAGTGTACCCTGCCTCTTACAGGTGTTCATTGTGTCAAAAAGATAGTGACAGAACTTGCTGTGCTCGAAGTATTGGAAAGCGGTGGTTTCAGGTTAATTGAGCGTGCCCCCGGCGTTAGTGTTGAGGAGATCAGAAATGCAACCAGTGGAAAACTGATTATTGAAGGGGAAATACCTGAAATGGATGTATAAACAGGTTTAGTATGGGATCAGGAGAGCACGCTATTTCGTAAACGGGATGAAATCTCATCAGTTATCTGAATAATATCTTCAGCAATATGGGTGTTATTACTTATCACTTCATCACATAGCTCTTTGTAGGGCAGTAAATAATCTTTATAAGCCGGCATCACATGATTATTCCATTTATACAGCACATCATGTTCAGGATACCCCCGTTCCAAAAGATCCCGTTTCAGGCGCCGCTGTAAGGCGATCTCTTCATCGGTATCAATAAATAATTTGAGGTCAAGAAGATCTGCGATCTCCCTGAAATGCAGGATGAACAGCCCTTCAACTATGACTATTGGGGCAGATCTGATCTCCAGCAGCCTGGGTTCTGCATTCGGGTTATTGAACGTATATTCCTTCTGATAAACAGTTTCTCCATTAATCAATTTGGATATGTCCTTTAAAAACTGATCATTATCAATCGTTGACGGCTGGTCAAAATTATAGAATTTATTTTCTTCTGCTGTCATGGTATGGGCCACTCTGAAGTAATAATCATCCTGAGAAACAAGACAAACCTCCTCCTCTTTAAAATGATTTAAAAAACACTTTAAAAAGAATGTTTTTCCGGATCCGCTGCCACCGGCAATACCTATTACGAATGGTTTTTTACTCATTGGGAACACCGTACACTAAAGTAGCCTGAAATCTCTTATCTATAGCACCAACCAGATCCGCGGCGGCTTTGGTAATAACAATTATGACATCTTTTGTGGACTCATTCTGTGTGAATTTACCAACGACTTTTACAAAGGTACTTTTACCTGTCATTGGATTGGTGACCTTTACAACGGTTCCGATAGGAGCTGTCTGGTGCAGTGCCAGCATTTTTGTGCCATCCAGACTATCATCTGATATCCATATCGCCACGCCTCTTTCATCCACTTCACGCAAACCATATCTTGCAGGTGGCAGTTTCAAACGATCACCTGCGTTCTTATTACTATCGATCTGGGTGGAAGAGTTCCTTGCATCGGCTCGCGGTGTGTCGAGCGGAGCAGCAGGGGGAGGAGCTAACTCTGGGGAAGCTGTACCGTAAGGTACCTTAATGATCTGACCAACAGCCAGATTATTACCTCTAAGGTTATTTAAAGCCTTCAGGTCTTCTACCGTAGTATTAAATTTTCTGGCGATCATCAGAAGGTATTCTTTCGGACCTACTTTATAGTCCACTACAGCCATCCTGCCCGTCTGTGTATTCACAGGTTTTGATCCCTGCCTGGCAGATGAAGGTTCATTAAAATCACGTTCGGTCGGTACACGTATGATAGTTCCGATCTGTAATGTCCTGTTACTATTGAACTGAATCACAGTTTGAGGGCTAACATTATACTTTCTGGCAATAGAGTAATAACTTTCTTTAGGCTCAACTTTATGGACGATGTTCTTTTTGCCGTTCAGATTTTCTACACTTATCGAATCTATGGCAGCGTTTGCTGTGCATGTTGTGATGGCAAAGCAAACTGATAAAACTAATTGTCTCTGCATTTATCCGGGTTTAAAATTTTGTGCAATTATACTAAATATGAAACTAATTCATTCTTGTTCCGAATATAGTACAGTTGGTTGTTTTGGATAGAGAACGCTTCAGGTTGCAGTTTTTGTATGCCACAGATCATTATATCGTCGGGGAAAATGCTATTCTGCTGATATACAATAAGTCGCTGTTGCATATAATTACCAATTTGTTCCTAAAAACCGACAAAACAGATTAATTTGTACTAAGCATGATTTGATGTTTCCAATTTATCATAAACATTAAGGCAGGATAATTGTATTAGTCTGTATAATCTATTATTAAAAGGAAAATCAAATGAACGCAAAAGAAATTAGTCTCGAAGAAAAGGAAGTTAGGCCGATAGTAGATCAATTAAATGATCTCTTAGCTAATTACCACATACATTATCAAAAATTAAGGGGCTGCCATTGGAACGTAAAAGGTTCACATTTCTTCACCCTGCATATAAAATTTGAAGAACTCTATTCGAATGCCCAGCTTACAATTGATGAGCTTGCTGAACGTATATTGACGCTCGGAAAGTCTCCATACAGTACTTTTAAAGAATATATCAGGATCTCAAAGCTGAAGGAGATCAATACCATCGGGATGAAGGATACGGATATGGTTTTAGCCATTATGGACGATTTCAGTAAACTGATCGAGATGGAACGTGAGATTATGACTTCAACTTCTGAGGCCGGAGATGACGGAACCAATGATCTGATCAATTCTTTTATGCAGTTTAAAGAAAAGAATAACTGGATGCTCCGTTCCTTTGTAGGAAAGAACTAAATTTCTGATCCGCATAAAAAAACCGCCCTTGGGCGGTTATTTTATGCGATTAAAATCGGCTTCCGACCGTTAAGAATACATTATTTCTGGTATTCTTAAGAGATGCAACCGGTGCTCCTGCAGTTTTTAAGAGATAGGGTTTTATATCCGAATTATAAGCCATATTCTGATAAGTGAGATCAATATAATAATTGTTAATCCTGTAACCCAGTCCGCCGCTATAAGTACTGGTTTTAAACCTGTTATTATCCAGTGCCTTATAAGGATTACCCTGAACCCCATACCCGGCCCTTAACATCAGCTTATCAATTTTGTATTCAGCACCTAAACGATAATTTACCGCGCTTTTGTAATTTGTCAGTATTGCCCGGTTATTATTTGCAATCACTTCATTATCGGCCATATCAGCTGCTGAAAAGTTGATTTTTGAATAATCCAGATAATCCACATCGGCAGAAATAAATCCCTGATCACTAAAGAAGAATCCAACTCCGGTACTTATTTTTAGCGGAGTGCGTAATTTATAGGTAAAATCATAGGTCGCATCATCGTTTAGAAATTGAGAATCTACCGTATTTTTACCATATTTTGTGTCCAGAACTTCTGAATAACTATCGTCAATGGTAAACCAGGTCGGACTTTCAAGAGTTACCCCTATGCGGACAGTGGGAACCGGTCTGTAAATGGCGCCTAATTTCGCATTGATTCCAGAGCCTTTCGTGTTCTGGGACTGCCTGTAGGAAAGATCATAATTATTTCTTTCAGTTACATTGAACCCTTTCTCCTTATAATCGGCAGTGGAAGTGTAATTTATGTTGGCCATTCCGACACTTGCCCCAATGTAAAACTGGTTACTATAATTTGCTCCAAAAGTGAAGTTGACCTCTGTTTGTGAACCGGTTCGGATATCAGTTTTTGTCTGAACATTATTTACCTCTGTTTCCGGAAAGTAATAGCCTCCCGGACTATCATATCCTATCAAATAATTATCATAGGCCATTCTTTCCAGGGTTCCAGATGCCAGGGTGTTAGGTGCCCCGTAATTATCCGTAGCGATATCTGCGAAATAATCGGCGATAGAATTCTTCGGATTTGTCCCCGAAAAATTGATATTATCAGTAAATGCACGGGTTCTGTTGAATCCTAAACCAAAATTAAAGCTGATCCAGCCCTCATCCAGTTTAGCGCCTTTTGGTTTTGCAACCTGAGCATGAAACACAACGGAGGCATTAGCCAGACCGAGCTGATCTTTCTTTCCGATTGTTTGCTGCCCCAGGTAGGTAGCGCTGGCATTATAGCTGTTAAATTCGGGGGTAATGCTCAATTCTGAGCGGGTGAATAAGCCAATTCCTGCAGGATTGCCTCCCACAGAGCTTAGATCGCCTCCAACTCCCGTTTGGGCTCCGATTGCTTTAAATCGTGCAGTACTTCCCCATTGGGATTGGGAAAACCGTAAGGCATCAGCCGAATACTGCGCATGTATCTCTCCTGTAGCAGCCACTATGACTGCCATAGATAATAAAATTCTGAATTTCATAAGGGTCTTTTCTCTCTCGCTTAATTTCCTCTTGACGGACGCGGGCCACTGCTGCTTCCACCTCCACTGCTTCCACCTCCACTGTTATTTGACGGTGAACTGCTTCTATCCTGGCTTGGCGCAGTATAAATACGTTCTGGTTGTGCTGCTCTTGGAGGAGGACTTTGGTTCACTCTCTCCGGACGGGCAGCAGGCTGCGGCCTGGATGTGCTTGAGGTATTGTTTCCATTTGGACTGGTATTTACCCGTGAGCCATCGCCATAACGTTCAGCCCGGCCACGAGATTGAATAAGATTTCCATTGGGATCTTTGATAATGACACCTCCCGGGTTTCCAACAACAGAACCTCTGTTGTAGCTGATATTATCAGCAGATCGTGAAGGCCTTGGGCGATAGTTCGGAGAGGTATAGATCGGGTTATTGTATCCGACACCATAATTTCCTCCGTTATATAATCCCCCATAAAAACCACCCCCATATCCATATGGGTTCATGTTATTGTAGTAGGAGTAAGGTCCCCAATAATTTGATCCGTAATTATAGCCGTAATATCTCCATGGGTTATAATTATAAAAACCGCTGCCAATCCCTATGCCAATATTGATCGTGGGACTTCCATAATAGTTATATGGGTAATATGAACTACTATAAAATGGGTCATAATTATAGCCATATAAGCTGTTATAATATCCTAATGAAGGTGAATAATTCCTGAACCGGTATATACGTGAGGTATAATCGCTCATATACCCATAATCACTGTAGGAATCGCCATATAATTGATCTTCAGTAACATAGTCTGCGCTTCGCTTTTCCTCAGGTCTGGTTTGCTCAGCGACTACTACCTCCCTGGCCTTTGCAAGGGAATAATATACATCATCATTCTGATCGGTCAACTGTGCGGTTTTAGTACTGGCACAGGCACCCATCAGAAGGATGGATGGAATAGCGAATAAGTGAATGAATTTCTTTATCATGATGGTAGGTATTAAATTAAAATAAACACTTATTAAAAAGACGTGATTATATCATGAATGGTTGCATCTCAAAATATTATAATACATCGTCTAGTTTTATAACTTTGTCAAAATGTTAAATTATATAAATATACGTAATTTTTTGATACTTAAGTAAGATGAGCAAGGGTTTAACAAGCAGAGAAGAGGATTATTCGCAGTGGTATAATGAACTTGTTGGAAAAGCAGATATGGCCGAACATTCTGCTGTCAGGGGATGTATGGTGATAAAGCCCTATGGATATGCAATTTGGGAGAATATGCAGGCTGCTCTGGATAAAATGTTCAAGGATACCGGTCATAGCAATGCCTATTTTCCATTATTCATCCCTAAGTCATTTTTTTCAAAAGAAGCATCTCATGTGGAAGGATTTGCCACTGAATGTGCTGTGGTAACCCATTACCGACTGAAAAATGATGGCAAAGGAAATATTATTGTGGATGAAGATGCAAAGCTTGAGGAGGAACTTATAGTCAGGCCTACCTCCGAAACCATTATCTGGAATACCTATAAAGGATGGATCCAGTCCTATCGTGATCTTCCGATCCTCGTTAATCAATGGGCAAATGTGGTACGCTGGGAAATGCGGACCCGGCTATTCCTAAGAACAGCTGAGTTCCTGTGGCAGGAAGGCCATACAGCCCACGCCACATCTCAGGAAGCAATAGAAGAAACGGAGCGTATGCTCGATGTATATGCTGATTTTGCAGAAAACTGGATGGCTTTACCGGTGATCAGGGGAAAGAAAACAGCGACTGAGCGCTTTGCCGGGGCATTGGATACCTATTGCATTGAAGCTTTAATGCAGGATGGGAAAGCCTTGCAAGCCGGAACTTCACACTTTCTTGGGCAGAATTTCGCAAAAGCTTTTGATGTAAAATTTACCAGCAGGGAAGGGAAACTGGATTATGTCTGGGCTACTTCCTGGGGCGTATCTACCCGGCTTATCGGGGCCCTGATCATGGCTCATTCGGATGATTCAGGATTGATACTTCCTCCTAAGCTCGCGCCAATACAGGTAGTAATTGTTCCGATCTACCGGTCTGATGAAGAACTGGATAAAATATCCGCCATAGCGACAGAACTGTCTAAAGAGCTGAAGCTTAAAAATATATCCGTTAAGTATGATGACCGGGATACGCTTCGCCCAGGATTTAAGTTTGCAGAATACGAAATGAAAGGGGTTCCGGTGCGTCTGGCGATCGGAGGCCGCGATCTTGAAAATGGCACCATTGAGATAGCCCGAAGGGATACCAAAGAAAAACAGACCATTTCAAGAGATGGACTTGTTTCGAACATTGAAATTCTGCTGGTGGATATTCAACAAAATATATATGATAAGGCGCTCAGATTTAGAGAAGAAAATACCCGTGAAGCAAACTCATACGAGGAATTTAAAGACCTTTTAGATAATAAAGCCGGCTTTATTTCTGCACATTGGGACGGCAGTCCTGAAACAGAAAAGCAGATCAAGGACGAAACGAAAGCTACCATCCGTTGTATCCCCCTGATTAATAAGCTGGAAAGCGGAATTTGTATGGTTTCCGGTAAGCCATCTGTTCAACGGGTTCTGTTTGCAAGGGCCTATTAAATTTTTTCTGTCTGTTTCTGATATTTGGATGATTAATTATTAAAAAAATGGAAGAAGTCAATTCATACGAACACATTTTAAAGCTTTTGGAAAATAAGGCTTGTGTAAAACAGAAGATATATAAAACCACTTCTTCGGTTTTTAACCGTTTTAAGGCTGAACTTCAGAATATTGAAGCGGATATGCAGGCTGACTTTAAAAATAAAGATCAAAATGTTGAAATATCCTACTCAGATAAGGGTGATTTTGAAGTTCAGCTTAAATTTTCGGGAGATGTGCTGGTATTATCGATGCACAGCAATGTCTTCAGTTTTCCTCCTGAACACGAGATCCATAAATTAAAGTATGTAGTGGAAGATCCTTCCAGGCAGTATTGCGGGATCATTCATATTCATAATTTTCTGGCTGATTCATTGAAATATAACAGGGGGGCTGATATCGGCGATCTGATCGGAAGGATATTTATCAATAAGGAAGAGCATTTTTTTGTTGACGGACAAAGTCAGCTGGGATTTCTGTTCCCCTCATTCTGGAAAGGTAAATTAAAAAAGGATCAGATCAGGAAGATCATAGAACTATCGATAATCTATTGCATGGATTTCGACCTGTTAACTCCTCCTTTTGAAACAGTTAAACAGATCACCCTGGAAGAGAAACAATTTATGGGTTCAAATTCGGGTTATCCCACCGGAAAACGCATGGGATATAAATTTAAGAGTGAATTTGGTCCTCAGTTAACGCCAGTGAGCAGAAAAAAATAACCTGAAGCATACTATCTGACAGATTTCCTGATGAATAAAATTCATCTTGGGTTTTAACCTCAGTATTCTAATATCAGATTGCCGTAAATATTCTATTAACCAATTATTAAAGCATTTCAATATGAAATTCGGAACAAAAGCAATACATGCAGGGCAGGAACCAGATCCAAGTACCGGAGCTATCATGACTCCTATATATCAGACCTCAACCTACTGGCAAAAATCTCCCGGGGAAAATAAGGGATTTGAATATTCAAGAGGCACTAATCCGACACGAAAGGCTTTGGAATCATGTCTGGCAGCTCTTGAGAATGCGAAATACGGTCTTGCTTTTTCAAGCGGTATGGGGGCAACTGATGCGGTGATGAAATTACTTGCGCCGGGTGATGAAGTGATCACCGGAAATGATCTCTATGGTGGTTCTTACCGTATATTCACGAAGATCTTTTCTAATTACGGTGTCAAATTTCATTTTATTGATATGACCGATGCGCAGAACGTAAAAAAGTATGTGAATGGGAACACCAAACTGATCTGGATAGAAACACCCACAAATCCAACGATGCAGATCGTGGATATTGCCGCCGTAGCGGATATAGCTAAAGGGAATAATGTACTGCTTGCCGTTGACAATACCTTTGCCTCACCTTATCTTCAAAATCCTTTAGACCTTGGAGCCGACATCGTGATGCATTCGGTTACCAAGTATCTTGGCGGACATTCGGATGTGGTTATGGGGGCTTTGATGCTTAATGACGAAGACCTGTATAAACGACTTTGGTTTATATACAATGCCTGCGGAGCAACTCCGGGACCTATGGATAGCTTCCTGGTTCTCAGAGGATTAAAGACTTTACATCTGCGAATGAAGGCCCATTGTGAAAATGGAAGGCAGATCGCTGAATTTTTAAAGGGACACCCCAAAGTGGATAAAATATACTGGCCGGGATTTACTGATCATCCCAACCATGATATCGCAAAGAAACAGATGCGCGATTTTGGGGGTATGATCTCCATTACCCTCAGGGGAGCCGACCTTCAGGAAACTTACCGTATAGCCTCCTCATTTAAAGTGTTCTCCTTAGCCGAATCATTAGGTGGTGTAGAATCGCTTATTAATCATCCTGTTTCTATGACACATGGCTCTATTCCTAAAGCAGATCGGGATAAGGTAGGAGTTACTGACAATCTGCTCCGTTTAAGCGTGGGAGTGGAAGATATAGAAGACCTTCTTGAGGATATTAAGCAAGCCTTATCCTAATAAGAATTGCCTTATACTGATTGTATCGCAACATTTATATGAAGCCACAGATGTCAAATTATCCCGGTTCGCTTAAACATTTCGATGAACTGAAGGTATTTCTTGATGCCAAGGCCGACCAGTATGATCGTCCCGGCTTTATTGAGAACGATCCGGTATGCATCCCGCATCAGTTCACTCTCCTGCAGGATATAGAGATCATGGGCTTTTGGGCAGCGATACTTGCATGGGGACAAAGGAAAACTATTATCAATAAATGTAATGAGCTTATCAGGCTGATGGATGGCGCTCCTTACGATTTTATAATCAATCATAAGGATTCAGATCTGAAAAGGTTCAACGGTTTTAAGCATCGCACTTTTAATGATACAGATGCTTTATATTTTATTGAGTTCTTTAAACAACATTATAATAAATATACTTCCCTTGAATCTGCCTTCAGCGGAAACCACGGAAAGCTTAAGGGTTCTGCTTTCCGGGATGAGTTTTTGGAGGAAGGTATATTTTCAGCAGTTTTAACTGAAACTGCTTCCGCACCCTGTTATATTGGCGAATTTAATAGGTTTGAGGGAGGCATAGATATAGAAGATGCTTTGAATTCGTTCAGAACCTATTTCTTTTCTTTACCGGATTATCCTGCCCGTACTATCAAGCATGTGAGCTCGCCTGCTCAGAAATCAACCTGCAAACGTCTGAATATGTTTTTACGCTGGATGGTCCGGGAGGATAAGAGGGGGGTTGATTTTGGCTTGTGGAAAAGTATTAAACCCTCCCAGCTGATCTGTCCTACAGACCTGCATGTTGAACGTGTGGCCAGAAAGCTGAATCTGATCACCCGCAAACAGGTTGACTGGCAAACTGCAGTGGAGCTTACCATTAATCTTCGGAAATTTGATCCGATTGACCCGGTCAAATATGATTTCGCATTATTTGGCTTGGGGATTGAAGAAAAATTTCAGAACCAGGTAATTTAGTGATCAGATTTCAATAAAGATCATAAAGGATTAAAATATTCCTGTTAAACAATATTATTTGCCTTTCCGGGTTACTGGCGTAATATTATTCTCTTTCTGCAGTTGTTCTGTAACCTTTTTACTTTTTAGCCTTAGTTTAGGGAATCTCATCGGGCTTTTAACAGGGTTTTCATCGCCTAAAAGAACCCCCCATGGTTTAAACATTTCAGACCGGTCGAAAATAATCTTCATAACAGCAATCATCGGCAGTGCCAGGAACATGCCGGAAACACCTGTGAGGCTGCCTGCAATAAATATTCCTATAATTGCTGCAAGGGCATTTATTTTAACTTTTGAACCCACGATGCGAGGCATCAGGATGTTGTTATCGAGAAACTGTACAAAAGCGATAATTCCGAGTACCGTAAAGATCGGCCAGATCTCCTGGGAACTTGTCAGCGTTAAAAGAACGCCGAGCACGTTCCCTATCAATGCCCCCACATAAGGTATAAGATTTAAAATGGCAAAAATTACCCCGATCAAAATGGCATGTTTAATCCCAAAAAGCAATAAAATCCCGCCCAGAAGAATCGTTATGTAGGCAATTTGGATAAGCAGGCCGATCAGGTAACTCTTAATGATTAACTCTGATTCCTTCATTGCCTCCATAACTTTTTTATGCTGAGCGGGTTCAAACCACAGAAAGACAAATCGAATGAGCAGGTTTTTGTAGGATAAAAATAAATAAATGTAAATAGGTACCAGGCCAATAAAGACAAATACCGATGTAAGGGAACCCGCCGCTCCGCTCGCAATGCTGCCTGCGTAGTTAAACAGTTTATTACTCTGATCATTTAAAAATTTCAGCTGCTCCTGTGTCGAAAAGTCGGTTTTTCGGTTTATCCAGGAACTTAAATTACTTAGGTGTGAAGAAATATTCTTCTTGATTTCAGGAAAATCAGCCGCAAGCCTGCCGATCTGGTCTGAAAAGAACCAAACCAGGATGGATATAAATACACCCACAAGCAGAATGGGAAGGAAAATCGCAAGGAACTCGGGAAATTTTTTTGATCTGAGGAACCTGAAAACAGGCAGCAATACTATACTCAGGAAAAATGCCAGTAATACGGGCATTATTATACCCTTACCGATAGCCAACAGGGCGCCTGACAGGCAAATTCCCAAAAGCTCAATAGACCTTCTAACCGTAAGCGGCAATTCTTTCATACAATTCTGTTTATAGGTTAAAGCTTGAACATTAATAGGCTTGTATAGTTTGAATTCATAAATTTAATTTATTTAAGGAGATCGTGCGTATAACAGATCCTGTTCCGGCAATATTTTTTTGCTTAATTAATTGAGGACCAATCTTTCCGGGCTAAACATAATACAGAAATCCCGGCGCCTCAATTCTTAAAAATAAATATTACGGTGAATTCCCTTAGACCTCAGGCATAATTATTTGCATTCAGGAGATGAAATATTATATTTGCCTCGCTTAAGGTTCCCGATTTCACGATCGGGATTAAAAGGGAACCGGGTTAGAATCCCGGACAGTCCCGCTGCTGTGTTCTCCACAACGGTTATCCATTTTATTGTCACTATCTGCCCAGGGCGGATGGGAAGGCAGGATAAACCGGGAGTAAGTCAGAAGACCTGCCTCTGCATTTACAATTCATAGCTTTCGGGGATTGAAGCTTGGAGAAGACTGTTCATCTGAACAGGTCTGTTTCTGGTATTCCTTCATTATCTGTTTGCTGTGGGACAAAAAACTCACAACAAAATGAAAACAAAAAAACTTTACGTTGGCTTAAGCCTGGGGCTGGCCCAACTGGTATTGCTGAACAGCAATACAATCGCACAGGAAAGACCTGTGGGTATCCTGGAAGAGGTGGTAGTAACTGCCAGCCGCTCTCCAAAAAGATTATCTGAGATCGGGAAGGTGGTACGGGTCATTTCGGCCGGAACCCTTGCTAAAAGCCAGGGGCGGACATTACCTGAAGTGTTAAATAATGTTGCAGGTTTGACCATTGGAGGAAATGGCAGTAATCCTGCTGAAATTAAAGCCGTATACATGCGTGGCGCAAGTGCTTCAAACACGCTTATACTGATCGATGGTATTCCTGTTAATGATGCTTCAGAAATATCAGGAGAGTATAATATTTCGGCAATTCCCATCGATATTATTGAACGGATCGAAATATTAAAGGGTGGTAACTCAACATTGTATGGTTCGGATGCTGTTGCTGGTGTAATTAATATCATCACCAAAAAAGGCAGCGGTAAATTAGCCGCAAATTTGCTTGGAACAGCCGGAAGCTATGAAAGCTATAAGCAGGTTTTAGGTTTAAACGGACAGATCCGGAATACATCCATCTCGTTTAATGCTATAAATTCAGATTCGAAAAATTTCTCTACAGCAGCCCCTCCAAAGGGTGAGACGGGTTTTGATAAGGATGGTTTTCATCAGAAGTCGGTTTTACTCAATCTGGGTCATCAGGTCAGTGAGCGATTTACTTTGAGAGGTAATTTTCAGGCTAATAATAATGCCGCCGATCTGGATAATGGCGCCTTCGCAGACGCAAAAGATTATACCTACAGTAAATCTTCCTTTCTGGCAGGGTTCGGAGGCAGGCTTGCCTTAGATAAAGGGTCATTGAACGTTAATATCAGCCAGAATAACCTAGAGAATCAGTATAATAATATGGGTTCACTTACAAGAAATTCGGGTAATATCACTCATGTTGAAACTAATCTGAACTATTCTTTTAATGACTTTATTGAACTGGCAAGCGGTATTTCTTATAAAAACCTGAGTACTGTTCAGCATAACCCATACAGTCCGACCCTGAATGCAGAAAATGATATGAAAAGTCTGTTCAGCTCGATTTTTTTTAAATCGAATAAAGGTTTTCAGGCTGAGATCGGCGGCAGGTTTAATGATCATAGCGAGTATGGCAGCAATTTTACATATACCCTTAATCCCTCATACCTGATCGCTGATCGTTATAAACTGTTTCTAAATGTGTCTTCAGCTTACCGGGTTCCCTCATTGTATCAATTATTTTCTGAATATGGGAATCTGGCTCTTAAACCTGAAACAGCCAGCACATATGAAGCAGGCTTTGATCTTAATTTTTCTCAAAAAATAAATCTCTCACTTTCGTACTTCAAGCGGGACGTTGAAAATGTGATCGATTTTGGACAGGTAGCTGCAGGTAAATTCGGATATATTAATCAAAACCGTCAGGAGGATCATGGTTTTGAACTTGAATTAGGATTGAAACCTGTTTCATCCATCAGCCTGAATGCTTTTTATGCTTTTGTGAATGGGGAAGTGACCACACCCTACAGTACCACATTTAACCTGTTCAGAAGACCGAAAAACTCTTTCGGTCTGAATGCAGGTATTGAAATAAGCAAATCAGTAAGTATGAATCTGATTTACAAATATACCGGTGACCGCAGGGACAAGTTTTACGATGGAAAAACGTTCGAAGTAGTTGAAGCCGAACTTGGATCCTTTAATATGCTGGATGCTTATCTGCAATACAAACCTGCACCCAGGCTGACCTTATTTACAGATGTCAAGAATATTCTGGATGAAAAATATATTGAATTCGCGGGTTATCAGACCAAAGGGATCAATTTGAATGCAGGCTTCAGATTAGAAATAAGACAAAGGAAGTCCGAAGACTGAGGTAGGAAGTCAGAAGAATGAAGCAGGAAAAAGGAAATTAATTTTAGATTACCTAAACTTGTCTTTGTTCATGGCTCTTTGTTCTTTAATCAATAGAAAAGATTTGGAAGTCGGAAGTTGGATTACCCATTACCATTTCATTCACATGTCATTGTCCATTTTCCATTTCATCAAATTGTCAGATCATTTAGCTTAACATGAGCATGAAAAATAGCGGTGGATAATTATTCATCGCTATTTTTGTTAACAGACCTATAAATATGAAGAATGCAGTATTGTTCTGGAGTGCAGGAAAAGATTCGGCGATGGCCCTTCATAAGGTATTGCAGGATGGAGAGATAAACCTTTCGGCCCTGGTATGCACGCTAAATAAAGAGTTCAAACGTGTTTCAATGCATGGTATTTCTGAACAGGTACTCGACAGGCAGGTGGCACAGCTGGATTTACCGCTGATCAAAATGTGGGTTCCCAATGAACCTGATAATAATTTGTATGAAGAAATATTTTTGGAGACATGCTTAAATCTCAAAAATGGGGGAACAGATACGATCGTTTTTGGAGATATCTTTCTGGATGACCTGCGCGAGTACCGGGAACGATTATTGGCCAGGGTCGGATTAAAGGCATACTTTCCACTATGGAAAGCCCCAACAAAACAGCTCATGAATGAATTTGTCGAATCCGGCTTTGAGGCCATTACCTGTTGCCTGAATACCGGATCTCTTGATAATGAGTGGATTGGAAGGGTTCTTGATCAGGATTTCATAACAGGGCTTCCTGAGGCAGTTGACCCTTGCGGAGAAAACGGGGAATTTCATACCTTTTGCTATGCCGGCCCAATATTTAAGAATTCAGTACCTTATCAGACAGGGGAACTGGTTTTTAAACCCCTCATGATCAAAAGCGGCAATGAGTCAGTGGAAAGTGGTTTTTTATATATGGATATACTATAAATTGCAATTATAATACATACCATAAGGATGAAGAAGCTGATCGTATTAACAGGGGCAGGAATTTCAGCTGACAGCGGATTACAGACCTTCAGGGATGCCGGGGGATTATGGGAGGGCTATAATGTATATGATGTAGCAAACCTGAAGCATGGTGCAGAGATCCGGATTTGGTACAGAGTTTCTATAATGAACTGCGTCCGCATGTAGTATGGTTTGGGGAGCCAGTGCCCATGATCGGGCGGGCAGCAAAATTATGCGCTGAGGCCGACCTGTTTCTTGTGATCGGCACATCCCTGCAGGTTTACCCGGCTGCTGGTCTGATCGATCTGGCACCGGCAAAAGCGCAGAAATTCCTGGTAGATCCCAGGGCACTGGAGATATCTGCAAAAAATATAGAAATGATCCCTGAAAACTCTGTTACTGCAGTTCCTGAATTGGTAGAACGCTTGTTAAATCAATAGCTGGCATTCGATATAAGCAAATCCATGATAGGGTATCGATGACAGTGGGGTTTGGTCTCAAAGAAACCAGTTTTGCTAAGTGTTGAGCGATATAGCTTAGAAATTATCCGGGAGATTAGCCTTATATTTATTTACGGGAAAGGGTTTGAACTAAAAAACAATTAAATGCTAATGAAACCTGCATGAGCTTACCACTCCCAAAACGACATGAACTTAACGAAGCGATCTCTTGAACCTCGCTAAAAAAACAAAGAGATTGAAAAATATAAGCTCATGCAAGCTTCATAGCCATTAAAAAGCATTATATACTAATGAAAATGCATCAAAACTCGAGACGGAATTTTTTGCAAAAATCAGCATTAACTGCCGGACTTACGGCTATAAGTAGCATAGGCTTGGCTGAAACATTAGGGATCGACCATCCTTCATATTCCCCGAAAAACCCAGCCGGCAAACTTCCACGGGAGGTTTGGATTGCAAGCTTTTCACAGGAAAAACTCTTTACAGATACACCGGATACCATGGTCAAAAGAGTGATGGAATATCTAAGGGGAATCGAACCCTATGTCCCCGATGTGATTTGCCTGCCTGAATGTTTCTACATTGCAAATACTAAAATGGATGGCAGGTTCACTGTAGAACAAAGGATAAGTAAATCAGAGGAAGTGTTAAATCAGTTTTCTGATTTCTCTAAAAAAAACAATTGCTACACTATTTGTTCTGTTGATACTCCTGCAGGTCAAGGGATGTTTTATGTCTCGGCTGTCGTGATTGACCGGCAGGGGAAACGTATCGGCGCCTACCATAAAATTCATCCGACAGAAGGTGAGATAAAAAATGGAACTATGCCGGGACCTTTATTTCAACCTGTTATTCAAACGGATTTCGGGAAAATAGGGGTTCAGATTTGCTTTGATATATTATGGGATGATGGATGGGAGATGTACCGGAAGCAAGGGGCGGAGATCATTTTCTTCCCTTCAGCTTTTTCAGCCGGACAAATGATTAATGCGCGTGCGTGGAAGCATAAATGCGTGGTAGTTTCCAGTACCAGAAAAGGAACCAGTAAAATATGTGGTATCACCGGTGAGGAACTGGCAAAGACAGGCTCCTGGAACCCTCAACTTTGTTGGGCTCCTGTTAACCTGGAGAAAGCTTTCCTGCATCTATGGCCATTCGTTCAACATTTTCCTGCGATTCAAAAAAAATACGGACGCAAGGTAGAAATAAAAATTTTCCACGAGGAAGAATGGGCTATCATAGAAAGTTTATCTCCTGATGTCTTTGTAAAGGATATTTTAAAAGAATTTAACCTTAAAACTCACGAAGAGATTACTGCTGAAGGCGAAAAGGCACAATTAGAAGCCCGCAGAAAATATGCTTCGTAAATCCTCACAGAGCCGCGGAAAAATGTGAAGTTCACATTGAAACCTGGATTAACCAATTCGAAGATTTTTAGCAAGGATCAGAAATACTCCGGTTGGGGATTTTTCGTACTATCGCTAAAATTCCGGTCTAAACTTTTGCCAATACAGGATACCTTTTTGATAAAAGATAGAAACTCCCAAATAAAACAGCTGAGAATACCAAATTACCGATAAGCATATTTCTGAAGAAGGGCAGGCCTGCCGCGTAAGAAGCCATGATCCCCGATAGATTGCGCGGATACAGGGTAGCTGGGTAAAAGAAGGAAAAATTGGTGATCAGGAAGAAAACCGCTGCACTGATAAATGATGCAAGTACAACGTTGGTCAGGTTAACTTTGTTCCTTATTAAAAATCCGCAGGCTACCATGGCGACAAAGCCGGTATAAACAAGCAGACTAAATCCATTTCCTATAAACAGATCCGAAATAGCCATTGCAGCCAAAGGCATAAGGAAGGCAAGACGCCGGTCGTTAAACTGGGCTCCTGCGAATATGGCTAATGCACCAATAGCAGTGAAGTTCCAGATATGAGGGATCAGATAGGGCAGGGCACGCGTAAGTGCGGCAGCAATAACTAAAAGGGTCAGTACGATAAAACGTGGTGATTTGATGTGTTCCATAGAATCAAAAATAGGAAAAATTTTCTTTGCTTTTAAAATGAAGTGAAATATGTGATAATCGCTAAACTTCCCATTTATTTGGTAGTTTTAACCAGCAGAATTATATATTGTTAATGTATATAAATTACTGTAAATCAATTATTTAATTTAATCTATATCATATTTATATTTAAATATAGGGTTCAAAAATTAATAAATTCAGTCATTTTAACCAAATTAAATTTTGAATGTTCCTTTAATATCTTGTAAATCAATAAGTTATATAAGTTCAAGAATCATATCTCTTATATGCTTCATTAAAATCAAGGCGCATCTGATTAAAGCGTTCAGCCGCCGATTTCAGAAAATCACCATCCAGAAGTTGGAATATTCCGTTTACTCCATCAGGGAAATCAAGCTCAGATATTTTATAGATCTGTTCATATATCCCCTTCTCGAGTTTGATGATATACTTCTGGTTCATTGAAAAAATGGTGATCTTACAATCCGGGTGCGGTAGTTCTGCAATGACTCTCATATAGGGTTGGGCTGTTAGATAATTTACTGTAGCTTATGTTTTATATTTTCAAGCGGATCGATGCCATTTAAAGTACCTGAGCAGGATACCGGCCGGAATCGTGCGAAGAGTTCTTCACTATACCAGTTTTCCTCGCGTGTTTTACGGATAACTTCTGCATGATTAGCGGAGTTGTATGCGAAGGCTTTCATACTTTCCATCGTATCCCAGACTGAGAAAGTAGCCTGTCTGAAAAATGGGGCTTCCCCAATCCCTACAGAAGTAATTAAACCCATGGCTTTGCCCATGGTTCCGGCCACAGGCTGTACATTGGCCCAGAAGTTTCTTAATTTATTTAAACGGATAGTTGCACGGGTAAGGACCGCAACCGGACCAGTATAATCCTTGTCGTAAGAAGCCAGCTTAAAGGGCTCATGCCCATCCCATTTACCATGGCTGGCTAAGGGAACGCTTAATAGGGTCCATCTCTCTTTACTGAAAGCCTTCCAGTATTTGGATATAAATGAATCCTGATCAAATTTCTCAAATTCTTCCCTGGAGTTCCAGACTGCCAGAAGTGCCCATTGCTGCCAATCGGGTTGGAGATCAAATGTGCCCTTTTTTCCGCATCCCATCAGTTTCCAGAAGCTGCAATTCCTGTTCAAAGCCAGGGGAATGCGATGAATTGCCATCGCCAGTAAGGCGAAGGGTATAAATAAAGGCCGATACCTGATAATACTTAATGAAACGATCATAGCAGACCTAAATATTTCTTATACAGGCTCAAAGGTAATTTATCCAAATGTATTCTTCAGCTCATAAAAAAGAAAAGTCTTCCCTGTTAGAGGAAGACTTTAATTCATAGATATTAAAATTCTTAGTCACGATCATTGTTCCCTTTGCCACGGCCTTTTTGATTCCTTTGGCTATCATAACGGCCATCCTGGTTTCTGTCATCATAATCACCATTACGTCTTTCACCATAATCTTCATCGCGTCTGTCACGCTCGTACCGGGGATCATAATTGTTATTATTTTTCTTTCTTTGTCCCGGAGGCATCCCATGCGGATGCTGTTTTCTATTCTGATTATTCTGACCGATATATACCCTGACACGCTCATTTCTCATTTCATAATGTCCGGGTACTCTCCGTCTTCCTATACCAAATATGCCGGCGGTTTGATATTCAGGGATCCAAACCCGTCTCTCACGCATTTCATAGCGGTATTCGCCGCGATCATCTCTGTAAACATTTTGGTCATTTTGACCCCAAACTGTTTGTTCCTGTCGGTATTGTGCCTGAGTATCGGTAGTCCCCAATGCTGCAAAGAGGATTACTAGGATGATTAATTTTTTCATAGCTATTTATTTTTTGCTGAATTATGCCAGGGATAAATCTTAGTATATTATACTACCGTACAACTGATCTGCTTTCGATATTTTGATTTTTCCTGATCTTTCAATACAAAGTTTGTCAATGAACATGAAGTTATGATGAAGATAAATTTTTATAATAGTGCTGACTTCCTAATTCAATTGTAATTTTGTACTATGGCAGAAGATTTAAATATCATACCTGGCAATAAAACAGATCAGTACAGGTCATTGATCCCCCAGATTTCCGCTTTGCTGGATGGAGAAACTGATGAAATTGCCAATATGGCCAATGTTTGCGCAGCTTTAAAGGAGCAGTTTGGCTTTTTCTGGCTTGGATTTTATTTGGTTAAAGGAGAGGAACTCGTCCTGGGACCATTCCAGGGTCCTGTTGCCTGCACCAGGATACAAAAAGGTAAGGGTGTATGCGGTTCAGCATGGGATCAGGCTAAAACGCTGATCGTTCCTGATGTAGATTCTTTTCCGGGACATATTGCCTGTAGCTCAGCTTCCAGATCAGAAATAGTGCTGCCTGTTCTCCGGCAAGGAAAAGTGATCGCCGTCTTTGATGTGGATAGTGCTGAATTGAATGGCTTTGATGATACTGATGCAATTTACCTTGCCCGGATCCTTGAACAAATACCCTTCAGAACTTGATCAATAAACTACCCCAGCGTTTCTTCCAGCGCGAAGATGTCCTGCAAATAGCCATAGAACTGCTTGGAAAAGATCTTTATACGAATATTGGCGGTCAGCTTTGCGGAGGGAACATTGTGGAAACGGAAGCTTACTGCGGACCGGATGACAGGGGTTCTCATGCCTATAATGGCCGTCGAACGCCCAGGAATGAAATGATGTACCAGGAAGGCGGGCTGGTGTATATGTATATCTGTTATGGGATACATGATATGCTGAATATAGTTAGTGGTAAAAAAGGGATGTCGCATGCAATTCTTATCCGCGCACTTGAACCTCATACGGGTATCGATATTATGCGAGAGCGAAGAAAGATATTTAATAAGGATCGGCGTTTATGCCAGGGCCCGGGAGCATTGGCCCGTGCCATGGGTTTAAATAAGGCACATAATGGTATTGATCTTCAGGATGATGTGGTCTGGATAACTGATACCGGAAAAAAATATTCTGCTGATGAGATCCTTGCATCCCCAAGGATCGGGATGAACTTTGAAGGGCCATATAAATTAATTCCATGGCGCTTTTATCTAAAAGGCAGCCCCTTTGTTAGCCGGCCTCATTTATAATTGTGCATGAAACACGATTACCTGTCCCCGAGGCCAGCCCGATCGGGACTAACGAATTGCAAACCTTTAATTCCGGCGCAAGGATCATTCACAATTTCCTGGATGATGGCAAATTCACCCCAAATCACAGGCCCAATCTCGCTACCATCTGCATTAAACCATTTCCCTCCTGAAAGTTTACCATCTGCAGGTGCTGCAATTATCTTAACAAAATAATCCCATTTACAAGTCTTCCCTCCGCCATCGACATATGTTCCCCACATATGATTGGTCAACCATGCCCCTGAGCCGATATAGCTGGGGTAACCGTAGTGCCGGTCCAATTTAAATCTCCGTCACAGTCCTGTTTAGAAAGCCAGGCATCATTCCATTTCATGCTCAATCCGTCAGCAGCATATGGTTGGCACCATGCTGCATTTTGATAAGCATTACAATAGGTGCCTTTAAATATTTGGGCCTGGTAATTGTACCCCCATTTATCGTATCCGGGTTTAATCGGAAAACCCTGGGAAGTGAGCAATTTATTACTATTGATCGTTGTGCATCCCTGCGATGTTAAATTTTCATTCCCTTGGGTAGGGCTTTGCGCTTTTAAATTTATATTTTTCTGATTAAGGGCATTTTCCCTGAAGGAAGTTTTTTCGCAGGAACATAGGAAGAATACCAGCGTGGTGATGCTGAAAACAAACAATGCTCTTTTCATAATTTGAAATTTTAGTTAATAAAATCAAATTGGTAAACTTACGGGGTGTCATTGAATATAACAATGTAGAAATATATTTTTGCTTTGCAAGAGAATAGATTAACTTTTATTAAAAATATAAATTTCCCTTTCGTAAATTGCTGATTTTCAATAAATTTACCGTAAATTTGCAATATGGAAAAGCAACATTTTACGCGCTACAGGTTTATCGACACACGTACAGGTGATTTGATCAGATATATGAATATCAATGATCGCCTTGACGACCATACTGACAGATTGAAGAAAATGCAGTCTCAGATCTATAACGAGATCAAAATTCCTGTTACTGCAATTCTTTATGAGCTAGCCGAACCAGCTTCTTAGACAAGAAATGGAATCTGGTATAGAGTAATCCTGCCGATACAAGCAATCCCAGGGTTAATCCATACCAGATGCCATTTGCTCCCCATCCCATATTAATTCCTAGGAAGTATCCCACCGGGATCCCAATGATCCAATAAGCGATAAAGGTGATGAATGTTGGAATTTTAACATCTCCAATCCCCCGGAGTATCCCCAAACCTACAACCTGGGTTCCGTCAAATAATTGAAAAAATCCTGCTATTATAAGTAGCTGTGCTGCAACAGATATAACAGCTCTGTCGGAAGTGTATAACCAGGGCAGATATTGGTTTAGTCCTGCAAATAGGAGGGCTGTGACAGCCATAAAAACCAGGACAATATGATAACTGGAAATAGCGGATAATCTCAGGTTCATAAAATCTTCCTTTCCAAAATTATTGCCCGTCTTTATGGTTGCTGCTGAAGAAACTCCGCTGGCCATCATATAGGTCATGGAGGCCAGGTTTATGGCCACCTGATGGGCGGCCTGTTCAACTGCACCAATCGTCCCGATCAAAATTGCTGCTCCGCTGAAAGCACTGACCTCAAAAGTATATTGCATGGCCACCGGAGTACCGATCTTAAGGATTCGCAATGAGCGTAATTTGCCTATCGACCTGAGTGCAAATGATTTTAAATAGACTTTGAAATAGTTTGACCTGAGTACATAAATCGCCATTACTACTGCCATAATTGATCTGTCGATCAGGGTGCTCCAGCCAACCCCGCTGATACCCATCGGAGCAATACCAAATAGTCCTTTCACGAATATTACACCCAGACATAGATTAATGGCATTTCCCCATAAGGAGATCATCATAGCCTGTTTGGTAAAGCCTAAACCCTCGGCAAATTGTTTAAATGTCATGAAGATCATCAGCGGTACAATCGAAAATCCAAGAAGTCCCAGATAGGGCCTTGCTTCAGCAACAACCGCCGGCGACTGCCCCATTTGATCAATGATCAGCAGGGAACCAAAATAGATCAGAATAAACAATAAAATACCTATAATCGCATTGATCAGCAGGCTGTTTGATAATAATCTGCCGCATTCTTTGAAATTCTTTCTGCCGCTTTCCTGTGCAATCAACGGGGTTAGCCCGTACGAGATCCCCATACCGATTACAAGGATCACAATAAAAATACTATTCACAAGTGATACTGCTGCCAGGGGGATAGTTCCTGCAAAATGGCCTACAATGATACTGTCGGCGGTATGCACCAGGGTATGGCCCAATTGGGAGATTACCACCGGAATGGCGAGGCTCAGATTGGTCTGATAATGAGGCTTATATTTAAAATAGATACGTTTCAACCGTAGATGTATTGATGTTTAATAGCCTGTAATTTGGATTTTTTGTTAATTACCTAAGAAGCGGTATAATATTCTTCTTTTTCGGTTGTATGCAGCCTGATCACCCCTGAAAGTACCAGGTTAACAAGAATACGGTGAGTACTTCTTCGGGAAAGATTCAGCATGTGGCTGTATTCACGCGAAGTAATGCGTTCATTTTTATCAAGGTATTCGAGCAGAGCTTTTTCTTTGGATGAATACTCCAGAAATACGCCTTGTTCATTATTTTCGCGTTTAAGAACATCTACAACGATCTTACTCGCCAGTACGCTTTTATCCTTGACCCGGATATAAACCCACCATTTTTTATCTTCCCCCAGTGCATAATGAGGTTTCATTTCGCTTTTTTTTATCTCTGCAACCAGAACGATCTTATCATCAATATTTACTTCTTTAAATAATGGATCAAGCGCTGGTTTACAAAAAAAATGGGCTGCACGGGTGATCATATATTTTTCTTCATCCTCTGATTTTACACCGCTTATGGTACCATCATCTGATACCCCTACTAATAATCTGCCACCTTTATTATTTGCAAATGAGACCATTGTTTTGGCAATCTTTTCACAACTTGTTATCTTTTTCTTGAAATCCTGCGTTACACCTTCACCTTCCAAAATTAATCTCCTGATATTCATCCTGATAAATCTTTAGTAAGCAATGGTATGCTCTTCACCTTTAAACAAGTTGCGGATATAGACCTCATTGATCACTGATGCACAAATTTCGCCCTGCGAATTTAAGATATCTATTGGATAGGCTTTCACAAATTTCCCAACAGTTCGCAAGGCCGTCTCTGCTTCCAGAATATCCTCTTCACTCAGATAAATATTAAAATAAAGATCAGCTCTGCCTGGTTTCAGGTAGCGGATTTCGGCGCTTTTAAGCCAGACACGGCAAGAAAATCCCCTTCTCTGTAAGATCTGGTCAAAAAGCAGTGCGTAAAATGGGTCGGATGCACTAAATATGGTTCCTCCGAATATTGAACTGTTATAATTGATATTCAAAAAGCTTTTGAAAATTTTCACATGCACCCCATAGAATCCCTTGTCAAATTTTCTAACCCAGATCCTTTGAAAGAACAATGGGGGGTAAAATCGCATCGCCCACTTGAGTATATTCTCTGAAATCACCATCCCTGCTAATATCAGTAAAAGGACTTGATTTAAGAAATGAGATCTGGGATTTGAATTTTAATCCTCATGAAATAAGCTAAAAATTCAGCTTTATCAGTCTTGAAATCAAAAAGGAAAATTTATAAACCAAGAATCTGACAACATCGCAATAAGCTGTTTTTGTTTTTCAATATTGTTTGTAGATTGAGCACTCAAATAATCGATATGGATCAGAGTATTTCCAATAAAAAAAATATTAAACTAATTATCATTGTTGCCGCATTAGGCTATTTTGTCGATATATACGACCTCATACTCTTTTCGGTTATTCGTGTCAAAAGCCTCCAGGGACTTGGTGTTCCCGAGGGCGATCTGCTGGATGTCGGGACAATGCTTATCAACAGTCAGATGTTCGGTATGCTGCTGGGAGGAATACTCTGGGGAGTACTTGGGGATAAAAAAGGCCGGATAAGTGTTTTATTCGGATCAATATTACTTTATTCGGCGGCGAATTTAGCAAATGGTTTTATTACATCTGTACCTGCCTATGCTGTGCTTCGATTTATTGCAGGAATTGGGCTTGCCGGAGAACTTGGGGCAGGAATTACACTTGTAACTGAAACGATGAGCAAGGAGAACCGTGGTTATGGAACCATGATCGTTGCCGGAGTGGGCCTGATGGGTGCTGTGGCTGCTGCTATTATTGGCGCTAATTTTTCCTGGGAAAGCTCATATATAATCGGAGGGGTAATGGGGCTGCTGCTGCTGGGCTTACGCGTTGGTCTGGTTGAGTCGGGCATGTTTAAAAATCTTAAAAGTGATGGCGTAAGCAGGGGTAATATTTTTATGCTCTTTTCGGATAAAAAACGCTTTAAGAAATACATCAGCTGTATCCTGATCGGGATACCCTTATGGTTTGTCGTGGGGGTGCTGGTGACATTTTCTCCTGAATTCGGGAAAGAATTGAATGCTGCCGAACCGCTTTCAGCGGGTACCGGCATCCTGTATTGTTATATAGGTATTGCACTGGGCGATATTGTCGCAGGTTTTATGAGTCAGATGTTACGTTCAAGGAAAAAAGTGATGCTGGTTTTTCTGCTGCTTACAGCGGTGAGTATTGTGGTTTATCTCAATGCTGAGGGAATGACCTCGCAGCAATTTATCTGGCTCACCCTGTTCCTGGGTTTTTCTTCAGGATACTGGGCTACCTTCGTCACAATAGCCTCAGAGCAGTTCGGAACCAACTTAAGGGCTACAGTAACTACTACTGTGCCCAATTTTGTACGGGGATCCCTGGTGCTTGCCACTTTATCCTTTACTGCCCTGAAAGGAAGTATGGGAATAATTAACAGTGCCCTGGTTGTGGGATTTGTTTCCCTGGCAATTGCTTTGTTCGCATTATCCCAGCTTAAGGAATCTTTTGGAAAGGATCTTGATTATCTTGAAATAAGCTGATCCGGCGCTTTTGACTTTTAATTCGTGATATTATTAAAAAACCTCACTTTTGATGCATGATTACGAAGGAGCAGATCGCTGAAGCCTATCAGCAGATTCAGGATGAAATATGTACCGGACTGGAGCTGGCCGATGGTAAAGGTAAATTTGAAGAAGAAGTATGGGAGAGGGATGGTGGAGGTGGCGGACGTACCCGGATCATGCAAAATGGCAATTATCTCGAGAAGGGAGGTGTTAATTTTTCGGCCGTTCAGGGAAAGCTTCCGGAAAGTATAAAAAAGGCATTCGGTGTAAATGAAGACGATTTTTTTGCTACAGGAGTTTCGATAGTCATTCATCCCGGTCATCCATGGATACCGATCATTCACATGAATATCCGGTATTTTGAAATGACAGGGAGTTCAGGAAAAGAAATGCGCTGGTTTGGGGGTGGAATTGATCTTACACCTCATTATGTGGTAGAAGATGATGCCAGCTTTTTTCATACGGCATTGCAAAAAACATGTGATCAGTTCCATTCTGATTTTTATTCAAAGTTTAAAACCTGGGCGGATGATTATTTTTTTATTAAACACCGGGAAGAGACCAGGGGGATAGGCGGGATTTTCTATGACCGCCTGAGTCCGCAAACAAGCGAACTAGAATGGGAGGAGATTTTTGAATTTTCAAAAGCCCTTGGCAGAACCTTCCTGCCGGTTTATACAGAACTGATCCATAGGAATAAAAACAAAGCCTTTACTGAAGCGCATAAACTATGGCAATACCAGCGCAGGAGCCGTTATGTCGAATTTAATCTGGTCTATGATGCAGGTACAAAATTCGGGCTTGAGACCAATGGCCGGATCGAATCCATATTAATGAGTCTGCCGCCCCAGGCCAATTGGATATATGATTTTAAGGCTGAGCGGGGTTCAGAAGAGGAAAAAACACTTAATCTGTTAAAAAAAGGAATTAACTGGGTATCCTGATACTCCATCTAAATACATCATTATGAAAGATCTTTTTAAAATCTGCTTTTCAGGGCTGTGTTTGATCCTTCTTACATCCTGCTCGTCAAGCCCTATCAAAGGTACCTGGCAATATGATGGAGGAGTATATAATGGAAGGCAGCAGAAAGCATCCCCTGATTTCCAGATGCATAGGACCTATGGCAAAGATACTTATGAGGCTTTCATGCTGGAAGGGAGTGCCGCTCCCGAATTATACAATTCGGGGATCTATGAGCTAAAAGGCGATAGTCTGCTGATCACCAGTAAATTCAGCAGCCGTCCATCTCAAAATACGGATGTCACGATTGCCTATAAATATGTCATTGAAAATGAAAAACTTACCACCAAAGGAGTTCTTCCTAACGGGATGCGTGTTGAGGAATATTGGAAAAAGGTAAAATGATACTTTGTCAAATTTAAAATATCAAAACAGGTCTTTCTGATAGGATCATTAACAAATTCCTATTTACCATTCTATTGTAAAAATAATATATTAAATTTTTTTGTTTAAATATTTTATGATAAATTTAAACAATGAATTTATTTTCCATTTCTCAGCTCGCCCAATTCTCAGGCATTAAGCCTCATACCATCAGAATATGGGAGCAGAGATACGATGCCTTGAAGCCAAGCCGCTCGGTGGGGAATACCCGTTATTATGATGGCAGCCAGTTACGCCGGCTCCTCAATATTGTCAGTTTAATGGACCATGGACTAAAGGTTTCACAATTATGTTCCATGAGTGATGAGAATTTGCTTTTATTAATACAGAACTCAGGCAACTCACAAACCAGCGAATCATCAGAATATTATATTTCCCAGCTTATTTCGGCTGGTATGAGTTACAATGAGGCTTACTTTGAACATGTATTTACAATGTGTTTGCTTGATCATGGCATGACTGTATTATATAAGCAAGTCCTGTATCCAATGATGGATCGTATTGGGCTAATGTGGGCAAGCGATGCAATTCCAGCCGCACATGAGCATTTTATTAGTAATATTATTTCCCGGAAACTTTCAGCTGCAATAGATTCTACTCCATTACCTGATCCAGGCTCAGAAACCTGGCTTCTTTTTTTACCTGAAAACGAATTCCATGAAATCGGGCTGCTGTTTGCCTATTATATGATCAGGCTTTCCGGGAGAAAGGTTTTTTACCTGGGCAGTAATGTACCAATGGAATCAGTTTATGCTGCAATAAATGATACAAAGCCTCAAAATCTACTCCTATTTTTAGTTCATTACGATCTTCCTGATCAAATACAGAAAAGCCTAAATAGATTAAATTCGTATTTTTCAGGGTCTAATATCTATTTAGCCGGGAATCAAAAACTGTTAAGCCAGTTAAATTTTTTTGATAAAATCCGGAGTTTATATACCATAGACAGTTTGGATCTAATATTGCAGTCAACCGAAAATTCAAAATTCAGGAGTACAATATAAATGTCAAAGATAATTGTGATCGGTTCCGGCTTTTCAGGTTTAAGCGCCGCTGCATACCTGGCTGCTGCCGGACACGATGTGCATATATTTGAAAAAAATGCTTCAGCAGGAGGGAGGGCCAGGCAATTATTGGAAAAGGGCTATGTGTTTGATATGGGACCCAGCTGGTATTGGATGCCTGATGTTTTTGAAAAATTTTTCAATGACTTTGGTTATCAGGTATCTGACTTTTACAAACTCAAATTACTAAATCCTTCATTTGATGTTGTATTTCCTGATGATGAAACGATGAGTGTACCCCAAAACTATGCGGAACTCAGCAGGATGTTTGAAGCCATTGAAAAAGGCAGTGCGGCACAGCTGGAAAAATTCATGAATGAGGCCCGGTTCAAATACGAAACGGGTATGGGATCACTCGTATATAAACCCGGTATTTCCTTCAATGAATTTGCCGATACCGACCTGATCAGGGGTGCTATCCGCCTGCAGGTATTCAGCAGCTTCAGTAAGCATGTTAGAAAATATTTTTCAAATCCCAGGCTGATTGCATTAATGGAATTTCCTGTTCTTTTTCTTGGCGCTATGCCGCAGGATACTCCGGCCTTATATAGTTTAATGAATTATGCAGGCCTTAAACTTGGAACCTGGTATCCTGAGGGAGGTTTTGGGAAAGTTATTGAAGCTATCATGGATGTGGCAGCAAGAAATGGAACAAAATTTCATTTTAATGCACCCGTTGAGCAGATTATTCTGGAAAACAGCATGGTCATGGGTATTATGGTAAACGGAAACAGAATTGAATGCGATGCAATTATCGCATCCGCTGATTATCATCATGTTGAAAGTAAATTACTTCCCTCATCTCACCGGAATTATAAGGAAACTTATTGGGAGAAAAAGACCTTCGCGCCTTCATGCCTTATCTTTTATATCGGTTTAAGCAGAAGAATTGAATATCTTCAGCACCATACCCTGTTTTTTGATGAAGATCTGGAGCAGCATTCCAAAGAGATTTACAAAACTCCTCAATGGCCGAGCAAGCCATTGTTCTATGTGTGCTGCCCTTCACAATCTGATGAAACTGTGGCTCCGCCAGGTCATGAAAACCTGTTTCTTTTGATGCCTTTGGCTCCGGGCCTTGAGGATACAGAAGAATTGAGGGAAAGGTATTATAAAATAATGCTTGATCGGCTTAAAAAGCATATCCACGTGGATATAACTGATGATATTGATTTTAAAAGAGCTTATTGTGTAAAAGATTTTATTGCTGATTATAATTCATACAAAGGAAATGCTTATGGCCTGGCCAATACTTTGATGCAGACAGCCATCTTAAAACCAAGCATCAGGAACCGAAAGGTTAGGAACTTGTTTTATACCGGACAGCTGACAGTTCCTGGTCCGGGAGTTCCTCCAGCAATAATTTCAGGAAAAGTGGCGGCAGGCCAGTTAATTAAATACTTAAAATAATAGAGAGATGAAATTGCTATTTGATAATCTTTCGGTAGAAGTCAGTAAAATGACTACCCGTACATATAGTACCAGTTTTTCAATGGGTATTTATTTACTGAATAACCGGCTGAGGAATGCCGTGTATTCCATTTATGGTTTTGTGCGTCTGGCTGATGAGATAGTGGATAGTTTTGAAGGCTTCGATAAGAAATACCTGCTTTCTAAGTTTAAGCAGGAAACCTATGAAGCCATTGAAAGCCATATTTCCCTGAATCCGATCCTGAATTCCTTTCAGCAGGCTTTCCATCAGTACAATATTGGATCAGAACTGGTAGAAACTTTTCTTCAAAGCATGGAAATGGATCTCGAAAAGGTAGATTATACCGCAGAAAAATATGAGAAATATATTGTGGGCTCTGCCGAAGTAGTAGGGCTGATGTGCCTTCATGTATTTACCGGAGATGATCAGGACAGTTTTAATGAATTAAAGCCTTATGCAATGAGACTGGGAGCCGCATTTCAAAAAGTTAATTTCCTTAGAGATATGAAAGATGATTATGAGCTTTTAGGAAGGAATTATTTTCCAAATGTTGATATGTCAGAATTTACATATGATGCCAAGGAAAAAATCGAGATGGAAATTGAGAATGACTTCAAAATTGCCCTTGAGGGGATAAAAATGCTTCCTTCATCCTCAAGGGGCGGAGTTTATCTCGCCTATGTATATTATAAATCTCTGTTTGAAAAAATTAAAAAACTGCCTCCAAAGCGTGTGCTTACCGAGAGGGTAAGGATCAACAATGGAAAGAAATTCAGACTAATGATCAATTGCATGTTGCAGTATAAGCTAAACTGGGTATGAAAAGCATGATTGAAGGGGAAAATGACCAGGTCATTCTGGTTGATGAACAGGATAATGAAACCGGTGTTATGGATAAGCTCTCTGTTCATCAGACCGGACTGCTTCACCGGGCATTTTCAGTATTTGTATTTAATTCACATGCTGAATTACTTCTTCAGCAAAGGGCAGATGGTAAATATCATTCTCCCGGCTTGTGGAGTAATACCTGCTGCAGCCATCCTAAACCCGGGGAGAAAACAGCGGATGCCTGTAAACGAAGATTAATGGAGGAAATGGGCATTTCATGTGAGCTTGAATTCAGCTTCAGTTTCATTTATAAATTTAAATTTTCAAATGGTTTAACCGAACACGAATTTGACCATGTCTATTTTGGCAGAACTGATGGTCTGCCCCATCTGAATAAAGCGGAAGTAAAAGACTGGAAATATATAGGTCTTTCTGACCTTGAAAATGACATTTCACTTCATCCCGAAAATTATACTGCCTGGCTAAAAATCTGTATGCCTAAGCTAAAAGAACATGATAAGCTCATATCCTTATAAAAAATGATTTGTACATTCAATTCAGAAAGAAAACGGGGTATTAATGAAAGATGAACTTAGGCATCAGCTCCCTTTCGGGATCATTGGCAGATTAGCACATGCCATTTTCATAAAAAAGAAAATTGAAAGTATATTTTCTTTTCGCGAGAAAGCCTTAAACAAAATTTTCATGAATACGTAAAAGAGATCATCTGATTCGAATGTGTATTATACCTTATTTAATTTAATGTCAATAGGTTTAGGCTGATCGATAAAATTCCATGATAAAATCCGAGAACTCCCAAAAGAAAAACATACTGGTAACCGGCGCCAGTGGATTGATAGGTCCGCGTCTTATTAAAAGCTTACAGGAAAAGGGTCATCAGGTCTCAGTGCTTTCGAGGTCCCCGACTAAACTAAAAGGCGTAAAAGCATTTAAATGGGACATAGAAAATCAAACAATTGACAAAAGTGCCTTTAATGGGATAGATACCATCATTCATCTGGCAGGAGCAGGGATTGCGGATAAAAGATGGACCAGGCGGCGGAAGCAGCTGATCATAGATAGCAGGGTATTATCAACCAGGTTACTTTATAATACAATTTCTGAAACAAATTCAGAAATAAAGACCATCATATCTGCCTCAGCAGTAGGATATTATGGTGATCGAGGGGATGAAATTTTAACTGAAACAAGTAAAAATGGTGCTGGATTTTTAGCTCAATGCTGTAATCAGTGGGAAAATGCAGTGGATGATGGGATAAAATATGGGATCCGGGTAGTAAAGCTAAGAATAGGTTTGGTACTCTCAAAACAGGGGGGAGCTTTATCAGAACTGCAAAAACCTGTTAGCCTTTTTCTTGGGGCACCTTTAGGCAGTGGTAAACAATGGATGCCATGGATACACCTTACCGACCTTTTGGCTATTATTGATTTAGCTATTGAGAATCCTGAATTTAAGGGCGCATACAATGCCTGCGCGCCCATGCCTGTAACGAATCAGGAGTTTACCAAACTGCTTGCAAAGAAACTCTTTCGTCCTGTATGGCCAATCAATATTCCTGAGATCGTCCTGAAGACGCTTTTAGGAGAAATGAGCGCCGTTGTTCTGATCAGTAACCGCACCTTACCCCAAAAGCTGCTGGATATGGGATTCCGGTTCCGGTATCCCGGATTGGATGATGCATTATCTGAGATTTATTCCCATTGATTAAATACATTCAGATTTTCAGATGAAAGATTAATTCAAGCTATTCTATGAAAAGGGAAGTAAGTATCTGCTGGCTGAGAAGGGATCTTAGATTAAATGACCATGCGGCTTTACATCAGGCATTAAGCAGTAATTATCCGGTTTTACTACTCTTTATTTTTGATCCTGGGATTCTGGACAAGCTGTCCGATAAGAATGACAGGAGAGTGACATTTATTCATCAGACATTAAGGCAATTAAGCAGGATTTTGCGGAAAAATGGCTCTGGATTGTATGTCATGCATAAACCGGTTCAGCAGGCTTTTGAACACCTCTCTGATGAGTTTATCATGAAGGGAGTTTATGCAAATCATGATTATGAGCCGTATGCCATAGATCGCGACTCAAAGATCAAAGAGGTATTAAAAAATAAGGGTATCCCGTTTTATACCTATAAAGACCAGGTGATTTTTGAGAAGTCTGAAGTAATGAAATCAGATGGTACGCCATATACTGTATTTACGCCATTTTCAAAAAGGTGGAAGGAGCGATACGCTCAGCAAAAGCCAGATCATTACCCATCAGAAGCACTTGTCACAAAGTATCTGAAAATGGATGTCTTTCCATTTCCATCCCTGGAAACGATTGGGTTTGAAGAAACTAAGGAAGACTACCCGGAACTGAATATTTCAGAAGAGCTTATCAGGAACTATCATGAGACCCGAAATCTGCCGGCCTTAAAAGGTACCAGCCAGGCCAGTGTACATCTGCGATTCGGAACCATAAGTATTCGTCATCTGGTAAAACTGGCCATTCAGTGGAATGATCAATGGTTAAATGAACTGATATGGCGTGAATTTTTCATGATGATATTGTTTCATTTTCCGCAGGTTGTAAACAGCAGTTTTAAAAAGAAATATGATCAGATCCCGTGGAGAAATGATGAAAAGGAGTTTCAAATGTGGTGCAGAGGCAAGACGGGTTATCCGATAGTAGATGCAGGTATGCGTCAGTTAAATGAAAGCGGCTGGATGCATAACCGGGTCAGGATGATCGCAGCGGGATTTCTCTGCAAACATCTGCTCATTGACTGGCGCTGGGGTGAAAGCTATTTCGCTCAAAAACTACTGGATTATGAGCTATCATCCAATAATGGCAACTGGCAATGGGTAGCTGGCAGCGGTTGTGATGCTGCTCCTTATTTCCGGATATTCAATCCGGCAGCGCAGACCCTGAAATTTGATCCGAAGCTGAAGTACATTAAAACCTGGATCAAGGATCACCAGGCAGACTATTTGACTCCGATAGTCAAACATGATTTTGCAAGGAAAAGAGCACTCCTGGTTTATAAGAATGCTTTATACAGGTAAATAATTAATGCAAATTAACTAATAAATTGCCAGTGTGACTTTTACACGGCCGCTGTCCAAAATGGCCGTCTATGGCAACAAGTATAAAACCCTGTTATTTCAGCTTAAATCACATTTCTGATATCGTATTATTTTTGCAAAGAGCTCTTAAAAACCACGAAAATTATTAACTTCGCAGTTGCTCTAAAGCGCTTTTATTTTTGCAGGTATTTCTGCCTGTTCGAAAATTTAAATTATAATCAGAACCTAAATACAACATGGCTGAAGATACAGAAAACAATAATTTAGTACCACAAAACGATAGAATTATCCCCATTAATATAGAAGAGGAAATGAAATCTGCTTACATCGATTATTCGATGTCAGTTATTGTTTCCCGTGCTTTGCCGGATGTGCGCGATGGCCTGAAGCCTGTTCACCGCCGGGTATTATATGGTATGCTCGACCTTGGTGTTACCAGCACAAAACCTCATAAAAAATCAGCCCGTATTGTCGGGGATGTTTTGGGTAAATACCATCCGCATGGTGATGCCTCAGTTTATTTTGCGATGGTTCGTATGGCTCAGGAATGGAGCCTGCGATATCCGATGGTCGATGGCCAGGGTAACTTTGGTTCGATCGATGGTGATTTTCCTGCTGCAATGCGTTATACAGAAGCCCGTTTGAAGAAAATTGCAGAAGAAATGCTTGCAGATATCAATAAGGAAACTGTTGATTTTCAGCTGAATTTTGATGATACTCTGGAAGAACCAACAGTTCTGCCAGCGCGTATTCCAAACTTACTGGTTAACGGAGCATCAGGTATTGCTGTGGGAATGGCCACAAATATGGCTCCTCATAATCTTACTGAAGCGATCAATGCGACAATTGCCTACATTGAAAACAATGAAATAACCATACCGGAACTGATGCAGCATATAAAAGCTCCTGATTTTCCAACAGGAGGTATTATCTATGGTTATTCAGGTGTTCAGGAGGCTTTTGAAACTGGCCGGGGCCGGATTGTAATGCGTGCAAAGGCCGAAATTGAGGTTTATGGCAGCGACCGTGAGCGTATCATTGTCAATGAGATACCCTATCAGGTTAATAAGGCCAATATGATCGAACAGACAGCTGGTTTGGTGAATGATAAGAAAATAGAGGGGATCAGTGAGATAAGGGATGAATCAGACAGGGATGGTATGCGCATCGTTTACGAGATCAAACGTGATGCAAATGCAGCCGTAGTATTAAACAACCTGTATAAATACACAGCACTTCAAACTTCCTTCAGTGTGAACAATATAGCATTGGTACACGGCAGGCCAATGATGTTAAACCTCAAGGATCTGATCAGGCATTTTGTTGATCATCGTCATGAAGTTGTAATCCGCAGAACTAAGTATGATCTTTCAGAAGCCGAAAAAAGAGCTCATATTCTTGAGGGTTTATTAATAGCCTTAGATCATCTTGATGAGGTAATTAAACTGATCCGTGCATCAAACAGTCCGGATGATGCCAGGATTGGATTAATGGAAAGTTTCAGCCTTTCTGATATTCAGGCAAGAGCCATCCTGGATATGACCCTTCGCCGTTTAACCGGTCTGGAGCGCGATAAGATCAAAGAGGAGTATGCCGAACTCATGAATACCATTGAATATTTAAAATCCATACTGGCTGATGAAGGCTTGCGTATGCAGATCATTACAGATGAGCTCACAGAAATAAGGGATAAGTTTGGGGATGAGCGACGTACTTCGATCACGCATTCTGCAGAAGATATGCGTATGGAAGATTTCATCGTTGATGAGGAGGTAGTTATAACCATTTCTCATGAAGGTTATATTAAACGTACTCCATTAACTGAATATCGTAAGCAGGGAAGGGGCGGAAAAGGTTCTATGGGATCTCAGTCAAGAGATAAGGATTTTATAGAACATATTTTGATTGCAACCAATCATAATTATATGCTCTTCTTCACAGAAACGGGTAAATGTTTCTGGTTAAGGGTATTTGAGATCCCTGAAGGAACCAGGACCAGTAAAGGCAGAGCAATTCAGAATGTGATCAATATACCGAAGGAGGAGAATATAAAAGCCTATATCAAAGTTGTAAATCTTAAAGATCAGGATTACCTGGAGAACAACTTTATCATCATGTGTACTAAAAAGGGAACAATTAAAAAGACCTCCCTTGAAGCATATTCACGTCCGAGAACAAATGGTATCAATGCCATAAACATCAATGAAGGCGATCAGCTGCTTGAAGCATGTATGACCAATGGTCAGAGTGAAATTGTGATGGCATTACGCTCCGGAAGAGCAATTCGTTTCAATGAATCGACCGTGCGGCCTATGGGGCGTACAGCGACCGGCGTACGGGGAATTACTCTGGCTCATGCTAAGGATGAGGTAGTTGGTATGATCAGTATTAATAATCCTGAAGTTACGGTTCTGGTTGTTTCAGAAAACGGGTATGGTAAACGTACTGATATAGATGATTACCGGGTGACCAACAGGGGAGGGAAAGGTGTTAAAACCATTAACGTAACTGAGAAAACCGGTGAACTTGTTGCTATAAAGGATGTTACTGATATTGATGACCTGATGATCATCAATAAATCAGGAATCGTAATCAGAATAGGAGTAAGTGACCTGAGGGTTATGGGCCGTGCCACTCAGGGTGTACGCTTAATTACTTTTAAAGGTGACGATTCGATTGCATCAATTGCTAAAGTTGAGCACGAAGAGGAGGTTGATGAGACAGAAATCACTGAAGAAGGATCAGAAAATGATACAAGTTCAGATACCACCGCTCCTGAAACCGAGTAATATTATTATGAATAAAGTATTCATACTTGTTTTTGCCGGGGTTTTGCTCCTGCTGAGTTCAGCGGGAGCTCAAACCCTCATTACCAAGGATGCTATGAATAGTTTTGCTAAATATACGGCAAGCAAGGATATCAAAAACCTCGAGAATGCACGGAAATTGATAGATAACGCTTATAAAACAAAATCAGATTCCAACTTATTTAAAAATAACCTGATCAGAAGCCTGGTTTATTCGAGCCTTGCCAGGGAAGACTCAACGCTGAAATTTACGTATAAGAAAGATCCCGTAGAAGAAACACTGTTCTCTATGAAATATGTTTATGGATCAAAATTTGAGGACAGATCACGCAGGGAGATTAGTTATATAGAAGATCAGTTGAAACATGCTTATTTATACCGGGCAAATAATTCTTTCAGGAATCGCCGCTATGCAGAGGCATTAAAGTATTTCAGTAAACTTGATTCCATTGATAAGAATAATAGTTCTGTTACACATAATCTCGCCTTGCTTTGTCAGGAACTTGGGTATTATCAGCGTTCAGCTTCCTATTATGAAAGATTAATAAACAATAAGGCAAAACCTGAGTATTATATGGTACTTGCAAACCTCTACGAATCATTAAATGACGAGAAGAACACCATCAGGGTTTTAAGGGATGGGAGTGGACTCTATCCTAACAACCGGGACCTGGTATTTAAATTGCTTAACATCCTGCAGAACAGGAATGATTATCAGGAAATAATAAAATATACTGCTCAGGCGCTTAAATTAGATGAGAATAATATCAATCTGAATTATCTGGCAGGGTTTTCTCATGAAATGACAGGCAATGTAACCAAAGCAGAAGAATACTATAAAGCGATATTAAATATTAATCCGAATAATTATGAAGCGAATTATGCGTTAGGGTTACTTTATCTAAACTTATATTTAAAAGATAAGGAACAAAGCGGAGTGATGTATGTTTCAAAATATTATTTGACCAAGGCAAATGAAATTGATCCCTACGAAATGAAATCACTGACATCTTTGTCAATACTTTATAAAAATAATGGTGATAGTATTGAATTACAAAAAATTAATAACAGGATAAACCAACTCAAATTAAATTAGAATAACATGAAAATTAAATCTTTCATTTTAGCAGCTGTGTTTTCAGCATCTTCCCTGATTGTTTGCGCACAAAAAGGTGAAGTGGTAAATGCTAAAAGTAATTATGAAAAGTACGTCGGATTAAAGGAAGCCAATTCTATGCTTTTGGCAATCCCGAACCTAAAAACCGCAAAAGCCTCCATCGATAAGGCCGTTGTACATGCAAAAACAATAGAAGATCCTGCAGCATGGACCTATAAGACACTAATCTATGGTGAATTGGCCTTATTGGATTCAGTTCCGGCCAGTTCCAAGCCTCTGATCGAAGAAGCAAAAGCTGCCTATACAAAGGCTGTAGCTTTAGATAAAGCTGGCGAAAACAAAGCTAATCTGGAAAGTGCCAATGGAACCATCTTTAGCCAATATGAATTAAATCAAGGTGTTAAGGCTTATCAGTCGAATAATTTTGCTGATGCATATGTTTCATTTAATAATGCCTTAACCTATCGTCCAGGTGATACCACAATTACTTACTATACAGGCTTATCCGCCATAAATGCGAAAAATTATAAAGCAGGAATAAAAAGCTATGAGGCATTGATCAAAACCAACTTCTCGGCTAATAGCCAGATTTATATGGATCTTTCCCGTTTATATTCCATGGAAGGTGACACCTCTAAAGCGATCAGCATTGCTGCAGAAGGCGCCGCAAAGTTTAATGACTCTCAGTTAGCTACCCAGGAGATAGAGCTTAGCTTAATGTCTGGTAAGCAGAAAGAAGTAATTTCCAAAATAACTGAACAGGCATCAAAAAACCCAACAAATAAATTGTACCCTTATTACCTTGGGATCGCCTACAGCACAATTGGCGAAACTGTTAAAGCAGAAGAGTCTTATCTTCAGGCAATCAAGATCGATCCTTCCTTTGCAGATGCTAATATCAATGTGGGAGGAGTATTATTAAATAAGGGTATTAACCTGTATAATGAAGCTAATAAGCTTCCGCAAAATCAGCAGAAACAATATGATGATATGATCAAGCGTGCGGGCACTGAATTCGATAAAGCATTTCCTTATTTAGAAAAGGCTTCAGAACTGGATCCTAAGTCCCGTATTGCCCTCGAAAATCTTAAAACATATTATATCATTAAAAAGAATCAAGCAAAAGTTGATGAGGTTGCCGCCAAGATTGCTGCGCTTCCATAGTCTTAATCAATTTGAATCAGAAAGCTTAAGCAGGTTTGATCCTGTTTAAGCTTTTTTTTTGTCCCGGACTTATCGAACAGGGTAGTGATATGAATTATCTACTTAACATAATATTAATTATAAGACAATTATTTATATCCTGATTTCCTCTATTCGTCTGATTATGCTGATGGGCAGATAAATCCGGATGATGAAAAATAATTTATTTGTTTTCAATCTATTTGAGTACCTTTGGCCTTATATTAATAAATAACACAATGCAAAAAGAAGGTACAGTAAAGTTTTTTAATGAAACTAAAGGATTCGGGTTTATCGTACCCGCAGAATCAGGTGATGAAGACGTTTTCGTTCACTCATCAGGTCTAATTGATCAAATTCGTGAGAACGATAAAGTTCAATACGAAGTAGAGCGTGGCAAAAAAGGCCTAAACGCTGTTAATGTGAAAGTTGTTTACTAAATCAACATATATCATTGAACAAAGAAAAGCATGTCGGGAGATATGCTTTTCTTGTTTTATAATAAACCCAATTCCTGAATTATAACAAATCATTGGCCAGATTTGCCAGTTCACTACGCTCACCCTTTTGCAAGGTAATATGTGCGTATAAAGGATGGTTCTTAGCCTTATCGATCAGATAGGATAAACCATTACTTTCAGCATCAAGATAAGGTGTATCTATCTGATAAATATCCCCGGTAAAAACAATCTTTGTGTCCTCTCCAGCTCTTGAAATGATCGTTTTGATCTCATGAGGGGTCAAATTCTGAGCCTCATCCACTATGAAGAAGATCTTAGTAAGCGTTCTCCCCCTGATATAGGCCAGCGGAGCAATGGATATTTTTTCATTTATAACCAGTTCATCTATCTTTGCCTGGGCTTTTTCATCCTCACCAAGCTGGTCCTTAATAAATTTCAGGTTATCCCAAATGGGAGCCATATAGGGATCAATCTTAGCCTTAACATCACCCGGCAGAAATCCGATATCCTTATTACTTAATGGAACTATGGGCCTGGTAACAAAGATCTGCCGGTAATTTTTTCTTTGTTCAAGCGCACTGGCCAGGGCCAGCAGGGTTTTTCCTGTTCCTGCATTCCCCTGGATGGTGACTAATTTTATCTCCGGATTAAGTAAGGCATGAATGGCAAATGCCTGTTCCGGATTTCTTGGTTCAATATTATAAACGCATTGTTTCGGGATATATTCAAGTTCTGAACGTTTAGGATTATAAAATGCAGCAGCGGTTTTATTTTTGCCGTTCAGGATAAAAAAATGATTCTCATGGATGATTTTAATCCCTGTACCGGCGACAGGCAAAGTTTTTTCCCTGATGAGTTCGTCCAGGATCTTATTCGGGACCTTATCAATAATGGTTTTTCCTGTGTATAATTCCTCTACATTTTTGACCTTACCGGTCTCGTAATCTTCCGCATATAAGTTTAAAGCCTTAGCCTTTAACCGTAAACAAATATCTTTTGATACAAGAATGATCTTTTTTTCCGGATATTGCTCCTGCAGACTCAATGCTGAATTCAATATCCTGTGGTCAAATTTCCCTTCCCCGAAAATCTTTTCAGCATCTGCCAGGGTGGGAATGTCGTCCATTACTACTTTAAAGCTTCCCCTGCCCTTCCCTTTTAAGGGTACCCATTGATTGATCAGCTTATTCCTGGAAAGCTCGTCCATGAGCCTTATAAAGCTTCTGGCCTCATAATTACGGGTATCATTGCCGCTTTTCAGGTTATCCAATTCTTCCAGTACCTGGATCGGGATGGCCACATCATGTTCCTGGAAATTTTGAAATGCATCATGGTCATACAGAATGACCGATGTATCCAATACAAAGATCTTACCTTGCCCAGCCGTAGAAATATCATTCGTCATTTACAACAAAAATAAAGAAAATCGCCGGAAGGTTTCTGAGGAATTGGAATTTGTGTTAAATAGAAAACGGAGACCTTACTCTTGCGATTGGGATCCCCGTTTTCACTTTTTTCGCAATCGTAACTGCTAAAAAGTATTAAGCCTTCATTACTTTCATCGGTTCGTCTCCTAAGTCTTTTCAAACTTTTAGTATCCGGGACCTTTTACTTCATCACCGCAAACGTTCCATAGAACGTATGCGACATAGGTAATGCCTGTCTTTTGGATTTTGTCTTCCAGCCCTGATCTCACGATTTCCGGTCTGAATTGAAAATTAAATTATCCGAAATCTGATGAAGCCCGAGAGCTTCGGATTTTGATGGATATTGTTTCAGGCTATCAAAGTACTTCCGTCTTAACAATACTAAGATAAGCTTTAATACATCGCTTGTCAAGTAAAAAATGATATTAATTTTTAACACTTTATCCACAAAACTTAAACATTAATTAAGCTTAGTAAATTATTTAAGTTATTAATAATCAGTAAAATATGAATTTACTAATTGATTTGCTAACATTTATTCCAATTACCTTTGTCCACGTTTAACTGAAAAACAGATCTCTTAAGGAGCTGTAAAACGCCCCGAAACCGGATAAATAGAAAATAATTTGAGCCAGTTATAGATGCCAGTTATTTTTTTTTGAGGAGATATTTTTTGATCAGTGGAGATCTCACCTGGTAAGAAGTAACATTCAAAAAAAAACGGGAACCTTTCACTTGCGATCGGGATCCCGTTTTAACTTTTTTCGCAACCGTAGTTGCTTAAAAGCATAAGCTTTCAGTATTTTAACCGGTTCGTAGTCCAACGTATTTTCAAACGCCGGAACCCGTAACCTTTAACATTTTTGCAGCCACTCCGTAGAATGAAAGCAATTTGATTAATGCCTGTCTTTTGGAACCCCTGCCATCAACTCCTTATCTTGCGATACTGAGTTTTCTGATCTGAGCTTAAATAATCCAAAATCTGATGAAGCCCGAGAGCTTCGGATTTTCGAGGATTTTTTTTCAGGCTGTCAAAGTACGTCGTTCTTATTAATACTAAGATATAGCCTGAAAGCATACAGTTCAAATAATTTTGTCTTTATTTATAAACAGCTTCTGCACAGTAAATCCCTACTTATAAACATCGAAAATTCGGCCAAATTGACCATTGAATCGATCCCGTCTATTTAATTCAATAGGAAGGAATACTTTTTGAACATCCATAAAAATAAGGTATTCCACAATTGATATTTTTTTGGCCTGTTTTACAGGATTATAATATTCTTGTTTTAATGCTTTGACAGAAATTATAAATTCCATTTAAATGATTAATTGCAAGTATATTTTCAAAGCCCGGGTTTAATAGGAACAGTTTTTGCAATAACCTTATAAAGAAAATTTATTATGGAAAAAGTATATACTGCCACAGTAACTGCAAAAGGTGGTCGCGATGGTCATGTAAAATCATCGGATGGAATACTGGAAATGAATGTGCATAAACCACATGAAATGGGTGGTCAGGGCGGTGCCACGAATCCTGAACAGCTCTTTGCCGCTGCCTGGGGACCCTGTTACCTGGGTACATTAGGTTCGATAGCACAAAAAGACGGAATCGATGTGAGCGAAGCTACGATAGACGTTCACGTTTCATTCAATAAGGATGGGAATTCGTTTAAATTGTCTGCAGAACTTGATTTGCATATCCCGGGTATCCCGATTGAGGAAGCTCAAAAATTAGCCGATAAAACGCAATTGGTTTGCCCTTATTCAAAGGCCACAAGGGGAAATATAGAAACCCGTGTCACTGCAATTTAAGTAAATTGCTAAAATACCCTTTCGACATCCTTAAATCGATCAGAAAGGGTATTTTTGTTTTGTGAACAGCTAAATTTGTTTTCACGATTTTTTGATTTACATGAAGCAATCCCGGGAAATCAAAACCTTTATTTTCAGCCAGTACTTTTCTGATGGATTGCGGATCACATTTGGGGTGCTTCTCCCCTCTCTCATATTTTATCATTTTAACCAGCTCTCCATCGGGCTTACCATTTCTCTCGGAGCTGTTTGCATAAGTATCGCAGATAACCAGGGTCCTATTAACCATAAACGGAATGGCATGCTCTTTTGCAATATTTTCGTTTTCCTAACCGCACTACTTACAGGCCTGATCAATAACTACCCCATACTTATCGGAATAGAGATACTCCTGCTTTGTTTTTTCTATTCCATGTTTTCTGTTTATGGCAACAGGGCTTCCGCTATTGGAACCGCCTGCCTGCTGATCATGATATTGACCATTGATCAGCAGGTTATTGCCTCAAGCGGGGTTTGGGGACATTCCCTTTATATATTGATCGGCGGAGTATGGTACATGCTGTTAAGTATTTCATTATCACAGATCAGACCCTACCGGCTTGCCCAGCAGGCATTGGGTGAATGTATCCGGGAAGTGGCTCAATACCTGAAACTCAAAGCTGATTTTTACGATAAAGAGGCTGACTTTGATGATAACTATAAAAAACTGGTCTCCCAGCAGGTAATTGTACATGAGCAGCAGGACTCCGTCAGGGAACTTCTTTTCAAAACCCGTTTGATGGTTAAGGAGTCAACCCTTTCAGGCAGACTCCTCATCCTGGTTTTTGTAGATATTGTCGATCTGTTTGAGCAGACCATGGCTACCCATTACGATTATCAGGCCATTCGAAATACATTTGGCAAGACCGAAACCCTGAAGGAATTTAATAAGATTATTGTTAAACTGGCCGAGGAATTGGAAAATCTGAGCTATTATGTCATAAGCAATGATAAACCCCGGCGGCTGCACGATTTTAAACCGGATCTCGAAAAAATAAAATTGAGTATTGATAAGGTGGAGGAATTAGGCATTCATGCTATCGTTCTGAAAAAAATACTGATCAATGTCAGGAATATGCTGAACAAGGTTGAAAAAATTTATAGTTATTATAACCAAAAACAGCTTCTTGGGCAGGAAATCAACAAAGAGGAAGATCATAGTATGTTTGTTTCCCATCAGGATTATGATCTCAAAATTTTAAAGGAGAACCTTAGTCCCGCATCTTCCATCTTCCGTCATGCTATCCGGGTTTCGCTGATGTGCCTTATCGGATATTTAGTTTCAAAATTATTTCCTGTCGGACATCATAGTTACTGGATACTCCTGACTATCCTGGTCATACTGAAACCGGCTTATAGCCTGACCAAACAGCGCAATATTGAACGGCTGATCGGTACTCTGGCCGGAGGCATAGCCGGTGCCTTTATTCTCATCTATGTTAAGGATCAAACTACCCTGTTTATCTTTCTGCTTGTTTTCATGGTCGCATCCTACAGTTTTCAGCGATTGAATTATATTGTGAGTGTCTTATTCATGACCCCTTATATCCTTATTTTATTTAGTTTTCTGGGTGAGAATAATCTGAATATAGCAAGGGAACGGATCATTGATACATTGATCGGTTCTTTGATCGCTTTGATAGCGAGCTATGTCATTCTGCCGAACTGGGAATACTATTATTTAAAGAACTATATGCGTGAGGTACTGATCGCTAATTATCATTACTTACATAAGGTTGCAGAGGCACTCGCAGGCAAACCTTTCGATTTAACAGCCTATAAATTAGTCAGGAAGGAGGTGTATGTAAGCTCCGCAAATTTAGGCAGTGCTTTTCAACGAATGCTCTCAGAGCCGAAAAGCAAACAGCAGAACAGTAAGGATATCCATAAATTCGTGGTGTTCAATCACATGTTATCATCCTATACAGCAACCCTGATCACAAATATTCAGCAAAAAGGCACAGGTATTAGTGAGCATCATATCAAGTTGATACGTAAGTCATTATATTCATTATTTGAAGTCATACGTAAAATGGAAGGGCCTGAATTTAAAGAACTTGAATTGAGAACACCGGATATTAAATCAGATGCTTTCCGTTCAGCTGACGAAGATTTATTATCCGAACAGCTGGAACTTGTACACAAGTTAATTCTGGATATACAAAAGCTAAACCAGGATTAAATACCGGTCTCTTTCATCACATTTTTAATTCTGGCTTCGAGGGTATCAATATCTGTGTATCCTTTCGCAATCAGATAAAAATTACTTTCTCCCCTTTGAATTAGTACGGCCGGGTATCCCTGTACCTGCAATTGTTTGGCAAGGGCAAAATCATAATATGCTTCATCTTTAAATTCCTCAAGGCCTAACTTTTCCTCAAATTCATCGGGATCTATTCCATAATTAACTGCCAGGTACCGATATAAATCATTTTCATTGGGATCTTTTCCATCGAAATAGATGGCATCCTGCAGATCATGCACAAAAGGAATAGCCTGTTCCGGTAAAATTGATTTAAATACAGAGAGGGCAATGGAAGGTTTTTCCGAATTAAGGATCATTGTGCCCTCTTCCAAATGCTTAAGGTAGGCTTCCCCAAACTTAATTCCAGTAGTTTCTTCGATTGTTTTGTAGGCACTTTTAATGAAAGGGGCAATCTGATTAATACTTCCAACCCTCTCCCCGGTCATCATACCTCCACTGAGCACTTCGAAGTCAAAATCATTCTTATGATTCTCGTGGCAGGCATGTATTACCTTGCTAAATCCGTAACACCAGCCGCATAATGCATCATAAACGTAAATAATTTTACTGCGGCCTGTCATGTTATTGGTTTTTATACGGATTCTTCAACACGTTTTTCAGGGCGGCCATTCTTAAATGCCTCACGCGGTTTCAGGCCGAGTAATTCGAACATAGCCATATCGTCATTAAATGCTGGGTTTGGTGTGGTTAATAATTTATCACCGGCAAATATCGAATTAGCACCTGCCATGAAGCAAAAAGCCTGATCGGTCAGGCTCATTTCTGTTCTTCCGGCAGATAAGCGTACCACAGTTTTTGGCATGATGATCCTGGCGGTAGCGATCATTCTTACCATTTCCCAAACAGATACCCTTGGCTGATCAGCAAGCGGCGTACCTTTTACCGGCACCAGGGCATTGACCGGCACAGATTCAGGATGCTTTGACATGTTCGACAATGTTCTCAACATAGAGATCCTGTCCTCAACGGTTTCCCCCAATCCAATAATACCGCCGCTGCAAACGGTAAGCTTTGCTTTCCGGACATTTTCTATCGTGTTTAATCGCTCATCATAGGTCCGTGTTGTAATAATTCGCTTATAATCGTCTTCAGAGGTGTCCAGATTATGGTTATAGGCATAAAGCCCGGCATCCGCCAGCCTTTGAGCCTGTGTTTCACTTAGCATGCCGAGGGTGCAGCAAACTTCCATATCAAGTTCATTTACTGATCTGACCATCTCTATAACCCGATCAAAATCGCGGTTATCCCTTACTTCGCGCCAGGCAGCTCCCATACATAATCGGGATGCACCAGCTGCTTTAGCTTTTTGTGCTGCATCTGTTACCTGCTCAACCGACATCAAAGCCTGCACTTCAAGATCTGTCTGATACCTGGCAGCCTGCGGACAATAAGCGCAGTCTTCAGGACAACCGCCAGTTTTTATCGACAGAAGACTGCTGATCTGAACTTCGGAATAATCCAGGTTCTCTCTATGCACTGTGGCAGCACGATAGATCAGATCCAGGAGTGGACTATGGTATATTTCTGCTATCTCTTCTTTCGTCCAGTTGTTTCTGATCTCGGTCATAAAATGTTCATTCCTTTATTTGTTAAAGCAAATTTAAAATAAAATCATCAGCCTGAAAATGGAAAATGAAGGGCCCTGTAAAATTTATAATATCAGGCTGCTGGCCAAACCCAGGAGCAATAAGAAGCCAAATACGTCGGTAAACGTGGTTATTATGATTGATGAAGCTATTGCGGGGTCAATTCCTACCCGTTTAAGTACCAATGGAATAGATGAACCTGCAATACCGGCTATGACCAGGTTACCGGTCATCGCAGTAAAGATCACAAGTCCCAGCATTGGGTTATGATCATAAAATAAAGCAAATAGAAATACAACACAGCCAATAGTTGCACCATTGATTAAACCTACAGTAAACTCTTTCAAAACAGTTCTGTAAGACTGGTTATCAGAAAGGTCATTCAGTGAGATACGCCTTACTGTGACGGCCAGGGCCTGTGTGGCCGCATTTCCACCCATACCGGCAATAATAACCATATAGCCTGCCAGAATCCCCATACTGGCAATTGTAGCATCAAAATAACGAATGATAGATGCAGCTAAAAATGCAGTAAAAAGATTTAATACCAGCCAGGGTAAACGGCTTTTAACGGCTTCCTTCCAGTTACCTGCCAGTTCTTCATCCTCCGAAACACCCGAGATCTTTAAGATATCTTCTGTATTTTCCTCTTCCATTACATCGATCACATCATCAAATGTGATCCTTCCTAACAGATGCATATGGTCATCCACGACCGGGATACTCGTGAGGTTATACTGCGAGATCAATTTTGCAACTTCTTCCTGGTCAGTATCCGCTTTGACATAAACGAAGTCTGATTTGATCAGTTCTCTTATGCGGACATTATTTCGGGATTTAATGATATCCTTCAGCGAAACGATCCCTACTAAAATGTTATGATGATCGATCACATTGATCGTATAGAACTCCTCCATCTCTTCTGACTGACGGATAATTTCTTCCAGCGCCTCTTTCTTCTGGAAATCCTCATGGATCTTGATCACCTGGGTGTTCATCAAACCCCCGGCTGTATCTTCTTCGTATTTTAATAAGGAGCGAATATTTGAAGCGTCTTCTTCATCGAGTCCCTTCAGGATTTCCTGCTGCTGTTCTTCGGGTAGCTGGCTGATGATATCTGTGGCATCATCATAATCAAGCTCTTCAACGATCTCTGAGCGTCTTTCCGGATGAAGATTTTCTAATAATCTTTCCGGATGAAATTCGGCATCCATCTCAGAGATGACCTCTGAAGCAAGTTCTGCAGGCAAAATGCTGATTATTCTTTCCCTTGATTCCTGGGGCAAACTTTCGAAGAGAATGGCAATTTCTGAAGGGTGATATTCAGAAATTAAATCCATCAAAGCAGAATCATCCTCTTCAAGGGCGCGCCTGATCTTTAAAAGGTCTGATTTATCCAATTCGAAAGACTGCATTTGTTAAAAGTAGCAATTAGAGATGAGAATTGAAGAATTTAGCTTTAGATGATGAACCCTTTTAAGCAGATTTAATTCAGATTAATTCTTGTTTAGCCAACCTTTTCTCCAGAAATAGATCATTTGAGCAATGGCAATTACTAACATCCCTCCAATAGTGTACAGGTATCCATTCTCTGCATAAAGTTCGGGCATATTATTATATAGAATTTTCCCGGTTTTGGGATCCTGAAAAGCGAAGTTCATTCCATATACACCTGCAATAAAAGTCAGTGGAATAAAGATGGATGAAATGATGGTCAGTACTTTCATGATTTCACTCATCCTGTTGCTGATGATAGACAGGTTCATATCGATCAAGCTGGTTGTCAGATCCTTATAGCTTTCCACCAGGTCAATGATCTGCATACAGTGGTCATAAGTATCTTTCAGAAAAGATTTGGATGTTTTACTGATCAGCTTTGAATCGCTCCTGATCATATCGTTGATCTTGTCGCGCTCAGGCCAGGCAGCCCTGCGGATCATGATCATCTCCCTTTTAATGTTTTGGGTTTGAAACATAAGTGTTTTATCCGCTTTCCGGTATAATAGTTCCTCTATTGTTTCCAGTTCATCCCCCAGCTTATAAATGAGTGTAAAATAATTATCTATAATTACATCCATAAGGGTGTACATCAGATAAGAGGTCCCTCCAACCCGGATATTACCCTTCCCTCCTTCCAGCCTGTGAATTACGGGCGCAATGGTATTTGAATAATTTTCCTGTAAGCTGATCAGTAATTTGGGAAACAATATAAAAGAGACCTGCTCGTTCTCGATCTCCTGATGCTTATCTACATAAAGCATTCTGCTGACAGCAAAGATATAATCGTCATATTCATCCATTTTTGGCCTTTGCCTGCAGTCGGCTATATCCTCACTGACCAGTTTGTTGATGCTGAATTTTTTTTCAAGATATTCAAGGAGATCCGTATCGCCGATACCCCGTATGTCTATCCAGCGATTTAGCTCAGGATACAGATCGAGATGCTTTTCGAGTTCTTTAATGTTCTTAATTGTTTGAGTATGGTACTCCTCTCTGCTATAGGAATACAGCGTAATTTCAGGCTTTAATGCACCTTCATATAATTGTATTGATCCCGGACTAATACCTGCGATTGGTATATATTTTTTTGATTTTAGCCTGATGCGCCGGATCTTTGACATATTATAAATATTTTATGCTTTGCGGGCCCTGATTAAATATCAGGTCAACAATGCTCAAATTAGGTAAAAAGCCATTTCTTTCTTCAAAAACCTGAAAATAAGGCTTAAAATTTATGGCAGAAGAACGTTTGGGATGAATGCTGTCCCGGTAATCTGACAGATCTGGATATGTTTTTTCAAAATTATCCGTATAGCTATAATTGATAGTTAATTTAAGAAATCTCAGCATTAAATGCATTAATTCCTCATTATAGTCGAACAGATAATCCCAGTTCTTCTCATAGAAAACGGCAATCTCATCTTCATAATATTCAAAATAAGCTGAACCTCTATAGGAAGTCTCTAAGCTCATCCAGTGTAAACGCTGCCAGTTAAAATCGTAGCTGATTTTAACATCTTTCACTTTGGTATGTGATTTTGAACCCCGTACAAGTGGCACAATCAGGTCTAAGCGCCCATTTGCTGAATGAATGGAGGCCCGGTTTCGAAAACTTTGCTTTTGAAAATGTTCTGCATTATCTATGATCACCTTATCTTTATGCTCTAAGAGCCGGCTGAAATATTCTATGGGAGGAAGATAAAATAAAGGGAATACTGCGCCTTTTTCCATCGTATAAGTTAAGTTTGTGGTAATGAGACCGAAATTAGCAATTAAACAACAGGCTGCAAAGAATGTTCTTCAGGCTGAGATCAAAGATCTTTTCATGTTAGCTTCGCATATTACTAAGATGAGATGAATCAAGTTATTTTCCGGATCACCGCCTTTTTACTTTTTCTCCTGTCATTACTTCCATTTGGGCTGCTTTATCTGCTTTCGGATATACTTTTTTTCTTTCTTTACTATGTATTCAGGTACAGAAGGAAAGTAGTAGCCAAAAATCTTCTGAATTCTTTTCCCGAAAAACCAATAAGTGACCTCAAAGGGATAGAAAAGCGATTTTACCGGCACCTGAGTGACCTCATTCTTGAATCAGTGAAAACGCTGACAATAAGTTCCGGAGAAATAAAAAAACGTTATGTTTTTTCAAATTTGCATGTAATAAGCAGGTATCTGAATGCGGGAAGGTCGGTTATTGCAGTTTCAGGACATTATGGAAATTGGGAATGGGGACCAGTCGCCATAGGATTGGAATTTAAAGAAAAGGTGTTTGTTGTATTTAAGCCCCTATCTGATAAGCGTTTTGAACATCTTATAAATTCAATGCGTTCCAGGTTTGGCACTGTGATGGTTCCAATGAAACAAACCCTGAGAAAGCTCCATGAATATAAAGATATACCGCATGTATTGGTGCTTGTGGGCGATCAAACCCCTACCCGTGAGGAATCACAATACTTTACGACTTTTTTAAATCAGCCAACAGCCGTATTTTTGGGAGTCGAAAAAATCGCATTAAAAACCAATGACCCGATTATTTATTTTACCATAAATAAAATAAAAAGAGGCTATTATGAATGTGTTGTTAAATCTTTAGTTGAGTTTTCTGGACAGTGCTCTGATTTTGAGATCACGGAAGCTCATACCAGGGAACTGGAAAATAATATCCGTCTCAAACCTGAATATTGGTTATGGTCGCACAGAAGGTGGAAATTTAGCCCGGAGAATTTAAAATCAAAAAATGAGTGATCTTCCTAAAGTTGCGGTTGTAATCCTGAACTGGAATGGAAGAAACTTTCTTGAAAAGTTTCTTCCCTCTGTATGTGCAAGCACTTATCCGGATCTGGATATTATTGTTGGTGATAACGCATCTACAGATAATTCCGTAGAATTTCTGAAGGAATATTACCCTGAGGTCAGAATTATCATCAATGATCATAACTATGGCTTTGCCGGGGGGTATAACAGGGTGCTTGAACTGATTGATAATGAGTATTATATATTACTCAATTCGGATGTTGAGGTCACTCCTGGCTGGATAGAGCCTGTGATCAGCCTGATGGAATCCGATCATGAAGTGGCCGCTGCCCAGCCCAAGGTTTTATCTTACACCAATAAGAATCTCTTTGAATATGCCGGAGCTGCAGGCGGCTATCTGGATATATTCGGCTATCCATTTTGCAGGGGACGAATATTTGATGCTGTAGAACCCGATACAGGACAATATGATACCAGCGGGGAGATCTTCTGGGCTTCGGGAGCCGCATTATTTATCAAACGCTCAAAATGGCAGGAAATGGCAGGCCTGGACCAGGATTTTTTTGCACATATGGAAGAAATTGATCTTTGCTGGCGATTGAAGAACAATGGCTACAAGATCATATACTGTCCGGATTCAAAAGTTTACCATGTTGGAGGAGGAACCCTTCATGCAGAAAGCCCTTATAAAACCTATCTTAATTTCAGAAATAACCTGGTTTTACTTCAGAAAAATCTGCCACCCGGACGATTTTTACTAATTATTTTTATCCGATTCTGGCTGGATCTTTTATCCCTGATCAAATTTTTATTAGACGGAAAGCCGGGAAATGCACTATCTGTAAGTAAGGCACATTTCTATTTTATCGGGAACCTGTTCAAAAACAGCAGAAAAGCGAAAGGCATCACAACTGCAAAATTCAATCCGGCAGGGCTGTTTAAAGGAAGTATTGTCTGGGAATATTTTGTCAGGAACAAAAGAACTTTTAGCCGCTTAAAGAAAGCTCTCTAAGGCAAGCCTGTAACCATCCAAACCGAAACCTGTCAATACACCCCTGCAATTTTTGCCGGTAAGTGAAATATGCCGGTATTCTTCCCGGGAATATATATTGGAGATATGAACCTCGACCACCGGGGTTTTAATCGCTGCAATAGCATCAGCGATCGCCACAGAGGTATGGGTATATCCGCCAGCATTCAGAATAATTCCATCATAACTGAAACCCCTTTCATGAAGTTTATTAATGATCTCTCCTTCAACATTGCTCTGAAAATAGTCAAGCTCTAAAATGTTGTATTTAGATTTCAGCTCTTCAAAGTAAGCTTCAAAACTACTGTCTCCGTAAATGGATTTCTCACGTACCCCAAGTAAGTTTAAATTTGGTCCGTTAATTATCTGTATTTTCATCGATTATAAAAGATTTTAGCTGTTTAAAGATCTGAAATCAATCAGGGCATTTCATTAATCAAACATAAAAAATAATTTGGACTGGCAATCAGGGCTTTCAGGCTTTAAATCATATTTAAGATTGGAGCGTTCATTATCCGCGAATACTATCGATGCGTATTTGCATGATGTGGATAAGCTGAGGCAGTTTTTTATCAGCAGGTCTGAGGATAAGGACCTTGCAAAAATAAGCAGCGATGACCTGAAAGATTTCCTGGTCTGGGTAAATGAACTGGGAATGCTCCCCCCCACTCAGGCAAGGGTATTATCGGGGTTGAAAGCCTTTTTTAAATACATGGTACTGGATAAGCAGATCAGTATGGATCCGTCTGTTCTTCTGGAGAGTCCGAAAATGAGCCGGAAATTACCGGACACCCTCAGTATCCTGGAAATTAACAAAATGATCGATTCTATCGACCTTTCCAGGGCTGAAGGTATGCGGAATAAGGCCATGCTTGAAATCCTGTATGGCTGCGGCTTAAGGGTATCTGAACTGACCAGCCTGAAAATTTCAAATCTATACCTGGATATCGATTTTGTAAAGATTCTGGGAAAGGGAAATAAAGAGCGCCTTGTTCCTATCGGATCAGAAGCAATAAAGTTTCTCCGCTTATTTATTGATGAGGTACGGGTACATATTGCCGTTAAACCGGGCAAGGAAGATTTTGTATTTCTAAACAAACGGGGTAACCCGATTTCAAGAGTGATGGTCTTTCTGATCATTAAAGATCTGGCAAAAAAAGCAGGAATAAACAAGAACATCAGTCCGCATACTTTCAGACATTCATTTGCAACCCATTTAATTGAGGGTGGCGCCGATCTGAGGGCAGTTCAGGAAATGCTGGGACATGAAAGTATCACCACAACAGAAATTTATACTCATTTAGACAGGGATTATTTGCGCGAAACTATCATCCAGTTTCATCCCAGAAATTAGGAACTATTGCTCTTCCTTATAATAGACCTTATAATAGTTCAATGACCGGTCTTCATCGAAACCCTTTTCAATAAGATCCTTATTACCATGGATATAGATATGAAAATTTTTATCAAGCTTCAATACACTTTTAAAGACCCTGGCCTGCTTTTTAACAGCTGCCCCTGAAATTTCAAAAGGCTGTTCCAAACCGGCATCAAATTCTTCACTGTATTCACGGCTGAAGTTTTTGAATGATTCAATGGCTTTGGGATTAACAATTACCTCTTCCGAAAATTCACCGATATCAAAACTCTCTTTTTCTTTAAAATATTTCATCGAACGATTAAGGAGATCAATCTTATCGGCTTTTGAAATTTCAAAGTCCTCATCAATTTTGTTTGTGACGAAGTTTTTATATACTCCTAATGCAGTGTTTGTTTTATTAAAGCTATCGTTCCGGATCTTTAACTGCAGAAATTCATCTTTCCAGTAGGCCGCATCAGTTCGGTTGGTCTGGTCGATCACCATCACCTTAAATCCTTCTTCCGTTTCCGTATTAAATATCAGACAGCCCTTATCCAGCTTCTGAATATTTATTGCATCCTCCTCATAGCTCAGGATAAAGCCTCCATTTTCAGAATTGACCTTTAAATAGCTTTCTTTTGTTTCAGATTTAAAGATCCCGATTGCATCAGTTAATTCACCTTCCAGAAGGAGATCCTTAAAAAAAGCTATATAGAGCTCCCCTGACCTGATCTTCGGATGGTTGGAAATATCATATAAATACCGGGTTATCTTCCCGCTCAGCTCATGAAAAATACCCTGATCTGAAAAGATGATGGAACTGAAATGAAAAAGTTCATTCAGATTCAGGTCATCACTCGAATGTGTAAATCTGTAAACTTCATTAGCTTTCTCAAATGGGGACAAGAAATAGTGCATCAATAGCTTTCTCAATACTTCATCCTCTATTTTAAGAGTCTGATCTGATAAACTATAAAATTCGTTCCGGAGTTTATTGCCTACCCTGTGTACAGAAAGCTGTTCGAGTGAGGCTTCGAAAAATGTAACCATAATTTAATTGCAAAAGAAAGCATAACCGGTGTACAAACCGAAATAAATCTGAATTATCTGACTGCTCTGATGATTCTGTCCTTTCCCCTGATGTCCTGACGCAATTCTATATTTGAGAAGCCCATTTCTTTAAGAAGATCCAGAGTTTGTGGTCCGAGGTTCTCATTGATCTCCAGAAACAGCAAGCTCCGTTCCGGTAAATGCTTTAATGCAAAATCCGAAATAGCACGATAAAATATCAGCGGGTCATCATCGGGAACAAATAATGCCAAATGAGGTTCATGCTCCAATACATTTGCTTTCATCTGATCTTTTTCTGAAAATGTGACATAAGGAGGATTACTTATGATCAGGGAGAATTGCGAATTTATTAAGATATCCTGTGAAGGATTTAAAATATCATCCTGTATAAGGGTAACGGGAGCCTCATTTAAATCCGAATTTTGTCTGGCTGTTTCTAAAGCCTGGGGGGAAATGTCAACAGCGAAAACTTCAGCAGAATAGATATGCTTTTTGATTGATATGGGAATACATCCGCTGCCGGTTCCTATATCGAGAATTTTTAATGAATCATGTTCATGTCTCGTGTTTTTAAGCTCTTTCAGTACCCAGTCAACGAGTTCCTCTGTTTCGGGTCTTGGAATCAACACAGAAGGGTTGACTTTAAATGTCAGTCCGTAAAAGTCGGTTTCACCTAAAATATATTGAAGCGGCCAGTCACTTTCAAGTTTATCTAATATCTCACTCAATACAGTATGATCAGCAGGAGTAACTTCTTCATTTTTCATGCTCAGATATTGGGGCCGGTTTACTTTGCATACAAAACTGATGCTCTGCCATGCCAGGCTCCTGGCCTCATATTCACCGTAAACCCCCTTTAGTTTATCAATATAGGTTCTTTCTAAAGCTGAAATAGTCATGAAGCAAAGTAAATAATTCGAAGCGAAATTGTCAGATTTAACTTATCAACGGTCATTAAAAATGAATTATTAAATTCATCATATAATACTAACTTACTTATGTATATAATACTAACTTACTTATGTATAACCCTTATCCTCTCCCAAAATGCCAAAACAATTCAACTAAACTATTTGAAGATTGATTGACCTTAGCATAAATTTGGGTGGTTCTTATATAGTTGGCTATGTATATTCAATGCTGGCCTGCTTTTGTTGCCAGAAATTCTGCAATGGCGGTATGATAAACCGTTTTTCCGTCTGTAAGTCCTAATTCATATTCCGCTTTCTTAAGAGGGTCGTTGAGCACAGTCCTGGCGTAGGCCACTGCTTGCCTGAATGTACTGTTACATGACTTTTGTTTTTCGCTGAGAATAACCCTGCTTCTGTCGGGTATTTTGGTGACCACAGTGCCATAACTATACTGTTTGAACAGGAGCTGTCCATTAATCTTGCCGCTTAATCCCTGTGTAACAGCGTTTCTTTTTTGACGTGCCATGAGATATTGGTTTAATGCTATATACAATATTAGTTAATATTTTTTATTTACCGTTCATTTACCGTTTATTTACCGTTCAATAGCCGTTTGAATAAATTTGGTAATTGCCTCTGTAAAAGGGTAAATAGATATTAGAGATGATTGATTAATCAACAGAATTTGTGAACTATTAGGGTTACAGGCGGAGAGAGGAATTTGTGCTTTAACGCAAAAAGGCCTCCCTTTGCAGACGAACGACAGCAGATGAACTTAGATAACTTATCATACATATAATACTATTTATCATACCTATTTTTGCATTATGTTTCAACATGAGAAATATATGCAACGCTGCATTGAACTGGCCCGCTATGGTGCCGGTACGGTTAGTCCCAACCCGATGGTGGGCTCTGTCATTGTATGTGATGATAAGATTATTGGGGAAGGTTTTCACAGAGCTTATGGAGAAGCCCATGCAGAAGTAAATGCCATCCGGAATGTTTCGGATAATTATTCCAATGCTAAAGAACTTCTGAAACGATCTACTATTTATGTCAATCTTGAACCATGTTCTCATTTTGGTAAAACGCCGCCCTGTGCTGACCTGATAATCAGGAACGAAATCCCAAGGGCTGTTGTTGGCTGCCGCGATCCCTTCGGGCAAATGGACGGCAGGGGTATCGAAAGGTTAAGAAATGCAGGAATTGAAGTTGTTGAAGACCTGCTAACCGGCAAATGTATTGACCTGAATAAACGTTTTTTTACACGAATACAAAAGCAAAGGCCATATATAATACTGAAATGGGCACAAACTTCAGATGGATTCTTCGCTCCTTCAGACAGATCCCAAAAATGGATCAGTTCCATGAGCTCTAAACAGCTTGTTCATCGCTGGAGAACAGAAGAAGATGCCATTTTGGTTGGAAAGAATACTGCTCTTGCAGATAATCCCCGCCTGAATGCCCGTGAATGGGCCGGAAAAGATCCGGTCCGGATCATCATTGACAGAAGGCTTGAATTACCTGCTAACCTGCATATTTTTGACCAGAGCCAGGAAACGATCATTTTTAACGAACAAAAAACCGAATTACTGGGTAAGACCAAATATCTGGAACTGGAAAACTTCGATAATTTACTTCCCCAATTGATCGCTTACCAGCTGTATCTGATGGATATCCAATCGCTGATGGTGGAAGGGGGCGCAAAAACACTTAATTTGTTCATAAAGGCCGGGCTTTGGGATGAAGCAAGAGTATTTACAGGTCCACAAATCTGGACTGATGGTATTCCGGCTCCCTCAATAAATGGAGATCCGGATGAAGTACAGAATATAGGTGCGGATGGTTTGAAGATCTGGTATAATAAACCCTAAGATGCTCTATATATTTTTCAGTGTTTGCTGCAGTGTTTTTGTTTCTGTTTTGCTAAAACTTGCAAAACGATATGAAATTGATGCCCGGCAGGCCATTACCTGGAATTATCCCATAGCAGGACTCCTGACCTGGTTGATTTATAAACCAGAGATCCCTGAGTTCAGTGATACGCTCTACCCTGCATATATTGCCCTTGGGATTCTTTTGCCATCACTTTTTGTGATTTTGGCCCTTTCAGTACGTTATACAGGTATTGTAAGAACAGATGTTGCACAGCGCTTATCCCTGTTTATTCCGGTTCTGGCTGCCTTTCTGATCTTTAACGAAGCTCAATCTGTCTTTAAGATCGCAGGTATAGGTCTTGCCTTCGTTGCGATAATATTTTCTGTTCCATGGCAAAAACAGAGTGGTACGGGCAGTTCCTACTGGATCTATCCGCTGATCGTTTTTGTCGGAATGGGTATTATTGATATACTATTTAAGCAGATCGCAAAAACAGATTCGATCCCATTCACCTCATCCCTCCTGATCGTTTTTATTTTAGCTTTTGCTGTTTCCATACTGTACCTGCTCTTTCTGTTTATCGCCAAAGGAATGAAGTTTACGCTGATCAATGCCATTTGTGGCTGGATCCTTGGGATCGCAAATTTTGGGAATATACTTTTTTACCTCAAAGCTCATCAGGCACTGGCACAGCAGCCATCACTGGTATTTTCTGCCATGAATATTGGGGTGATCCTGTTAGGATCGGCGGTTGGTGTGTTTATCTTCCGTGAGAAGCTTAGCCGCTTAAATTATGCCGGGATCGTTCTGGCCTTATTCTCCATACTGCTCCTGTCATTAGCTTAATAAATGTGATCCATGCTGTTTGACGATACCTATAAAACGATCCGGAAAGCTTCTGAAGGAACTTTTCGCGATAAGGGCAGCAAGTTTATTGCTTATCTCTATCCGGTAAGATCAGAAAATGAGGTTAAAGATATCATCAGTAATTTAAAAGCCCTGCATCCCAAAGCCAGGCATCATTGCTGGGCGCTGCGTTTAAGCCCCGACCGGACCGTATTTCGGCTAAATGACGACGGTGAACCATCGGGTTCTGCCGGCCGACCCATCCTGAATACACTATTATCCTATGAGCTGACCAATGTTCTTGCCGTTGTGGTCAGGTATTTCGGAGGTACTTTGCTTGGGATCCCGGGTTTGATCAATGCCTATAAAACAGCCACTATTGAGGCGGTCAAACAGGCAGAGATCATAGAACAAACAGTGAATATAATGTACAGGATCCGGTTCGGACATCCGCTTATGAATAATGTTATGAAGGTCATCAAGGAGGAAGACTTAACAATTTCCAATCAGAATTTTGATCTGAACTGTTCATTTGATGTTGAGATCAGGCAATCGTTTGTAAACAAGGTGATCAGAAGGCTTGAAAAAATTGAAGGTCTGAAGTGGGAAGAACTGGGGATAAGGGAAACGGAATAAAGAGCAGGGACAAAAGAACAAGGAATAAGGATTAAGGAAATTGTTTCAAATTGCTTGTATCTGTCTTTACTCTTTGCTCCTTGTTCCTGGATCAAAAACAGAATTAAATAATTCTCTTAAATCCATGGACCTGTTTAATCCCCATTAACTCTGCTAAAATAATTAGGCTTAAATTTGCCTGCCCATACTCATTCAAAACACATGAATAAACTATCAGAGGCCGATCTGATCATCAATCAGGATGGCAGCATTTATCATCTCAATTTATTACCTGAAGATATAGCCGATACGGTTATAACCGTAGGCGACCCCGAAAGGGTTAGTGAGGTAAGCAATTATTTTGATCGTATAGAACTGAAAAAAGGGAAGCGGGAATTTATTACACATACCGGATATTTAGGCCTAAAACGCATCACCGTAATCTCTACCGGCATTGGAACTGACAATATTGATATTGTAATGAATGAACTGGATGCATTAGTTAATATTGATTTCAAAACCAGGCTGGTAAAAGAGAGCCTGAAAAGCCTGAATATTATTCGTATCGGTACATCTGGTGCTGTTCAGGATGATACCCCTGTAGGAAGTATCATGGTATCTGAATTCGGTTTGGGATTAGATGCCCTGATGCATTATTATCTGCAGGATATTTCGGGTGATGAACATATGTTACTTGACGCGGTTAAATCTCATTTTCATCATCTGAACGGGGTTTCTCCATATATTACAGCTGCTGACCGGTCATTGCTTGACACCATTGGTAAAGGCCTCGATCGGGGAATAACTGTAACTGCCCCTGGATTTTATGCACCCCAGGGCCGTGAACTGCGAGCGAGAAATGCATTTCCCGACTTAATTACTGTTTTAAGGACCTTCACAAGCGGAAGGTATAGAATAACAAATCTCGAAATGGAAACTGCCGGAATTTATGCCCTGGCTAAATCATTAGGTCACAAAGCTTTATCGGTAAATGCAATCCTGGCAAGCAGGGTGAGATTTGAGTTCACAAAGGATCCGGCGAAGATCATTGATAAGGCGATCCGGCTGGTTATAGGCAGGATAAAATAAAAAGCAATTTGTTTCCCTGAATGAACTTATAATGTTTTGATCAGCTCATGAAATCTGGCCATGGCAAGAAGTTTTTCAACATCCAGATCAAAATCAATTTTATTCATCAGGTAATCTTCCAGATCAAAATTGATCGGCCTGTTTAAGCTTTCAATAACCTCCTTTCGGTGATCAAGGCCTAATTTCAGGGCCGAATTAAATGCCGTCTTGAAATCTTCCGGGACAGGCTTATTTGAAGCCCATACAGCAAAAACAAAGGGTAAGCCGGTGAATCTGAACCATTCTTCAGCCAGATCATACTGGTATGGAAACTGATCTTTGTTTGTAAAGGTCCGGTCGCCGATCTGAACAAATGCATCGGCCGGAGCTGTATTCAGAAAATCAGGACTGATTTCCCAGTGATACTTTAGTAATATCTTTGCAAGATTATTAGAGGTGAGTGATTGGGCATCGAGCTGTATTGTTTTTAACTCATGAACAGGTTTATTACTGAAAATAAAGACTGAATCAACAGATCCTTTGGCCCCTATGCAATAATCTGAAATGATCTGGTAATTTTTTATTTGAAGCAAAGCAGCTACCGGTACAAGACCTATATCAATCTGATTATCAATAAGTTTTTTAGCGCAATCTGAAGGAATATCCAAGCTAAGTTCTATTTGATCCAATATGCCTGAATGCATTAAACCGTAAACAAAAGGTTTAGAATTGGTATAGGAAACAGCAGAAACTTTTATCTTATTCAAAACTGGTCGAATGGGTATGTTAAATGGTTAGTATTATTAAAATCCAGAATATGAAAATCTTTGCCATCATACTCAACTTTGTAAAGGGTTGTATTTGAATGGGGAAATGTGTCCATCTCAGACAAGGGGCGGTTTGTCAGCAGGCAAAGAAATAAACGTAAGGCACGGCCGTGCATACAGATCAGGATATTTTCATCATCATTTTCTTCAATGAGCTTTTCCAGAACGGTTAACTGACGTTTTTTAACATCCAGGGGACTTTCGCCCATCTCAAATTTCTGATGAAGCTCTCCGGCCCTCCACTGATGGGTGATCAGTTGAAGCTCAGACCTTATCTGCTCATTATTCTCCTTACCTTCATGAATCCCCCATCCCAGCTCATCCAGGCCCGGATATTGTGTCCACGGTATATTCGAATCTATAAATTTTTGTACTGTCTGGTGAGTCCGCTTAAGGGTTGAAGTATAGATCTTATCGAAAGGGATATGTTTGTAGGCCAGGTAAAAAGCCTCGGCCTGCTCCCTTCCTTTAGCATTTAAGTTAGTATCCATTCCGCGTCCCTGAACAATACCAAGTTTGTTCAGTTCTGTTTCACCATGCCGGATAATGTATAGTATTTTCTTCAATTGAGTACAGGTAATTTATAATATTTGGGTTTTTCTTCTTCAGGAAACTGGTAATCCAGATAGTCTGTGACCACATTATAAAGTGTATCACGTTCAACCGGGTGCCTGCCTGTCTGTTTGATCAGTTCAACCAGTTCCCGGGTACTCATAGCCGGGTGCTGCTCTTCTGCGCCTGCCATCGAATAGATTTTGGTGGTGTCATCCAAAGTACCATCGATATCATCTACCCCAAAATTCAGTGATAACTGAGCAGTGCTTCGGCTGATCATTGCCCAATAAGCTTTGATATGGTCAAAATTATCGAGGTAGATACGCGAGATGGCATAATTTCGAAGGTCCTCGATTACAGAAACCTCTGGTACATCAGACATCTGATTATCCTGATTTCTGAATTTAAGGGGAATAAATGTTTGAAATCCCCCGGTTTTATCCTGGAGTGATCTGAGCTGTTCCATATGGTCAACACGATGTTTATACTTCTCAATATGGCCGTAAAGCATTGTTGCATTCGAACGCATTCCCAGTTTATGCCATTCCTCATGGATCTGAAGCCATTGATCGCCTGTACATTTATCTTTGGCGATCTTTTCCCTGATCTCCGGATGGAAGATCTCTGCCCCTCCTCCAGGCATGGAGTCCAGGCCAGCCTCCTTCATTAATTTCATTCCGGCGGCATAGTCCATTTTGGCCTTTTTGAAAATATAATGATACTCCACCGGGGTTAAGGCCTTTACATGAAGTTCTGGGCGGTGTTTATGAATAGCTGTAAACAGCCCGGAATAGAATTTTAAATCGTATTGCGGCAAAACTCCCCCCACAATATGAACTTCGGTTACGGGCTGATCATCGTATTTTTTTACGATATCAAGCATTTCCTCCATGGTAAATTCCCAGCCTTCAGACCGCTCTTTGATCAGGACAGAATATGAGCAGAATTTACAGTCGTAAACACATAGGTTGGTAGGTTCAATGTGGAAGTTACGGTTAAAATAGGTTTTATCCCCATGCCGCTTTTCGCGGATATAATTTGCCAGGATACCCAAATAACCCAGTTCTCCCTTTTCATAAAGCAAAACGCCTTCATCAAAGGAGATACGTTTTTCCGATCTGACCTTTTCCGCGATCGCTCTCAGATCAGCAGAAAGGTTTTTATCAAGTAAGAGCAGATCTAAATTTGGCTCAGCGTTCATTTTTTTCTTTCTGCAAAAATACGATATTGCACACATCCATTATCATTAGCTTGTAAAAGCACTAAAAATATTTTCGGATTTATGTCATGCCGGCGATAATCTACATCCTAATGTAATTAAATGTTAAAAGCATACCCTTATTTTTATTCTTTAGTTAATATTGTCAAAGAATTCCCATTGACATTTACAGAACAATAAAATGAAAATCGAAACTATCGCGATCCATGCAGGCAATATAATAGAAGGGCAATCTAAAGCCGCCATTCAGCCAATTACCTTATCCACAACCTTCGAACGGGGTGAAGATGGAGGCTACCCGGGCGGGTTCATGTATTCCAGGATTGATAATCCCAACAGAAGCTCACTGGAAAATGTGATAGCCAAACTGGAAGGTGCTGAAGATGCTGCTGCATTTTCATCCGGAAATGCGGCCGGGGGAGCAGTTTTCCAGGCTTTGGGGCCCGGATCTCATATTATTGTTCCTGATGATATGTACCATGGATTACGCAACCAGCTTTTACAAGTATTTAATGGAATTATTGAAGTTGATTTTATTGATCTTTCGGATATCGCGGCGATCAGGAATGCTATAATGCCTCAAACCCGTTTAATATGGATAGAAACACCCTCAAATCCTTTATTAAAGATCTGTGATATCCAGGCGATTACAAAGTTGGCAAAGGCTCAGGGGATCATGACTGCATGTGATAATACGTTTTGTACACCCATGTTCCAGCGTCCGCTTGAACTGGGCTGCGACCTTGTAATGCATTCCTCCACCAAATACTTTGGCGGGCATAGTGATGTAATTGGCGGTGTACTCGCTTGCAGCAAGAATGATGATTTCTGGAAAAAGATCAAAAATGTTCAGGTTTTATCAGGTGCTGTGCCCGCCCCTTTTGATTGTTATTTAACTGTTCGTGGAATTAAAACTCTTCCCTATCGCATGCGGGGACATGCTCAGAATGCCATTCTGATCGCAGATTTCTTAAATGCCCATGATCAGGTTGAAAAGGTTTTTTTTCCGGGATTAAAAGACCACCCGGGACATGAAATTGCAAAAAAACAAATGAGTTCTTTTGGAGGAATGATGTCTTTTTTGGTCAAAGGAGGTGCATCTGAAGCTCGTAAAGTTGTCAATTGTGTAAAAATATTCACCCAGGCAACCAGTCTTGGCGGGGTAGAAAGCCTGATAGAGCACCGTGCTTCTATTGAAGGGCCTGATACAAAAACTCCGCAGAACCTGATACGGGTTTCTGTGGGACTTGAGAATGTCGAAGACCTTATTGGAGATCTGGAACAGGCTCTTGCCAGGATAAATAAAAATTAATGAGCTGAAATACAAGTGATTAAGAAATCAATAAAAATTAAATTTGGTTTGAATGCAAGTATCCTTATATATTTGAAATAATATTTGGTAGCAATACCATTCTGTCTTCAATAAAATTGCTTTATTGATTTATACAGAAGTGGCGAGAGATCAGGCTCATTGACCCACTGACAACCCCCCGATCGGTTTCGGGGAAGGTGCCAATTCCTGTCCCGTAAGGGAAAAATAAATTCATAATGATAATGAAAAAAGAACACTTTACAGTCCCTGTATTTCCGAAGGCGGAAATTAAAATCCAATCCCAAACCTCTTCTCAGTTTACATCTGCATCCTGTTACTGCATGTGTATGCCTGTTTACTGTTGTTGTTAAAGGTTCCTTGATCAAAGGTTATTCACCTTTGCAGAACCACAACAGCAAAGTCAATACTATGAGATTTTCTCATTCCTCCTGTTATTATTAATTCGATACACATTATTAATCAGTTTTAATTTAAAAAATATCATGTCAGCACAGAATCAAAAATTTGAAACCCTTCAGATACATGCAGGCCAGGTAGCTGATCCGACTACAGGATCACGAGCAGTGCCTATTTATCAAACTACTTCATACGTTTTTAACAGTTCAGAGCATGGTGCCAACTTATTCGCACTGAAGGAATTTGGCAACATCTACACTCGTCTCATGAATCCGACCACAGATGTATTTGAAAAACGTGTAGCTGCCCTGGAGGGTGGTGTTGCGGGTTTGGCGGTTTCTTCAGGCCAGGCGGCTCAGTTCATCGCCCTGAACAATATCTTACAGGCCGGTGATAACTTTGTAAGCTCCTCATTTCTGTATGGCGGTTCATATAACCAGTTTAAAGTGGCATTTAAGCGTCTGGGAATAGAAGCCCGCTTTGCAAACGGAGATGATCCTCAAAGCATTGATTCACTGATCAATGAAAAAACAAAAGCGATCTATGTTGAAACAATCGGTAACCCGAGTTTCAGTATTCCCGATTTTGAGCGGATCGCCGAAATTGCAAAAAAACATGATCTGCCTCTGATCGTTGATAATACTTTTGGTGCAGCGGGTTATCTGTTCCGCCCGCTTGAGCATGGAGCCCATATCGTGGTTCAGTCTGCTACCAAGTGGATCGGTGGTCACGGAACCAGTATTGGAGGTGTGATCGTTGACGGTGGAAATTATAACTGGGGAAATGGTAAATTTCCTGTATTTACAGAGCCTTCAGAGGGATACCACGGATTGGTGTTCAACGATGTGTTTGGAATTGGCGGCCCTTTTGGTAACATCCAGTTCATTATCCGTGCACGTGTAGAAGGCTTACGGGATTTCGGTCCATCCCAGTCTCCATTTAATTCTTTCCTTCTGCTTCAGGGATTGGAAACCTTATCACTAAGGGTCCAACGACATGTTGACAATGCTCTGGAATTGGCAAAATGGCTCGAAAGCCATCCTCAGGTTGATCAAGTGGTTTATCCCGGTCTAAGCAGCAGCCCTTATCATGAAAAAGCAAAAAAATACCTAAAAAATGGTTTTGGCGCCGTTCTGTCATTTGAAGTTAAAGGCGGAAAAGATGCAGCCATTAAATTCGTCGATAACCTGAAACTGATCAGCCACCTGGCCAATGTGGGAGATACTAAAACGCTGATTATTCAGCCTGCTGCAACCACCCACCAGCAACTAAGTGATGCTGAGCAGCTGGCCGCGGGAGTTAAGCCGGCCTCATTAAGGGTTTCTGTTGGTATTGAACATATTGATGATATCAAAGCTGATCTGGAACAGGCATTTGCGGCTATCAAATAATTGAATCTGGTTTAATATGAAATACCGTATCCGGTTCGCCGGGTATGGTTAAACTGAAAAATGAATACTGAAACTATTTATAAACTTAAAAAGCCCTTCGTTCTGGAGAGTGGTAAAAAGCTTAAGGACCTTGAGATCGCATATCATACTTATGGTGCTTTAAGTCCCAAAAAGGATAATGTGGTTTGGGTTTGTCATGCTTTGACGGCAAATTCCGATGTATTTGACTGGTGGAAAGGCCTTTTCGGAGATAATTGCCTGTTTAACCCAAAAGATCATTTTATAGTTTGTGCTAATATCCTTGGATCCCATTACGGGACAACAAGCCCCTTAAGCCAGAACAAGGTTACCGGTCTCCCCTATTATCTTTCGTTTCCTGATTTTACGGTCCGCGACCTTGCCGCAGCCCATCAGGTCCTTGCAGATCATTTAGGACTCCCTCAGATCGGTTTACTGATCGGAGGTTCTTTGGGTGGTCAGCAGGCTATGGAATGGGCTATCATTGAACCTAAAAGGATAAAAAAACTGGTTCTGATCGCTACCAATGCACAGCATTCAGCCTGGGGCATTGCCTTTAATGAAAGCCAGCGTTTGGCTATTACAGCCGACCGGACCTTTTATTCCCAATCGCCAAAAGGCGGCAATAAAGGTTTAAAAGTTGCGAGAAGCATTGCTTTATTATCCTACAGGAGCTATGGAACCTATGCCGCCACCCAACTGGAAGTTAATGCCGATAAGAAAACAGATTTCAAGGCCTCTTCCTATCAGAATTACCAGGGTGAAAAGCTGGTGAACCGTTTCAATGCTTACAGCTACTGGTTTCTGACCAGGGCGATGGATAGTCATCATGTCGGACGCCGGAGAAATTCAATTGAGGATGCTTTAAAGCAAATTCAGGCCAGAACTCTTGTCATAGGGATATTAAATGATGTGCTTTTTCCGATCGAGGAGCAGCAATTTCTTGCCAAACACATTCCGAATGCAAGGATCGCCGAATTGAATTCCTTTTATGGACATGACGGCTTTTTGATTGAAACAGAATTGTTAACACAGGAAATAGGAAATTTTTTAAAGGATGCAGAAACTGACAAGACTGTGATCAGTCTGCATAAAATAGCTTAAAAGAATGAGTAAGAGATTAACGATAGGATTATTTGGTTTTGGTGTTGTTGGCCAGGGTTTACATGATATCATCAGCACAAAGGACCTCAATATAGAGATCAGAAAAATCGCGATAAAAAATCCTGAAAAGAAGCGAAGTCTCCCGGAAGAGCTTTTTACAACAGATGCGAGTGTTATCCTGAATGATCCCGGGATCAATACCATTATTGAATTGATCAATGATGCTGATGCCGCCTATGAGATCGTGTCGAAGGCTCTTAAAAGCGGAAAGAATGTGGTTTCTGCCAATAAGAAAATGATCGCAGAACATCTGGACCAGCTGGTGGCATTGCAGGAAGAATTTGGGACTTCACTTTTATATGAAGGTGCGGTTTGCGGTAGTATTCCGATCATCCGGAACCTGGAAGAATATTACGATAATGAATTGCTTCTTTCCATAAGCGGGATATTTAACGGCTCTTCTAATTTTATTCTCTCGAAGATCGCAAATGAAGGCCTTGAGTATGCAGATGCTTTGAAACAGGCACAGGACCTTGGTTTTGCAGAAAAGGATCCGCTTTTGGATGTAGGAGGATATGATGCCAAGTTCAAGCTGATCATAGCTGCAGCACATGCCTATGGGGTTTTCCTCAGGCCGGATGAGATTTTAAATATTGGGATCCAGAACTTTTCTGCCGCAGATCTGCATTTCGCCCAGGAACACCATCTTAAAATCAAACTGGTACCTACGGCTAAAAAGCTGAATGAAAAAGAGCTTGCCCTCTATGTAATTCCAAAGCTGGTTCCCCCAAGCGATTTTCTGTTCAATGTAGAAAATGAATATAATGCAGTATCAGTAAAGGCTGCATTTGCTGATCAGCAGTTATTCTATGGAAAAGGCGCTGGTGGCCATCCAACCGGTTCGGCCGTACTATCGGATATAGCGGCATTACGATATGACTATCGTTATGAATACAAAAAATACCATCACGATTCGAAATTGAAGCTTCAAAACGATCATATTCTCCCTGTTTACATCCGTTATAATAATGAAGCTCTTATAAATGGCCTTAATTTTGAGTTTATCGCAGAACAACATAAGAGCATGGATCTGAACTATATTCTAGGTGGCATAAAGATCAGTGAGCTTATAGCAAATAAATGGAAAATTCTGGATGACGGGGCATTTTTAGCCCAGGCTGGAGCTTTAACTGAAAAATTTGAGGAATTGAAGCGGCTGAAGCTTGAAAAAGCCGGATAATTAATTCCGGCCATCAAATTTTAATCCTTTGTTTGTGTCTCCACCAACAAATCTCCTGCATTTTATACTTGTTAGTGCAGATACCAACAAGGGAAATATCATTCCTTTGATTCAAGAACCAAGTATCAAAAACAAAGACAGAAGCGAATTACATCTTAATTTCTGGCTCTTGGTTCTTGAATCTTTGCTCTCTGCTCCCATCTACTTCTTTAAATAGGGTTTTATAGCTTTCTGCCAGATGGCATAGCCTTTTTCATTCATATGAAGCTTATCGGACTTGAAAATATCGGGCATTACCGAACCATCAGGAAGGAGCATTTTAGAATAAACATCAATATAGGCTGAGCGGGATTGCTTTTTAATCAAAAGAATTCCTCGAAGCTTTGCTTCGGGGTTGGGTAAGTAAAGTAAGCGTTATATTTGTCTTATGAGTGATCATATTCATAAGCGTCATAATAAGAATTTGTTGTTGTACCAT
>JAKFBV010000005.1:0-73471 GCA_036677005.1 Pedobacter sp.
GGATCAGGAACAGATTAAGGCAAGAAAAATTGCCCGTCTGAAGAAAGAAGCTGAAAAATTAGGTTGCAAAATTGATGTTGTGGCTGCCTGATAATTAGGTACTTATCTTAGATGTCATTATAAGAATGAAAATTTGAGAACTCTGAAAGAGAAATGACATTGGAAGGCAGGCTTGAACAAGGAAAGAACCACCCCTGCCCCCTCCTTGAAGAAAGGAGGGGAATCACTGCAAAATTTTTAGGGCACGAAATTTTTTACTACAAGTAATTATGTGTGCAAGTGCTGGAATTGCTCCCCTTAATTTCAAGGGGAGCTGTCCGCAGGACAGAGGGGTTTGAGATTGGAAAAAGGTAAGAACCACCCCTGCCCCTCCTTGAAGAAAGGAGGAAATCCTGATCTTTGTATTTTCTCAGACACAGTTCCGAAGGTTATTTACCCTAATCATATCCAGTAGAAAAGCCTTACTTAAAGAAACATGTCATGGGTAAGGAGGCACGACTGAGAAATCTGTTTCATTTAGCATGATTTCCCAAAAAACTATCTTCAGCACAAGCTAGTGCCAATCACCAACTGATTTCTCCACGCGTCAAAATTGTCGAAAATGGAAGAACCTTTTTAGCGTGGAAATGACGGAACTTATTACTTACAACTTATTACTTACAACTTACATCCTAAAACTCATACTTTTGCTTCATGCTCAGATACCTTAGTGCCGATTATATCTTTCCGGTTAGTGCTGAACCACTTAAGAATGGGGTCATTGCTGTTAAGGAAGATGGTGAGATCGCAGAGGTATATCCGGCAGATATGGCCGGATCGATCAAAGAGCCGATAGTACAGCATAAGGGAATCATAGTTCCGGGTTTTATTAATTCTCATTGCCACCTTGAGTTATCGCATTTGCAGGGTAAACTGCCCAGGGCTGAAGGATTGATCCCTTTTATCAGCGCGGTCATTTCACAGCGAAAAGTGGATGAGGATCTGGTTTTGGCAGCTATGGAAGAGTATGACCGAAAAATGTTTGAGAACGGTATTGTGGCGGTGGGGGATATTTCCAATCAGAGCACATCAAAACAGATCAAACAAAAGAGTCGGATCTATTATCATACCTTCGTAGAACTTCTCGGTTTTGATCCTGAAAAGGCAGAGACTGTATTTAACAGAGCTCTTGAACTGAAATCAGAATTTGCACCCATGCCGGCATCAGTTGCCCCGCATGCGCCTTATTCGGTTTCTGCTGAACTTTTTGGCCTGCTTCGTGAATATTCAGAACGCCATGAGAATCTAACTACCATGCATAATCAGGAAAGCCAGGCAGAAGCTGATCTTTTCATGGATAAGAGTGGTGGATTCCCTGATTTTTACAAAACGCTTAACATGGATCTGGATTTTTTCAAACCTCAGTTTAAAAGTTCCATCCAATTTCTGCTCCCATTATTTTCAGCTAAACAAAAGTTCCTGCTGGTTCATAATACTTATACAAGCCGGAGTGATCTGGACAGCGCAGCTGCTTCCGGAAAAGATGTTCACTGGTGTTTTTGCCCCAATGCCAACCTATACATTGAAAGCCGGTTGCCGGATATTGATCTGTTTCTTTCCATGGATACAAAGATCACCCTTGGAACAGACAGCCTGGCATCAAATGATAAACTATGCATCCTGGCAGAATTGAAGACAATAAAGGAGTACTTCCCAAAGCTTCCTTTCAGCCAGACCATCCGCTGGGCGACACATAATGGTGCCGCGTTTTTAGGAATAGCTGATCGGTATGGATCCATAGAAAAAGGAAAAACGCCTGGTTTAAACCTGATAAGTGAGGTGAACGGCTCCGAACTGACCGCTCAGTCGGGGCTAAGCAGGCTCATTTAGCTTTATTTTGCTGATCTCCCGGTAAAAGTCCAATTTTACAGAAATGAACGCTATCAAAAAACTTTTCAATATTGAATATCCCATCATACAGGCGGGAATGATATGGTGCAGCGGCTGGAGGCTGGCATCGGCGGTTTCTAATGCCGGCGGACTGGGTTTGATCGGTGCTGGTTCCATGCATCCGGAGGTATTGCGGGAGCATATTCAGAAATGCAGGCTTGCCACCTCTAAGCCATTCGGGGTCAATGTGCCTTTATTATATCCTGATATTGAGAAGATTATGGAAATAATCGTCGAAGAAAAGGTGGAGATCGTTTTCAGTTCAGCAGGAAATCCAGCAACATGGACTCCTTTCCTTAAAGAGAATAATATCAGGGTTGTGCATGTGATCGCCAATAAAAAGTTTGCCCTAAAGGCCGAACAGAGCGGGGTGGATGCCCTGGTTGCCGAGGGCTTTGAAGCCGGAGGGCATAATGGACGCGAAGAAACCACGACCCTTTGTTTAGTTCCCGGGATCTGTGATACTGTGTCCATACCGGTTATCGCGGCAGGCGGTATTGGCAGCGGCAGAGCCATGCTGGCTGCCTTTGCCCTTGGAGCAGAAGGGGTTCAGGTAGGTTCAGTGTTTGCAGTATCGGTCGAGTCCTCTGCTCATCAGAATTTCAAGGAAGCTATCCTTAAAGCAGGAGAGGGAGATACAAAATTGAGTATGAAATCACTTATCCCCGTCCGATTGCTAAAAAACGAATTTTATATGCAGGTGGCGAAGGCCGAGGCTGAAGGGGCTGATCGGTCAGAACTGATGGCCCTGCTGGGCAGGGGCCGTGCAAAAAAAGGTATGTTTGAGGGCGATCTTGCGGAGGGGGAACTGGAGATCGGGCAGGTCGCTTCAGCTGTGAATGAGATCAGGCCTGCTGCTCAGATCTTAAAAGAGATCTGGGTGGACTTTATAGCAGAAAAGGAAAGAATAAGTAATTTAAGGGTTTAAAATTAAATGAAGCATCTCGATATAATTATAACAGGTAAAGTGCAGGGCGTTTTTTTCAGAGCGATGACTAAAGCAGTAGCCGATCAGCTTGGTGTCAGAGGCACAGCGCGCAATAAGCCTGATGGAACTGTTTTTATCGAAGCCGAGGGTGATGATTTCTCATTGGAACTGTTTCTGGAATTCTGCCATAAGGGCTCTGACAGGGCCCTTGTCGAAAATGTATCTGCCAGCGAAGGCGAATTGAAAAACTATCGTAATTTTGAAATCGTTAAAAAGTAATTTAATCATGCTAATCAGATCCCTCATTGTCAGCAATTAAGAAATTTGCCGGTCAGACTGTGATTTACGGGTTAAGCACGGTTATTACCCGCTTTCTGAATTTTATACTTACCCCTGTTTATGTGGGGCTCTATCCCCCAAAGGTTTACGGCATATTTACCTTGATGTACAGCTGGGCATCCATGCTCAATGCTATTCTTGCATTTGGAATGGAGACCACCTATTTCAGGTACCTGAATAAGTACGGGAATGATAAGCAGAAAGTTTATAATAATACCTTTATCACCGTTTGTGTGATTTCGCTGCTGTTCTTATTGTTCAGCGTTCTGTTTGTGGATAATATTGCCGCCTGGATGCAGCATGGGGATGTTTATGATCCCGATTACGCCAGGTACATCAGGTATTTCATTTACATTCTTGTTGCTGATGCCCTGGCCGTCATTCCATTCGCCAAAGTGAGGGCAGATGGCCGGCCGATACGTTACAGCCTGATCAGGTTCGCTAATATTCTGACTTTCATCGGATTGAATCTCCTGTTCCTATTTGTAATTCCAATGGCCATTAAGCAGGGCTGGTATGGGGCTGAATTTTTGAGCAGCTGGTACAGGGAAGGCTGGGTAGGCTATGTATTCCTCTCAAATCTGATTGCGAGCTTACTGACCCTTCTGCTTTTAATGCCGGAGATGCTGCAGTTAAGATTTAAATACGACCTCAGGATGGTCAGGGAGATGCTGGTCTATAGCCTGCCTGTCCTGATAGCGAACATTTCCTTCATTATTAATGAGAACATAGATAAGATATTCCTGGGCCGGCTTCTGCCTGCCGGAATCTCTGCGCAGGAGCTTGGGATATACGCTGCCTGCTGTAAGATCGCGATATTTCTGAGCATTTTTATCAATGCCTTTCGCCTGGGTGCCGAACCTTTCTTTTTCAGTCATTCGAAAAATAAAAATTCTGCCGATACCTATGCCCGTATTATGAATTTCTTCGTGATAGCAGTCTGCCTGATCTTTGTTTTGCTGGTAGCCAATATTGAGATCCTGAAGTATTTTATAAAAGGCAAAGACGCAGCTGAACAGGCGCTTTACTGGTCGGGATTACGGGTCGTTCCGATATTACTTTTCGGATATGTCAGCCTTGGGATCTATATTAATTTGTCTATCTGGTATAAATTATCCGATCAGACACGTTATGGATTATATATTTCGGGAATTGGAGCTATTTTAACGATCGTATTGAATATCATCTTCATACCGGAATACAGTTATATGGCCTCCGCCTGGATCTCCCTGACAGCTTATACCGTCATGATGGTTCTTTCGTATTTATGGGGTCAGCGGAATTATCCTATTCCATACAAGCTTAAAAGGGATCTGGCTTACATGGCGGCATCCATTTGTATTGTTTTTGTAGCATTTGTAGTATTTGAGCGCAATCTGATCATTGGAAATGCGCTGTTTCTTATATTTACATTAATAATCCTGTTTGTAGAGCGAAAGGAAATAAGAGCAATTTTTGGCACAAAATGAATATCAGAATAATAAACAGATCAGAGCATCCTCTTCCGGCCTACGAAACGGCAGCTTCGGCAGGTATGGACCTTCGGGCCAATTTGCCGGAAACACTGGTATTAAAACCAATGGAGAGGAAGCTGATACCAAGTGGTTTATTTATCGAACTCCCCTTAGGTTTTGAAGCTCAGATCCGGCCCAGAAGCGGATTAGCGCTTAAGCATGGTATAAGTATCTTAAATTCACCCGGAACGATCGATGCGGATTACAGGGGTGAAATAAAAATTCTTCTGATCAATTTTTCCGATTCTGATTTTGAGATCAATAATGGCGACCGCATTGCGCAAATGATCATTTCAAGGCATGAACAGGTTAGCTGGCAGGAGGTTGAAATATTGACCGAAACGGTACGGGGAACGGGTGGTTATGGCCACACAGGATTATAATCATCATGAAAAAGGCGGTACTTACATTGATTCTGGTGATCTGCGCATCAGCACTTTCTGCCCAGAAGAAGGGGCAGCCGAAGGATGCAGTCGTCATTGTGACCGGTAAAGTATTAAGCCAGAAAGACAGTTTACAGGTAACAGACCTGTTCTTTGAAGGCCTGCACGAAAAAATGTTGATGAATTATCAGCAGGCAGCATCTTATTTTACCAAAGTGATCGAGATTGACCCTGCCAATGATGCGGCCATGTATGAACTTGCAAATATGAGCTTTTCAGAGAACAGGGCAGATGAAGCAGAAACACTGATCAGGAATGCCGTAACGGTAAAACCGGATAATGAATGGTATTGGGCTTTGCTGTCGGATATCTATAAAAAAGCAAATAAGATCCCCCAGCTGGTGCCTGTTCTTGAAGAACTTGAAAAAATTGCTCCTCAAAAGGAAGCCTATTCCTATGATAAAGCAAACGCCCTGCTCCTCCTGAAAAGAACGGATGATGCAGTGATCGCCTACGACGAAATAGAAAAGAAATTTGGATCTTCCGAGGATCTTACATCGGCCAGGCAGCGTATTCTGATGCAGCAGGGCAAACCTGAAAAGGTTGAAGAAGAGCTTGAAAAACAAATACGATCAAATCCGGAGGAATTACGGAATTATTTATACCTGAGTGAAGTTCTTGCCAAATCCGGTGAAAGGGAAAAAGCCATAAATATCTTAAATAAAGCGAAGCTTGTTGCCCCGGCGAATGCGATGGTACGTCTGGCTTTGGCTGATAATTACAAGGCCTTAAATCAGTTTGAGAATACCTTTATTGAATTAAAAGTTGCCTTTACGGATCCCAATCTCAATATTGATGAAAAGGTCAGGATTGTACTCTCCTTTTTCCCAAAGTTTGCAGATATGAAAGCAAGGGCGTATGCCAATGAGCTGGCATCGATCATGGTGCGGGTCCATCCCAATGAGGCCAAAGCCTTTGCTGTTTATGGAGATGTTCTTTTTCAGGAACATAAGTATGAACAAGCTCGTGATTCTTATAAACAGGCCATTAAGCTAAATGACCAGGTCTATCCGATATGGGAACAGCTGCTGCGTATTGAGATCAGCCGGGCTGAATTTCAGCAGGCCATAAGTGACGGTGACGAGGCATTAACTATTTTTCCTAACCAGGCCGCTTTATACCTGTACACTGGTATTGCCTATGCTCAAACGAAAAAATATGAAAAGGCGATAAGCTATCTGAAGAGTGCCCTTGATCTGCAGACAGATGATAAAGAAATACTTGTGCAGATCTATTCCACGCTGGGCGATTCATTTAATTCGCTCAAAAGGCATGCAGAATCAGACCAGGCCTATAATAAAGCGCTTGAGCTGGATCCCCGCAATAGTTTTGTTCTGAACAATTATGCCTATTATTTATCGTTAAGAGGAGAAAACCTTAACGAGGCCGAGAAAATGTCGAGGCGTTCGATTGAGCTTGATCCCAATAATGCCTCCTCGGAAGATACTTATGCCTGGATCCTGTTCCGTCTTAAGCGCTACGCGGATGCAAGGATCTGGATCGAGAAAGCATTGCAGGATAAGCCGGTAAATAATGTGGTTCAGCTAGAGCATTATGGTGATATTTTATTTTTCCTTGGAGAAGAAGCAAAGGCCCTTGAACAATGGCAAAAAGCAAAATCGCTGGGTTCAGGATCAGAGACACTTGATAAAAAGATAAATGAAAAAAAATATATTGACTAAAATAATTTATTCGCTCGCCATTATATTCATGTTTGCGGGGTGTAAGGCTAAGAAAGAGATCATTCCTGCTCCTGCGGTAAGTGTTCCGGTGGCAGAACCCGACAATTCCAGGAAGAATAAATTGAATTCTATTAAGGATAAGGATATTTTTTTCAGTACTTTATCCATCAAGGCAAAAGCTGATCTGAGTATTAATAATAACAGCAATGATGTTAATATGAATATCAGAATAAAGAACAATGAGGTTATCTGGGTATCCGTCACTGCGCTTGCAGGTCTGGAGGTTGCCCGGGCCCTGATCACCCCGGATAGTGTTAAAATATTAAACCGGTTAGATAATATATATATAAAGAAACCATTCAGTTATATCTATGAATTTACCAATGAGCGGATCAATTTCATGACACTTCAGTCCATTCTTGTCGGTAACACGATCCAGGAATTTATCAGTGATTCAACCGAACTGAAAATAGAAGGAGAAGAGGCCCGTCTGAAAAGTATTCTCGGATCATTGATCTATAATATCCAGGTCGATCAGCTGAATAAAGTATTGCTGACCAATTTGAATGACGAAGTCGCGGGTCAGGAACTCACTGTCAGTTACACCGAATTTTTAGCAGTTGGTCAGCAGCAGGTACCTCACTCTGTGGTCATGAATTCACAGGCAAAAAATAAGAAAATCAGGCTTGACCTTAAGTTTTCAAAAGTAGAAATGGATGCTCCTTTTGACCTTCCGTTTAGAGTTCCGGATCGCTTTTTGATTAAAAATTAAATACATTTGTTTGAATGAAATTATTGAAGTGTATCTTTTTCCTTGTTATTTTTTGCTTTGCTTCTGATGCTTTTGCCCAGAGCAGTTCTGAGCTTAAAAGGCGAAAAGAAGCCCTGACCCGTGAAATAGAATCGCTGAACCGCAGTCTGAACCAGACGGCAGACAATAAAAATTTATCATTAAAAGAGATCAGGGCCCTGAATGCCCAGATCCGCCTGCGTGAACGAAAAATAGGTATTATCAATTCGGAGGTTAAATTACTTGACAATCAGATCTCCGACAATACAAATACGGTACGTTCCCTTCAGTCGCAGTTAAATAAGTTAAAAAAGGAATATGCCGCAATGGTTTTATTTGCCTTTCGCAACCAGAGTTCATATAGCAAGCTCATGTTTATTTTTGCGGCCCAAAACTTCAATCAGGCTTACAAACGTTTAAAATACCTCCAGCAGTTTAGCGAGTACCGTAAAAAGCAGGCGAAATATATAGAAGGAACCCAGCAGGAACTAAACGTCAGGATAGGGGAACTTGATCGTAACAAGCAGGAGAAAAGCCATCTGTTAACAGATCAGCAGAAGGAAAAGAAAACATTAGGTATTCAGAAAAATAGTAAGTCAAAGGTTCTGAGCAGCCTGACCAGTCGGGAGAGAAAGTTAAAGCAGGAACTTACACAAAAACAAAGGGAATCGGCAACCTTGAACCGGGCGATACAAAATGCCATTAACCGGGAGATCGAGGAAGCAAGGAGGCGGGCTGAAGCTGAGGCAAGGGCGGCGGCTGCAAAAGCAAGAGCAGAGAATAAGGATGCTCCTGATGCGAAACCCGTTGCAAGCGGTTCAAGTATATTAGCGGCAACCCCTGAATCGGCAAAACTCTCCTCGGATTTTTTAGGAAGCCGGGGCAGTCTTCCCTGGCCTGTAACGAACGGGATGGTCATAGAAGATTTCGGTAACCATACTTTCGGGCAAAACGTTACAACAGAAAATAACGGGGTGGACATAAAAACGGCCCCCGGTTCACAGGTCCGTGCAGTTTTCGGAGGCGAAGTTGCTGCGGTTCAAAATATTTCAGGCTCCTACGCCGTGCTGATCAGGCATGGAGAATATTTTACAGTATATTCAAATTTAAAGAGTGCAAGTGTATCAAGAGGCCAGAAAGTTACGTTAAAGCAAAATATCGGGGTTGTTATTACAGATCCCATTGATGGGACAACAGAAGTTCACTTTGAAGTACGGAAAGGTGCCCTGCCTATGAATCCAGCCGGTTGGCTTGCAAATTAATTTTTAATCAGAAGGTATTTTAAATGCCTATATTTGTATATTGATCTTTTTAGTTATGTATAATTCAATATTATTATTTATGAATATCGGGGGACCAGAGATGATCCTGATATTTGTGGTAGTTCTTCTTTTATTTGGAGGTAAAAAACTTCCGGAGCTTGCCCGTGGTTTAGGGAAGGGCCTGAGAGAATTTAAAGATGCATCAGATGGCATAAAACGTGAGATCCATAACAATATCAATACGATAAATGAGGCTGCGGATCTGGAAAAAGCAACAGTGAAATCTGAAGCAAGTCATGCTGCAGAAACTGAACCTGCTGCTGCAACGAGCTATTCCAATCCTGATGAAGCAGAGTTCGGCTATATGAATGATCCTGATTATTCAGGTATGGAACATCATACCAGCAGTCCTGCTGAAACAAGTCAGGAGCCTGCAATCAACGCTGCTGAAACAGGTCAGCAGGAAACTAATAATCCTGATGAAGCAGGCTTAGAGCAAACAAAAATCGCACATTAAACAAAATATCATGTTAAATTCAATTTTATTGATAGCAGGACTTGGAGTTACTGAGATCGTCTTAATCATAGTGGTCGTCCTGTTATTATTTGGAGGTAAGAAAATTCCGGAACTTATGCGCGGATTAGGCCGGGGTATAAAGGAGTTTAAGACCGCTCAAAATGGTGAGGATGCTCCTGCGGGAACCACAAAAGACCAGGATAATAAATAATTCATATCAAATATGATCCTATGTTCTGCCAGTAATGTTGACAGGCAGATGGATTATTTTTTTATAAATTTACCTTTTTGGGAATCTTTAGAGACGATAGAGAGCCAACCCTGGCCGGCAGACAAGTATGATTTCTTTACGCGCAATGTGTGGAAATCATGAACTGTTAAACATCTAATTATACAACATTCGAGGCATGGAAGGTATTTCTTCTCTTTCCAACATTCAGGCTGCATTATCAAAGCAGGATCAGGAATTTACATTACCCATTCTGGTAGAATATTACTTACAGCGCATCGATGAAACCCGGGAGCTCAATGCTTTTGTGGAGGTCTTTACCGAAGAAGTACGTTCTGAAGCTTTGCGTATTCAGCAGAAACTGATTACCGGTACTGCCGGAAAACTTGCCGGTATGGTCATTGGTATCAAAGATAATATTTGCTACAGGGGCCATAAAGTATCAGCATGTTCCAGGATCCTCGAAAATTATATATCCCCGTTTTCAGCGACTGTTGTTGAACGACTCTTAGCAGAAGATGCGCTGATCATCGGGAGGCTGAATTGCGATGAATTTGCCATGGGTGCATCCAATGAATCATCCTTTTACGGCCCTGTGAAAAACAATGCTGATCGAACTAAAGTTTCCGGGGGTTCATCAGGGGGTGCTGCTGTTGCCGTTCAGGCAGGACTATGCCTGGCTGCTCTGGGTACAGATACCGGTGGATCAGTGCGTCAGCCCGCTGCATTTTGTGGCGTTGTTGGCCTGAAGCCCACTTACGGGCGGGTATCCCGCTATGGGATCATTTCCTATGCTTCTTCTTTTGATCAGGTTGGCCCCATTACAAACTGTGTGGAAGATGCTGCCATTTTGCTCGAAATAATTTCCGGGCCTGACCAATATGACAGTACAGCTTCGTCAAAAGCAGTTCCTTCCTATTCTTCAGATAAGAGATCAGAAGAAAAAGTAAAGATAGCCTACCTCTCAGAAGCACTGCATTCAGAAGGCCTCGATCCGGAAATTAAGCGTGCTTTCGAGAACAGCATCAGTTCATTGAAAGCAGCCGGACATATGGTTGAGCCTGTGTCTTTTGAATATCTCGATTATGTAGTGCCTGCTTATTATATCCTGACCATGGCAGAAGCCTCATCCAATCTGGCCCGATATGATGGGGTACATTACGGATATCGCAGTAAACGGTCCTTCGACCTTGAATCGACTTATAAAACCTCACGTTCAGAAGGCTTCGGACCTGAAGTAAAGCGCAGGATCGTGCTTGGCACCTTTGTTCTGAGTGCCGGATACTATGATGCATACTATTCGAAGGCGCAGAAAGTTCGCCGGCTCATCCGGGATAAAACCAATGAGATATTGAAAGAATACGATTTCATCATGCTGCCTACTACACCAACACCTGCTTTTACCATCGGTGAAGCGAGTGATGATCCGGTTGTTAATTACCTGGCTGATATTTTTACTGTTCAGGCCTCACTTGCCGGTATTCCCGCTATTTCTCTGCCTGCAGGCAATAATAGCAAGGGTCTTCCGTTAGGAATACAGTTTTTAGGAAAACGATTCGATGAGGGAAATTTGTTAACTTTCTCAAAAAAATTCCGGGACCTCTTAAAGCCTCTGTAATTATAGGTTCCAATAAATTGATTGTTTAATCCGGTAATCATTGCCGTACTCTATTCCTGAAATATGAGAAAAACGATAACTTTTGTCTTTTTAGCGGTATTTACTCTTATAATTTCTGTTCATGCTTTTGCAAAGGCAGCGGGAGATTCGATCTTACTCAAGCGGGAACTATCTAAAAATTTATCTCAGGCACAGGATACACTTCTGATTTCGCCTGCATTGGAAAATCCCCTTTTATCCTATCAGAACCTGGTTTATAAAAGGAGACTGGACTCCGTTCAAAATACAGTTGCATTATCGTATAATGAGCATGTTCAGAACTATATTGACATTTATATCAGCAGGAAAGAGCAAATCGGTAAGATGTTAGGCTTATCTGAATACTATTTTCCAATATTTGAAAGGGCCCTGAAGGAGACAGGAATTCCGGATGAACTCAAGTTCATTACCGTCGTAGAATCTGCCTTAAATCCAAATGCGATTTCCAGATCAGGCGCAGTAGGCCCCTGGCAATTCATGTACGGCACTGCAAAAGGATATGGATTGATCATGGATTCCTTTACTGATGAGCGTAAGGATCCTGTAAAGGCCAGCTATGCTGCCGCCCATTACCTGCTGGATGCCTACAAAAACATCGGAGACTGGCTATTGACCATTGCGGCTTTTAACTGCGGTACCGGGGCTGTCACCAGGGCCATTCAGAGATCTGGTGGTATTGCCGATTTCTGGAAAGTGAGGCCATTCCTGCCCCTTCAAACTCAAAATTATGTGCCTGCTTTCATAGCCACAGTGTATGCTATGAAATATTATAAAAATCATGAAATTTCTGTCAGGCCGGCAGGCTTTAACACAATTACGGATGTAATTCCGGTGAACAGGAGAATATCAATAGCCAGTGTGGCTATGGCTGCCGATCTGGACCTGAAAGAGCTGCTTATTCTAAATCCTTCCTTTAAAAAGCAGATTATAAACGGATCGGCCCTGGAACCAAAGCCATTGGTCATCCCCACCGTAAATAATACTGTTTATGCCTCCCTGTATAATTTATTTAACGGGATGCCTGATGATAGCATTCCTGTGCCGCTTCAGACAGGTTTGAAGGAACCTGAAGGATCAAAAACGGTTTTGAAGGAAGTGCAAAAAGTATTGTCAGGCAAAAGTATCCCTTCATCCAAACCGGCAGCCGCTAAAAAGGAGACCACTTATATCCATTATATTGTAAAAGCAGGAGATACGCTTTCAGAAATAGCCGAAAAATTTCAGGGCCTGACTGTCTCGAAGTTAAAAGCCCTGAATGGTTTGACAAAAACGGCAATAATTCCGGGTATGCGACTTAAAATAGTAAAGGATAATTCCTGAAATTAAGATCAGGCAGTCACACTTGTTTATAACAGCCTTAACGAAAAGAATTGTAATTTTGCCCACCTGAACAATTCACTAATTTAATGATTAAGACAAACCGTAAACAAGACGCACTGGATTATCATTCCCAGGGCCGTCCAGGAAAAATCCAGGTAGTTCCAACAAAGCCGACCAATTCTCAACGTGATCTATCCCTGGCCTATTCGCCCGGGGTTGCTGAGCCCTGCCTCCGGATTGCAGAAAATAAGGATGACGTTTATAAATATACGGCCAAGGGCAATCTTGTTGCTGTAATAAGTAATGGATCAGCTGTTCTGGGCCTGGGCGATATTGGTCCTGAAGCGGGGAAGCCTGTCATGGAAGGAAAGGGATTACTCTTTAAAATATTTGCTGATATAGATGTATTTGACCTGGAGCTGGATACTCAAAACATTGATGAATTTGTCGCCATTGTAAAGGCGCTGGAGCCAACTTTCGGAGGGATTAACCTCGAGGATATTAAGGCTCCCGAGTGTTTTGAAATAGAACGCCGTCTCAAAGAATGTATGTCCATACCTGTGATGCACGATGATCAGCATGGTACCGCTATCATCTCTGCTGCAGCGCTGATCAATGCCTGTGAAATCCAGAAGAAAAAACTGGATAAGGTTAAGATCGTAGTGAATGGTGCCGGTGCTGCGGCTATTTCATGTACCCGTCTGTATGTAAGCCTGGGTGCACGGAAAGAAAATATTGTCATGCTCGACCGTTCGGGAGTTATCAGGAATGACCGCGATAAACTGGAAGGAACCAAGGCCGAGTTTGCCACTACCCGGAATATCAATAACCTTGCAGAAGCGATGAAAGATTCGGATGTTTTTATTGGCTTGTCATCGCCCGACATATTAACAGCCGATATGCTTAAAACAATGGCTAAGAACCCGATTGTTTTTGCGATGGCTAATCCAAACCCTGAGATAGCTTACGAGCTTGCAATTAAGACCCGTAAAGATATTATCATGGCGACCGGCCGCTCTGATTATCCAAATCAGGTAAATAATGTCCTCGGTTTTCCGTATATCTTCAGAGGGGCTCTTGATGTAAGAGCAACCAGCATTAATGAAGAAATGAAAAAGGCAGCTGTATTTGCCATAGCCGAACTGGCGAAGAAAACAGTACCGGAGGCTGTTATACTTGCTTATAATTCTAAAAATCTGAAGTTTGGAAGGGATTATATCATTCCGAAACCCATCGACCACCGCCTGATCACTTCAGTATCTCCCGCCGTCGCAAAAGCGGCAATGGATTCGGGGGTTGCACGTAAAATAATAAATGACTGGGATGCCTATAATGAGGAATTAAAAACCCGCCTGGGCATGGACGATAAGTTATTGCGTACCATAACCAATAAGGCTAAATCAGCTCCCAAACGGATTGTCTTTGCCGAAGCTGATAATTACAAGATATTAAAGGCTGCTCAGATAGTTCGCGATGAGGGTATTGCTATTCCTATTTTGCTGGGTAACAAGGAACGCATCAGACAGATCATGCTCGAGCATGAGCTGGAGCTTGAGGGAGTACTGATCATCAATCCTGTGGAAGAAACGAATACCTGTGCCAAATACGCAGAGTATTTATATAAGAAGCGTCAGCGCCGCGGAGTGACCTTGTTTGAGGCCAAAAAGCTTATGAGAGACCGTAATTATTACGGCGCAGCAATGGTTCAGTTCGGCGAAGCAGATGCGCTGATCTCGGGCCTTACTAAAGATTATCCTTCTACCATCAAACCAGCGCTTCAGGTTATCGGGATAGAAGCAGGTGTTAACCGTGTGGCCGGAATGTATATGATGCTTACCCAAAAGGGCCCTGTGTTTTTTGGAGATACCACCGTCAATGAAAACCCGACAGTTGATGAACTGGTGGATATAACAACTTTACTTGACCGGTCTGTCCGGAAATTTAATGTGGAGCCCAGGGTGGCCATGCTCTCTTATTCAAATTTTGGTTCTAATGCTGGCATAATACCCGAGAAGGTAAGTCAGGCGGTGAAGATATTGCATGAAAAACATAAGGGAATTATGGTTGACGGTGAGATGCAGGCCAATTTTGCCATGAACCCCGACCTGCTCAGGGATAATTACCCTTTCAGCAGTCTGGTTGGTGCTCCGGCCAATGTATTGATATTTCCTAACCTGGAGTCGGGCAATATCGCCTATAAATTATTGCAGGAATTAGGCGGGGCAGAGGCTGTTGGTCCGATCCTGCTGGGCTTGAATAAACCTGTGCATATCCTGCAATTAGGCAGTTCTGTTCGTGAGATCGTTAATATGGTTACCATTGCAGTGGTTGATGTGCAGACCAAGGAGGAGGAGGAACAAATTCAGCCGCCTGCAAGCCGCAGGAAAGGTATCTTCAAGCGGGCTGTAAAAGCTGAATAAGGTTTTTATTATTAAAAACAGATTATTGAATTATAAATTCCCGGATGTACGCGTATATAGATGGTAAGTTAGCTTTTAAATGTCCCAACTATGTGGTTATAGATGCGGGCGGGGTTGGGTATCATATTAACATTTCGCTGAATACCTATGCGGCCTTAAAGGATAAAGAAAAGTGCAAACTGTTTACCTGGCTTCATGTAAAAGAGGACGGGCATACCTTATATGGCTTTTTTGAAGAGGGGGAGCGGCGTTTATTCCTGCACCTGATATCGGTATCAGGAATAGGCCCGAATACCGGCAGGATGATCCTGTCGTCTATTACACCTGCTGAGATACAAACGGCCATAGTAAAGGGGGATGTTCCGCTTATTCAGAGGATCAAGGGCATAGGACCTAAATCTGCCCAGCGAATGATACTCGAATTACAGGATAAGCTAAAGAAAGAGGGCCCTGACTCCCTGATTTCAATGCCTCTTAATAATACCGCTAAGGATGAGGCATTATCGGCTTTGGTCATGTTAGGTTTTAACAAAAGTGTTGCAGAGAAGTCGCTGGACGCAGCAATAAAGCAGGATAATGAAAATTTATCTGTTGAAACTTTGATAAAAATTGCCCTTAAAAGCTTATAATTAAATAATTATTTGAAAATTGAAAAGTGCTGCAACTTTTTACCTGAAGAGATTTTTATGTGTCTTCATCTTATTTTTTGCAGGGCAGGCCATTGCTCAAAATACCCCTGCAAAAAAGGACACATCTAAGCTTGTTTATCCATTTCAGGATTCCAAAACCCTGCAGTTAAAACAACCCAAAGGAATAATCCTTCCAAACCCTTCCAATATTCAACGGAGTGTAGAATTTGATCCGATATCAAAGCGCTATATCATCCGTGAAAAAATTGGAGAGCGGCTGTACAGGGCGCCGCAATACCTGAGTATTGAAGAGTATCAGAAATATGAGAATGAGCTTATCAAGCGGAATTATTGGCGTGAACTTGCGGATCTGCCCTTATCGGAGGCCCGTGAACCCGGGTTTATTCCTCCGGTAAAGATAAACAGCCGTTCTTTCGAACGTTTGTTTGGTGGCAATACCATTGAGATCCGTCCGCAGGGTTCTGCCGACCTGACATTTTCGGGCCGCCTCAGCCGGAATGAAAACCCCCTCTTCAATGAGCGGCAGCGCAAGCAGGGGAATTTTGATTTCGACCAGCGGATTCAAATGAATGTGGTAGGGCAGATCGGTGAAAAGTTGAAGATCTCGACCAATTATAATACGGAAGCTCAGTTTGATTTTGAGAATCAGGTCAAACTGGATTATACGGGCAAGGATGATGAGATCGTGAGGAAAGTGGAGGCAGGAAATGTGAGCCTTCCATTAAGTTCCTCCCTGATATCCGGAAGCCAGGCCTTATTCGGATTAAAGACTCAACTGCAGTTCGGGCGCTTAAATGTAACCAGTATATTTTCACAGCAAAAATCCCAGCAGAAGGAAATTACGATCACAAACGGTTCACAGCAAAATGAGTTCAGCATCTCGGCTGATAATTATGAGCCTAATAAACATTATTTCCTGGCTCAGTATTTCAGAAATAATTATAACAAAGCTCTGGAGAATATCCCTCTGAATAGCTCAAATATCAACATTACTAAAATTGAGGTTTGGATAACCAACCGCTCAAACAGCACAGGAAACTCAAGAGATGTTTTGGGTTTGATCGACCTGGGAGAAAACAGGGTCTATAATACTGCCCAAATTCAGGGTGGGGCCGGATTTTCTGTCCTGCCGGCGGGATTTAACGGACCGGGGTTCGCACAGCAATCGAATAATCTGCTGCAGGTCCTACCGCCGGGGGCAAGGTTAACCAATACCAATGATGCGAATGCCTTTTTTCAGGGCAGCGGTGCAACCGATAATTTCGCTAAACTTACTTTTGCCCGGAATCTAAGTGAAAAGGAATTTGTATTAAATGCCCGTCTGGGATATATTTCTTTAAATACAGCCCTGAATGCCGACGAGGTTCTGGCCGTTGCTTTTCGATATACTGTCAATGGTGTGGAATATCAGGTGGGCGAGTTTGCGGCCGATGTACCAGTCGATAATTCCACCCCAAAGGTGCTGTTTGTCAAGTTATTGAAGAACGAAACTCTCAAAACCAGTCTGCCGACCTGGGATCTGATGATGAAAAATATTTATACCCTGGGTGCTTACCAGGTAAGCCGGAATGATTTCAGGCTGAATATTTTCCGTCTTGATGAAGATACCGGTATTGAAAAGCCCCAGATCACAGAAGGGCAGGGCACCAATGGTAAATTATGGCTTCAGTTAACCAATTTAGATAACCTTAATCAGCAGAATGATCGCAGGCCGGATGGCTTTTTCGACTTTTTGGAAGGGATTACTATCGATCCCCTGAACGGCCGGATCACTTTTCCATTGCTTGAACCCTTTGGATCTGATCTTGCAAAACGGTTTAATCCTGTAACTGAACGTAACCTGATCGATAAATATGTTTATCAGCCATTGTACGACTCTACAAAAGTGATCGCTCAGCAATTATTTTCAAAACTGAACCGCTACCAGATCAAAGGTACCTATCAGTCGCAGGCGGGCTCCGAATTCCAGCTCAATGCGATCAATATTCCCCAGGGATCCGTTCAGGTTGTTGCAGGTACCTTACCCTTGCAGGAAGGGGTTGATTTTACAGTTGATTATAATATTGGTTTAGTTCGGATATTAAATCAGGCTCTGCTGAACTCGGGGCAGCAGATCCGGATAAAACTGGAGAACAATGAGCTTTTTGGCCTGCAGCACCGTTCACTGACAGGCTCCAGGTTTGATTACCGGGTAAACAATAAGCTTAATCTGGGCGGTACCTTTATGAATCTGACCGAAAAGCCGCTGACGGAAAAGGTAAATATCGGTGAAGAAGCGATCTCAAATACTATCTGGGGATTGGATGCCAATTATAGTTCGCCCTCCAGATGGCTTACCCGGATGGTTGATAAGATCCCCTTCATCAACACGAAGGAAGCATCAAGTATTACTTTCAGCGGTGAATATGCCAGTCTCGTTCCGGGCCACCCACGAGCCCTGAATTTTGCCGGAAGCAGGAACGGGGCCAGTTACCTGGATGATTTTGAAGCCAGCAGATCTTTGATCGATATTAAAAGCGCGATATCCTGGCAGATATCCGGAACTCCGCAGCTTTTCCCCGAATCAAGACTCAATAATGATCTGAGTTACGGTTATAACCGGGCCAGGCTGGCTTTTTACAATATCGATCCTATATTTTTTATTGCCGGAAATTCACTTACCCCGGCTAATATCAGAAGGGATAAGGATGAATTATCCAACCATTATGTGCGTCAGGTATTTGAACGCGAGGTTTTCCCGTTTAAAGATTCCAATACTGGCCAGGCGATCATACTGCCAACCATGGATCTGGCTTTCTATCCGAATGTCAGAGGGCCTTATAACTTCACAACAACAGGATTAAACCCAAACGGAACCCTTGCCAACCCCAGGAGCAGGTGGGGAGGGATCTTCAGAAAGCTGGAAACCAACGATTTTGAGGCACTGAATATAGAATTCATTGAAATCTGGATGCTGGATCCTTTTATCTATAACAAGACCAGTCCGGGCGGCGACCTCTATTTCAATCTCGGAAATATAACAGAAGATATTTTGAAAGACGGAAGAAAAAGTCTGGAGAATGGATTGCCTGCAGATGGGAATATAGCAAAGACAGATCTCACCGTCTGGGGAAGGGTTCCAAAACTCCAGCCGGTTATTCAGGCTTTTGATAATAATCCTACAGCCAGGCAATTTCAGGATGTAGGGATAGATGGCTTGAGCAGTGTGGAAGAAAAACAGCAGTTCGGTTCTTTTTTAAACCAGGTTAAGGCAAATATTAACCCGCAGGCTGCCATTGCAATTGATGGGGACCCGGCTTCAGATGATTACCAGTATTATCGCGGAACCAATCTCGATCAGGGGAATGCAGGGATCCTGAAAAGGTATGAACGCTATAATAATCCGGAAGGCAATTCAAAAACTCCGCAGCAGTCATTGGATCAAACCGGTATCGAGAATACGGCATCCACCTCCTTTCCCGATGGGGAGGATATAAACCGTGATAATAATTCTACCCAGGCTGATGAATATTTTCAGTACAAGGTCTCGATCCGCCCCCAGGACCTGCTCACTGTCGGAAATAACTATATTGCTGATATCGTTCCGGCTACTGTTAAGCTGGCGAATGGAAAGCAGGAAACCGTCAGGTGGATCCAGTTCAAAATTCCTATTACAGATTTTATCCAGTCTGTAGGGAATATCGAAGATTTCAAATCGATCCGCTTTATCAGGATGTTCATGACTGACTTTGTTGATACAACCGTGATGCGTCTGGCAAAATTACAGCTTGTGAGAGGCGAGTGGAGAAGATATAATTCAGAGAACAATCCTGCCAAAGTGATCACAGATCCCAGTCTGATCAATCCCGGTCTTGACAATTCATCCATTGATGTAAGTACTGTGAATATTGAGGAGAATGGAAAACGTACCCCTATTCCTTATGTCCTTCCTCCGGGAATTAAGAGAGAGGTCGATTATACCAATTTCCGCGGTGAATCATTCCAGAATGAGCAATCGCTTTCTTTAAGCGTCCGAAATCTAAGGGATGGTTACGGACGCGCCACTTTCAGGACCACCTATAATGATTTCCGTTCCTATAAGCGGATGGAAATGTATATACATGCCGAAGGTGATCAGCTGCGGGATAATGACCTTCGCGCCTTCCTCAGGGTGGGTACTGATAATCAGGATAATTATTATGATTATGACATTCCATTGAAAGTGACCAGCCCGGGGACGATCGATCCGGGACTTATCTGGCCTGAGCAGAATAAACTGGATGTGGAGTTGAGATTATTTCTGGAAGCAAAGGCCGCCAGGAATAATGCTCTGGTCAACGGACAGCCATGGCCAATAAACCAGCCTTTCATTTATCAGAGCGGAGTGAATACCATCACCGTGAAAGGGCAGCCTGACCTGAGTAAGGTAAGGGTTTACATGCTGGGTGTTCGTAATCCATTGAGAAATACGGCAAATCCCGGTCTCGATGACGGGCTGGATAAATCGGCACAGATCTGGTTTAATGAGCTGAGGCTTACAGATTTTGATGAACGGGGAGGATGGGCCGCTACGGCCCGCCTGAATGCTAAACTGGCAGATTTCGCTGATATTACCATCTCCGGAAGTAAAAGCACGATCGGCTTCGGCTCCATAGACCGGAGGGTAAGTGAACGGAACCGTGAGGATGATGTCCTGTGGGATGTTTCAGGAAATGTAGAACTCGGTAAGTTCTTCCCGGAGCGAACGGGGATAAAAGTACCCTTATTCGTAAATTTTTCTTCCCAGATCGGTTCACCTCAATATGATCCGCGTAATCAGGATACAGAATTTAAAACTTCACTGAAAAACTCTCCAAAAGGGATCCGGGATTCCCTTCGTTTTATTACCGAGGATTTTACATCCCGGAAAAGTATCAATTTTACCAATGTCCGTAAAATAAAGACCAATCCTGAAAGTAAAACCCGGCTTTGGGATATTGAGAATTTGAGTGCAACCTATGCATTCAACGAATTTAATCACAGGGATTTTATCAATGAGAGCACGATCCAGAAAAACTACCGTGCCGGTCTCCAGTATAATTATTCCAAACAGGCGAAATCGATCACGCCTTTTGAAAAGCTGATCAAATCAAAGTACCTCTCCCTGATCAGAGATTTTAATTTCAGCCTGCTGCCTTCTATACTTAACTTTAATATCGATGTCAATCGTTTATATTCCGAAAACACGCTGAGGGATAATGATCCCAACAATTTTTTACCCATAAACACCAATTTCAACAAGAATTTCCAGATGTCGCGCCTCTATGGCATCAGCTGGAACCTGACGCGTTCTATGCAGATCGATTTCAATGCGACAAATTACTCCATTATTGATGAACCTGAGGGCCGCATCAACGGATTAAAAAGGGATACGCTATGGCAGAATTTGAAAAAACTTGGCCGGACTACGGATTACGGGCATACAATGAACCTTACCTATAATGTACCTATAAATAAAATCCCGGGGTTTGACTGGGTGACACTTGCCGCGCGTTATGGTGCCGGATTTAACTGGCAGACGGAACCTTTGCTGACACTTAATGATCCCCGTATTAATATCGGGAACACCATTCAGAATTCGCGTACCATTCAGATCAACCCAACCTTAAGCCTGGTTGCCCTCTATAATAAATTCGGTTTTGTACGCAGGCTGAATGAACCGGATAAGAGTCCGGCTGCAGGGTTTTTTATTAACCTGCTAACCAGTTTGAAAAATGTAAGCGGAGCCTATACGAAAACTCAGGGAACCTTCCTCCCCGGATATCTGCCCCGGACCAATTTTATTGGACAGGACCTTGATGCAGGGGCTCCGGGATATGATTTTCTGTTTGGAGGGCAGCGCGATATCAGGGGGCGTGCCCTTGCAAATGGCTGGATGACAAGGGATTCCTTGCTGAATCAGTTATATATTAATACCTATAAGGAGGATCTGAATTTCAGGAGCTTAATCGAACCCCTGCGGGATCTTCGTATCGAATTAACCGCTTTGCGGAGCCGGAGCTTTAACTATTCAACTAATTTTAAATTTCTTCCTTCGGTCAATAATTTCGAGAATTTAAGTCCGGTAACTACCGGCGATTTCAGTATTTCCTATTTTTCTTTGCGTACAGCATTTAGCAAAGAGAATAAATCGAATAATTCATCCGCTCTGTTCAGGCAATTTCAGGAAAACCGTTCTATAATCTCAGGGAGACTGGGTGTTCAAAATCCGAATTCAGGCGGTGCAAGCGGAGGATATGCCGATGGATATAATAAAAATTCTCAGGATGTCCTGATCGCTTCGTTTCTGGCAGCATATACCGGTAAGGATGCGAACACGGTTTCGCTCAATCGTTTTCCAAAAGTGCCGATACCTAACTGGAGGCTAAGCTATAATGGCCTGACCAAGTATAGTTTTTTTAATGAGCTCTTTACTTCTGTTGATCTCAACCATGCTTACCGCTCTACCTATAGCGTGAATGGCTTTAATTCTCTGGTACGTTACCAGGAAGCGAACGGGGGCGTGAATGTAAAAGATGCCAGCGGGAATTTCCTCCCTTTCTATCAATTTTCACAGATCACCCTGTTTGAACAGTTTTTGCCCCTGATTGGTATCGATGTCAGGCTTAAGAATAACATGACCTTAAATATGGAGTACCGTAAATCGCGGGCACTCAGCTTTAGTTTATCCAACAGCCAACTGGCTCAGCAAAAGGAAGACCAGGCAGTTTTCGGGATGGGTTATCGTACCACCACCTTTCGTTTTCCTTTCGGCTTGTTTAAGGGGCTTAAGCTGGATAATGACATGAATTTTAAATTGGATTTCGCATTAAGCGACCGGAAACTGGTTATCTACCGGGCTGATGTGGATGATGCTGAAGTCTCCTCGGGCGCTCAGAATATTACCGTCAGGCCATCCGTTGATTATGTTTTGAACCAGCGTTTTACTATGCGTCTGTTTTACGATGGAAATATCACCAAACCTTATACTTCGCAGACCTTTAATACTTCTTTCAGTAATTTTGGAGTTAATCTTAGATTTACTTTATAAAATTTGCCGGCACGCGTGAATCAGTACAGCTTTTTATTTAAACTCAATTGTCAACTGTCAATTAAGAATTGCATTTCTGCCCTACTTAAAGTATTTTTGACAAAATATAAACCAAAAAACAAATGAAATTTCCAGCAGAATTAAAATATACAAAAGATCATGAATGGGTACGTGTTGAAGGTAACCTGGCCTATGTCGGTATCACCGAATTTGCGCAGCATGAATTAGGCGACATCGTCTATGTTGATATTAATACGCTTGGAAAGGAAGTAAGCAGGGAAGATGTATTTGGAACCGTTGAAGCTGTAAAAACAGTTTCCGACCTCTTTATGCCCCTGACCGGTAAGATCCTTGAAATCAATAAAAAACTCGATACAAATCCTGAATTGGTTAACAGCGACCCTTATGGAGAGGGCTGGATGGTTAAGATCGGGATCACTGATCCTGCACAAATTGAAGAGCTCCTATCCTCCGGGGATTATAAAACGCAGGTAGGGGTTTAATGTTAAAAACTTTAAGATACCAGTACCTGTCGATACTCTGGGCTATTTTTGTAGTCATTATGTGCGAAATACCCCCTATTGACACAAATAAAGCAGGAATTACTTTTTTTGAAGGTTTCGATAAGCTGGCGCATACCGGTTTCTTTTTTGTTCTGACCGTATTTTTATTTTACGGGAAGATCAAAGAGCAGTCTAGTTATTCCTACCGGACCATAACCGTTTTAAAAATATTGCTTGTAACCCTGGTTTTAGGAGTATTCATAGAGATCTTACAATTAAAGGTATTCACATACCGCTCTGCCGAATGGTGGGATCTGTTCGCTGATATGACCGGGGTGGGTATGGGAATCTTTAGTTATATCTTTTTACATAGAATCCGTTTCAATGAAAAACTTCTATAAGTTAAGCGCATTGATCATTATCCTGAGCCTGAGTTCCTGCAGCATATTTAAGAAAGGCTGCAAGTGCCCGCGCTTTATCCAAACCCATCCCGGTATCGTACAGCCATTAAACAGGTAGATTTCTGATAAATTTGTAAAATAATATCTTCTTATTTGGAATTAATACAAATAAGCTTTATTTTTGATCAGATTTAAACAGGGATATGAAGCTTTCACAATTTATACCGGGGCAGTCAGGCATAATCAAAGAATTTACTGATCTTGAAATGTCTGTTAAATTAATGGAAATGGGATGTTTGCCGGGCGAATCGATCGTTGTTGAACGGTTAGCCCCTCTTGGCGATCCTATGGCTATTACTGTATCAGGGTATCAATTAAGTCTTAGGAAAAAGGAAGCTGCAACCATCATTATGCAATAAACATCTGTGGGCGGCGATTTAAAAGTTGCACTGGTTGGTAATCCCAACTCAGGAAAATCTACACTGTTTAATGTTCTTACCGGTTTAAGTCAGAAGATCGGTAATTTTCCCGGAGTTACCGTCGAAAAAAAGGTTGGTTTCTGTAAACTCCCTGACCAGCGTACTGCCCAAATCATAGATCTTCCCGGAACATATAGTTTTTATCCCAAGAGCAGGGATGAACGTATTGTTTTGGATGCCCTCTCCGATAAAAACAGTCCGGTTCATCCCGAGCTTATTATATTCGTAGCCGATGCCTCCAATCTGAAAAGAAATCTGCTCCTCTTTTCACAGGTTGCTGACCTGAAGATCCCCATCATTATTGCATTAAACATGATGGACCTTGCCCGGCAATCCGGAATTGAAATTTCTGTTGATGAGCTGGCTTTAAAGCTGGGCGTACAGGTAATTCCTATTTCAGCCCGCAGGCAGGAGGGGATCGGGAGGCTCAGGGAAGCGATAAGCAATACGGGTTCTGTTCCTCTGCAACTGCCTTCTATTGAGGTTGAGGCCATTGCACCGCAGCTTATTCAGAAAATTCAGGATGAGCTTAAGATCAGGGAACCCTATATTGCCCTGCAGTATGCGCATCAGCATGAGAATTTGTCTTTTTTATCCCCCGCGGAAAATAAGCGCGTAGAGGAAATTAAACAGGAGTTTAATTTTCATTCGCAGAAATCGCAGGCAGAAGAAACCATAGCGAGGTATAATTTTATTAACGATGTGCTTTTTGATACTGTAAAAGTACATTCTGACCCAAAACAGGAAACAATGAGTAACAGGATCGATAAGGTCCTTACCCACCGTATCTTCGGCTTTCTTATTTTCTTTGCCATCCTCTTCCTGATCTTCCAGTCCATATTTGCCTGGTCTGAATACCCCATGTCGCTGATCGAACAGCTGTTCATCTGGTTGGCAGATATGGGATATCAGATCCTGCCTCCGGGTGTATTTACCGAGCTGCTGGTCGATGGGGTGCTTGCCGGTTTAAGCGGAGTGATCATTTTTATTCCTCAGATCGCTATACTGTTTGCCTTTATCTCCATTCTTGAAGATACCGGGTATATGTCGCGGGTTACCTTTATGATGGATAAGATCATGAGAAAGGTAGGGCTTAGCGGAAAATCCATTGTTCCCCTGATTGGGGGATTTGCCTGTGCGGTGCCCTCTATTATGAGTACCCGGAACATTGAGAGCTGGAAAGACCGGATGATCACCATTATGGTGACTCCGCTGATAGCCTGTTCTGCCCGGCTTCCGGTATATACCTTATTGATCTCGCTGGTTGTTCCCGATAAGAAGGTTTGGGGTTTTATAAACCTGCAGGGAATTGCACTGATGTCACTTTATATATTGAGTATTGTGAGTGCTATCCTGGTGGCCTGGGTCATGAAGAAGGTCATTCGCTCGCGTGAACGGGGATACTTCATCATGGAGCTCCCGGTTTATCGTATGCCGCGCTGGAATAACGTTTTATTAACCATGTACAGGAGCGTAAAAGCCTTTGTTATTGAAGCTGGTAAAGTTATTATAGCAGTTTCAATCATTTTATGGGTGCTTTCATCCTATGGGCCGTCTGAACGGTTTAAACAGATCGGGATCAAATACAGTTCCGAAAACATGAAAGAGAAGTATCAGCCGGAGGAGATAGAGCGCATGATCTCTTCAGAAAAGCTGGAGAACTCTTATGCCGGTATTCTGGGTAAATCTATAGAACCTGCGATCAGGCCGCTGGGCTTTGACTGGAAAATCGGAATAGCCCTGATCACCTCTTTTGCTGCCCGTGAGGTTTTTGTCGGTACAATGGCCACGATCTACAGTGTAAACGGCGATGATTCTCACCTGGAGTCTGTTCGCGAAAAAATGCATTCCGCGCGAAACCCCGATACAGGCCTGCCTGTATTTACCCCTGCTGTTGCCTTCTCGCTGATGATGTTCTATGCCTTTGCCATGCAATGTATGAGCACGATTGCTGTGGTTTACCGGGAAACAAAAAGCTGGTCATGGCCTGCAATTCAATTTGTTTACATGACCGCTCTGGCTTATCTTGCAAGTCTGATTGTGTACCAGCTTTTGAAGTAAATTGGATAAGATTACTGTATTAAATAATTATCTGCCTCCGGGTGCTGCACCTGTCATTGCCCGCTGGATAGATTATTTTAAATGCGAATTTAAGATCTCGCGCAGCAGAAGTACTAAATACGGCGACTACCGCCACCCTTTTAAGGAGGCAGGTCATCGCATCTCGGTGAATTATAATCTGAATTCCTATGCATTCCTGATCACCACTGTTCATGAGTTCGCCCATTTGCTCACCTGGAATGAGCATAAGCGTAAGGCAAAACCGCATGGACAGGAATGGAAAAGTAATTTTAAGAGGATGATGCGGCCTTTTTTTGAACAATCGACTTTCCCCCCGGATATCAGGCAGGCTATAATCAGCTACCTGGAGAATCCCTCGGCATCAAGTTGTACTGACCTGAACTTATTCAGGGTTTTGAAGCAGTATGATAAGAAAGCCGCAGGAATAATTTCTATCGAAAAGCTGAGCATGAACAGCCTGTTCTCGATTCAGAATGGCCGGATTTTCAGGAAGGAGCTGCTGGTTAGGAAACGTTATCGCTGTATTGAAATAAAGACCGGTGCGATCTACCTGTTCAATCCTCTTTCTGAGGTGACCATAATTGATCAGGGCAATCCGCCTGAAACATATATTGCCTGAGCGGGCCGCCGCAGTTCCCAGTTGATCTTAAACTTCCTTCCCCGGTACTTCTCCGGATTTGAAAAGATCGCCCGGATAAAATCATCTTCTTTTTCAACCTTCACTGAGGCTCTGTAGGCATTGAACTTATTTTTGCTGAAGATCAGGTATTTTGCTTTCGGGTATTCGGTTATTCCATCAAACACAAGGTCAAATTCGCCGTACTGATAAATGGCGTCGTTCAGTTTTTTTTGATCAGCCCGGATATTCCGTTCGGGCAGAATGCTCATTCTGAATTCCTTTGTTTTTAATTCATTTTCGGTTTTCCCGATCTTCTGATCAGAAAATAAGAGATCGCCATTCTGGTAAAATGAACGGTTCGTTCTGAATGGCTGTTCATTCCGGGCCAATACCAGGTGTTCTGTCAGCAGGACAACTTCCCCGTCTTTGAGGTAATATCGTTTCTCAGAATGGCCCTGTTCGCCCATATTGCCATGCTCGATATATAAGGATACTTCAGAATTCCGGACGTAGCGGCTTACATAGAATGAATAGTCCCTGAGGCTGTAAATGAGGCTCTCCTGTTTGGAGGCCGCCCTGGATAAACTATCTACGGTATCCGAATAGCTTAGAATTTCCTGAATAATAAAATTTGCGGAAACCGGATCCACAGAACTAATTGCCTGCTCCGGGTTTTTATTGCAGGAAATTACGAATACCAGTATAGAAATAAAGAATATTAGAATACCTATAAAATACTTCAGCCGGCCCATGATCTATCGCTCTCCTTATAACTATAGAAAATTTCGTGCCATAATTGCTTCAGAAGCCTGTGGCTGAGGGGGGAAAGCTAAAAGCTGAAAGCCGGGATCAGGCTGAACAATATATATTCCTGCATTGGGAGGAGGAGCCACGACCTGGCAATCTCCCTGTTTGAACGTAATACCTTATAGGTTGTACGTTTTTTTCATTGTCAACTCTCCATTGTCAATTGTCAACTGTCAATTGTCAATTGTCAATTCATAAAGATTTGGATACCAGGAGGATATTAGGGATATTTAATAATGGCAATAGAAATTGCCGAAATACAGCAGGATATTGGGTGGGTTGGTGTGGTTTTGTCTGAGGAATATACAAGTTGGCAGTAATTTAAAAGACGACAACAATAAAACAAAATAGATGAGAGAGAATTTTAAAAAAGCATTGTCAAATATTGTTCGACACGGAGACACGGACATATTTCCATTCCCATTTGAAAGGTATTTATTTGAAGAGAAGCTAAACGAATCTCTTGAAATATTAGAATCATACCATAGAAAAATAGAAGAAGCAATAAGTTTATCCCCTCCTTTGACATTGGTAAAACTGAGCCAAGTAGGTTATTATGGCTTTAGACAAGCCACTTTGATTGAACCGTTTTGGAATGCCTATTTTCTTGGCTTAGTAATTTCAATAGCCGAAGAAATTGAAAAAAAAAGAATTAAAGAAGAAGAAAAGAATGTCTTCTCATATCGCTATGAATGGAATGAAGCCACGGGTTCGTTATTTAAAGACACAACTTGGATAGACTATAAAAAGCAATGTGTTGAGTATTCTAGAAATTTCACTTATGTTTTACAAACAGATATCTCAAATTTTTATCCAAGAATTAACCACCACAAACTTGAGAATGAATTAAAACGTGTTGACCCTAACCATTTAGTTACAGGTAATATAATGAGATTACTTAGTGCTTTTTCAGGGACAATATCATATGGACTTCCTGTTGGTGGACCTGCTTCTAGGATTCTTGCTGAACTTGCATTAAATCACACAGATTTTCATTTAAAATCAAGGGGAATAGTTTTTTGTAGATATGCAGATGACTATACGATATTTTGTGAAAATGAGTCTGATGCATATAAAACTCTAATTCTACTTTCTGAAAAATTATCAAACGACCAACTTGGCCTTCAAAAGGACAAAACAAAAATTATGACGACTGAAGAATTTAGGGATATCCACTTATTTCTAGATCCACAACCCGAATCTGAAAATTCTGAAGATGAGCAGAAACTACTTAATATTTCCATCAGATTTGACCCCTATTCAGCAACAGCAATTGAAGATTATGAGGTTTTAAAAGTAGCAGTAAGAGAAATAGATATTATTGGCATCTTATCAAGAGAAGTTAATAAAACTCGAATTGACCAAATGGTAACTAAACAAGCAATCAATGCAATAAAAGCTCTTACTCCTGAGGATCAACTGCAAGCCATAAAAATTCTGCTAGATCATAATAATCTTATAACACTATCACCTGTGCTTACATCTATTATGCGTTCTGTTAGAAGCGTTTATGAAGACCTCACTAATGAAGGTAAAGATCTAGTTGACAACTCTCTTGTTGCACTGTTTAGGAATCAAAATTTTTTGACAAAAATTGAAATGAATGTTAGCTATATTATACAAATATTATCAATTAGACATTCTCCTGAGAAAGAAGCTCTTTTTATTAGGTTGTTTGAAACTGAAACTAATCACTTGTTAAAAAGACAAATCATAATCGCAATGTCAAATTGGAATTGCCATTATTGGTTAGTTGACATAAAGAACAATTATGCCACACTGACAAATTGGGAAAGACGAGCTGTGATTTACTCATCATACTTTCTTGGAGATGAAGGCAAGCATTGGAGAGAAAATAATAAAAAGAATTTTAGTAAAGAAGAAGTCCTTGTAAGAGATTGGAGTTCTGCAAGAAAACAAGCAAATAAAGACATTCTTGTATGATTAGTGAAAGAGATATAGCCGAAAAATTTAGTGTGATTTGGAAGCAGAATTTTCCACTTCTAACTTCTAACTTCATTAGAGTATTCAACGAAGGCCAAGTCAAATCCATTAATACAAATCCAATTATTAGTAATGAAGAAGTTAGATACGACCTTGTTTCTGAAACAGCATTTAATCTTACTGCGGTCTCAAAATCTAAGAATATACTATGCAGCGAATACTTTGCAAATGATGACCAACAAGCAGAACTTATTAAACAAACTGCAAAAAGTATATGGCAAACAGGAAACTACAATCAAGATGATTTAATTATTTCAAATGTGGAATTTCAAGAGATAATTTTAATATCTAATAATATCAATGAATTTATTGAGAAAATGAATGGAGAAGAAGTCCTTTTTAAACCCAAACTTAAAGGTTATGGCTTTATTCCAGATCTTACAGCTGACTTGTCAATTGACGATACACTATTCGAAATAAAGACTGTAAACAGAAATTTTAAATCAAGTGACTTGAAGCAGCTTCTTATTTATTTAGCATTAAGACAAGTAAGTGTGAAGGGAAATTGGAATTTTGCTGGTCTTTATAACCCAAGGAAGGGGACATATTGTAAATTCAACATAAAAAATTTGATAAATAATTTAACAGGTGGAAAAACACCGAATGAAGCATTTGAAAATTTACTAAACGGGACTGGTTAGGGACATTGAAATTGACAGTAAATTCTGAAATAAAAACAACTGCCAACAGCAGCTACCCAAAAGCGGCGGGGACATGCGAATACAAACATTTGTTTTTCAAACAAACATTGGTGTGTGTAGACAGTTTAGTGTTCCAAACCGCCACCTTCGGGTAGCTGCAATATGTTAGGCAAGCGTATAAACTGTTGAGTGTGTAATCTATACTGACTTTTTTTCCTACGGGCCACAACAAAAATAATTCATAAACTGTACGTTGGGAGACTAAAAAAAGGTAAAAAAATTAAATAAAGTAAACCTATAAGTTGATTTAATGAAAATTGTTCGTATCTTTGCAGACCAATTATTCGCCTTTCATTATAAAAATGAAACCGATAATGAGTTGAGAAGATTATTAAACCAATGGAACGATACTTCACATTTATTCCAGTTTGTTACTCAAAACAAAGACGATATACCTAAAAACGTGCCAGTACAAACATTAATCAATCAACTAATTGATAATGCAAATGATATTGATGACACACTCAACGAAATTTCGAAAGACTCATCAAGGAGTTTGGAAGAATTTTTCAAGCCATTGGATAACCAAGAGTATCATATTGTGGAGTTATCAAAACAAAAAGGCAGAAAGAACTATTTGAGAATATATGCTATTAGAATTGGCATAAATTGTTTTGTAATAACAGGTGGTGCAATAAAATTCCACCATTTAAACAAACAAAGACCGTATACACAAAAAGAAATGGAAAAGATAGATAATTGCCGAGACTTTCTGAAAAACAACAATGTATTTGATGCCGATTCATTTTATGAATTTCTAAACGAAGAAAAATGAGCAACAAGGAAGATTTTTTACAATTAGTATCAGCAGAAGATAATAAAACAATAGTAGAGGTAAAAGCGCGAATTAAAAATCGCGCAATGTTGCGTGAATCGCAGCAGATTGCCATAAAGGTGTTAATGAAATTAGACGAGTTGGGCTGGTCTCAGAAATATCTAGCAAGAGAAATGGAAGTATCTCCGCAGCAAATCACTAAAATAGTGAGTGGCAAAGAAAACCTTACTATTGAAACACAAATTAAATTGCAAAACATTTTAAAAATACCCGTTTTGGCTAGTTATTACGAAAGCAAAATGAATTCAATTGAAGAATGGATTTTAATCATTGAAAAGCGTGTTGAAAAAATAGTAGCACAAACCAATCAAGTTACGACTAACTATCAGGCCTCTAAACCTGTAAAATATGAAAGACACGCGTATAGACAAGAATATTATAAACTTGCTGTATAATGAAAAAGGATAACACACAAGTGGGATTTACACTGCAGGGAATAAAAACCGAACAGTTTGCCATTTTTGAAGAAAATTTTGTGCCTAAAAAAGAAACGGGTTTAGGTACAGAATTACAATTCAAATTAGACGAAAAAAACAATCAAATAGGTGTTTTTCTTGGGTTTGAATTTATGCAAGGGAAGAAAGTGTTTTTAAAAATTCAGGTGAGTTGTCATTTTAAAATTGAAGAATCTTCTTGGAATAATTTCATCCAAAAGAAAGGGTCCAAACTAGTTGTTCCTAAAGGTTTTTTGGCTCATTTGGCAATGATAACAACAGGAACAACAAGAGGCGTTTTATTTGCGAAAACTGAGACAACACCATTTTCAAAATTTATCGTTCCCACATTAAATGTAGCTGAAATGATTACTGAAGATGCTTCATTTGAAATGGTAAATGAATAATGTTTTTGTAACAGATACTTAACAATACTAAGAACGCCAGCACCAGCAGCAGATTTGCAATAGACGGGGTTTCGTGCTCCGTAGAAAGTTTTGTGGTTACAGAAAGTTCAGTTCTCCGCATCAACATTTGTACTGAAAATATCCCGCCCATCGCAAATCTGCAAACCATCAGCGGCAAGGCTAAACGATCGCTCAGTGCGTCATGGCACCTAAACAATTGCATGACATTGAAAGCAAATTATAATAACATTTATGACAGAGAGGAATAAAATGGTTTTGTCAGCAGAACAATCTGAAGAACTACTCAGCGTATTGAAAACCCGTTTTGAGAAAAACAGGATCCGCCATAAAGGTCTTGAATGGACTAGAGTACAAGCAAGGCTGGATCCCGCAGGTGCGGGAGAAAAATTATGGTCGCTCAATGAAATGGAAAGAACCGGCGGTGAACCGGATGTTGTCGGATATGATGAAAAGACGGGCGAATACATTTTTTATGATTGTTCAGCGGAAAGTCCTGCAGGCCGCAGAAGTGTTTGTTACGACCGTGAAGGACTGGAGTCAAGGAAAGAACATAAACCAGAACATAACGCCATAGATATGGCTGCTGCCATGGGGATTGAACTTTTAACAGAAGAACAATACCGGGATTTGCAGAAACTTGGAAATTTCGATACAAAAACATCAAGCTGGGTGAAAACGCCTTCTGAGATCAGAAAACTCGGGGGTGCCCTCTTTGCTGATTTCCGTTACGGCAATGTCTTCGTGTATCACAACAGTGCACCCTCTTATTATGCCGCCAGGGGCTTCCGCAGCTCGCTAAGGGTCTAATTCTGATTGCTATCGGGGATTGCACAGACATAAAACCTGCCTGCCGGCAGATTTGAATTTGAGAACGGATCAGAGTATAAACCACATCCTATTTAATACGCCAATAACCTCTTCACATCCTTACCCAGCCTCGCCTTCGCCAGAAAATCATCCTCCAGCACCTTGCTCATTGGTATTGCCGTATCCAGGCTGGCACAACGCATCACCGGTGCATCCAGGAATTCAAAGCAGTTTTCAGCGATCCAGGCACTGATCTCAGCACCAAAGCCGCTGGTTAAAGTATCTTCATGAAGGATCAGTACCCTTCCGGTTTTTTTGACGCTGGCCTTAACGGCATCTTTATCCCAGGGTGCCAGTGTTCTGAGATCGATCAGATCTGCCGATAATTCAGGCTGAGCATCCAGAAAGTCCATGCCCCAGTGAACTCCTAATCCATAGGTGATGATACTGAACTGCCCGCCCTGCCTGATGCTTCTTGCTTTTCCGATCTCTATGGTGTAAAAATCATCGCAAATGGGTTCAGAGATGGCCCTGTACAGGTATTTATGCTCAAAATACATCACCGGGTTCGGGTCATCGATCGCCGCCAGCAGCAGGCCTTTCGCATCCGAAGGGAATGCCGGATAAACCACTTTTAGTCCGGGGGTTTTGGTGAACCAGGCCTCATTGCTTTGAGAATGAAAGGGACCGGCTCCTGTTCCGGCTCCGGTAGGCATGCGGATCACCACATCGGCCTTTTCGCCCCAGCGGTAATGTGTTTTCGCCAGATTATTGACGATCTGGTTGAATGCGCAGCTCACAAAATCGGCAAACTGCATCTCCACCACCGATTTATAGCCATTGATCGAAAGCCCCAGAGCGGCACCTGCAATAGCCGATTCGCAGATCGGGGTATTTCTGACCCTTTCTTTTCCAAACTCTTCCACAAAACCCCGGGTGATCTTAAAAGCACCTCCGTATTCAGCCACATCCTGTCCCATGATGACCAGCTCCGGGTATTTTTGCATGCCCTGGCGCAAACCGTCACTGATAGCATCAAGATATCTTTTGTCTGTTTTCTGGTATGGATCGGCAGGTTTAATTTCTGCGGTATCACAGGATGCATACATGTCTGCGGTTTCGGTTTCAGAATCAGCTATGGGCTCAGCTAAGGCAAATGCTTTTTCTATTTCGGAATCTATCTCCTCCTTTATGGAGGCCCGGAGGCTGGCCTGACTCTCCCCGGTTAGAATACCCTCATCAAGCAGGTAAGCTTCATAGTTTTTGAGCGGGTCTTTCTTCTCCCATTCGGTAAAGAGTTCCTCAGGGACATATTTCGTACCCGAAGCTTCTTCATGTCCGCGCATGCGGAAGGTCATGCATTCTACCAATACAGGCCGTGGCTTTTTACGGATATCTTTAGCCAGTTCAGAAATGGTATGAAACACTTCCAGAATATTATTCCCATCGATCCTCCGGCCTTCCATGCCGTATCCTATAGCCTTGTCCGACAGATTTTCGCAGCGGTATTGTTCATTGATTGGGGTGGATAAGCCGTATCCATTATTCTCTATGATGAATATGACTGGCAGATCCCAGACCGCAGCCACATTCAAAGCTTCATGGAAATCACCTTCGCTGGTACCGCCTTCACCGGTAAACACCAGGGTTGCTTTTTGTTTGTTCTTCAGTACATCAGCCAGGGCAATGCCATCGGCCAGCGCTAACTGCGGACCCAGATGCGAGATCATCCCGATGATATGAAATTCTTTGCTGCCAAAATGGAAGGAGCGGTCGCGGCCTTTAGTAAAGCCTTCCAGCTTCCCCTGCCATTGAGCCATCAGCCGCGAAAGCGGAATTTTACGGCTGGTGAATACCCCAAGATTACGGTGCATGGGAAGAATATATTCATCCGGCAGCATGGCCAGGGTAGTACCCACAGCGATCGCTTCCTGCCCGATCCCCGAGAACCATTTCCCAATGCGGCCCTGCCTCAGCAGAATCAGCATTTTCTCTTCGATCATCCGCGGTTTGAGCAGATTTTTGTAAAGCTCAAGCAGGGTCTGATCGCTAAGGATTTTCCGGTCGAAATTCATGCTTAAACATACTGATTTTCTGAAAATTTCTATCAGGACAGACGCAGGCCGGGAATTGCTGTATTAGGAAGGTAAAAAATATTGAAATTGATGCAGGTTACCCGGATTGCCGATGGCAAATTAGCCTTTTATGTTAACCGGCATAATTCCGAATGAATTTGCTGGGAAATTGGATTGCTTTTACGAAAAAAAGTATCAGACAGTATAAGGTATTAAAGCTATTTTTATTTGGAGATAGGGTATATAGATTTCTGACCCGTGATCGTTATTAATACCAGTCTTAAAATTGGATAAAATAAAAAAACATACCTCTCAGTTTAAAGAAAATTACTTATTATAGTCAAATATTAGTGATTCAGGAGTTTTTGCCAGTCTGATACCTGACGGGCCAAAAGGGCTATGGACCTATAGCAGTATTTACGGGTACGGAAACCCGGAGATACGGTTTGAACAAAAGATTAATAATTATAGAAAACAGATAGATGGACAGAAGAGAAGCAGTCAGGAGAGCGACCCTGTTATTGGGGGGAGCAATTACTTTTTCAGGCTTTGGAGCATTCGCCGAAGTGCTGAACCCCGTAGCGGGGAATGGTACTGAAGCCAGATCAATAGCATCACAGGAAGCATTGATCGCAGAAATTGCCGATACGATCATTCCGGATACTAAAGGAGTACCTGGTGCCAAAGCCGCAGGCCTTGGCCCATTCATCGTGATGATGATGCAGGATTGTTATACCGCCGATATTCAAAAGCATTTTGCGGATGGATTAATGAAGGTGGATGAGGTATCCCAAAGTCAGTTTAAAAAAGCATTTACAGCATTGACTCTCCCGGAGCGCGAAGAGATCTTTAAACTGTTTAAAGCTGAGGCCGAAGCACAGAAAAAGACCGGAACTTCTCCTTCGCATTTTTTCCAGTTGATGTACGAACTGACCTGCCTGGGTTATTATACCTCAGAGATCGGAGCGACAAAAGCATTGCGTTATGTGCATATTCCGGGCAGGTATGAAGCCTGCATTCCATTGCAGCCGGGGCAGAAAGCATGGGCTACCTAAGCAATTGATTAACAGTATCTTGATTAAGACAGATGAATATTAATATAAAAGCAGAGAAGCAGAATACCTACGATGCGATAGTTGTTGGTTCGGGTATTAGCGGTGGCTGGGCAGCCAAAGAATTGACTGAAAAGGGATTAAAAGTATTAATGCTTGAGCGGGGCCGGAATGTGGAGCATGTGAAGGATTATGATACGGCCTTATTGAAACCCTGGGAATTCAAACACAGGGGAAGGATCACTCCTGAGGAGCGCAGCAGGCATGAAGTGCAGACCCGCGGCGGACAGTACAGCGAGTTCAATGCAAAGTTCTGGGTTGACGATGTCGATTGTCCTTATACCGAAGTAAAACGTTTCGACTGGTACCGGGGATACCATGTTGGTGGAAGATCCCTGACCTGGGGACGCGGATGTCTGCGTTTGAGTGAAATGGATTTTTCGGCCAATGCGAAGGATGGCTATGGCGTTGACTGGCCTGTACGTTATAAGGATATCTCACCATGGTATGATTATGTTGAGCGCTTTGCCGGGATCAGCGGGCAGAAAGAGGGGCTTGCTCAATTGCCTGATGGCATTTTTCTTCCTCCATTTGAGATGAACTGTGTGGAGAAAGCGGTGAAAGAGCGGATCGAAAAACATTACAACAGGGAACGGATGATGACCGTTTACCGGATGGCCAATCTGACCGTTCCGCATAATGGCAGAGGTAACTGTCAGAACCGAAATCTATGTAACCGTGGATGTCCCTTTGGTGCTTATTTCAGCACCCAGTCGGCAACCCTGCCTGCAGCAGTAGCCACAGGCAATCTGACCCTTCGTCCTTATTCTATTGTGAGCGAGGTGCTTTATGATAAAGAAACCGGGAAGGCAAAAGGAGTTATGGTGATCGATTCGGAGACCAATGAGCATATCGAATATTCTGCTAAGGTGATCTTCATGAACGCTTCAACTTTGGGGACTACTCAAATCCTGCTGAACTCAACTTCTGATACCTTCCCCGATGGATTGGGTAACAGCAGCGGGCATTTAGGACATAACCTGATGGACCATCACTTTCAGATTGGAGCATCCGGAAGGGCAGAAGGTTTTGATGATAAATACTATTATGGAAGACGCCCGATCGGTGTCTATATTCCGCGTTACCGGAATCTCGGGGATAAACCGGAGCGGGATTATTTACGCGGTTTCCACTACGGAGGAGGTGCCAGCCGTACCGGATGGCAAAGGGCTATTCCTGAAATGGGATATGGACAGGATTTCAAGGAGGATATGACAGAACCGGGACCATGGACCATGGGACTGGGATCTTTTGGTGAGCATTTACCGGAGTTTAAAAACCACGCTTTCCTTGATAAAACCCGGAAAGATAAATGGGGAATTCCATTGCTGGCCGTTGACTGTGAGTTCGGTGAGAACGAACGGAAAATGCGTATCGATATGAGAAACGATGCGGCCGAGATCCTGGAAGCTGCCGGAATGAAGGATATTCAGTCATTCGACAGACCTGCAGTGCCGGGAATGGCGATCCACGAAATGGGTACCGCCCGAATGGGACATGACCCTAAGACTTCAGTCCTGAACAAGTGGAATCAGATGCATGACGTGAAGAATGTTTTCGTCACCGACGGCGCATTTATGACCTCAAATGCCTGTCAGAACCCATCATTGACTTATATGGCCTTTACCGCCAGAGCCTGTGATCATGCCGTAAGTGAACTGAAAAAAGGTAATTTATAGGAGAACGCTGACAGGGTTTTTAACCACATAGATACATAGTTTTGTATTAGTGAATCAACAAATGATAACGCAAAGATATTTGGACGAATTGACTTATGTTGTTGTTGGTGCGGCCATTGAAGTGCATAAAATAATGGGAAGAGGCTTGCTTGAAAGCGTTTATCATCAATGTTTAAAAGAAGAATTAGGACATAGAAAAATAAATTTTTTGACAGAGATGAAAGTACCGGTACTTTATAAAAATAAAGAACTGGAAATTGATTTTAGGTGTGATTTATTTATTGAAAAATGTCTGGTGGTTGAATTGAAGGCTGTTCAGGAAATTACTACTGTGTTTGAAGCGCAGCTTCTAACCTATATGAAACTGTTAAAATCTCCAAAAGGTATTTTAATAAACTTCAATTGTAGTAATATCTTTAAAGAAGGACAAAAAACCTATGTAAACGAGTATTTTAATTTATTACCGAAAAACTAATGTCTATGTTTCTATGTGGTTAAAAATGTAACCGGATAGAAATTATAAAACCTATACACTAACATCAATAAATTGAACAATATCTAATATGCAAAATCAAGTAAAACCAATACGCGTCCTCGTCTTAGGCTGCGGAAATATGGGCGCTTCTCACGCCATGGCCTATCATACCAATCCCGGATTCGAGATTGTCGGACTTGTATCCCGTGGAAAATCAAAGGAAGTATTGAATGCCAGAATGGGGAATAAGTATGCTTTATTCAACGATATGGATGAAGCGATGAAAGCTACAAAACCGGATGCGGTTTGTATCTCTACCTATCCTGATACCCATGAGAAGTACGCCGTTCAGGCTTTCGAAGCGGGCTGTCATGTATTCATTGAAAAACCGGTGGCTGATTCTGTAGAAGGTGCCGAGCGTGTAGTTGCTGCAGGTAAAAAGGCGAATAAGAAATTGGTGGTGGGTTATATTCTGCGTCATCACCCATCCTGGGAGAAATTCATTGAATTAACCGGACAGCTGGGTAAGCCACTGGTCATGAGGATGAACCTCAACCAGCAGAGTGACGGCGCGATGTGGACGCTTCACCGTAACCTGATGAATTCCCTGAGTCCGATCGTGGATTGCGGCGTTCACTACATCGACGTAATGTGTCAGATGACCCGCTCGAAGCCGGTGCAGGTATATGCTATCGGAGCGAGGTTAACGGAAGAGATCCCTGCCGGAAACTATAATTATGGACAGTTGCAGATCCGTTTTGAGGATGGCTCGGTGGGATGGTATGAAGCAGGCTGGGGACCAATGATGAGTGAAACGGCATTTTTTGTGAAGGATGTAGTCGGACCAAAAGGTTCTGTGTCGATCGTTGCCAAAGAAGCCGGAGCAGCGGGAAAATCTTCTTCTATTGAAGCCCATACAAAAACCGAATCGATACGTTTTCATCATGCCGATCTCGACAAGGATGAGCGGTTCGCAAAAGAAGATACCTGGATCAATCTGGAAGACGAGCCTGATCACCAGGAGCTTTGCAACCGGGAGCAGCGTTATTTCTTAAAAGCTATTCTTGAGGATCTTGACCTGACTGCTCATGGGGAAGATGCGGTGAATAGTCTGCGCATTGCCTTTGCCTGTGATGAATCAGTCAGAACCGGCAAGGTGGTCACATTTGCTTAATAATCAGGGCTTTGTCAGTACAGGCACTTATTGATCTTAAAATATATTAACAGATATGTCAATCAAAACAAATGAAATTCCGGTAGGTGTTATCGGGCTGGGCCTGATGGGCTGCAGCATCACCACCTGCCTGCTGATGGCCGGACATCCGGTGGTAGCCATCGCTCCGATCAGTATCGATATGACTACGGCAGAATCGAGGATCCGCAAGCATTTTGTCAAAGCAAAAGAGGAGGGACTGGTTAGCGAAGATCCGGAGTTCTATTTTAAGAATCTGATCATTACTGAAGATTATGGAGCGCTGAAGCCCTGCAAACTGGCTATCGAATGTACCCTTGAGAGCGAAGAGATCAAAAAGGTAGTTTATGGCAAGATTGAAGCGGTTATTGCTGAAGATGCCCTGATGACCAGCAATACTTCGGCCATTCCGATCAGTATCCTGCAAAAGATGACCAAACACCCTGATCGTTTCTTCGGATTGCACTGGGCTGAGCCTTCGCATACCACCCGCTTTCTGGAGGTGATCTGCGGCGATCAGAGCGACATTGCAAAAGGTGAATATCTGTATGAACTTTCAAATTACTGGAATAAGGAAGCGACTTTGGTTAGAAAAGATATCCGCGGGTTTATCGGCAATCGTTTGATGTATGCCATGTATCGTGAAGCTTTTTACCTGGTTGAGAACGGCTATGCAACTGTTGAGGACGTAGATCGTGCCTGCCGTAACAATACCGGTTACTGGATGACCCTGGTAGGGGTTTTCGGCTGGATGGACCTGACCGGAGTGCCGGCCTATCATAACGTGATGAAGGATCTGAATCCAACCTTATGCAATGATACCCATGTGCCGAAGCTGATCGATGATATCGTGAAAGCCGGTGGCAAAGGTGTGGCTAACGGACATGGATTTTACAATTATACTCCCGAGGAATCCAAAATGTGGGAAGAGACCTTTGCCGATTTTAATTATGAGATCAGGAACCTGGCGATGAAATACCCTTTCGATATCGTCAAAAGAAAGCTGGCGAAGCTGAAGGAAGAAAAAGAAAGTAAAGACAGCTAAGATGAACCCGACATGACTAAAATAATCATTAAGCACACAAGGCAATGATTATTTTAATCATCAAAGGCTCCATCTGACAAATAAAAACAAGAAAAATAAACAGATGAAACACCTTTCTGTTCCTTACATCAAAGTGGATGATGTGAAGGCCCTGGACGAAATTTCAGCAAAACTGGATCATGTTCATCAGGAACTGATCAACATCACTCCATGGGCAGCATATCCCTATAAACCTGAGCTTGCTTTTGCCATGGCTCATGGCGATCAGGGCGTATTTCTGAAGTTTTACGTAGAAGAAAAGCATGTCAGGGCCGTTTATTCCGAACCGAATGATCCGGTTTACAAGGACAGTTGCGTGGAGTTTTTCGTCTCTTTCGGGGATGAAAAGGAATATTACAATTTCGAGTTTAATTGTGCCGGCACCTGTCTGCTCAGCTTTGGCGAGGAAAGAGTCAACCGGATCATGTCAGGCGATGAACTGATCAAATCGATCGCGTTCCGGAGTTCAATAAAACCTGCAAACAGTAAAGGTTCGAATATCGGATGGGAGCTGACGCTGTCAATACCATTCAGCGCTTTTCAATATCATGAAATAGATTCCCTGAAAGGTAAAAAGTGCCGGGCAAATTTTTATAAATGCGGCGATGATCTTCCTGTACCTCATTTTGTGGTCTGGAATGAGATCAAAACCGAAGAACCCGATTATCATCGTCCGGAATTCTTCGGTTCAGTAGAGTTCAATTAACAAATTATTAAAAATATTAATCATAACGAAAAATGGAAAAATTAGAAATACAACACCCGGATAAGGCAGATAAAAGTTTTAGTACAGGCGCATATTCTGCAGGCGTATTGGTGGCAGGCGACTGGTTGTTCGTGAGCGGACAGGCTGCGCTGGATTTTACGACCAGCACTTTTATTTTGGGAACGATCGAAGAGGAAACACATCTGACACTGCATAATGTGAAGCGCATCTGCGAAGCGGCAGGATTTACGCTGGATGATATCGTGAAATGTACCGTTCACCTGAGCGATATTAAAGAATTTGATCGCTACAATGCGGTTTATGCGACCTATTTTACCAAGGTTAAGCCGGCACGGACCACTGTACAATCAGGTTTAGGACATGGCATTAAAGTGGAGATCGATGCGATCGCATTTCGCCAGGGACGGTAAATTTAGCATGAGTTAGGATAGTCAGATAAAAGTCTAATTGCGACATAAAGAAAGAAAGTTTAGCTTCTAAATGTTTCTCTTTACTTTTCCTTCAGCAGAAAAGTAACAAAATGCCGCCGCTGCACCTGATGCTTCTGAAGTTTGTACTAAGGCTTGACCCATGCTGACCGCATCAGCTGAGGCGGAAAAAATGTTAACGGGGATTTAGTGCTGTGGCAAAAGCTTATCAACAGTACAGTTAATAAATGTTTTTTAGTGCTGGATTAATGGATGGTAAAAGGAAATTAAAATCAGACACTAGTTACCTCACAACAAAGAAATGACCGAAGAATCAATATTTATTTTTGATTGCCATCTCGATCTGTCAATGAATGCGATTGAGTGGAACCGTGATCTTAAAAAATCCGTTTATGAGATCCGGGACCGTGAAAAGGGGATGACAGATAAACTGGATCGTGGTTTGGGAACTGTGGCTCTGCCCGAGTTACGCAAGGGAAATATCGGACTGGTTGTAGCCACTCAGATCGCCCGTTACGTAGAACGTGGCAGCCTTATCCCGGGCTGGAATTCTCCTGAGATTGCCTGGGGAATTTCCCAGGCTCAGTTAGCCTGGTACCGTGCCATGGAAGATCTGGGCGAAATGGTGCAGATCATTAACCTGTTGCAGATGGAAGAGCATCTGGCACTCTGGTTCGATAAAACTATTCCTGATCAGGGGAAACCGGTGGGATATATTCTAAGTCTCGAAGGGGCAGATTCGTTCGTCAATATTTCCTACCTGGAAAAGGCTTATGGTTATGGCCTTCGCGCTTGCGGCCCGGCACATTATGGTCCGGGCAGGTATGCCGCAGGTACCGGCAGGACTGAAGGACTCACAGCCGCAGGCAGGGAGCTTGTTGCAGAAATGGATCGCCTGAATATGATCCTGGATGTTACCCACTTAACAGATAAAGGCTTTGATGAGGCTACATCCATGTACAAAGGTCCGGTATGGGCAAGCCATCATAATTGCCGTAAACTGGTAAATAACCAAAGGCAGTTAACAGATGACCAGATCAAGGTTTTGATCGAAAGGGATGCGGTGATCGGCGGAGTTTTCGATACCTGGATGCTGACCGATAACTGGGTACGCGGTAAAGATGATCCAAAAGATAGAAACGTGCACCTCGAATTGATCGTTGATCATTATGACCACATCTGCCAGCTGGCAGGGAACAGTTTGAATATTGCGATTGGAAGCGATCTGGATGGTGCCTATGGTAAGGAACAATCTCCATATGATCTGGAGGATATTTCTGATCTGCAGAAGCTCAGCGGGATGTTGAAAAGAAGGGGATATTCAACCGAAGATATCGGGAATATATTTTATAAAAACTGGTTAAGGTTCCTGAGAAAAGCCTGGGCCTGATTTAATGATCTAGCAATGAACTGGTACACAATAAATGAAGTAGAAAATATTGACTCTCCGGCACTTGTGGTTTACAGGGATCGGGTTCAGCATAATATCCGGAATGTTTTGACAATGGTCAAAGATTCGGAACAGCTTCGGCCGCATGTTAAGACCAATAAAATGGTTGAAGTATGCAAAATGATGCGGGAAGCCGGGATAAGGAAGTTTAAGGCTGCCAGTATCGCCGAAGCGGAAATGCTGGGCCTGGCAGGCGCCGAAGATGTTTTATTGGCCTATCAGCCTGTCAAGCCGAAGTTTCTCCGCCTCCTGAAACTGATCAGCGCATACCCCGATACAAAATATTCCTGCCTGGTTGATAACATGGACTCTGCCCGGATGTTCTCCGAACTAGCCCGGGTTAAATCCAGGCTAGTTCGGACCCGATCCAGGCTTCCGGTATTTATTGACCTGAATGTCGGGATGAACCGCACTGGTATAAAACCTGCCCTGGCATTTGACTTATTTAAAGATTTGCAAAACCTCTCTGGCATTGAATTTAAAGGATTTCATGCCTACGATGGCCATATCAGGGATTATGATCTTGCTGAGCGAACTGCTCATTGCGACAGGGACTTTAAGGAAACTGAAGAGCTTCGTACTAAAATTCAGCAGGCCGGACATGATCTTCCATTGCTTGTAGCGGGAGGATCCCCGACATTTGCCATTCATTCAGCCCGTCATCATGTTGAATGCTGCCCGGGAACATTTATTTTCTGGGATAAGGGCTATCACGATGCCCTGCCTGAACAGGATTTTCAGTATGCGGCATTAGTACTGTGCAGAGTAATATCACTGCCGGATGAAAATAAGATCTGTATCGACCTGGGTCATAAGTCCATCGCTTCAGAAAATGAATTGCAAAAACGGGTTTACTTCCCTGACCACCCTGACCTGAAGCCTTTTGGACAGAATGAAGAACATATGGTGATTGAAGTGGCTAAGGGCCATAGTTTTAAGATCGGAGACGTCATGTATGCACTCCCGATCCATATTTGTCCAACAGTTGCTCTTTATGATCGTGCGATAATTGTGAAAGATGGGGAAGTGATCGATACATGGAAAGTAATTGCCAGGGACAGGCAGATAAATTATTGAGTATTCATACTTCCTAAAGTAATTATTATGCTTGCAGCCAGCTTGCTGAATATGCGTTCTGTGAAGATTGTGTCTTCCTCTCTCAGGACTTTATATTCAGAGCGCATCGTTCTGCCGAACGCTTTTTTCAAAATATTCCTGACCGCATTATTGGGATTTTTTTTTGTATCCGCTGATCCTTTGTTTGCTGCTGATATCATCATTCAAAATGATCATATCGAATATGCCATCGACGGACATGGTAAGAATCTGCGTTTTATCGATAAGCTGAGCAAAACAGATTACCTCGATAAAAAATCAGCTTCTTATGTCGCATCCTTAAAAAAAGATGGCAAAGAGTATGCTGTTAGCGCTGTGTCTCTCAATGGCAACCTGTTAAAGCTGGAGTTTAAAACTGCAGGCCTGACTGCAGAACTGCTTTTAGAAAAAGAAAAGGATCGTTTTAGGCTGGAAGTTGTGAATGTGAGCGGTTCTGCCGAATCCCTGACCTTCATAAACATTCCGCTCAAGCTGGAAGGAATGCCATATGAACCTTTTGCGGCTTGTGTGCTATCCATGAATCTGCAGACTCATGTTTTTGCACTTCCCGCTTTACAATCTCATTTGAAAGCCACTGCTTATGAGCGTTTTGGGATGAAAGGTGCAAAAGTGACAGTTTTGGGTGTCCCTCAAAAAGAGATGCTTCCCCTGATCAGGGACGTGATGATCAATGCAAAGGATATTCCGCATTCCAATGCCGGTGGAGCCTGGGCACAGCAGTCTAAAGAAGGTTTCGGATCTTATCTGATGAATTTTGGAACGCTAACTGAAGAAACTGTGGACGAATGGATCAAAATGTGCAAAAGCCTTGGCTTTACTCAGATTGACAATCATGGTGGGGGGGAATTTTTCAGGTTCGGGGATTTTGAATTAGACCCTGAAAAATGGCCGGATGGATGGAATAATTTCAAGCGGATCAATAAGCGTCTTCATGATGCCGGAATCTCTTCCATTTTTCATACTTATGCCTTTTTTATTGATAAGAATTCAAAATATGTGACACCAGTCCCGCGAGAGGATTTAGGTTATTTCAACTCCTTTACCATCGCAAAAGCAATAGGTGAAGCGGATACTGAAGTTGAAGTTCAGGAATCGACAGCAGATATTTCATTGATTACCGGGTTTTTTGTGAGGAACAGTCGTACCATCCGTGTTGGGACAGAATTGATCGAGTTTGACGGGATAACGAAAAAGGCTCCATATAAATTCACCGGACTTAAGCGTGGAGCAAACGGGACAAAAGTTTCAGCACATGCAGCCAATGAAAAGGCATATCATCTCAGGGAAATGTTCGGCAGGTTTGCACCTGGTGTTGAAACCCCTTTATTTAATGAGATCGCTAAAAGAACCGCTGAAATTGTGGAGCAGGCAAATTTCGACGGAATTTACTTTGACGCAATTGATGGAAGCGATATTCTTGCCGGGCCTGAAAATTTCTGGTATTACGGAGGTAAATTCGTGTTTGAAGTTGCTAAAAGTTTAAAACGGCCGGTAGGTATGGAAATGAGTTCCATGATCCATCATTGGTGGCATTATCGATCCAGGTGGCAGGCATGGGATCGCCCTACACGTGGCTATAAACGCTTCATCGATATTCATTCATCTTCCATTAAGTCAGATGAGTATGAGCATGGTTTATGGCGGGGAAATGTAGCGCAGATCAATAAAATTGCACCTGCAGAGAACGGCGGGCTTTTGCTTCCATTGCAGTTGGGCTGGTGGGCACATCAGACCTGGAATCCGCCGCAGGTGGAGCCGACATTCTCAGATGATATTGAATATCTGGGCAGCAAAATGATTGGCAATAATGCCGGTTTGGCCATGCTGGGTGGTTTTGATGAGAAAGCCCTGAATGAAAGTCCGGCTTTCAGGAGGCTGAATTCGATCATTAAACAGTACGAGGAATTGCGTCATAAGAATTATTTCAGCGAGAGTATTAAGCAGCAGTTGAGAGTTCCGGGGAAAGATTTCTCCCTGTTCCAATCGGCTGATGGAGCCTGGAAATTCAAACCCATGAGTTACCAGAAGCATAAGGTTTCAGGTCTTGACCATCCTTCTGCTATTTGGAAGGTTAATAATGAATTTGCAGCGCAGCCTTTACAGTTGAGAATCGAACCGCTCATGTCTGTCAAATCGTATGATGATCCCGAAAATATAATATTATCTGATTTCTCAGGTACATCAGAGTTTGAGCAGGATTCTACTGCAAAAGGAATCAGCGGGGCGTTAAAGCCCGCTTTTGAGAGGACGCTTGCTGGTGAAAAGGTGGTTTCTTTTACTGCTCAAAGTAGCGGTGCATCAGCAAGGGATGCATCCTGGATTAATATGCAGAAGAAATTCGAACCAATCCTGGATCTGAAAAACAATAAAGCTTTAGGCCTTTGGGTAAAAGGAGATGGTAATGGGCAGCTTTTAAACCTGAGGATTGAAAGTCCGCATCATATCTCACACGGTGCCCGTGGTGATCATTATATAAAAATTGATTTTACAGGCTGGAAGTATTTTGATCTTGTGGAAATTGAATCTTCCGAATTCAGCAATTATATATGGCCGGCTCCGTATTCCAGTGCCAGCTTCTATGTCTATGATTCATACCGCCATGAGGTTGCATTCGATAAAGTAGATAAACTGCAGATCTGGTATAACAACCTGCCATCAGGCAAGCGTGTTGAAACGCTGATCGGTCCGGTTAAAGCTTTGCCAATTGTTTCATCTACTATTGTCAATCCTTCGATTATGATCGGAACTGAAAAGATCATTTTCCCGGTCAGTATGGAATCGGGTATGTATCTGGAATTCAAGTCCGCTAGGGATTGTAAACTTTACGGACCCAAAGGTGGATTTATAAAAGAAGTTCAGGTTCAGGGGAAGGTCCCGATGCTCAGAACAGGTGAAAATCAGATATCATTTGGTGCTGAACCAAACAGTGGGGTTAAACCGCGGGTGCAGCTGACGATTATTACTGAGGGGAAGCCGCTGCTGAATTAAATCCATATTATCAGATGGCAGGTTTTTTCTTGTGATTTGCGATTCCAGCGAAGGCTGGAATCTCCTCACCCCACAGCAGCGCTTGTCATTCCCGCGAAGGCGGGAACCTCCGGCAGCACATTTTACAAGGTCGGATCAGCGAAGGCGGGAACCTCACCCTATATTCCACGCAGAGATTTTGACCCAAAGAGCCTAACCGGACTCTTAAATAATGCCATTAGGCGTGCGCCAACTTTTACATCGTCAGCCGCAATTGTGAAAATCTTCTCTTATCAGATAATTTCTGGTCCTATTCAATTTCTGTAAAATAGTATTACTAATGTAAAAGGAAGTATCAGCTTGTCCTCTTACTCCGGCTTATTTTTGAATTAATTCCTGTCTTTTAAGCCAGAAAGAAGATTAAAACAGTGTTTTTTTGATTTACAAGCTTCAGACATTTGCAGATGATCTGTACAGGTACACGGCATGGGATTTAATCCTCCCTATCATATACTCCCTGTCTGATATTCTTCATAAGGTAGAAGAATCATCTCTAAAAATTTAAAATATTGATATGAAAAAATTGCTGCAGTTTCTCTGTATTCCATTATTCTTTGTATTTGGGATATTCGCATTTACTGATCAGAATGATAATGAAGAAGATTGGCCTGCATATCTTGGGGGATCTGAAATGAACCATTATTCTTCGCTTGATCAGATAAATAGATCGAATGCTAGCAAGCTTGAAGTGGCATGGCAATATAAAACACTGGATTCTGGTGTTTTTCAGTGTAATCCTATAATTATCAAGGGTGTGCTATATGGGATCTCGGCGGCTGGTAATGCATTTGCCTTAAACGGAGCTACCGGGGAAGAGAAATGGCGGTTTAATCCGGACACTATTAAAAGATTTCTCGTTAACCGTGGGGTAACTTACTGGGAGGATCGCGAAGATAAGCGCATCTTATTCAGTTATGACCAGTGGTTGTATGCACTTGACGCAAGAACTGGTATACCTGTTAAAGAATTTGGGAATAATGGCCGCGTAAGTTTAAAATCCGGCCTGGGGAAACCTGAAGCCCTAGAAAAGAAGTATTTAATGTCGAGAACGCCCGGCACCATTTACAAGGATTTACTCATTATGCCAACTGTGATGATGGAAAGTGCCGGAGCAGCACCCGGCTTTATTCAGGCATTCGATGTCAGGACCGGGAAGATAGCCTGGGTTTTTCATACCATACCTTTACCGGGGGAGTTTGGCTATGATACCTGGCCTGCTGATGTACACGACAGGGGAATTGTTGGCGGTGCGAATAACTGGACCGGAATGGCGATTGATAAAAAGCGGGGTATAATTTACGCTCCTACAGGATCTGCAGCACCCGACTTTTTCGGCGGAAGCAGAAAAGGAACAAACTTGTTTGCCAGTACACTGCTTGCTTTGGATGTTAATACAGGCAAGAGAATATGGCATTACCAGTTTGTAAGGCATGATATATGGGACAGGGATATTCCTTCACCACCGAATTTGCTGACCATCAAACGAAATGGCAAAAGTATTGACGTAGTAGCCCAGTTTACAAAATCCGGTCATGTTTTTGTGTTTGACCGGGAAACAGGGAAGCCAATTTTCCCGATCAGGGATGTGGCAGTGCCAAAATCACCGGTCGCAGAAGAGGAGGCCTGGCCTACGCAACCACTTCCAACCATGCCGGCTTCGGTCTCAAGGAATCTAATAACTGAATCTGACCTGAATACAGCTTCACCTGATTACGATTCTTTGCTTCAGGTATTCCGTGGAACCTTGAAGGGCATATTTCAGCCTTTGAGTGATAAGCCTACGCTGGTAGTCCCGGGATTAAACGGTGGTGCAGAGTGGGGTGGCGCAGCAGCAGATAAGGATGGTATTTTATATGTCAATTCTAACGAAGTTCCGTGGATTGTCACCATAAAGTCGAACACAGGCTTGGGTGAAATGAGTCGTGGGCAGGCGATGTATGTTCAAAATTGCAGCCCCTGTCATGGTGTAGATCGGTTTGGCAACCCGGCAAGTGGTTTTCCTGCTCTGAACACTATCAAAAACAAGCTGAAGAAGCCTGAAGTTCATGAGATTATTGCCAGGGGTAAAGGAAAGATGCCTGGATTTCTGCAAATTTCGGACGATGACAGAAAAGCGGTCTTAAACTATTTGTTTGATGAAGAGAGTGAGAAAGATAAGATTGCTTCGGCAAAGAATGTATTCAGCGCAGTTGAGCCCTGGGATCTGAAGGGTTACAGCAAATTCCTGGATAGCAATGGAGATCCGGGAATAAAACCGCCATGGGGAATCCTGACCGCAGTTGATTTGAATACCGGCTTGCATAAATGGCAGGTGCCATTGGGTGATGTGAAAAAGTATAAAGATCAAGGACTTGCATCAACCGGCACTGAGAACTATGGTGGTCCGATAGTTACAGCAAGTGGTTTATTATTTATTGCCGCAAGCAAGGATGGTAAATTCAGGGTATTTGATAAGCTTAACGGGAAATTGTTATGGGAAGCTGATCTTCCAACAGCAGGGTATGCCACTCCTAGTACCTATATGGTTAATGGCGTACAATATGTTGTTGTATCATGCGGAGGGGCAAGGTTAGGGGCTGTCAAAGGAGATTATGTGGTTGCTTTTAAACTCCGAAAATAAATTATTAGGCAGGAAACAAAAGAACCAGGAATCAAGACTAAATCCCAGTTCATTTGGGACTTAGAACTATTGAACAAGGAACAAAGAATAAGGACTATTACTAGTTCATTTGACAATTAGTTCCTTTTAATCAGATAACAGGGAATGGGAAATAGAATATGGGAAATAGGAATTTGAACTGTCAATTATCAACTGGATTAAGGAGTAATGGGAATAGGAAATGGACTATGTATCTCCCATCTCATATCTCACGTCAAATAACATAAAAATGAATACACAAATAAACTCTGCTTTTAATAGCAATTCAATTCTGATGAAGTATGCTTTAACAGGTATATTAATTCTTGGTGTGCATCTAGCATTCGCCCAAAAGGAAGGCCAATGGCTTCACTTTTCGCCTCCTGCCGGACAGTCGAACGGGAAGCATATAGTTCTTGTTGGAGGGGATGAAGCTTACCGGTCTGAAGAGTCTTTACCAATGCTGGCTAAAATTTTAGCTGAGCGTCATGGTTTCCGCACTACTGTACTATTCTCTATTAATCCTGAAACCCAGTTCATTGACCCCAATTATCATCAAAATATTCCCGGACTGGAGTTCTTATCAACTGCAGATCTGATGATCATCGCAACCCGGTTCAGAGAGCTGCCTGATGATCAGATGGAGCATATTCACAAGTATTTCGTTGCAGGGAAGCCGGTAATTGGCCTGCGGACTGCTACACATGCATTTCATTATAGCAGAAACCCGAATAATAAATATGCAAAATATGGATTTAAGAGTACCCAAAAGGGCTGGGAAGGCGGATTCGGAAAGCGTATCCTGGGAGAAAACTGGGTAAATCATCATGGAGCCAGTGGAAAAGAGGGTACCCGCGGATTAATCAATGGACTGGAAGTGGCAGATGCCAACCCGATACTGAAGGGAATCAGTGACATCTGGACAACAACCGAAGTTTACGGTATTAAAAGTCTTCCCTCTAATTCTAAAGTTTTGCTTTGGGGCCAGGGAACAGAGGGCGTGTCTCCTGCAGGATCGGGTATCTGGAAAAGATCCATTATGCCGGTTGCCTGGACCAGAACCTATTTAAGCGAGTCGGGGAAAAGTGGCAGAGTGTTTACAACTACGATGGGCGCTGCAATTGATTTCATCAATGAAGATCTGAGGCGCCTGGTTGTGAATGCTTCTTATTGGGCTGTTGGTCTGGAGAAAAATATACCGGCGAAAAGCAATGTGGATTTTGTAGGAAAATATGAACCTACGATGTTCGGGATGGATGGATTCCAGAAGGGTAAAAAGCCGGTGGATTATAAGTGATAGACACAGGGCAGGGACTTACGAACTTAATAGGCGACATGCACGATAAGTTCGTCAGTCGCTTCCCAGGTGTGACTCTGCTGTTCGGGATGTTAGCCTGCGCATCCCGTACTCCTGATAAAAGCGGGTTTTAAACCCGCATCATCTGAAATTCGACATGCCTTGCAGAACATGTCGAACAGCGGAAGGTAAGCCTTTGTTGAATTAAATACCCATCATCAGATAGCCTGATTTATTTCTCATCATTGCTGGCGCACGCGTGCGCCAGCAAGCGGGACTGACGAAGTCTCTTTCAGCTCGTCTATCTGGAATGGCGAAGACGAAATCGACCCTCTAAACGCACTGGTGATTTCGATTCGGAGATGATAAGATTTACGAATTTACCTCTCCGAATTGCTTGTAAAATTCGTCAATCACTCAGTAAGCGACTGACGAAGTCTACTTTCCGCTCGGCTATGTGACTTCGTAAGTCGGACAGCTGGGATTTAACTTACTCATGCGCTATATCGGTTAAATTTGTCTTCGCAATTAGTAAGTCGGATTTGATTAAATATTGGAGACTTCAGTCCTGTCTCTCCCTGATTTGGATTGATTTCTGCAGGATATTTCGTGTCAAAAAAACACTTTAAAAGGGAATCTATGCAGGAAATGTTATGAAATAGGGTAATTTCTTAATTAACAGGTTTTCTGGAATATAGTATTATGAATGTAAAGAGAAGTACTGGATTGAGGCTCATTCGAAAGTTAAATTTGATTTCACCTTAAACTATTATTAATTATGAAAAGTATTTTACTACTATTTCTCGTACTGTTTAGTACCTCGTACTACGCAAGTGCGCAAAGCCGAACAGTTACCGGAAAGGTAACTGATTCGAAAGGAGAAAGTCTTCCGGGGGTCAGTATTAAACTTAAAGGAACCTCAGTTGGGGCTACCTCTGGTACCGATGGAAGGTACACAATCAATGTATCGGGTAACAACAATATTCTTGTAATTACATACATCGGTTTTGTAACTCAGGAAGTTGCCCTGAACAATCAAACTTCACTTGATATTGCTTTGGTTAGTGATGTCCAGGGATTGGAAGAAGTAGTTGTTGTGGGCTATGGCACTCAGAAAAAAGTGAATCTAACGGGTTCTGTAGCCTCCATAAGCTCCGAACAGTTGGAGAAAAGAGCGGTAACAAAATCGTCTCTTGCCTTACAGGGCCAAATGAGTGGTATCCAGGTGCGACAAGGCGGAGGAAATCCCGCGAGCAACGGAGCTTCTCTGGTTATCAGGGGGCAGGGAACATTTAGTGGAGCGGGTAATAATCCACTTGTCCTGGTTGATGGGATAGAAGCTTCCCTGGATCTCGTTGATCCTAACGATATTCAGAGTGTTTCAATTTTGAAGGATGCTGCTTCTGCTGCAATTTTTGGTTCTAAAGCTGCAAACGGGGTTATTTTAGTTGAAACAAAGAAAGGAATTATTGGAAAGCCGGTATTTACTTATAATTCATATATCGGTAAGTCAGAGGCAACCATGGTTCCTGAGATGATTAACTCATGGGAATATGCAGAAGTTATTAATCAGGTTTTTGCAGATGCCGGGGCGGCAAAGAGGTATTCTGATGCTGACATCGAAAAGTTTAAATCAGGATCAGATCCGGTGAACTTTCCAAATTTCGACCACATCGGTAATTTATTTAATTCAGGGAATGGTATTTCAACCCGGCATGATATGTCTGTCCGCGGTGGATCAGAACAAACACAATATATGTTCTCGTTAGGTTATTATAATGAAAACGGTATCATCACAAAAAATGATGCAAATCGCTATAATATTCGTGTAAATCTCGACAGCAGATTAAATAACAAGCTTAAGTTTAGTCTTAAGATGGCAGGAAATCTGAATAAGAATATCCAACCTTCCGGCATCAATGGTTTAGGCCTTGGAACTATAGTTGGGGGTGCAATGCGAAATGCAAATGCTATCCCGGGGAGAATGCCGGATGGCTTTTATGGAAGAAATGAGACACTCCATCCTGAAGCAGATTTAGAAAGTGCTTCATTTTTGCAAAATAAAGGCACTAACTTTTATACCAATGGCAGTGTAATCTGGGATATTTTCAAAGATCTTAAAATTACCGGGCAGATCGGGCATACTTATGGCATTGGTCAATCTAAAGCCTATGTAGCTAAATATGCTATTACCCCTACCTATGGCAATGCTTTAAATAGTTTAAATGAAAACTGGTCAGAAGGTACTGCATTGACTCTTCAAACTATTGCCGAATATCAGAAGAAGATAAAAGATCATTCCTTCTACCTGCTTGGCGGTGTTTCAGGCCAGTCATTTGATAGTAAAGGCATTAGTGCTTTCAGAGATGCATTTCCGAACAATAGTATTTATGAAATTGATGCAGGATCAACTGCCCGTGGAAGACAAGGAGGAAGTGCATCAAGAAATACATTGCAATCTTATTTCGGAAGATTTAATTACAACTTCCGTGATAAATATCTATTCGAGGCAAATGCCCGATATGATGGATCTTCACGTTTTCCAAAAGACAGCAGATGGGGCTTATTCCCTTCATTCTCAGCAGCATGGAGAGTATCAAAGGAAAGCTTTTTCAAGGATGCAAAGGATGCAATCTCCTGGTTAAGTGACCTTAAATTACGTGCCTCCTGGGGTAAATTAGGAAATCAATCGATTGGAAACTACCCTTATCAGGACTTGCTGTCACTTGCGCCGGTTTACCCTTTCGGCAGTGCCTTAAGTGCCGGTGCAGCGGTAACTACCATTGCTAATAAAAATATCACCTGGGAAACCACAACAATTAACAATGTGGGACTTGATTTAGGTCTGTTTAATGATAAATTATCCCTTTCAGCTGATTACTTTGTTAAGACCACTGATGACATTCTATATAGTGTTTCTGTGTCCAACACTTTAGGGGCTACACCATCATTAACGAATGCCGGTTCAGTTGAAAACCGAGGATGGGATTTTAATCTAAATTATAGAAATGTTGTCGGGGAATTTTCATATGGAGTCGCTGCTATTTTCTCCTTTGTTCATAATGAGGTAACTAAATTATCAAAGGTCAATCAGGATATTGCCAGGGGGCTGTTTGTAGGATATCCTATTGGAAGCGCCTTCGGTTATAAAAGTGATGGTTTATTCGGAAGCAATGCAGATGTTGCCGCTTATGCAAAACAACCATTTGCAGATCAGGCTCAGGGTGGTGGAATTAAGTACTTAGATATCAGCGGTCCCAGTGGTGCCCCGGATGGTGTTGTGAACGCAACCTACGATAGGGTTATCATTGGAAAACCACTACCTACTTCAACCTATGCACTAACCTTAAACGGAGGATTTAAAAATTTCGATTTTAATTTTATGTTACAAGGAGAAGGTGGAAGAAATGATCAGGTTAATCTCGGCCAATTTTTCTTTCCTCTAGAAAACAATAGTAATGTGCAGCGGGATGCTTATGAGAACAGATGGACAGCTGCAAATCCAAATCCTAATGCTGCATATCCTAAACTGCGTAACATAGCTTCCGGGTTTTTTAACGCCAACCGTGTTGATTTTTGGTATCGTGATGCTACCTTTTTAAGGCTTAAAAATGCTCAGATTGGATATACTTTGCCTAAAAAGCTAATCAGCCGTGCGTCTATGAGTAATTTACGTATATATGTTAGCGGTGAAAATTTATTCACTCTATCAGATTTCTATAAAGGTTGGGATCCTGAAATGCAAACGGGTGGTAGTGCCTGGTATTACCCTCTTAGCAAATTGTATGTTGCAGGTATAAGTTTGAAATTTTAATCAATTAATAATATGATTATGAAACCATTTAATAGAATAAGGATAGTAAGTATATGTATACTGATTTCTATAGTCAGTCTATCCGGATGTCAAAAAGATTTGCTGGACCAACAGCCATTAACAGAACTATCGGAAGGGGCTTTTTGGAGTAGTGAAGGTGATGCTATGCTGGCCTTAACCGGAATATACAACGGGAGTAGTGCGGGCAATAATGCTTATAATAATGAGCTGCTTATTTTGGCAAGCATGACTGATGATTCAGACTATAAAAACAGTAAAGTAGGACTTATTTATAGTGGATACCTGGTTTCCAGCGATGGCCAGGTAGCCGGTTCCATCTGGCAAAGGGCTTATCGTACCATTTTTAAAGCTAATTATTTTTTAGCAAATATTGACAAAGTAAAAATGGATGCAGCAAAGAAGGCTGAAGTGATTGCTGAAGCTAAATTCTTAAGAGCTTACGAGTACTCGCTCCTTGCTATGTATTATGGAGGTGTTCCTTTAGTTAAACAGGTTTTAAGTGTTGAAGAGTCAAACAACCAGGTTCGTGCTACATTAGCAGATGTAACAGGTTTTGCTAAAACTGAACTGGTGGCAGCAGCCAAAGATTTACCCGCTGTTAGACCTGACAATCAAAAAGGACGTATCCTAAAGGCTGCCGCACTTGCTGTTAAGGGGAGGTTAGAATTAATAGAAAAAAAATGGGCAGATGCAGTTAAAACTTATAAAGAGATTATCGATCTGAACGCTCATATTATTGATCCTCGTTATAAAGCTATTTTTGAAGAAAAAGGAGAAAACAGTAAGGAGATTATTTTGGCTACCAACTGTATAGCTGGTCTTTTTGGAAATCCTCAAAATCAATTGGGATATCATCCGGATGTTTATGGTGGTTACCAGGAAGATGGTGCATATGAAGAATTGGTCAGCAGCTATTTGATGAAAGATGGATTGCCGATTGAAACATCACCATTATATAACGCAGCTAATCCTTTTGAAAATCGTGACCCACGTCTTTATGCTACTATCTTTCTACCGAATTATACTGTATTTAATGGTGTAAAATTCACAACAGCAAATAGCGGAATAGGCAAGTTGGTTGGTGCAACAGGATATGGCTGGAAGAAATATGTTACAGAAGGATATGCTGGGGCTCAAAATTCCTCAGGCGATGATATTATTCATATACGTTATGCAGAGGTGCTTTTAAGTTATTTGGAGGCTAAAATTGAAAACAACGAAGCTATTACACAGGCCTTGCTTGATGAAACTATTAATAAGGTTAGAGGTAGGGCTGAAGTAGCTATGCCTAATGTTACTGAAACAGATCGCACTAAACTACGAGAAATAGTTCGTAGGGAAAGAAGGATTGAATTCGCCCTGGAGCGTGTGATCAGATATATGGATATTCGCAGATGGGGCATTTGGTTTGATGTGATGGAACAACAATTTCATGGCATGAAGCTAACTGATGATCCTGCTAACTACACTGCTTCAAAGGTTGAGCTTACAGGAAAATATAGAGGCCACTTGATGACGATTAATAAAAAGGGATCACATAAACCAGGATGGGCTCTGCTTCCTGTTCCATTAACTGAAATACAGTTGAACCCTAAGATAACCCAAAACCCTGATTATTGATTAGGAAACATAGTCTTTTGAAGACTCTCCTATATTAAATTTATATATACTTTTCCGGCCTGCATTAGCAGGCTGGAAAAGCTTATAGCATGATTGTTTAACAATTTACTCCAATTATCAAAATCAATATGATGAAAAGGACTTTGATGTATATTTTATTTTTGGGATTTATTGTCATTCTGGGTCCACAATCCATAACGGGGCTTATGGCAACAGCTCAGGGCAGGAGCAACAGCCTCCGCTCTGATATGGCCAATCCTAATCAGAATACTGTAAAAAAGCTTGATCTGGGTGGAGCTGTGTCACTCGAAGTGCTATATATTCCGCCAGGAGAATTTAAGATGGGCAGTACGGCTGCAGAGAAGGCCTGGGCTACTGGCATCGAAGGCGGAGCAACGCCCGGAACTGCACGAGAGTCCTACGAAGGTGAACACCCGCGAGCGATGCGTGTAAAAGATGGTTTCTGGATGGGGCGTACAGAAGTTAGTGTTGGTCAGTTCAAACGTTTCGTTGAGGAAACTGCTTACATCACAGATGCGGAGAAACCTGGGGGTAAAACTCAGGTATTTGATCCCGAATGGAAGATCACTGCCAAGGCGCCACCACACCCCTGGATTTCATTAAAAGGCAAGAGCTGGCGCGATCCGAATTTTGGTTTCCCACTGAGAAATGACTATCCGGTAGTTTGCGTGAGCTGGAATGATGGTAAAGCATTTTGCGAGTGGCTGACCAAACGGGAGAGGGCTGCGGGCCGGCTTCCTAATGGCATGGAATATCGCCTGCCTACCGAAGCAGAATGGGAATATGCGGCAAGGGGCGGTCTTGAAGATACCTATTTCTGGTGGGGCAATGATCTGAGCGAAGGTGAAGGTCGATTGAACATTTCTGCTATTGACTTTCTGCCTGGTCGGAACAAGACCTGGCCATTAGCTAAAGCACCCTGGAGCGACGGCTTTGCGTTTGTCTCTCCTGTTGATCAATTTGGGGAAAAGGGAAGAAATGGTTTCGGGCTGGCGGACATGTGCGGTGGTGTATGGGAGATAGTACTGGATCATTTTGATCCTAAAGGCGGTCATGAGGAGCCTTATTTTGCAGAGCAGAACTATCGTCCTGTCTGCCGTAGCGGCAATTATTTTGACGTTCCGGGTAATGCACGTATTGCGGTTCGCCTGGGACTTCAGGGTGTTAGCTATTCTGATTCCCGGGACGGCTTTCGGATCGCTTTAGGTGTAGCACGCGACAAAAAATAATATGCCAAATATTCCGCATAAGATCAATATTGAAAAAGGATTACGATTAAACGGAATATACATTTTTCGGGATTCCAATTTTAAATTTTAATGGAATTATGCAAGCCAAAATAGCCGGATTGCTTGACCCATTTCTATAAATTAAAATTATATTTAAATGCAATAAATGGTACAATCTTCTATTTAGATACATGTTATAGAAAATAGTATCATGAATGTAAATAGGAGTATCTGATTAATTTGTTTAAGAAAGTGAAATTTGATTATGCCTTAAGCCCTTTTTAAAAATGAAGAAAAGAATTCAACGTCGTGATTTCCTGAGAACAGCAGCGGTAGCCGGAATTGGTCTTGGAATGACAAGTATGCCTCAAATGCTATTTGCTAAGGGTACTTCCCAGAAAAAGATAAGGATTGGTATTATTGGACTTTCTGTTCATACAGAGGCTTTTTCAGAAATGCTTAATGCCGATGTAACCGATGCGGATATCAGTGGCTTCCGGGTAGTGGCAATCCATCACCCAAAAGGTAATCCTGATGTAGAATTCAAAGCTGAAATGCTGACCGATTGGGCTGTAAAGGCTAAAGGCCGGGGTATTGAGCTTGTTGATTCTATAGATAAGCTGCTTGCTATGTCGGATGTTGTGATGCTTGAAACCAATGACGGAAGGCCGCACATGGAGCAGTTATTGCCTGTTTTCAAAGCAGGGAAACCGGTATTTATCGATAAACCAATCGGAGCGAATTTAAAAGAAGTGGTTGAAATATTAAACGCTTCAAAAAAATACAAGGTCCCGGTTTTTTCTTCCTCATCGCTGCGATATGTTAGCGGAGCACAGGAAGTTCGGAATGGGAAAATAGGTAAAGTTCTTGGCGCAGAGGCCTATAGCCCGGCCTCATTGCAGGCATCTCATACTGATATGTATTGGTATGGAATACATGGTGTTGAATCACTATATACACTTATTGGAGGCGCAGGTTGCCAGCAGGTTACCCGTACGCACACGGAGGATGCGGATGTTATTGTTGGCACCTGGGAAGGTGGTCGGATTGGAGTATTCAGAGGTTTGAGGGCCGGCACAAGAGGTTATGGAGGAACTGCTTTTGGAGAAAAAGGTATAGCCAATATTGGGACATTTGAAGGTTATCGGAGATTGCTTGTTCCGGTTGCAGAATTCTTTCGTACCCTTAAATCTCCGGTTGATCTGGCCGAAACGCTGGAGATCTATGCTTTTATGGAAGCGGCTGATGAAAGCAAAAGGCTTGGGGGAGTTCCCGTGACTTTAGCAAGTGTACTGGCAAAAGCGAATTAACCAATAAACAATATTTTAACCACTCCAATAATAATATTTAAGCAAAACAATAATTTCTAATTTTTAAAAAAATAAGCATTTATGAAAAAGTATAATGTAGGTATAATTGGGTATAGCTGGGTTGCTACTGCACACATCGCAGCTATCAATAAAAGCCCAAATGCTCAGGTTACAGCTATTTATTCATCGCGCCCGCATGATGATGCTGCGGAAAGTGAAAAATGGGGCTCTCCGATCAAAACCTATACCGATTTAAACGCAATGCTATCCGATAAGAGTATTGACGCAGTGTCAATTACCAGTTATTCTGATCAGCATGCCGCCCAGGCTGTTGCCGCTGCCAGAGCTGGCAAGCATATCATTCTTGAAAAGCCTATGGCACTTTCATGGGAAGACTGTTTACTGATTGAGTCTGAAGTTAAAAAGGCAGGGGTAAAGGTTTGTATCTGTTTCGAATGCCGTTATTCTAATCAATTTATGGTTAGTAAAGCACTTGTCGATACTGGTTTGATTGGAGATATTCATTATGCAGAGGTTGATTACCTCCACGGACTTGGGCCATGGTATGGTCAGTACCACTGGAATATTAAAAAGGATAAAGGTGGTAGCTCTATTCTTACAGCAGGTTGCCATGCATTGGATGCTATGCTTTTATTCATGGGAACTGATGTTGAGGAAGTTACCAGCTATGAAACAAAATCTAAAAATCCAATTTTCCAGGCTTATGAATATACCACCAGCAGGGTAAGTATATTCAAATTTAAAGATGGCAGGGTTGGTAAATCTTCAGCTATTATTGATTGTATTCAACCTTACTATTTCCATACCCATCTTTTCGGCAGTGAAGGAAGTCTGCTGGACGATAAGTTTCACTCTGAGAAACTAGGGACTGACCATCATTTATGGAGTTCATTAGCTATGAAAATGCTAGATACAGGTGATGTTGCAGATCATCCTTATCAGGCACAATTCGATAAATTTTTCGAATGCCTGCTTGAGGGAGTTGATATGCCTCTCACCAGTTTGAGTGACGGAATAAAAACTCATGAGATCATTTTTGCTGCAGACAGATCTGCTGCGACCGGAAAACCAGTGAGATTATAATATTATTTGATAGGGCTAAATGAAGAAGACAGCGCTGGCAGTAGCCGCACATCCTGATGATATTGAATTCATGATGGCCGGAACATTGGCCTTATTGAAAAATCAAGGCTATGAGATTCACTATATGAATCTTTCAACCGGAAATTGTGGAAGTATAGAATATGATTCTTTAACTACAACTGAAATAAGGTTGAAGGAAGCCCAAAATGCTGCGAATATTTTAGGCGCCCAATTCCATGGTCCGATATGCAATGATTTTGAGATTTTATATGAACTTGAATTGCTAAGGAAGTTAACGGGAGTTATCCGTTTGGTTAAGCCATCGGTGATATTAACACATTCTCCTTCAGATTATATGGAAGATCATATGAATACCAGTCGCTTAGCAGTTACAGCTGCTTTTATTCGCGGTGTTCCAAACTTCGCTGCCGATCATTCTGTCGTCAATAATTACAACTGTGCTGTTTACCATGCTTTGCCCCATTCACTTTTGGATCCTTTAAGGCGTAAGGTAATTCCTGAAATTTTCATTGATACCAGTACGGTTCATGTCATTAAACGTGAGGCACTCAGTGCCCATAAAAGTCAGCAGAATTGGTTGGAAGACAGTCAGAAAATGAATTCCTATATCCAGTCAATGGAAAATTTCTCTTTAACAGTGGGAAGCATGTCCAAACGGTTTCAACATGCTGAAGGATGGAGGAGACACCTTCATTTCGGTTTCTCAGAAGATGGATTTGATCCCTTGAAAGAGTTGGGTACATCATATTTAACGAATACCGATTACAAGTTCGAATAACCAGAAAACAACATTAAACAACAGAATACTATAACAATTTTAAAAGAATATTATGCGTAAGAAAAGTTCTATTGCTCCGGGTTGGTGGGATTATACCACTTTGGATTTAGGTCAGAAAGTAACAGATAAAATTGCAGCCTTGACGCCTGAGGAAATGATCGCTATGTCAAGACCCGGTTTCAAAGTTGTTTTTTATGATACAATTGAAGAGTTTTATTTGGCTGAGGCGCTTGAGTATATAAGTTCATGGAAATCAGCTACTGCTGCTAATCCGGTAGGTATATGCGGACCGATTGGTCCGACTGAGCAGTTGCCCCTGGTGGCCATGCTTGTCAATGAATTGGGATTGTCCCTTAAACATGCGCATTTCTGGTGTATGGATGAATGGGTAATTGATGGCAGGGAAGTATCCGAAGATCATCCCTTATCTTTTAAAAGGACTTTCAAATCATTGTGTCTGAATAGAATCCGGAAGGATTTAGTTATGCCGGATGAGAATGTTCATTTTGCTAAAGCAGATACTGCTGAGTATGTAAATAGCTGGACTAAAGCTAAATGTGCTATTATGCAGGGTGGACAGGGGGATGTTAAACACTGGGCATTTAATGAGCCACCTATGCGTGAGGGAAAATATATCGACAACCCGCCTACAGTTGAAGAATACAAACAACTCAGTACACGTGTCCTTGATCTGCATCCGATTACCATTGCACAAAACTCCAGGTTGCACTGCGGTGGAAATGCTCCTTCTATCCCAACTCAGGCAGTAACAGTGGGCCCTAAAGAAACCTGGCAGGCAGACAAAGTTTCAATCTGGCATGCCGGTGCTCACGATAATCCTTTTGGACAAAGGTTAACTACTTATATGATTTCAAATAATATCCCTGACGTATCTGTTCCAATGTCTGTACTGTCAGATCATCCGAATGTTCAGTTCAATTTTTTGAGATCAGGATTGGGTACATGTTCAGTTGAAATGCATTAATAATAAAGCAGGTATTCTGCTTAACGAAATGATATATTAATCAAAAAAAAGATGAATCAACTCAAAGAACTAAGAAAATTATTGGTGCGACCTATTTTTCTTAATGGCAATTATGTTTTAAAATTGGTTGCACCTGCGCTCTTAATCCCTTTGATAATTTTTTTGGTGAGCTGGAGACAAAGTCCAAAGTTTGAACTCAGAGCAGGTGATAAAATTGCAATTATCGGTAATGGGCTTGCTGATCGTATGCAGCATGACGGATGGCTTGAGACCTATTTACAATCCACTTATCCAAGTGGAAAGTTAGTTTTCAGAAATCTTGGATACACGGGTGACCAGGTTCACTATCGTCCTCGTGCTCATGAAGGATTTGGAGATAGTGATACGCATTTAACGAATGTTGGTGCGACCGTTATTTTTGCCTTTTTTGGTTATAATGAGTCATTTGAAGACAAACCTGCAGAGTTTAAAAAGCAATTAGTTGCTTTTATAGATTATACACGTAAACAAAAGTATGATAAAAAGGCTGCTCCGCGTCTGGTACTGTTTTCACCGATAGCACATGAAAACCTGAACTCCAGGAATTTCCCTGACGGCAAAGAGAACAATCGCCGTTTAGCGGCATATTCAATTGCAATGTCACAGGTAGCTAAAGAAAAGGGGGTTCCATTCCTGGATTTATTCAGTGCCACACAGAAAATGTATGATAGCACGACTGAGCCTTTAACAATCAATGGGGTTCACCTGAATAATGAAGGAAACAGAAGAGTAGGGCTTTATATTACTGAAAACTTGTTCGGTAAAAAAGTAAGCATGGCAAAAGTTGGATTGGATTCGTTACGAAGCGCTGTAGTTGACAAAAACTGGCATTGGTTTAACCGCTATCGTGCAACGAGCGGAAATGATGTCTGGGGTACCCGTACCATTCAGGATGGTAACCATGTGACACTTCAGAATGAGTTGAAAATGTTAGAAGTTATGACCGCCAACCGCGATAAGCGTATTTGGGCCAGGGCACAGGGAAAAGACATCAAAGTGGATGACAGTAACGTTCCTGAGCCATATCCTGTTGGTACACATATCACCAGAAATGTAGAGTATATAGGTGCCGAAGAAGCGATCAAGCGTATGACGATACCTAAAGATTTTAAGGTTACCGTCTTCGCTTCTGAAGATAAGTTTCCTGAGATCGCTAATCCTGTGGCGATGCAGATTGATACTAAAGGTCAGATCTGGGTTGCTTCATGGGCTGATTATCCTAAGTGGGAGCCAATGAAGCCTATGAATGACCGTATAGTTACCCTTAAGGATGAGGATGGTGATGGAGTCGCTGATAAAGCAACAACCTTCGCTTATGTTTCAAACCCTACAGGTTTTGAATTATGGAATGGTGGTGTGATTGTGGTATCGGCACCTGATATTTTATTTTTGAAAGATACTAACGGAGATGGTGTAGCTGACGTTCGGTACCGGATGTTAGGTGGTTTGGGCTCTGATGATACTCATCATACTGCAAATAATCTTATTTTAGGTCCGGATGGTAATATTTACTACCAACGGGGTATTTTCATTCTGGAAAATATTGAAACTCCATGGCGTAAAAGTGCGGAGTCGGGTGAGTCTGGTCTTTATCGCTTTAATCCTCGTACGTATGATTTTTCACTCGTGGTGGATAACAGCCCGAATCCTCATGGAATTAGTTTTGATAAATGGGGGAATCAATTTATCACAGACGGAACCACGGGTAAGTCTTTCCAGGTTTATTTCAAGCGTACTGTGACTTCGACTACCGACAAGGGTGATTTTGAGAAACGCCCCTTATTTAAACAAACCATCAGGCCTTATACCTCCAGCCAGATCTTATCAAGCGGGAATTTCCCGGAAGAATATCAGAATAACTTACTGGTTTACAATGTGATTGGATTTCAGGGGATTAAAAGGTATAAACTGAACTACCTGGATGAGGGTGTTATCGAGGGTGAAGAAGCTGGTAATTTAGTTTTTACCGGAAGCAACCCAACATTTGCACCGAGTACGGAAGCAACTCCACGTGTAGTTGGCAAAGATTATACAGGGGATCCTAATTTCCGTCCGAGTGACGGGGTTGTAGGATTTGACGGAGCCCTTTACTTCGGCGATTGGCATCAGGCTGTTATTACTCATTCTCCTTATAATCTGAGAGATTTAAGTCGTGACCACGAACATGGACGTATCTATCGTATGGTGGCTGTGGATCGTCCGCTGCAAAAACCTGTATCGATATACGGCGAGCCAATTGAAAATCTTTTGGAACTGTTCAGACATCCTGTGGATGGAATACGTCATGCAGTTCGCCTTGAACTGAGCGCCAGAAATACGGATGAAGTAATCCAGAAAGCACAACAATGGGCAGCTAAATTAGACCCTAAGAAAAAGGAAGATGCATTGCCGATGCTTGAAATTCTTTGGCTGCATCAGCAGCACAATGTAATAAACAGACCATTGCTTGTTAAGGTGCTTAGCTCACCTGAGTATCAGGCAAGACTGGCGGCCCAAAAGGTATCCTTCTTCTGGAGCGGAAAGGATACTTTCAAACCTGGTAAATCCGAAACCAGTCTTACGGGTATGCAAAACAGAACCGGTTATGAAAAATTCTGGAAAGTTCCGGAATCTATGGATCCAACTAAAGCACATCTGAATCATAAACCTGAATCTCCAAAGCCAGCAGCACCTGCAAGCGCTGCTACTGCCAGCAGCAAAGGTCCTGAATTTCAAAGTGAAAGGGTCGCTATCCTGACTATTGAAGCTAGTGATGAATTGCGCTTCAAATTTAAGGGACAGCTTTTGGCGGAGTTTAGTGTCAAAGTAGCACAGCCTGTAGAATTAACAGTGGAAAACGTGGGCTTAATGCCTCATAATCTTCTGATTACTAAACCCGGAACGGTTGATCTTGTTTCGCAAAAAGCAATTGAGCTGGGTGAAAATGGTCCTGCAAAGAATTATGTTCCTGATGGCGATATGGTGCTTCATGCAACTAAGCTCTTAATGGGTGGTGGAAAGGAGACCATCAAATTTACTGCTCCCGCTGCACCTGGAGATTATCCTTTCGTTTGTACATTCCCGGGTCACTCGTTTACGATGCGTGGCATTATGAAGGTGGTAAAATAATTGTGAATTAGGTATCCGGTATTGACACTTGAAAAATTGCAGATATTCCGCACTATTGAATTCGAATTTAAAAATGGCTAATAGTAAACGACATAATCCTCTTAAGAAGTCTTTGGGAATAGGGGCAGGTATTGGAATACATGCTTCGGCCTTTGCAGAGGCCATTCCCGGGGAGGAGATTAAAGTTGGAGTTATCGGGCTTTCAGTTCATAGTGCTGCTTATACAGAAATAATTAATTCCGGAGCCTCAAGTCCTGAGTTCAGCGGCTGCAGAGTAGTGGCCATCTTTCATCCCAAGGGTAATCCGGATGTGGAATTTTCTGAAAAGCAGCTGCAGAGCTTCACTGATACGATTAAAGGACAGGGTGTAGAATTTGTGAGTTCTATTAAAAAGCTGCTTAAAAAGGTTGATGCGGTGATGCTGTTAACCAACGATGGGCGACCTCATTTGAAAGAGATCATTCCGGTATTGAAGGCAGGGAAACCGGTTTATGTGGATAAACCACTTGCGGCAAGCTTATCGGATGTATTGGCCATCTTCAAAGTGTCGAAAAAATATGATGTGCCTATGTTTTCCTGTTCACCGCTCCGCTATGTTAAAGAAGCCCAGGATATCCGTGAGGGGAAAATCGTAGGTAAGGTTTTGGGAGCAAATACCTATGGTCCGGCACCCTTGCAGAAATCGCATGCTGATCTCTTCTGGGACGGGATTCATGCGGTAGAATCTCTTTATACAGTTATGGGAGGAATAGGATGTAAAACTGTCAGCAGGACATCTGCAGATGATGCTGAGGTCGTTGTCGGAACATGGGAAGATGGCCGTATTGGTGTTTTTCGTGGAATACGTAAAGGGAGAAGCGGTTTCGGAGGTACAGCATTCGGTGATAAAGGTATAGCTTCAATCGGAGCATTTAATGGCTACCGCCCATTGGTGGTAGCCATTATAGCGTTTTTTCGCTCAGGTATAGCACCGGTAAGTGATGAAGAAACGATAGAAATTTATGCCTTTATGGAGGCTGCGGATGAAAGTAAGAGGCTTGGAGGAATTCCGGTTAAGCTGTCTGATGTTTTATCGCAGACAAAAATGAAGTAAATAGTGCTGGTGCGATCCTGAAGGATCTCAGCTTTAAATTTCGCACAGAGGTTTTTACCCTTCTCAGATTAAGATTGATATAGGTTCAAATATATGTGCCGGATAGCTGGCAGGCTATTGTATTTATAATTCTGAAGGATCCCCCGGTCTTTAGGTAAAAGAGAATATTGAATTAAAATAAAATAATTAATTAATAAAAACAAGAAAGATGAAAGCGAGTAGATTAAATAGATTATTCAATGAAAAATCAGGTAAGTGTTTTGATGTAGCTATTGACCACGGTTTTTTTAATGAATTAACATTTTTAGGTGGGATAGAAAATATTGAAACGTCTGTTAAAATTCTGATTGATGCAGATCCTGATGCGATTCAGTTAACTGTCGGACAGGCGCATCATTTACAGTCTGTACCCGGAAAGAAAAAGCCTTCTTTAGTTTTAAGAACAGATGTTGCCAATGTTTACGGTCTTGAACTTCAATCCGTATTATACAGCAGAATGATTGAAGAGCCGGTGCTTCAGGCAATTCGTCTTGACGCTACCTGTGTGGTTGTTAATCTGTTTCGTATTCCTGGAGCTCCTGAGGTAACCGATCAGTGTATTCAGAATATTTTGAAGCTAAAGCCAATGTGCGACCATTATTCTGTGCCATTAATGATCGAGCCATTGGTGTTCCGCCCAAACAGCGAAGCCGGAGGCTATATGGTTGATGGAAATATTGATATTATCTTACCTCTGGTAAGACAGGCTGTTGAATTAGGAGCTGATATTATTAAGGCGGACCCTTGTGATAACGTAGAAGATTATCATAAAGTTGTTGAGGTAGCCGGATCTATTCCAATTCTGGTAAGAGGTGGCGGACGTGCTGATGATGAAGAGTTATTGGATCGTACTTATAAATTGATGAAACAGGGTGTTAAAGGGATCGTGTATGGCAGAAATGTAGTACAACATGCTAATTCAGGTGGAATGACAAGGGCGTTAATGGCAATTGTACATGATGGTGCAAAACCTGAAGATGTAATAGGCTGGGTTAAGGGTAGTAAATAAAATATTTAAGCCAGTCCTAAGGGTTTGGCCGGGCGGACTTCATCCTGCACCTGCGGGATGAAAAAAAATTAAATACAATATGAAAGTTGTAAACGTTGGTATTATTGGTGGCGGTTTAATGGGTAAGGAAGTAGCCGGCGCTTTTGGACGCTGGTTCTCGTTAAACGATTATCCTGTTAAAGTAGAGTTAAAGGCTGTCTGTGATCTGGATTCAAACACTTTAAAATGGTATGAGCAAATTCCTTCAGTCGAATTATTGACCACAGATTATAAAGAGTTACTGGCCTCATCTAAGGTTGATGTAGTCTATGTTGCCCTTCCTCATTTTCTTCATGAGCAATATTATATCGAAGTAATTGAGGCAGGTAAGGATCTTCTGGCTGAGAAGCCCTTTGGGATTGACCTCGGGGCTGCAAAAAAGATCAATGAAAAAATTGCCAATTCGAAGAGTTTTGTAAGATGCTGCTCGGAGATGCCCTTTTTACCAGGCCCTCAGCGGGTGATTAGCGAAGCTCTTTCAGGAAGAATCGGTGAAATCATCGAAATTAATGCAGGATTTTGTCATTCAAGTGATATGGATCCTCTTAAACCGATCAACTGGAAAAGACAGTCAAAATTCTGTGGTGAAATTGGAGTAATGGGAGATTTGGGTATGCATGTTATGCACATCCCAATCAGAATGGGGTGGATACCTGATAAGGTGTACGCCCATCTGCAAAAGATCATCACCACAAGGCCGGATGGGAAAGGCGGATGGAGTGAATGCGATACCTGGAATAATGCAAGCCTGTCTGCCTCAGTTAAAATAGAGGGTAATGATATTCCAATGTCCCTAGAAATGAAGCGATTAAAGCCGGGTGAGACTAATTCCTGGTATATTGAAATTCTTGGAACTGAGGGTGGGGTACGCTATAATACCAAGGATACCAAGGCCTTATGGACCTTTAAACGAGAAAAGGAGCAGCTATGGCAGCGGGTGGATCTTGGATTCCAGGTCCCATTCCCGGTAAGCACCGGTGGGATATTCGAACCTGGCTTCTCCGATTGTTTCTTACAGATGCTGGCTGCATATTTTGCAGAGCGCGAAGGATTTTTAAATGGCCGTTTTGGCTGTGTTACTCCTGAAGAAGCACTCATTAGTCATAAGTTATTTAATGCCGCTTTAAAATCACATGAGACTAAATCTGTTGTAGATGTAGTATGATTTAATTTATAATCACTAGTGTCTGATTAAAAGATTTACTCGTCGACCCGAAGGTGCAATGTCATTATTTATAAGGGGCGGGAGGTTCTGGCTTTCGCCAGAATGACAATGTATTTTTTAATAATGGAGGAGATCCTGACTTTCGTCAGGATCGTAATCTTTAAATAATGACATTGCCCGAAGGTGGTCGTATGTTTATAGTTTATCGATATACCCTTCAAATCGACTCCGCACGTGCGGGATAAGAAACGATAAGAAAAACGGATGAAAGAGAATACCGGAACGGGAGTTTTGGCTGGAGGCAACTGGATCATTGACAATGTTAAAATTGTTGATGTCTATCCAAAAGAAGAGAAACTGGCGAATATCCTCAGAGAGAGCACCAGCAATGGAGGTGCTCCATACAATGTTTTAAAAGCCATAAGTAAGATGGGATTCCAATTCCCTCTAAAAGGAATTGGAGCTATCGGAAATGATGAAAGAGGGGATTATATTTTAAATGAATGCCGGGAACTTCAGATTGATTCCGCTCAGATTAAAAAGGTTGAGAATACCAATACTTCCTACACTGATGTAATGACCGTTTACGGAACCGGTAAACGTACTTTTTTTCATTCCAGGGGCGCGAATGCCTTTTTAGATGAGTCTTATTTTGATTTTTCTGGTTGTAATGCGAAAATATTTCATTTAGGGTATCTGCTGCTGCTTGATAAACTGGATACTATCGGTGCAGATGGCCTGACAGGGGCAGCAAAAGTATTAAGAGATGCCAGGCAATGCGGAATGATTACATCTGCAGATCTGGTAAGTGAGCAATCTGAACGATTCAGAAACATTATTCCATTATCATTACAATTTATCGATATCCTTTTTGTAAATGAATTTGAAGCCAATATGCTTACGGGTATTGAAATCTGTGATGATGATGGGAAATGCTCTCTTGCAAAGGCTAATCAGGCAGCTGATACTATTTTAAATACAGGAGTTCAGAAATGGGTAATCATTCATTTCCCGAAAGGGGCGATTGCACTGAATAAAAACGGGGAGAAAATATTTCAGCCAAGCGTTAAAATGCCGGTAGAGAAGATCAAAGGGTCGGTTGGTGCGGGAGATGCTTTTGCCGCAGGTGTCTTAGCAGGAGTACATGAAGACTGGACGATGGCCAAAAGCCTCTTATTGGGTGTTAACGTTGCTGCCGCGAGTTTAATGGATGCCAGTTCTTCCGAAAGTATTGTATCCTGGCAGGACTGTTTGAAGCTTGGAGAGGATGCCGGATATAATGAAGATTAATTTCGATGAAATTGTTAATAACATGCATGAAGCTTACAGGCAGATCCATGCGGTATCTGACGGCTTCGGAGTATTCATAACAGGCCCTTCAAAAACAGCAGATATTGAGCAGAACCTGTGATTGGGGCGCATGGAGCAAAATTCTGCGTGTTTACCTGATTGGAAGTGAGATATGAGATATGAGATGTGAGATGTGAGATGTGAGGGTGAGATTTGAGATGTGTGAAACGGGATACATTCACCATTTCCTATTTCCAATTCCCTATTCTCCCATTAGTTGACAATTGAGCTACAAATTTCATTTAGTATTCATTGTCTTGGTTCTTGGCTCCTGGTTCTTGACTCCTGATACCTAACACCATTTGATTGTTAACATAACACTCGGTATATTCAAGCAATAGATTAAAAAATAATATGGAAAGAAGGAATTTCATAAAAAGTGCAGCTTCATTATCGGCGGTAACAATTTTAAGCCCTGATGCAGTTTTTGCCTCAGGTACAAAACCGGCAATTCGTTTAGGCTTTATTGGTTGTGGAGGCAGAGGTACGGCGGATATAAGCTCCATGTCAAGAAATACCAATGTGAACATTGTCGCTATTGCTGATCTCTTCGATGACCAGCTTCAGGCTGCCAGACCGAAACTTGACCAGTTGAATGCCGCAAAGGGATTTCCTGCCATTTCCAAATCGAATATATACCAGGGTTCGAAAGCATATCTTAAATTATTGAATAATAAAGAGGTAGATGCGGTATTGATCTCATCACCCTGTTATACGCATCCGGAATTTTTAGAGGCCGCAGTTACTGCAGGTAAACATGTTTACTGTGAAAAGCCTGTTGCTATCGATGTGGAAGGTTGCAGGCGCATGGAACAGTTAGCTGAACGGATTAATGGTAAAGTTAGCGTTGCCATCGGTTTTCAGGTTCCGCATGCGAGCCCTTATTCAGAAATGATTAAACGTATTCACAGGGGAGATATTGGAAAGATTGTGAACGCACAGATTTATTACCTGGCCTCAGAAATATCATTAAAACCCTATAAGGGGCTGCCATATGATGAAGCGAGGATCCGGAATCAATTTCATTTCCGGGAACTGTCGGGAGGAACATTGGTAGATCAGGGAATCCACATGATTGATATCTGTAACCGGGCTTTGCAGTCGCATCCTCTAAGTGCTGCAGGTTATGGCGGACTAAATGAAGGAGCAGACTTTGGCAATGCCTGGAATCATTACCAGGTGATCTTTAAGTATCCGAATGATGTGAATGTTTCCTATCATTCTATCCAGGTGGGAAAACAATTTGGAGACGTGTGCGCCAGATTTATCGGGACAAAAGGTATTGCTGAAGCACATTATACTGGCGGTGTTTTCATCACAGGTGAAAACCAGTGGGACTCAGGTGTGCTGAGGGATGCTGCTCAGGTTTCTGCCGAACAAAGGGCAGCGGGTGTTTTTCTTTCATCATTACATGATGCCGATGCAAACAAGCATAAGAATTTCATTAACAGTATAGAGACCGGGAATTATCTGAACGAAATAAAGCAGGCTGCTGAGTCGACACTGACAGCTATTCTGGGACGAAATGCAGCAGAGGCCCAGGAAGAGTTAAGCTGGGACAGAATGCATTTTTCGAATGAACGGATTGATCCGGGATTGAATTTATCTCAATTTAACAGAGGTTAAAACATAAGGGATTGTCGGGAATGATTGGGAAATTATATAAGATAATTACATTCTATACAGCATAAAAGGAAAATTGAACAAATGAAAAGAGCATTTAACTTTCTAAAAATCAGGGAATGTTTATTCCCAGTGAGATTGCTCAGCGGGATTATCATCCTTCTTTTTCAGTTTCCTTCCTTTGCTCAGCAGGTTTTTCGTGCCGGGGCTTCAACCGCAAATATCAGTCCTTCCCTTGGGGAGGGAATAGCAGGTGGTTGGATGCCATTGCCCTTAGCTACTCATATTCATGATGAATTGCATGCCCGTTCCCTGGTTTTGGACGATGGTAAAGTCCGTCTGGTCTTTATGGTTGTGGATAATGTGGAGCTCCCCCGCGAAGTGTTTGATGCGGCTAAACTGCTTATCGCCGCAGAAACACTGATACCTAAAGAGGGGATAATGATGTCATCAACGCATGCTCATTCTACTCCCTTTGCCGGTCATGAGATCAATCCCCCTGAACCTTCGCTTAGTATCCGTAATCATACTACAGGGACATATCCAAAACCTCTGGATGATTATCAGCGCTTTGTTGTACGTCGTATGGCTGACGGAGTGCGGGTCGCTTTAAATAATCTGGAACCTGCCCGTATTGGCTGGGGTTCAGGAAGTGTACCACAACATGTTTTCAATCGGCGCTGGAAATTGAAAGCACCGGTAATCAATCCTTTTGGAGTAAGTGAAAAGGTTCAGATGAATCCGGGGATTGCTAACCCAAATTTACTGGAACCAGCCGGCCCTACTGACCCCGAGGTTTCATTTATATCGGTTCAATCCCTTAAGGGGAAGCCAATTGCAGTATTGGTCAATTACTCCCTGCATTATGTCGGAGGGGTTCCCCAGGGGCATATTTCTGCTGATTATTTTGCGCTGTTTGCCAACCGCATCCAGGAATTGCTAAAAGCCGATCGTCAGGATATTCCCTTTGTGGGCATTATGTCAAATGGTACTGAAGGAGATATAAATAACATAAATTTTCGTGGCCCCGCTGTTACTTATCCGCCCTATGCGAAAATGAAGCTTGTCGCAAACGATGTTGCTCAGGAGGTATTCAGGGTTTATCAGAACATCCAGTATAAGGAATGGGTGCCGCTTGGTGCCGCACAAATGGAACTTACTCTGGATGTAAGGAAGCCGGATGCACAAATGCTTAGTTGGGCTGAGAAAGCAATGCAGAAAGCGAAGCCTGATCACTCAATGGAAAAGGTCTTTGCCGAACGAACCATACAAATGAAGGAATGGCCTGAAAAAATAGATGTCATTCTGCAAACTTTCCGTGTAGGGGATGTGGGAATAGCCGGAATTCCATTTGAGGTATTTGCCGAAACAGGATTAGAGATCAAAGCCGGAAGCCCTTTTGAAAAATCTTTTACTATTGGATTGGCCAATGGGGGTTATGGATATCTCCCGACTCCTGAACAGCATCAGATGGGGGGCTATGAGACCTGGATGAGTGTCAATAAGGTCGAAAAAGAAGCTTCCCGGAAAATTGTGACTGAAATTCATAAACTTTTCAATCAGGTAAAACGATGAGTGGTTTTTGGAAATCAGAATTAAATAATTTTAACAATATAATTTTTCACCCGCCTGTTTTAAATTAAATAAGGCAAAACAAGGATAACAATGCAAAGAATAATTAAATTTTATGCTTATGGCCATTATGTGAGGCTTTTAACACTGATTTTCGGTTTTATTCTGATTTTCAGTTTTGATTCCCGGCTTTATGCTCAAAATGTAGCTTTTCGGGCCGGAGCCTCTACTGCGAATATTACCCCGCCTTTGGGCTCGGGTTTGGTGGGTAATTTTGGTATCCCTCCTCCGGCAAATTATGTACATGACGAATTGCACGCCCGCAGCCTTGTTCTGGATGACGGGACAACAAAACTGGTTTTTGTTGTGGTCGATAATGTGGGTATTATTCGTGAAGTATTCG
>JAKFBV010000006.1:0-2019 GCA_036677005.1 Pedobacter sp.
CATCAATATTTATCGGCGTGAGTTGTATAAAGCCAAGGGAGCTTCTATTAGCTGGATTACTCCGGAGGCCGCTGAGCAAGCTTCTGCGCTGAACGTACTCGGCGCAGTTGGGTTGGATGTTGCGATGGTTTATATGATGGGAATTAACGTCATCATGAACCTCTATGAAGCAATGACCAGTAACGGAAAGGGAGGACCTATTGCTCATACAATTGTTGAATATCACAACCAAGAGGAACTGGAAAAATGGTTCGTTCAAGCGACGCCCGCAGCTTTAGGTCCTATATTCATGACGCTGACATCTGAGCCAAAGGCCTTTACCGTAACTTCGATTAAGGGAGGTGAAGGCGACCCAGGTGATGAGAAGCACGAATACAAAAGAGATGAGGCACATCTTTTACAACAACAAGCAATTAGTAATATAGTAAGCTGGATGGGGCAAAACTCCAGTGCATCTGGAACATTGATCGAGGCCCAGCAGCAATTTGAAGACGCATGCAAATGCATGAACAAATTCGGCGAATTCTCTGAAAACTCAGGACAGGCGTACTGCGAAAACAAATATAAATTAGATAGGTTTATGTCAAACCCCGTATTGAAAATCTCCCGGCAAGATGGCGAACTAGCTCGAGCAGCTTACACGAGAGAAAGCAAAAAACTTGGTCAGCGCCTAGATGGATTATGCAAACTAGACCTCCATCAAAACAGCTACGTTCCAAGCAGCACCATAAAGTACATCGGCTCATAAATCTCGAGAAAACTTAATATGATTTCTTCAAAGTCATTCTTATACGCCATATTCTGCTCTTCTATCATCACCTTTAATGCACTAGCAGCGCCCTCACAACAGCTACTCGAAGAAAAAGAAAAAGGTATTATTCTTTACAATCAGTTTAAGACCGACTCTGCGATCCCTCATTTAAAAATTGCCGCAGAAGCCGGCGATCAGGACGCGCAATATTATCTTGGTGAAGCTCTGCGTAAAATCAAAAAATATATAACGCCGGAGGCACAGGCCGCTTACGAAGCATCTGCACGTCAAGGCAACATATATTCTATGATCAGACTTTCTGGAAACAAGAACGATCTTTGTATCGCCATGAAAAACTGTCCAAAAGGTCAAAAAGAACCCACTGAATGGCGAAAAATGGCCCTAAATGCTGCTGATAAAGAAGCGACCAAAGGAAACGCAGAGGCCATGTATTTGATGTTCCGCCTTACTGGGGACGACAAGTGGTTGGAACAATCAGCAGAGAAAGGGTACGCCTTCGCCCAGTATTACCTAGGAACGGGATACCGTGACGGAAAAGGCTTTTTTGTGCTTCCATCAAGCAGAGCAGATGTAGTTCAGCGCCTAATGAAAGCATCAGCTGAAGGTGGCTACCCTCCAGGCATGATGGCGTACGTAGAGACACTTTCGACCAAAAACGATCTTGAAACACTCAGATTCTGGTACGAAAAGGCTGCCAAATCTGGATACGCAAGTGCTGTTTTCGGATATGGTTCGTATCTATCTAAGAACCCTTCGGAACTCGGATTTTCTTATGAACCTGTAAAATCATACGCCTTGATTTCCACCCTGCTTGAACTTGATGGTGGTGGCGGCTTATTAAAATATGCCAAAGAAATATTGCCTGAAATTGCAGCAAAACTAACGCCTGAACAAATCGAACAAGCAAAGCAAATGTCGAAAGAATGGAAAGCAACACACCCGCCGCTCTCATATTTCCCAGATAAACTATGAAGCGAGGAAAGCCTATTGAAAGGTCACCTGATTGAACCTGCACAATCAGGTGACTGCAACAAAGTAGAAAGGACGGATTGATCATTTCAATCAATTCAAACTCGTCATGCTACTCCCCTTCTTTAAGCCCTACATCAGGCCGGCGCCTTCCACCCCATCATCCGCTGCTGAGCAACCGTCAACAGATCGCAACCATCCTGAGTCAGCAGATAAAGTGCATGGGTAATGTGCGGAATGTCCTGAACATCACCGTGCTTGAAGCATAGGCAGTGGAG
>JAKFBV010000007.1:0-21656 GCA_036677005.1 Pedobacter sp.
GACCACCTTCGGGGTCGGGAAACGGGATTGTATGGCGTTTCTATAAACATTCGACCGCCTTCGGGGTCGAAGATATAGTATGACATGTTGTCCCTATAGGGCAAATGGACAAAGAATATCTAATGGAAATCTTGAATGACTTAAATAATGACATCGCCCGAATGTGGCCGCAAGTATTTGAAATTCTCACATACGGCCAATTGGGGTCGAAGAACAAAAAATTTAACCGGACAGCAATGACTCACAACCCATATCTCATTTTTCCTTAGCTTTACACCTTGCCGGAAAAGATAGAAAAAGGTCATAATATCGTTCATAAATTGTTAGCACTGTTAACATTGATGAAGAGCTCATTTACTTTGCTGAAATTGAATGATCCGCTTCGTATGGGCGCAGCCACTGCTTTTTTCACCACATTTGCTTTACCTCCCATCCTCATCATTTTCACTCAGTTCTTCCGCTTTTTTGTTGATCCCACTGAACTCAGTTCAGAGCTGATCTACAGGCTGGGTCATGTTTTGGGAACCAGCAGCGCCCATCAGGTAGAAGGTGTGCTGGCAGCCCTGAGCGGATTGAACCAGAGCTGGTATATTACTGTTCTCGGCTTTATCTTTCTGATGTTTGTTGCTACTACCCTGTTCGATGTGATCAAGAATTCTTTAGGGCAGATCTGGGATATCAGGATAAGGCCTGAAACAGGCTTTTTCTTCCAGCTCAGATATCGTATCAGGTCATTGATAGTTATTTTCCTGGCGGGCATTCTGTTTATTGCCGGAGTGGTGCTGGAGGGACTTCAGGCATTATTAGGTGATTATATTGATGAAATTTGGGGCGGCGGGGGCTGGTTTTTTAACCGGCTTATTAATGAGGCCGTTTTCGTCATTGCGGTTACTATCTGGCTGGCATTTTTATTCAGGTTCCTCACCGCAGGAAGGCCAAGATGGAATATCGCTTTTGGCGGAGGGTTCTTTACCGCGGTTTTGTTCACCCTGGGAAAATGGATCCTCGGTTTTCTGTTGATAAAAAGTAATATCAGTGTTATTTATGGGGCATCGGGTGCTTTGGTGCTGATCTTGTTATTCGTATTTTATTCGGCCATGATCTTATATTATGGAGGCTGTTTTGTAAAAGTTCTGAGCGATACACATAATAAACCTATCCGGCTTGTAAAACAAGCCTTTTCTGTGGAAATGCTTGAGATCCATAATGAAAGCGAAAAACCTGAACTATCTGAGGGAAAAGTGGTTCAGACTACTGAAAAATAAAAAATGATCCGGTATTTTTCCCCCTCGCTTTCCCCAGGCATAGAATTCAATTATAAAAGAAATCCAAAAATTCATTTAGTCTTCATGTTCGATGCTCACCTTTGAATATAGTTTAACACATTATAACTAAACTTTAAGGTATGAAAAAGCAATTATTATTAGCAGGAGCAATATTATTATCAGCTGCTGCTTTCTCACAAACAAGAGAAAATACGAAAAGTGAACATGGAACTCAGGTAAGGACCGTTGCCAAAACTGAAACCGGTGAAACTCAATCACATGGTACTGCGGTTAGTGCGATAGCCTCATCCAAATCTCAGGGTTCAGCTGAAACCAGGGCGGAGCGTGCAATTTTAAGATCAGAACGCAGGCAAATGAAAGATGAGCAAAGGGCTTCAGGAAGAACACATGATGATGTATCTGCTGATCCTAAACATGTGGATGGAGACCGCAGGGCTTCAGGAAGAACACATGATGGTGTTTCCATCGAAGGCAGGACCATGGGAAAGTCGCATGGGACTGATGCAAGGAAGGGTCCAAAAGCTGGTGTTAAAGCTGGTGCCGGTGCAGATGTAAAACTCAGCCGTCCGAATATTCGGGGGAATAGCCGCTTAAATGCCGGTGCCCGGATCTTGTAAGGCTTCCATCATATAATTACCTTTATACAACTGAATGATCGTTTGCCTCTTTTGAGGCAAACTTTCATTATTTTTACACGAAATGAAATTTATTCTACTTTATTGTTCAGTTTTTCTGCTTGCCCTGGTAAGCATATTTCCGGCAAAACTTTTTGCCGGGGGCAGGGAAATGGACAATAAGCACCCGGTATATTCGACTGGGGAGGTGGCTTTGGCACTTTTTGCCGATACCATACCAGTCAGGAGAACGGGAGATAAAAAAGATCAGGAAAAACCTGAGGAAAGGCGGGAACCAGATTTCAGAGGAGTAAATCCTGGAGAACGTCAAAAGCCGGGTATCAAACAGGTCCCGCGCTCTATTCCAAAGCTCAAACCAAAGGCCGTTATCGACCGGATACCAATCAGGAGGCTGCCGATGAAGACCCCGAAAAAGGGTTTTGGTGGATTACATTTCTAACAGGTTTTATTTAATCATATATGAAGCGAAGGTTTATATCATTGATACTAAGTTTGCTGATTGCAGGCAATATCTTTGCCGGGGATGATTCGACTACAGTTAAAAGAACAACATTAACCCTGGCAGCCATTTATGGCAGTAATGCAAATTATTACGGCCAAACGGCTGAGCAAAGATTACCCTATGTCCTTGCAAATGCCTCTCTTAGATTAAAAAGCGGATTTTATTTTTCGGCCGGTTCATACAAACTTACCAGTACGGGTGGCTCAGGTATTTCAGAGTTCGACCTCTCAGCAGGATTTGAAGCTGAGCTCTCCAAAAATTTAAGCGGATCACTGGCTTATACCCGTTCGTTTTATGCTCAGAATTCACCCCTGCTACAGGCCTCCAACGAGAATACAATCAGCGCCTCATTAGCCTATGACTTTAATATATTGAAAACAGGTCTGAACACCTATTATGCCTTTGGTACTCAGCAGGATGCCTTTGTTTCGTTCAGCACTTCCAAAACGATGAATCTTGGAAGTTTATTCAGTAAAAAGGATTTCATCTCCCTGGAACCCGGCATTGAACTGGTGGGCGGAACATTGCATTACCTGGAAGAATACATTGTGCAGCGCGACCGGAGGATTGGACTCCCCATGAACCCCCTGTTCCCCAACAGGGAGCAAAATTATACGATGACCAGGGATGCAAGCAGTTTCGATATGCTCTCCTATAATATGAATGTTTTGCTGGGATATAACCGAAGTAATTATCTGATTGAGACTGCCTGGCAGCTAGCCGTTTTAGGGAGAAATGTTTCTGAAACGAAACAGAAGCCCCGTTCATTTTTTAATTTAAGTTTCTATTACCAGTTCTGATTTGAAAGTACTCCTGATCGAAGATGAGAAAACGCTGGCTTATGAAGTTGAGGCCTTCCTGAAAAAGGCGTTTTATTTATGCGACTTAGCTCATACGGCCCGCAAAGGGCTGGAATTGCTTGGGGTGAACCCCTACGATTTTGTTTTGCTCGATCTTGGATTGCCCGATCTGGATGGCTTAAAAGTACTTCAGGAAGCTAAAAAGTTAAATCCTGATGCTGCTTATATCATTCTTACTGCCCGGGGTAATATTGAAGACCGAATTCTTGGGCTCGATCTGGGGGCTGATGATTATCTTCCAAAACCCTTTTCTCTGCTCGAGCTTCAATCACGGATGCAGGCAATCTCAAGAAGGAAATTCAATATCAATACCCAGGAAATAGCGTTGGGTGAATTCATTGTAGATCTTCAGACCAGGATCGTCAGCCACGATGCAAGGGAAATTGAACTTACCCGAAAGGAATTTGACCTGCTCAGTTATCTGCTGCTGCATAAGAACAGGGTTCTGACAAGGATGCAGTTAAGTGAACATATCTGGGGCTCTTTTGCCGACGATGATTATGATTCGAATTATATTGATGTACACATCAAGAACATCCGCAAAAAACTGAGCGTTTACGGCCCGATAGAATGGCTTGAAACGGTAAGAGGTGTAGGTTATAAAATCAGGAAACAACAGTGAAATTAATCAGCAAGCTTACTTTATTTATTACCCTGTCGAAGCTTGCTATCATGTTGCTTTTTGTACTTACATTACCCTACCTGATAGGAGGAATTGCCAGAACCTATACTGATTATTATCTCCGGCAGCAACAGACAAAGGTGCTGGATGTGGTAGCGCGTAATGGAGTGGAATCATACCTCCAGGGGGAGGAAAGTTATGGGAGTTATACCATGCTTAAGGAAGAGTATATCTCGCTGGAACCAATTGCAAAGGATTTTTCTATCGATACCATATACACTGATGAGCGGATCATTGAAAAGGATACGCTTAAATACAGGGTATTAACTCATTCATTTCCGGCAGAGAATGGCACCTATCTGATGGAGGTAGGCAAAACAATTGATACGATCGATCAGTATAACCGCCCCTTGCAGCGTATTGCCACCTATGTACTACTGGGGCTGATACTGATCACTCTGGTAATTGATCTGTTCTATACCCGGTATCTTCTGCGGCCCCTGGGTGAGATCATCCGATCTAAAATAAGTAACAGGAAATTCCCTTTTAATGAAAATTCGGTTCCGATCCGGACCTCCACAACCGATTTCAGGTATCTGGATAATTCACTGATCAGCCTGATGCAGCAGATCCATGAAGCTTTTGAAAAAGAGCGTGAATTCACTGCAAATGCTTCCCATGAGCTAATGACGCCCATCGGAATTCTTCAGAATAAGATCGAGAACCTGATGGGTGAACCTGAAGTTACTGAATTAGTACAGGAACGCCTGATTGGTATGCAGCGAACATTAAACCGCCTTAAACGCATTGTTCATTCGCTTTTGCTGATCTCCAGAATTGAAAACGAACAATTCAGCAAAAAGGAATCCATACCGGCTGCTGAGTTATTCAGGGATGTTATGGAAGAGATCAGCCACAGGCTGAGTGAAAAAGAGATCGGCTTTGAGATGAACTTATCAGACCAGGTTATTCTGAGTAATATTAATCGTGACCTGTTATTCCAGATGATCTACAACCTGGTGAATAATGCGATCAGGTATAATAAGGCAAATGGCAGTATCCGCATCAGCGATAGGATGAACAGGGACGGCTCATATGATATTATCATAGCAGATTCCGGAATCGGTATTCCGGAAGAAGATCTCAGTACAATTTTCAATCGTTTTAAGAAGGCCAATCTTTCTGAAGATGGAGCTGGTTATGGTCTCGGGCTTTCTATCGTGAAAAGTATTGCCGATTATCATCAGATCAAAATCGGAATCATTTCTGAGATTTCTAAGGGAACGACGTTTACGATTGCTTTTCCGGAGGAGTTGGTTGGGAAGGAATTGAGAGTTGAGAATTGAGAATTGGAAATAGGGAACAGGAAACAAAGGCTATTACTATTTATTTCAATTGGAGTAGGTTGTCATCCTGAGTGAAGCGAAGGAACTTAGCTTAAGACCTGAAAATAAGTCATTAAAGTAACAATCAATTCTACAAAAGGAGGTCGCGGCGATTGATGTTATGACGATTAGTGTTTAAAGAGGAGGTCGTGGCTTTCGCCACGATGACAAATCGATTTTAAGAAAATAGGAGATTCCGGTTCGGAGACCGGAATCGGAAGTACAACAAGGACCGACCCAAAATTGGAAAACGGACTGGGGGAAATACAATATTCAATTAGAAAACCCGAAATGAAATGGTTGAAAGACGATTCCTTAAAGCATTTCCATCGGATTTGGCAGATTCCGGCCTCCGAGCCGGAATCTCCTTATTAAACCACCAATGCGTTGTCATGGCGGGCTTGACCCGCCACCTCCCCCCTGACATATAAATTTCCTCCCTCCTAGCCAGAATCCCCTTTCTGCTCAGCAGCCCTTTGTCATGGCGGGCTCGACCCGCCACCGCCAAATATGCGAAAATCCCTTTTTCCCTTTTTACTGTAACCAAATCATTTCTTTGCCGTCTTATCATCAAATACATTTTAACCAATAACTGCAATCAAATTTTCTCTTTTATTTAAGGATCATCGAAATGGTTCTTAGGAGAGTTTTTGTGCCGGATTTTTAAAAATAAAGAAATGAATAAACGATACTTTGCATTTATACTTACGATACTTTTTTTCCTTTGTGCTTCAGGATCCGGCTTTGCCCAAAACAAAATTCCGGAATCAAAAATAAGCGGAACTGTGTTGGATGAAGAGAAAAGACCCCTTGACTTTGCAACCATCAGCCTTTTGAAAAGCCTTGATTCTTCACTGGTACGTACAGCTGTAAGTGACCTGGATGGAAAGTTTTTACTATCTGATTTACCCGCAGGAGACTATTTTCTGACCGCCAGTATGATAGGATTTAAGAAAATAAGCACTAAAGCATTCAGCATAAATGAGGCTAATCCAGTTATGAATTTCTCTGAGATTATCGTAGCAAAGGATAGTAAAATGCTCGGAGAAGTAACTGTCAGAGCCATTAAACCATTTGTAGAACGCAAAATGGACAGATTGGTAGTAAATGTTGAAAACAGCAGTGTATCAGCAGGTTCAACAGCACTGGAGGTACTTCAGAGAGCTCCCGGGGTTACCGTAGACCAGAATGATAACATCGCCATGCAGGGCAAACAGGGCGTTTTGGTCATGATTGATGGTAAGCAAACTTATATGAGTAATGCGGATGTAGCGAACCTGCTGAAAAGTATGCCAAGTTCACAGATCGAAACCATCGAACTCATCACCAACCCTTCGGCTAAATATGATGCAGCCGGAAATTCAGGAATCATCAATATAAAAACCAAAAAAAGCAATAATGTGGGTACAAATGGTACCCTGACAGCCGGTACCGGCTATGGGGATAATTATCGTTCAAATGCCGGACTTTCATTGAATCACAGAAACAGAAGTATCAATCTTTTCGGAAACTATAATTTCTCAAGTGTAGACCGCGGACAGGATTTAAGTATTAACCGGGAGGTTTCAAATTCAAATGTGATGACCTATTTCGGGCAGCAGGTAAATTCATTAAGGAAGAACGATAATAATAATTTTAAAGCAGGGCTTGACTTTTTTCTGAATAAGAATAATACACTGGGATTTCTACTGAATGGTTACAGCAATTCAGGTTCAGAATTGAACAATAATATAACGGCCATTGGGCGATCATTCAGCAAGGCCGATTCGTCGGTAATTGCTATCATTAATGAAAACAGTAGGTACAGCAACCTGGCTTATAATTTGAATTATAAATCAGTTCTGGATACTGCAGGAATGGAGCTTTCAGTTGACCTCGACTATTCACGTTTTAATGGTAACAACAGAACCCTTTATGATAACCGTTTTGTGAATTATAACGGTACGAACAAAGCACCTTCTTTCATCAGGAACAGTACCCCCTCCTTGATCAATATTAAGGCAATAAAGGCAGATTATTCCCTGCCTTTGAATAAGACCATGAAATTTGAAGCCGGCATAAAGAGCAGCATTGTTAAAACCGATAATGATTTCAGGTTTGAGGAACTGAAAAGCAGCAATTGGGAAAATGATATCCGAAGAAGTAATCAGTTTGTATATAATGAAAATGTAAACGCCGCCTACACGAATCTGAACAAGCAGTTTAAGAAAACAAGTATTCAGTTTGGATTGAGGGCAGAGCAAACGAATTCGAAAGGAAATTCCATCACTACTTCCAAATTGGTTGAACGCAGCTATCTGGATGTTTTTCCAAGTCTGTTTATCAATCAGACATTATCAAAAAATCTTGATATGTCCTTCTCATACAGTCGCCGTATCGACCGCCCGAGTTATGATGCCTTGAATCCCTTCATTTATTTTCTGGATCAGTACACTTATAATCAGGGAAATCCATTCCTGAATCCACAGTACACCAATAATTATGAAGTGTCCTACAACTATAAAAAGACCTATAATCTATCATTAAATTACAGCCTGACCAGGGATGTGATTACTGGGGTTTTGCTTCCGGATACTGCAAAAAAGGCATTATTCCAGACCAATGAGAACCTGGATAAACAGATCAATTATGGTTTAAACCTGAATGCACCGCTCACTTTAAACAAATGGTGGAGCAGCAGCAATAATGTGCTTTTATACTATCTGGGATTTCGTTCTTCCGATCTCAGGGGGCAGGATCTGAACAGCGGAAAAGTAGCATTTCAATTTAATTCCCAGCATAAATTCAGTATCAGTAAAACCTTAAGTGCAGAACTTATGGCTGATTACAGATCCCCGATTGAGTATGGAACTTTGAAAATAAGTTCACAGTATGGTATTGATCTGGGTATCAGTAAGAATTTACTTGACAAGCGGGCGAACATAAAATTTGCGCTGAGTGATGTATTTGATACCCGCCGACAAAAATATTCCAGTGCGTATACCGGACTTAACTATAATCTGGAGCAGAAAAATGAAAGCAGGATTGGCCGTATAAGTCTGAGCTATCGTTTCGGGAAGACTGAAATTAAACCCGAACGCCGCCGCTCAACCGGTCTGGAAGATGAGCAAAGGCGAATGAAGAATTAGTTGAATGTTGATTGGTTGAAATGGCCCCGGGAGCGGGGCCTTTCATTTTTACAGGAGATCCTTCAATACCGCCCAAACATTTTCGGCTAATATTTTATGACCTTCAGGTGTAGGATGGATGCCATCACTTTGGTTCAGTTCAGGAACACCGCCAACTTTATCGAGCAGGAATGGAACCAATGCCATATTGTTTTTCTTAGCCAGCTCCGGAAAGATCACCCGGAACTCAGAAGCATATTTACTACCCATATTGGGAGGCACTTCCATACCGGTCATTACCAGTTTTGCATCCGGATACTTAGCTTTTACCTGGTCAATGATACTCTGCAGGTTCTTTCTGGTTTCAGTAAGTGGAATTCCTCTTAAACCATCATTTGCACCCAGTTCAAGCACGAATACATCAACTTTTTGTTTCAGTAACCAACTGATCCTTTCTTTTCCTGCGGCAGTAGTTTCACCGCTTAATCCGGCATTAATCACTTCATAAGGAAGATTTAAGGAATCAATTTTATTCCCAATAAGCGCCGGAAAGGCTTCATCGGGTTCTACTCCGAGTCCGGCAGTAAGACTGTTTCCAAAAACGAGAATATTTTTCTTTGTAGTTACGTTCGATACACCCAGGCTATCAGCAGTATCAGTATCAGCTTTTTTATTTTCACCGTTTCCACAAGCGCTGATAATGGCAAATAGGAAAAGTATGCCGTACAATTTTATTTTGAACATAATCTTTGAATAAGGAAATCCGAAAATACTGTTTTAGGGTTTTGTTTCCTAAAGGGATTTTAGACTTACGAATTTACTTAGGCGAGCGGAAAGTAGACTTACGAATTTACCTGGGCATCATACATGTTAAATTCGTCAGTCACAACATTAAACGCGACCCGATAGCTATCGGGTCACAGAATAGACTTTCGGCTCTGTCAGGTGATTTCGCAAGTCGGATCGTTGACTTACGAATTTACTTAGGCGTTATACATTTAAATTCGTCAGTCACATTTTTTAAAGCGACTGACGAAATCGACTTTCTGCTCTTTCAGGTGATTTCGCAAGTCGCTATCTCAATACGCAGCTTTCACAGTAAAGCCGATCCCGAACATACCGACTTTTTCCCAGGCGCCCTGGCTTGTTTCACGGGCGATAAGCGCTCCTTTGAAGAGGCTTCCGGAAAACATAATAGTACCCGAGGCACTTTCAATCCATTCAAGACTTACAAAGAAGTCATCTTCAGCTACGATATTGTAAGAACTTAAATCGACAAATAATTTCCCATTCTGAACAGGAGCATTCACGATGATGTTCTTATCCTGAATAAATTTGTCGGGAAGCCCGTCTTTTAAGCTGTAAAAATTCAGCCTCAGCTTCACCGGTTTATTATCCCTGGAAACCACAGAGGCAGTAAAGGATTTTATGAATGTGGGTGCTCTTTTAATTTTGATAATAATGCCAACTTCATTGCCCAGCTTATTCGTGGTAAAACCGGTAGTTGTACTTTGGGATTCGGTGGAGTTTCCCAGCACCTTCTCTTTCAGTTCTTTGTTTGAGACAATCACATCCGGTAAAAGGAATGATGATGCTTGCATTACAATTTCTTTATCAGCAAGCTGCTTAATAAAGTCGGAAACCGCAAAAAGCTGCGGAGCATAGCCCAGCATAGAAATGCGCACGGTATCCCGGGCATTGGCTTCAGGAATCGTGAGTTTGAATTTCCCTGCATCATTGCTTACCGTACCGATATTTTCCCCAATCAAACCAATATTAACATAGGATATGGGATTCCCCGAACCGGCTTCCTTAACCACTCCTTCAACGATTATTTGTGCATAAATGACCGGGCTGATAAATAAAAATACGATCAGAAACAGTGAAGATTTCATTCGGTTTTTTTATGGTGTTACGATACAAATGTATTGGTTTACAGTAATATTTCAAGATGGATTCCCTCCTGGGATTGAGTGGACCGGGCTTTTATCTGATAATTGCTGCGGCTTTAAGCTTTAAGCTTTGTGCTTTGAGCTTTCTGCTTTAAGCTTTGAGCTTTCCGCTTTAAGCTTTGTGCTCTCTGCTTTGAAAAATTTTAACTATAAAGAAAATTTCAATGGATCATTGGATGATGATAATTCTTATGTTTGAGAGCCATCATCAAAAACCCTCGTGTGCTTCGGCTCTTCAGTTAATAATTTTGTGATAAAATTTGCAGGGGAAATTATAAAGCTGCTCCTTTCCTCCCGGCGATCTCCGGCAGAAAAAAATCAGGATAAAAATTCTGTTTTTTTGTAATTTTAGTTAAAGCCTTCCGCAGCTCAGAACCCGGGGGCCATTTTCCGATTTATGGCTAAAATAAGGCTGCCAGAAACAAGATCACAACCCTGGCAATATTGTATTCAGTTCGAGCACAGAAATTCGACAGAATCCTTTATTCAGGCCTTAAATTGAAACAATGCGTTTCCAGCGAGTTTCTTCGGGAAAGTTTAGCTTTTGTTCGTGCAATCTGCTAAAAAACGCATTTTTTCTTCATTTTCTTCGGGAAAATATTCAATTCCTTCGAGTCCGCTTCGACTAGTGTTCGACTATTGTTCGACAATTGTTCGACTGAGGTTCGGGACTGATGGAAGACTGATTGAAGACTGACTCCAGACTGATTCGGCAGTTGTTTGAGATTCGTATTACGAGGCTTCTGCGGCAATCGAAGAAATCCCGGGGAACTGCCGAATCAGTCTGGAATTTGGTACGGATTTGGTACGGATTTGGTATCCATCAGAGTAGAAAATTGTAGGGATAATTTCGTTTTAATTAAATTATTAATCTGTAAAGACCAATGATTTTATTCAATTCTCCCAAAAATTCTGATTTTCCTTTAAGGTAGAAGCATTTGCTTTTTCCTAAACATTCTGGAACGGTCAAAATAGGTATCAAGAAGTTCGATATCGAATTCCTTAACCATCTGTTGGGCACTCACGGCTTTATCCTCACTGGAAATCATTACCGCTCCAACTTTTCCGGGATCATGAATGCTAACCGCATCCCCATATTTCGCCTTTAGCTTCTTAAGTTTTTCCCAGTTATAATCCAGATGCGCTAATTCATAATCCAGGTTAATGGTGGCCAGGGTATAATTGAAGTAATTTGTACTGCTTGCTACAATCTCTCCCAGCGGATTAAGAACTTCAGAAGGCAGTTGTACAATTCCAATGGCACTTACAAAATAAGAGCGGCTGGAATAGGCCCATTGGCTTTGCATCAGTCCGCCATGGTAAAGTGAGGAGAAGATGATGATATCAGGCTGCAGCTTTGAATATTTTAAACGCAATTCATCATAATTCAAATCAAAACAAATAGCCATAGCAACCGTACCGAAATCACATTGAAAAATCGGGGTCTGATCACCGGGTATAATTCCCTCTTCCATTTCTGAAATAGTTGGAAAGTTCTTATGATAAGTCCCGGCTATTTTTCCAGTTCTGTCCAGTAAAATCAGGGAATTACGAAGGCCTTTATCACCTTCATGTATCGATCCAAAGGCGATATAACAATTATTCTCACGCGCTACCGAAGCAAAGAAATCTGAAAGCCTGTTTTTCCTTACATCGAGATACATTTTTTGCTCCGCAGTACTCAGGCCGACCGGCACATCACAAACTTCAGGCAAGACAATCAAATCCAGTTTAGATTTAAGAACCTGATTGAGCTGGCCCTGCCAGAAACTAATCATTTGTTCCACTAAAACCTCAGGCGACTGATTTTTATTGATGGAAGGGGAAGCCCCAATCGTCGCTATTTTTACTTTATTAGTTGCCTGAGCAGGTGGTATCAAAAATAAAAACAGCAGCAGGCTGACGATGGTAAACTTTGATTGGCTTTTCATAAACTTGTTTTCATTTTAATTTTTTAATGGACAATGGAAAAATTTAATCTACCCTATTTTACCCACATCCGGTTCTTCAGCTTCAATCTGGATGTGTAAACAATATACGCCTTTAGCTGGAGAATAGAAATTGAAAATCTTATAGCTCAAATCTGTAGAATGAAGGGCAGCGTCTTTGTGGTTTGAGGGTACTTTTTTGTTTATGAGTTTGAATTATCTTTTGATTAGAAGAATTCGAAGAGCGTTGAGCTAACCCTATAGCTAGTTTATGCAACAAAATGGCAGAGGAATACTCCCCGGCCATTTTATTGCATCAGCTTATTCTATCATTTTTTTGGAGGTATAATAACAGGTGGCGGTGGAATTAATATTAAACCTTCAATATCGATTTTAAATATTCCTCCATATTTTTTGTAGTCTTCCAGCCAATCTGGTTTGATCAGATTAATATACGTTTTCGATTCTGTAGGGGATTTAATGGAGTAATAAGTTACAAAGTCACCAGACTTTAAATCGCGGATACTTTCTTTGATGTTTTGGTATCCTATCAGGATAATGAACTTATCAGAATCTTGCCAGGTTTTAAATAACTCTGTTGTTGGGACTAAAGGAGCCGGTAATAATTTTTTCTCCTCAGTAGTCAGCGCTTCGTATTTTTTTGTTAGCATTTCACCGGAAGCATTTTTGAACCTTACAATCCCTCCCCCATAGAATTTATCTTTTGAAATTTGATTACTGGCTTTTAGATTGGTTTTTATCCCGGAGTTTACTGACTCAGCATCAGCGAAGATCTGATTACTGAATGTTAATATCAGGATTGCTGCCACTGGAAACAATGATAAACCTTTTATCATTTTCCATGTTTTTGAAGTTTGCTTTTTCATCATTTTGAATCTTTTTTTAGTAACTGAATAATTTAGATTACTTGCCAGATTAATTGTTCTTAAGCTGGATTTTTGTAAAAGTATTTGTTGATAAGCTGATACATTATTAGATAATTTAACTACAGCCTCGTCTGCCAAAAACTCATGATTTAGCTGAATGGCTTTTTTATACAGTAAAAAAATAGGGTTAAACCAGAAAACAATTTTCAATAGCTCTATGAATAGCAGGTCTGCTGAATGTTTCTGCCTGATATGAGCAAACTCATGCCTGATAATTTCATCTTCAATGCGATTATTCAGATAGTCCTCTTCATTCAGGAAGGTATATTTCAGGAAACTATGCGGAATCACTTCCTCTTTTAGCAGAATGATCGTACCCTCAACTGTTCTTTTCTGATGATTTCTGGTAACTTTTAGCCTTAAGCTTATGAGATTAACCACAAACTTAACCAGGAGGAGCAGAGCAACGATTCCGTAGATCATTAATGGCCAGTAGTTATAATCTTCAGCTATAACCTGACTTGTTACAACTGGAAAAGTGTTCACAAGAGGGTTTGATGCCAGATCCCCTACTGGTGATAGTTCAATTACTTTCATGTTATTTGAGGAAACCTCAAGGCTTATCAGTGGAACTGTCAGGCCGAAAATAACACTCAGGAGGAGAAAGAACCTGTTAAACTGATGCATTTTCTCCTTTTCGAGCCAGATATGATAAATCGCTAACAAGATGATCAGGATCAGTCCTGATTTGATAAGATATTCTGTCATGGTCTTTTCTTTTTATTAATTTCCTGGTCAATTATTTTCTTTAATTCTTCCAGTTCAGCTTGACTCAGGTCTGATTCTTTGGTAAAGAATGATGCAAACTGGGAGGCTGAATCATTGAAGAAAGTTTTGATGAGTCCGCTCATGTGTTTTGAAAAGTAATCTGATTTTTTAACCAGGGGATGATACTCCCTTGAGTTACCATAAAGTTTGTAGCCGATGAATTTTTTATCCGCCATTCTTTTCAATAAAGTTGCAATTGTGGTAGCTGCCGGCCTCGGCTCCGGATAGGCTTCAATGAGGTCTTTCATGAATGCCTTTTCCTTTTCCCACAGGTATTGCATGAGCTGTTCTTCTGTTTTTGTTAATTGCATTGTTCTACAAATAAATAGTACATTCTACAAATGTAGAATTACTGTTGAATAATACAAGATAAATCGTCATATTTTATTTAATTAATTGATATTCAGATTATTAATCTTATGTAAGTCTCTAGGATTTTTGATATTTCAAGCTGGAAATTTAGGCACGGGCTCTTTAGTAAATAGATCTGATTGTAAATTTGTAAATCATAAACGTCGGGATCGCTTGCGGAAGCTCCCAGAGAGTTAGCTGTATTAACAGTCTTTAATCCTGGAATGTATTATTTGCCAATCCCAAAGGGATGACATAATTACAGGTATTATTCAGTGTGGTTATCCAACTTTGCAGGGGTGATATGATCTGTAACATCATCACCTATACAGTATCCAATAATATGTGATGATTTTTACAATCGATGAATTTCATTTTGTTTATTTTGCAGAAACTGATTAATCTATAGCTAAAAATTTAACCCGGGCGCAGTGAACATTATTCTTAATATTCAAAATTTAAGCAAAACCTATCAGAGCGGCGGGCGAACACTTACCGTACTGGATGATATAAATTTTGCGATAGAAGCCGGATCAACCATGTCGATCGTCGGTCCTTCCGGAAGCGGTAAAACCACGCTTTTAGGCTTATGCGCAGGCCTGGACCGCTCCAGCTCGGGTATTGTTGAGCTGAATCATATTCGCCTGGATAATCTGAATGAAGATCAGCGGGCACAGGTTAGAAATCAGTATGTGGGTTTTATTTTTCAGAACTTCCAGCTATTGCCAACCTTGACTGCCTTAGAAAATGTAATGGTTCCTCTAGAACTGAGAGGGGAGAAGAATATTCGTCCGCGCGCTTTAGAGCTGCTTGATAAGGTTGGCCTGGCTGATCGCGGACATCATTACCCAGGCCAGCTTTCCGGCGGAGAACAGCAGCGGGTTTCACTGGCAAGGGCTTTTTCTAATTCCCCTAAAATATTATTTGCTGATGAACCTACCGGTAACCTGGATGCGGAAACCAGTGAAAAGGTTGTGAAATTAATATTCGACCTGAATAAAGAGGCTGGCACCACTCTCGTTCTGGTAAGCCACGATCTTGAACTGGCCTCCAGAACCCAGCGTATTATCCGGTTAAAAGGAGGTTCGGTGATCTCTGACCAAATGACTTTTATTGAGAACCCTGAACGGCCGGATTATGTCGGAGGTTAATGAAGCTGCAGCCGGGGAGTACAAAAGCCCCTTAAATTTCCGCTGGCTCCTGCTCATGGCCTGGAGAGACAGCAGGCGTAACCGCTCCCGTTTATTTCTGTTCATTTCATCGATCATACTGGGTATAGCCGCCCTGGTCGCTATTTACTCGTTTGAATACAATCTTCGCAAGGATATTGATTCGCAGGCAAAAAGCCTGCTTGGAGCCGACCTCGTCATAGAGACCAATAAGACGGTGAAGGAAGAGGCTAAGCCCTTACTTCGATCATTAGGTAAGGAGCGTTCGGAGGAGCGGGCTTTTGCTTCGATGATCTATTTTCCCAAAAATCAGGGTACCCGCCTGGTCAATGTGAGGGCTTTATCAGGGGAATATCCCTATTATGGTGAAATTGAGACCAGCCCCGCTGCTGCCAGCCGCACTTTTCGCCTGGGCAAAAGTGCCCTGGTAGATAAAACGCTGATGCTTCAGTTTGATGTGAAGCCCGGCGATTCAATTAAAATCGGGGAACTTACTTTTCTGATCGCAGGAGTACTGAATAAAGCTCCGGGGCAGACCAGTTTTAACGCTTCAGTAGCACCCATTGTCTATATTCCTCTTTCTTTTCTTGAAGAAACAGGCCTTTCTCAGAAAGGAAGCCGGATCACCTATAATTTTTATTATAAATTCCCGGAAGATGTGGATGTCGGGAGGCTTGTTAAAAAACTGGAACCCCGTCTTGAAAAGGCTGAACTGGATTATGAGACCATTGAATCCCGTAAGGAAAATACAGGCAGGTCATTTGAAGATCTGACCGAATTTCTGGCACTTGTGGGCTTTATTGCCCTCTTATTAGGCTGTATCGGGGTGGCCAGCGCCATCCATATTTATATTCGCGAAAAGATCAATACCATCGCCGTGCTGCGCTGCCTGGGCGCCAGTTCATGGCAGGCATTTCTGATCTACCTCATTCAGATTATGGGTATCGGCCTGATCGGATCTATGATCGGCGCGCTGCTGGGAACGCTGATCCAGCAATTTTTGCCAATGGTGTTGGGGGATTTTTTACCTGTTAAGATCACTGTGGCTATATCATGGGCCGCGATCGCCCAGGGAATATTACTGGGGCTGATCATTTCTATTTTATTCGCATTGCTTCCCCTGGTTTCAGTAAGGAATATTTCTCCGCTGAATACACTCAGGCTTTCTTTTCAGGAGAGCTCCCTGTTTAAGGATCCGGTGAAATGGCTGGTATATTTCATTATTGTGCTGTTTGTATTTGGGTTTACCTATTTACAGATGGGCTCTTTAAAGAAAACGGTTTTGTTTACTTCGGGTGTTCTGGGAGGGTTTGTTGTTTTAGCTGCCCTGGCCTTTGCGATGATGTGGTTAGCCCGCAGATTTTTCCCAACTTCCTGGAGTTATTTATGGAGACAGGGATTTGCGAACCTGTTCAGGCCTAATAATCAAACCCTGATCCTTGTTGTTTCCATCGGGCTGGGAACGGCTTTTATTTGTACCCTCTTTTTTGTGCAGGGTATCCTGATCAACCGGGTCACGCTTTCATCCAGCAAGAATCAGCCCAATATGGTACTTTTTGATATTCAGACTAATCAGAAGCAGTCTGTTGCAGATCTGACAAGAAGTATGAATCTGCCTGTCTTACAGGAAGTTCCGATCGTGAATATGCGAATGACCGAGATCAAAGGGCGGAATGCAGCCAGCTATAAAAAGGATAGTGTGGCATGGGGTGCGATGCGCGGACTGGAAAGGGAATACCGTGTTACCTACCGCGATAGTCTGAGTGATTCGGAGGAGATCGTTGATGGAAAATGGATCGGCAGAGCGGAACCCGGCAAACCAATTTATGTTTCCCTGGAAGATGGCTATGCAAAACGTATTGGTGTGACGATCGGGGATGAGCTGATGTTTAATGTGCAGGGGGCTCCTTTAAAAGCAATTGTAGGCAGCACCAGGAAGGTTGACTGGAACCGGATCCAGACGAACTTTATCCTGATCTTTCCTCGCGGGGTACTTGAAGATGCCCCTCAGTTTCATGTTTTGCTGACACAGGTTCCATCCAATGAAATTTCAGCAAAATACCAGCAGGCGGTGGTTCGAACCTACCCTAATATTTCAATGATCGATCTGGGACTGGTTTTGAGCGTGCTGGATGAGATCCTGGATAAAATGGGATTTGTGATCCGCTTTATGGCAGCCTTCAGTATCATTACCGGCCTGATCGTACTGATCGCCTCGGTGCTGATCAGTAAATATCAGAGGATCAGGGAGAGTGTTTTATTAAGAACCCTTGGGGCCAGCCGTAAACAGATCCTGGTGATCACCGCCCTGGAATATTTTTTCCTGGGTGCTTTGGCTGCCGGGGCAGGTATCGTTCTGGCATTGCTGGCGAGCTGGGCTTTGGCGAAGTTCAGTTTCAAAACCAGCTTTACACCAGAGATGCTTCCGGTACTTTTCCTGTTTGTTTTGATCAGCTCATTGACTGTACTGATTGGTTTATTTAACAGCAGGGGGGTATTGAACAGACCGCCACTCGAGGTGCTGAGGACTGAGGTGTGAGATAAGTACTCAATTTAATTTAGCAGCATCTTCACTATGGATGTCGTTGCGAGGAGGCACGACGAAGCAATCTCCTAAAAAATAGGAGATTGCCGCGCTGCGCTACCATTGACGTTTTTATATAAAAGTCAATCATATTGATTTTTATACAATAAATTACCCCTCGCAATGACAGAGTGCTGCACCCGCAATGACTGAGCGCTGCGCCTGCCTGCGGTAGGCAGACTCGCAATGACAGCGTATAATTTAGCAGCATCTTCACTATGGTTGTCGTTGCGAGGAGGCACGACGAAGCAATCTCCTAAAAAATAGGAGATTGCCGCGCTACGCTCGCAATGACAAGTGATTTAACAAGATCTACAAATCTCCCGCATTGAACGTATCTCCCTGACTGATATCCCCGCTTTCGTAGCCTTTTTTGAACCAGCGCATACGCTGTGCAGAAGTACCATGAGTAAATGAGTCGGGAACTACCTGACCCTGAGATTGTTTTTGTATGCGGTCATCTCCTATGGCGCTTGCCGCCGTCAGTGCTTCCTCAATATCTCCATCCTCCAGCACGCTTTCCCCATCCTGACGCAGTTTCTGAATATAATTGGCATAAATACCGGCGTAAAAATCGGCCTGCAGTTCCAGCTTAACGGATAGGCGGTTATATTCAGTTTCATCCATACTGCTGCGCAGTCGCTGAACATTTTCGGATACGCCCAATAATTTCTGAACGTGATGCCCTACTTCATGGGCGATGACATAGGCCATAGGAAAATCACCCCCTGCCCCAAAGCGTTCTTTAAGTTCCTGCTGAAAGGTAAGATCGATATAGATCTTCTGATCTGCCGGGCAGTAAAAGGGACCGGTGGCAGAGCTGGCCGAGCCGCATGCTGAAGCCACTGAATTATCAAAAAGCACCATCGTAGGCCTCTGGTACCTCTTGCCATTCTCACTGAATATATTGGTCCACAGTTCGTCTGTATCTGCCAGCACTACATCAGCAAATTTCCCTGCATCGTCTGCAGGTGATCCGATCTTTCCTTCAGTTTGAGCAGCTTCGTTTACAGGTAACTGACTTAAAAGGCCTGTAAAATCCTCGCCAAACAGCAAACCTAATATTACAACCAGAATACCGCCTCCTCCTAGAGCCAATCCGCCGCCGCTCATTCCCCGCCGGTCCTCAATATTTCCGCTTCCGCGTCTGCCTAACCATTTCATAATTATATTTTTGGGATTGTTTATTCAATTTCCGGATTAACATTTAAGGAAGGTCAATGTTTGAACGGGCATTGAAAATAAAAAATATTAATCTTAAACAAAGGTCCTTTACTTATTTTTTTTGCGCTCAAAAACTATTTTACCACCCACCACAGTGGTCATCACCTTAACATTCCTGATCTTATCTGCCTGAATAGCTGACAGGTCCTGATCAAGAATGACAAAATCTGCTAAATATCCTTTCTTGAGGATCCCCCTGGAATTTTCATCAAAAGAAGCGTAGGCCGATCCAGATGTATAGGCTTTCAATGCCTGTTCCATACTTATTTTTTGCTCAGGGACCCATCCTCCGGGATTTTTATCGTCAAGGGTCCGGCGGGTGACCGCCGCATAAATACCTTCAAGAGGAGTAGGGGGCGCTACGAACCAGTCGCTTCCGAAAGCCAGTTTAGCCTTGCGGTCCAGTAAACTTCTGAAGGCATAGGTAGTTTTTATCCTTTCGGGCCCGATAATATTCTCAGCCCAGCGGCCGTCATCAATGGCGTGATAGGGCTGCATACTGGCTATTATATTCAGGGAACTGAAGCGGCTTAAATCGGCCGGGGCAATATGCTGCGCATGTTCTATCCTGAAACGCCTGTCGCGTTTCCCGTTCTCTTTTTCAACCCTTGCAAAAATATTCAGCTGTTCATTTATCGCTTTATCTCCTATGGCATGAATCATCACCTGCAAACCTTCCTTGTCGGCAGCTGATACTTCCTTATATATTTCATCAGGGGGCGTAACCATAAAGCCGCTATCTCCTGGTGTATCAGTAAATGGCTGCATAAATGCGGCGGTATGCGATCCCAATGAACCGTCAACAAAGCCTTTCAATCCGCCGATCTTTAAATAAGAATCTCCCTTTCCCGATCTCTTAACTTCTTTACTTAATTTTTTCCAGGAAGACAAGGGAACTACGGCATAAATGCGGGTAATTAAAAGGCCCTTCTTTGCGGCTCTTCTGTAAACTTCCAGGTCATCCCATGACCCCATACTTTGTACCGATGTCACACCGTTTTCAACAACATACTGCATGGCTGCTTTTAAAGCCCTGTCTTTTAATTCATCCGGGGGGTTTGAGATATTTCTGCTGATAAGTCCCATGGCGTTATCTTTGAAAATACCTGTGGGAATGCCTTTTTCATCTCTGATCAATGTACCGCCATCTACTCCGGCCGTTGCCGGACTTATCTTCGATAATTTCATGGCTGCAGTATTTGCCAGACCCATATGCCCGTCGAGGCGCTGAATAAAGACGGGATGTTCAGCACTCACCGAATCGATCCATTCTGCTTTGGGAAGTTCGCCTCCCCAGTTGGTATGATCCCAGTCGCCGTTCAGGATCCAGGTGCCTGCCGGAACGGTTTTGACGAATGCGGCAATTCTGTCTATAAATTCCTGTTTGGTTTTTGCATCACGTAAAGAAACTGAAGAAAGGCCGAAACCGCCATCGATAAAATGAATATGAGCATCGTTAAAGCCGGGAATCACCATCTGATTTCTTGCATCAATAAGCCCGGAAGAATTGGACAACATCTTTTTTACCTGATCGGAAGAACCGACATAGACAATGGTTTCACCATTTACTGCAATGGCTTCTGCCCATGGCTGATCGGGATCGCCGGTCCATATGTGGGCATTGATGATGCCCATGGTCGCGGTTTCTGTAGTTGTACAGCCGGTAAAATTTAGCAAGGTTAGTGCAATCGGGATGAAGCAATACCATGTATTCGCGCTGAGGGGGATGAACGAAAATTTGAAACTCATTTTTAAGGGTTAGGTTAAATAAATATAATCATTAAGCTAATGATCCTTGGAAGATTTACTCTTCAGTAAAAACGATTTTGCTTTTTGAATTCATCGCTAGTGCGAGCGCAATGTCATTATTTAAGCTGATTTCATATTAAATTCTTGCTAGCGTGCAGCGTGTGATTCTAATTTAAATCAAATTTCTTCCTGTTTGGCATTCGCCGAACAATTCGAAATTATGGGATGTTTAGCCCGCTCATAGCCGCGGGGCATAGTGTCATGTCACTCATTAATTGACGGATAAAGTTTCAATAATTTCACTCTGGCATCTTCACAGGTAAAAGCCATTTTATTTTAGCCTCCTTATTATTCCGATGTGTTCGTCAAAGTATTTATGACATGACACTAGTACGGTCGCTCAATATACTCCAGTTTTAGCTGGGGAATAGATTTATCAAAAATTTCAGTTACAGATAATCCAGTACGGTCGCTCAATAGGCTCCAGCTTTAGCTGGGGTTATCGAGTTTGTTCGTTTTCGGGCTTCAGCCCAACCTTCAGCACCATGTGAGGAAAATTACATTGGGCTTTAGCCTGATATATAGAT
>JAKFBV010000008.1:0-15906 GCA_036677005.1 Pedobacter sp.
TAGTTTAAAATGAATAATTGCAATAGTATTCAAGAATATTATGTAAAGTAAATTTTAGACAGGGTTCTGGTAATGAGCTTATTAATTACGATGCTTTACATAAGCATATACTTTGCATAATGTGAATTATGTAAAGCTTTACATAAGGTCCACAATCATCCTTCGGGAAATTTAAAGCCTAGCCAAGCGGATATTGCTTTGACTCAAAAGATCATTAATGCAGGAAGTTTTTTAGATATCGCGGTTCTGGATCATATCATAATAACATCTGAAGGGTATTTCTCATTTCAGGATGAAGGAATGATTTAAGGGGGAAACCCCTTTTTTATGCTCAGTTTTGGTGGAAAGAGAGCGTTCCATTAGAACACTATTCTTCATATTATCATCTTCAAAATTAATCCAACAAAGCTTTAATTAAGCAATCTTTTAAATCAGTGTAATACTGGATATTTATTTTTGTAATCATTTCATCCGATAGCTCATTTAATTGCTTCCTTGCATTTAATGGAATAAGTAATGTTGTCGCACCCTTTTCAACGGCTAATTCAGCAAGGTTAACGGCATCATATACTAAATCAAGAGAGCCGCCCAGATTGAGTTGCCCCACCATTACTAAACCACCTTTTGTGCCTTTTTCAAGTATGGCACTGCAAAATCCCATTAATACTGCCATACCCATTCCATTGCCACTTTTTGATGAATCAAATGCCCTTAACTGTATAGAAAATTCATGTGAACGAGGATCTCTGTCGCCAACTAATTCTTTTGTTTTACTATATAAATTTTGCTCTGCATATCTTACACTCTCCTGAAACTGTGGCGGTGCTGGTTTATTTAATATTTTAACCCCAGAACCAGGCCCAACATTTACTTCTATTTTGTATAAACCTGTTGCTTCTTCTTGTCCACCTGCATTTAGTGCCCATATTTGGCCTGGAGGTAGCGGGTCTTCACCAATAGTGTTTTCGCTATGGATTTCAGGCGTTGTCACAAATGTTTCTACACCCTCTTCACCAATTCGATAGCTAAAATGTGTATTTCTAAACTCAGCTGAACCAATTCTTTTCTGTTGTTCTTTTACCCTTCTTCTGTACTCTAATGCAATTTTTATCGCCCATTCTAATAATTCATCAGAAATGGGTACTTCTGGATTAGGCTGCATTAATTTCAGTAAACCATTGAGGGTTTTATTGACTGCGGTAGTATCACGCCCACTTAAGGCACCACCATAATCAATACGAAGTGAAACAGAAGAAATTCTACTTATATCACGTAATCTTGTCCAGCATTCTGCGAGAAAATCACTTACTAAACCAAAATGATTTGTAAAGTATATCTTATTTAGTTTAGGAAAGTCCCAGCCTGGCAAAAAAGCATGAATACGATCCATGAATGCTGTATCATCTCGCATTTCAGGAGGAAGTGGGCCAAATAAGTGTCCTATCCTTTGTTGATGTTCCACATCTACATCAAAGTTTCCGACCATTACAATACCTCCATCTGCACGTATGGGTTCTTTACCTCGACTAAACTCTCCACTTTCCATATATCCTTTCATGATGTTGACGCCATCTTTTTGATCAAATGAGACACCTGAAACCTCGTCAAAGCATACAACATCATATTTACAAACAAGCCCTCGTTCGCCATTCCCCATGTTTACAAACATCTTTGCGACGGTGGCCTTACCTCCGGAAACTAGATGTGAATAGGGTGAAATTTGTTGATAAAGATGAGATTTACCTGTACCCCTTGGCCCAAGTTCTATCATATTGTAGTTGCGTTCTAAGAATGGGATCATTCTTACAAATAGCAAATTCTTTGCCTTTTCGGATAATGAGGCTGGTTCCATACCAACACTCCGGATTAATAAATCTTTCCATTCTTCTAAAGTGAAATACTCCCGACCTTTATAAAAAATCTCCAATACATTTCTTTGTGATAATTGAATTGGGCGAATATTTACAATACCAAAAGGACGACCGCCATTTTCCTGGGCAATCGCTGCATCATACTCCAATTCAATCTCTGCATAAAAGCCTCCTGTAAGCATCCTATCATTAGCATTCACTATTTCAGCGGAAATTCGTACCTTATTCAATTGCAAACTCGGCAAAGTAGCAACATAGCTATCGGAACCGGTATCCAATCTGGCAGTAATGATGTCAATTAATTTTATTGAACCTTTCTCTCTTGCCCTTGACTTAAAGTATTCTTCTTCACCAGGTCGAACTGTCCGGTCTTGTAATTGCCTTTTTACAATTTCCAATCCTTCCTGAATTTCTTCTTCGTCTGTGGTAGCGCAGTATCTGCCCAATAGGAATTCTATCACATAGGTGGGTACGGGATAGGTTTTGCGAAACTGCTCCAGCAAATCTTTTCGAACAATAAAACCCTCAAAGGCTTTGGCAGCTAACTGATCTATTTTATCTAATTCCATACACTATATTTTTTAACCACCTACTGTGGTTGGTTTTTTGTCAAGTATCCTTTCGTTTTCATCCAACAATACTATTGTTGCTGCCTGAGCCTCGGCTACATCATCCACCATTAATGTTGCGGTATTACCTTTCAGGAGTTTATTTTTGGATAGTACAATGGATGTTTTTGGATCATTATATTTTGTACGAATATCTATGGAGTACCCATCAGGCACATCGCTGGTTTGCACGGTACATTTAAGATTTATCCATTTAACTACTTTAACCTCAGCTTCAAAATTCTGAGCTTCCGGATTCTCAATTATCATAGTCGGTACTAAACATTCATGCAATGAAATACCTCCATGGGCATATTCTTCATTCGCTTTAAAGAATGATATACCCGGAGCATAAGCAATGAAAACAGACGGATTCCATCGCCAGGGCAAGTGTAACAAATCAGTGTTTGCTCCTTCTTTTATTAAAGCACAACGACCCCATCGGGTTTCGGTTAAACCGGCATTAAGTTGCGTTTTGGGTAAACCGCCGGGTAGTAATAACCATCCGTGATCGGTTACGATCTTGATTCGCTTAATTCCTTTTTCGAAGGCAACATCTAAAGCTTCCTGCACCTGCTCAAATAACTCCTCTATACGTTTTACCATGTCGGCCTGCTCCTCATGGCCTTTGGTATCAATATCACCTATCTCTTGCCAATATTTCCCTTCTCCCGCAATATCATTTGCGTTTGATACAAACTTATAATTGTTGGCTTTTAAAGCATCCCGAAATATATTTGTAAGCAAGTCTTTTCCATTCTGCAATTGCGGCCGGAATTCGGTGATACCGCTTTGCGTTGAAACAGAGGTTGCAATAGGTGATACATTCGGTTTTGCAGTTGGCGTTAATGATGGTATTGCGGACCAGCCTGTTTCTAATGAAACCTTGAATTTATTTTTGGATAAGCGTTTACAAAATTCTTCTGCTAACTCATAGCGAAAAGCATCTACAAACAATACGAATGATTCAGTTTCTGCACTTGCAGTTTGTGAAGTAAAAATAGAGGTATCTGCTTCTACTAGTTTTTGAAACTTATTGGTAATGGATTCAAGCCAGGGTTGGTAAAAAAGTTGGATGATAGCTTTTATAATGGTTTTATCTTTCTCACTCTTTACAGCTGCCAACGATTTTCGCATGTATTGATCAACCGTATAGCCACTGGTTGTATAATAAGATTTGAGCGCTTCAATGGTTGATGAAGGAAAGGATTCGGAAGCGCTTAAAGACAATGGTACCAAGTACTGTAAAGCATCAGCCAAAGGCGACTTGCCAAGTTCAAACCAAACCCAGTTTCTTCTTATACTATGCTCCTTCTCTAAATCAATTAGTGAAGATAAGGCTCTTGTCGCATCAAGTTTTGCGGCTTTAACCAATGCCTGCCCCAAAGCTTCTTCTTTTTGTTCGTTTAGCTGTGGCCAGCTTTCATCTGGCAATGCAAAAATGCCTGTGCCTAAATCGGCAGGTTTGGCTAAACGCAATAATGCTTCAATTTCAGGGTATTTATGCGGGGCTGTGGCATACAATTGCCAAATGTGTTTCCAGGAATTTTTCTGTGAGCCTAGTTTTTCGGCAATGGCTCTAATATTTTTGTGGTCGGGTTCAAAATCATATTGTGATTTGCAAAGGATTGCGAACACTTCTCTTTTGCCGGCTTCCATGCCTTGAAAAAAAGCATCTCCTTTGCACATCCATTTAAGAATGGTGGGTATGATGTCAGGAAACAGTTGATTGTTTAAATAACCGGCATCGATGATGGCTTTGCCTGCCAATACCTCCCGGTCTTGAAAAATAGTGGGAAGTGTTTTTTTAAAAGCGTCTTTTGTGGCATTGTCTTTAGCAACTTTTACTCCTAAACCACTGATAGGGTTTTCAACAAACGCCAATATGGTCCATTCTCTTCCATTTTCCTGAATAAATAAAGTACCGGTATATTGATACTCCAAAAGCGGTTGGAAATTGAAAACAGCGTTCTCTACATTTCGCAAATCATTTTTTGCTACACCCGGCAGGTAAATAATAGGAATAGCATCTGAATCCCAATCTGCTTCGGGTAGCATTTTTGCAATCATGCACTTTAACCAAATGGCCGGACCTTGTTTCTGTGATGGCTCATAGCTGCCGTAAATGAGCAACTGCGGCAAAGTTGCCTGCAATACAGCAATCACATCCAGCCATTGATTTTCAGGATCAGGCCAAAGGATTACCTCAGGCTTCACCATCAAATTGCTATTGTGGCTTTCGGCCTGTTTTAATGCCTGAAGTACTTTATCGTAAATGCTATTCGTCATTGTTCTTTGCTTTCTCTCTTGCAGCCTGTTTTTCTTCCAGACTCAAATGAATATCATTGTTTCGAATTTCACCCCAATGTGAATTAGGTGTATTTTTTCCTCTATCTACTCCCCATTTTACATTGAATTTACTACGAAGTACACCTGCCTCCACAAAAGGACGGATGTTCAAGCGCACCCCATCATTTAAGTCAGGTTCCCAACCGATGGGTTGTTTTTCCAAGGGTTTCCAACGTACAAAAATGTCGTAAGGTGCTTCGCCTTGCAAGATGGCTTCTAAGTTTTCTTTTAGTTTTTGTGCGGCACTCAGCAATCCTTCTGCACCGCTTTCGCCTGCATTCTTTTTAGCCACACATACACGAATCCAGTCATTCAAATAGGTATAGATGAGTTTGGAGAGATTGTCCTTATCTAATTTGTGATAATTGACCAGGGCTGAAAAACCATCTTTGCGGCCATCCCAGATATGCCAGATGAATGGCCGGTTTTTAAACACCCTGCAGTGCTGCACAAAAAACTCATCCCGCAGCCAGGCCTCCAGGTTGGTGAACTTTGCCCCTTCTTTTTGCAAAAGCTGGGTGATGGCTTGGTTGTTCCATTCAGTAGCAAAAACCTGTTGTAGGTAATCCCGTAACCGTTCTGCACCAGCCTGCTCTGAATTGACCGATGGAATGCAGAAAATACCATCTTCATCACTTATATGGTCAAAGGCTTTTACTTCATCAATTAATTTTCTGGCTTGCTCTGACAATTCCATTTCTGCATCACTCTCCGCAGGCCAGCGATAGCCGAGCACTCTGGCTAAAGCGACTTGCAAAGGATTTTCTGTTTTGATCGGATGCCCATGAAATAACCATTGTGTTGGGTCTTCGCTGTAAGGCTGAGGTAGACCATTAGGATAATTTTCCTCAGCATTTTTTTGCCAGTAGTCTAAATTGAAAGGAACTTTTACTAACGTAGAATTTGTGACTTTTAATGCCTGATCTATCTTTCTTACCTCATTAATATAATCAGTTGTTTTGCAAAAAGCCCATATTGGAAGAATTAATTTTGCATCTTTTGGTAGAATAACTGCAATGTTTGAGTCAAAGGTTTCACCAGTAAACAAGCTTGCAGGTAAAGCACTCATTGAGCTAATTCCAATGCCACGTTTTCCCCAGGCTTTATTTCCTCTTTGATCACTATCATGCAACTTTTCACGTCTTATCCACTTTTCTTCTCTTAAATGACCATTTTTCTTGTCATAATAAATGATTTGATCTAACCCTTTATAATATGTTGTTTGGTCAACTGTAATTTGTTGATAAGCCCATAACTCAGTAATATTATCAATTTCCCAGATTTTCTTCTGAAAGCGTGGGCTGTCTCCGTTTAAAATACCGGCAAAACATGTAGCATAATTTTCTAATAATTCAGTTTTTTCAACGACATCAATTATAATCCTTGCATCAGGATTCCCCAACTGCCCCTTTTGATTCACACTTTTGACTTCAGTATTTTTAAGACCATCATCTTTGGCCGCAGCATTGGCAGCGTGCGAAACATCTAACCCTGAAATTAAATGCGAATCTGATGGTTTTAAATGTTGAATACTAATTAGCATTACATTAAAATCCCACATTGGTGTTTGAAAACTTTTTATACCTAATCGAGCAATAATGCTCCAGTTTTCATTTTTCAGCAATTTCTCTCTGAATTTTTTATATGAAGTAAGAAATAGCCAATTCTGTGGAATGACGCTACAAGAAATACCTCCATGGCTACTTGATTTAAGCATCTTATCTAGAAATACATTTGCTAAATCACCTTTTGCGTCAGGATAATTTTTTTCGCAATAAGTAGCCATTAGATCACCTTGCTTGCCCCTTGATAAATATGGAACATTGGTAATTTGCAGAGTGTATTTCTTAGAAAGAAGTTGGCCTGCTTTAGCAATACCGGCCGCCATTACACCTCTTTCCAGCTGTTCAGTATCAGCTTCACTTTCCAACGCTCTTTTTAATACTGGTTGTAGCTCTTCAAAACTGGCAGTAAATAAGGGATCTCCTTTTATCGTAGTTGGGTCAATTAAACTTCCTAACTCGGGTGCTAACTGAAAATGATCATATAGTACCTCCATTCCACCTATCATTTTTTCTTTTTGCAGGGGGTCGCTTACATTGGAAACCAGTTTTATCCAATCTTCTTTTTTTCCCTTAGGTGCGATACCACTGCAAGCCAGATTCATTTCAGGTAATTCTTTGTAATAGCCACAAAACTTCCAGGCAGTTAGTGCCAAATTGAAAGCGGCAATTTGCGTACATCTTGCATCTAACTCCAGACCGTGGAGATTTTCGGCAATCACTTTATCGGTGGCTTGTTCTTTGGTTAATCCTTCTTCCTGCATACGCAATGATGCAAATACCGGAAAGAGAGATGCTAAAAAATGGCCAGAGCCCATGCAAGGATCTAATGAACTAACAAAAGCTGTTTTATCGGGCCAACCTTCAAAATTACCGGCTGCCGGTGTACCATCTTCTAATAATCTTAGGTATTCAAATTTTACAGGAGGTTTAGCACCAGGATTTCGATTAACCCACCAAGCCCCCAATGTATTGTCAATAAGAAAGTGAACCATGTAGGGCTCGGTAAATAACTGGGTAACGGCAGGTAGTTTTTCTCCATCAATTTTATCACCACTTGCATTGATTGCAGCTTTGGCTTCACTTTGCCAAAATTGATACACCCAGCCCAATGCATCATCGGCAGTGAAGATTTGGTTTTCTAATGCATCAATAATTTCTTCGAGTTTTATTCTTTCATCGGTTGCAAAAGCAACTTGCATTAAAGGATCATCTGTTCTAAAAATAGCCGGGAGCATTTTAGAAGCATAAGTGGCAGCAGCATCCCATTTATCTACAAAGTTTTCATCCTTGGCCAACTCTTCGCAATCTTCCATAGTTACCGCCACCCCATCCGGATGCATGAGTAAAGCATTTGCTTCTAAAAACTTTGCGAAAAGCATTTTGTGCCAGGTTTCATAAGCAAGCTCATAAGTTAAATGGTCGATTTTTAGCGATCCATTTACTGGCAATGTATCACCCAACAATCTTGCTTTGCTGCGAAGGCTGTTACGGTGTGCCCGTTGATCAGAACTCATGTGAGCAAATGGTTCAGGATTATCCACTGCCAAACCATGTAAAGCATTAAATGCACCTACTTCAGCAATCTTCCTCGCTTGCTTTATAGCATCCTCTAATGTTTTTCGTTGTTGCGGGGCAAGTACAGCCATTATGTTATATCGTTCTTTAATTCGTTTTCAAATTCTTCCACCGTAGGAAGTGTGCTTTTCAGTTCGGCAGGCAAAGCCTGGGTTACGGTAAATTCGCTTACGCCAATGGGTTTGTTCATGCCCTGTAAGGCATATTCCACTTCCAGCTTGTTTTTGCTTTTGCAAAGGATGATACCGATAGATGGCTGGTCGTCTGCTGCTTTTAGTTGAACATCAACCACCGACAGGTAGAAGTTCATTTTTCCGGCAAATTCAGGCTCAAATTCACCGGTTTTCAGGTCGATGACCACAAAGCAGCGGAGGCGAATATGATAAAAAAGCAGGTCGAGGCGGTAGTCTTTTGCGCCTACCTGCATTGGATATTGACGGCCAATAAAAGCGAAGCCTTTACCCAGTTCCAGCAGAAATTTGGTGATATGGTCGGTCAATTGTTTTTCAATTTCCAGTTCCTGCACCTTCGGTTCCAGCGTGAGGAAACCAAAATTATAAGGGTCTTTGAGGATTTGCCCGGCCATTGCTGCTTGTTGTTCAGGCAGCGTGGTTTTGAAATTGGTAATGGCTTTGCCTTGTCGTTGATAGAGGTTTTGTTCTATTTGCAGGATAAGAATGGCACGGCTCCAGTTGTGTTCAATGGTTTGTTGAAGGTAAAACAGTGCTTCCTCCACTGCTTTTATTTTATTGAAGATAAGTACATGATGTCCCCATGGAACCTGATAAAGAAGGGGTAAAATACCGAACGATTTTGGTCTAACAGGCTGTTGGACTGAATCGAGGTTGAGTGCAACAGCCTGTTGCATTGAAGCTTGTATTTCGCCTGTTTCATTCAGTCTAACAAGTTGTTGGACTGAAAAAGTCGAGTAAAATTGATAGAACTTTCTAATAAAGAACAGATTGGCACGTGAAAAACCTTTGATGTCCTGAAATTCATCTTTCAGATCTTTGGCCAATTGAGCCACATAGTTATTTCTTCCATCGAATAAAGCTTGATTATCAGCAATCATCTTGCCCATGTTCCAGTAAAGCTGTATCAAAGAAGTATTGACTGCCAGGGCAGCTTTTGCCTGGGCAGACCGTATTTGTTGCTTGAGTTCAACAAGCAAATCCTTATACAATACTTCGTTTGACAGTTCTTTACTCATTCTTTAGGAGGATTACTTTAAGATGATGGAGCTTGATTCTTTCAGCATGTTTTCTAATTCGGTTTTCAATTCTGCCAAATATCCATCAATATCTGCTTGGTTGCTGATGGTTTTGCGTGGAAGACTGTATGTTTTTGCCTGTGGCGCAGACAATACAATGGCATCTTCCAAAGCCGATTGAAGCTGGCCTGGCAAAGCCGCTATTTTGGTATCCCATGTATAGAGTGATGCTTTTTGCAGTTGGTTGAGCAGGGAATGTGCATCCAAAGCCTTGATTTCAGGCTTTACCAATAGCTGGTGTTTTGCCAAAATGCTGTGCTTCTGCTCGGGTGTTAATTTGCTGAAATATTGGTTTGCCTGAAGTTCAGCCATTTTTAAATCATAGTGGGTATTGTATTGCTCCTTTCTGCTGTTCAGAATAAGTACCAACTTTTCAGTGATCGCATTTAAAATTGGCTGAATAGCATCGGGTTCCTGAAGGAGAAGTCGATTATCCCGAATAGCAGTGGTTTCAGTTTTAAGCTGTTCCATATCGGGTGCATCAGGTGCATGGTTAGTCAATTCGGTCAGCAAATTCCATAAAGGCTCCCTGGTGCTCACCAGTTTTGCTTTTGCAGTCCAATCACTATACTTTGCCTGTAAGTCATCTTTCTGCTGGAGTATTTCCAACAGTCTTTCATTCCCTTCTTTGTTTTCAATCTCTTTTATAAATTCAATATTGATGGGCTCAGGCCGTGGAGCATCTCCGCTTACTTGGGTTGAAAGGGTTTTAAGTTTGTCCAGATATTCATTAGAGTATGGGAAAATCTCCTGGTTGGGAGGGCAGGTAATCCCAGCATCTTGAAATAATTTTCTGATAGCAATTTTTTCTTTTGCTCCTAAAATGTGTATTTCTTTTTTGAAGTAAGCCTGATTAATCCTGGCAACGTTTAAGTTTGTTTCGGTAGTGGAAATATGCTGCATGTTTTTAAGCATAATCAGGATGGTATCGATAGCATCCTGGCTCCAGCCGTAAGGGGCTTTCATAAATTGATTACGGATGTCTTTGCCCGTTTTGGTAGAGTTGCCCATAAACCGAAGAATTTCGGAGGAAATAGGATGTTTATCTACATCCCCGGTGTGGCTGGTGGCATTTAAGGCATCCGGATTTCCTGCAAGAGCCCTATTGAGTGCCTGTCCCCAATTCATGAAGTCGGCTTTACTTTTAAATTCCGGGAATTGACGGTCAGCAATGCTGCTAAAGGCTTCTTCTATATTGTCTTTTAGTGTGCCGGATTGAACGGTATTTCCTCCTGCCAGATAAACCACAGCATCCAGGCATATTTTCTCCACTAAATCCTGAATAGCGTTTTTAGCATGTGTCTGTCGGGTTTCCATACTTCTTCTGGCTTGTTCTCCCTCAGGTGTGGCGGGAAGCCCCATTGCATTTACGGCCAGACCGGTTGCCAGAAACTTGATGATTTCGGTTCTCAATTCCGGGTCACGGAATTTCTTTACAAATACATAAGCCAAAGGAGCATTGTTGCCGGCAGCACGGATTTCATTCACTACGGCAGTTTCATTTTCAAACCATCCGTCCCGTATCCATAGATTCAATTTATGTTCGGAGTTGGGCATGGTGTCTTTGTCCCACAGTTCAAATTCACGCACAATTTTTGAATTTCCCTGGGTAACGCTTATTGCCCGTGTCTTATCTTTGAAGAGAGCTACTATTTTTTCCCTTCTCAGACCTTGAATCTGGTCATCACCGGAATTGTTGAGTTTGATGTATTGCTTGGTGAATTCCTGCTCCCATTCCGCACCAATTTTCGTTTGCAGTTTGTACTCATCGTTAATAGGCATAAGCACTTTTTCATCCACCAACTTTTTAATCAATACTTTGACTTTGGTACGAAATGTATCGGAATTTACATTCAAATTGTCAATTAAAAGGTCGGCAATGGTGTTTTCATTGGATTTAAGACCAGTATCCGGGATGTTTGAAATGATTTGATCCAACAGAAAAACGGCACTTAAAATTCTGCCTTCAATTTCAGTATCGCCACCTTTGACTTTTCTTTCCTGAATGAGGTTACTGGTATCATTCAGCAAAAGACCTGATTGAATGAGTTGCGTTTGATTTTGATTAAAGATAAAGTCCGCTGGCACAATTTGACCTAGTTCCAGGTTAGCGATGCTTTTCAAACTGTCATCAATGATCCGCAATTGGTTGCGGAGTTGCCCTGATGTTCCAGCCACATCTATTACTTGCAGAATTTTATTCCACAATTTTCTTGTGGAAGGCATCAATGGATAATCAGCTACTAAGGTATTTTTATCCTCGGTAATGTATCCAAATACGGTTCCTTCCAGGTTTCGGGATATTTCTCCCGATGAAGCGTCCAGCTTGGTATTCAGCACCACAACAGCAGATGGCTTTTTATCTAAAATCGTTTTACGTATTACAGTTTGAATGTCAGTATTGGTTAATTGAATAGGCACGCGGAACCTTGCCATCAATCGTTGCAGGTTGGGTGTATCCGTTAAAGCATTTTGTCCGGTACCAACCAAAAGGAATTTGCCATCGAATCTTGAACAAAGGTCTTCAGCCAATAGCTGCACATCAAAAGCCAGGTTGCTGTCCTGTCCGATAAACTGCTGCACCTCGTCTAGTATGATAATGGTACAAGGAATTTTATCACCAAAAGAAAGTGGAAGAATTTCCTCTCGGATGGTTTTTACGAAATCCTCACGACCTATGGTCTCGACTCTTGGAAATTGAGCTTTGAAAAGATCTTTCAACTTCATTTCATTTTCAGCTATGTCCGGCAAAAGTTCGAGCACAGCTTTGGAAAGTGTAGAAGAAACAAACAGATTTTCAATTTCTTTCTTAAAATCTCTGCCTGCTGCTTCCACTATAGCTTTTAGTCCATCATAAATACCTTCTTTCTTTGTCCAGTAAACAAACTTGAAATGATGGTATTGTTGGGGTAATCCCAATGAATTCAGGAAGATCTGTAAAAAGGAATACCGGATATCTTTTGATGGGAAATCACGCAATGTGCCGGCTATTGACAGCCTTCCTTGGATCTTTTGCTTTCTGTCTATTTCAACAAATAAGTCCTGAATATTCTGAGGTAAAGGCTTAATACTCCTGGCTGTATTACCATTTGCAAACTCAAAATCCTCCCACAGGTAACTTGCCATTTTCACAAGGTGTGATTTACCACTTCCGTAAAAACCACTTACCCAAAATGCCGATTGTTCAGTACTGCTATAATTTTGAAGATAGTATTCCAGAATTTTCTTCAAACCATCATGGTATTCGCCTTCGCAGACAAATGTTTTCAATTCATATTCTACAATGGAAAGGTCCTCATTTTCATTAATGGTTCTAATCTTTGCAACCCCTTCGTTTTTGAGATTAACCTGCTCCGGATTCAGCGTAAAAAGTTCTTTATTCTTCATTTCAGTTTTTTTTATACTGTTATTGGTCTGGCTAAATAATCCCAACCATCTCTTGCATCCAGCAAGCGGTAATGGTTGTGTTCAAACTCACCAGGGAAAAAGATGAGCATACGTCCTTTAAAATCTTTGTCGCAGCTCTTGAGTATTTCAGATAGACGCACAAACCCAAAAAGTGCCGATACATCTTTGATAGCAATAAGTGTATCCTGATCTTGTTCAATTTTCTTTAATTCATCTTTCAAAAACTGTATAGCAAATGGGATGAATTCGGCTTCCAATTGGTCAACAATGTACTCAGGATTTTTAAAATATTCTTCCCTGTATTCATGATGAGCCATCCAGGAAGGGAAACAAAGTTTTAGAGAAATGGCTTTCCACTTTTTTCCTGCTTTTATGGTAGCTGTTTCAAAATCGCCCAATCGCAAATCTACCTTACGTTGTTCTGCGGGGTCATACACCAAAAACCAAATCCGTTCCTGGCCTGACAAAGCAGGTGACCAGGGTTCTTTTACCACCTTTTCAAAAGCCTCTAACAATTGATCTATTTTAGATTGCATCGATTCCAATTTTATTGAATAAATTATTAAACGAGATGGCAGTTACACTTCCGGCGTACTGGTATTGCATTAAATCTCTCTTAGCACATTCAATAGCCAAATCTCTGAGCTTAGTTTCATTCAGGCAAAGTGCCTTTACTCCGATACTATTCCAGATAAAGTCTCCTCTATCGCCTTTGAGATAAGCTAATAAAAACGCAAAGCAGGCAACCAGGAAGCTGATTTCCGGTTGCGTTCTTATATTCTTTACTTTTCCTTCAATAAAACCGGCTTGCTTCCAAGAACTGGCAATGTTTTGTGCCATGGACTTCCTGGTGTTTTCAGAATATACATTTGGGTGGCGAGACTCAATATTTTTCTCCAATTTTTCAACAGTTACTTTATCACCGAGCTTCGTTTCAACAATAACAGAAATACTTTCGGCTAACGCGTAATCATGACCTATAGCATATAAAAGAGCCAATATTGGTTTATTCTTTTCATCTGAAATTTGCCAAAAGTATTTTAATGCTTTAAAAGCTGGGTAGTTTAAGTCAAAACTATATAGTCTTTTTAGATAACCAGTTGTTTTTTCAACACCCGATTTAGTTTTCTTATTAATAACATTTTGATTCAAAGAATCTAAGTAATTGTCATTTTGGATAGCATGATCCATAACTTTTGCAAGTTCTGTAAACATTATAGTTCTGCTTGTGTGTATTGTTTTATTTACGTTCACTTTTTTATTTGGGGAAGGTATTTGGTTAATTCACCTTGTTGATTTCTCCGCCGGGCGTATCTGCTTAATTTGTTAATGTTGATATTGTATTGGTCCAGAACCGTTGAATAGATATACTGGAGTTCATTTTGCTGTGCTGCAAAAAGATCAGTATCAATCAAACTGTCAACCAATAATTTTTCCAATGAGGCCAGATGAATGCCTTGCTGATCATCAATATTAACAGGAGCTTCCGAAACAAGGGGTTTGATTATAATGGCATCATTGACATTGGCTATGTATCGTTCAAATATCTCGTGGTCGGGATTTAAAAAAACTTTTTTACTAAAATCGGTCAGGGAGTTGAATATGGATTCCATTGCGTCCTTCTCTGTTTCAATTACTAAGTAGTTTTTGAAAAGCTGGTGTACCATTAATTCATTAAACCATTTACTTTCCCAAAGACAGAACTGAACAAATGGAAATTCCTTCCGAATTTTATTATTGATCCTCTTAAGGGAATTAGAGATTTCTGGTTTAAAATCTTTTTTTGTCACCAGGGAATATATTCCTCTGGAAACATGCCTGATTATACCTTTAGATTTCAAATTGTGGATACGCCATGAAATAGTTTTTTCAGCAGCATTAGGAAAATGCTGCCTTAAATACACTTCCAATTCATCTTTGGTAAAGATGTCTTTTTGTGCAAATGCCTGTTTTATACCAAGTTCGAATGAGGCTGTCAATTTATTGGTCGAGTAGTGTAACACAATTATATACAACAAAATTTAATATCCAAAACTTTGGCTAAATTATTTTTATTATGCCAATGTTTTGAATGGAGTACCATGCCCTCCTATCCAGAAAGGCAATTCTTGCGCTGGTAAACCAAACCTGTAATCATTTGGTCTGGTTTATCTGTGGCTTTATAGCCTGATAAAGCGAAAGAAACGGAAAAAAACAGAGGGATTAGTTTATAAATTCACCCACATATTATTTGCAAAAGTCCTGCTACTCAGTTAGATTTGATTAACCTTATCATTTCTAAATTACTTTCCCTCTGCCCCCTTAAGGATAGCCTGATTGTAAAACCGAAAGTTGAGTTTTAATCTACCTAACTTGTGTGGTAAAATGGAGACTGCTATAATCCAATCCAGGAACGTAACAATCTTCCCTATTCTTCTAAGCAACTATAGTATATCTCACTGAAGGAAATGAGTTTGCAATAAGGAAGTGGTGGAAAGTTCAATTGTTATACAGCCGGATGCGGATGTGGCCTTTTATAGCAAAGCTGTTTGGGTTTGCACGAGTGAAGAAGAAGATTGTGTGAGCGATCGATTTGAGCGTTGATAAGGAGAGGGTTATGAGAGACGGCGAATTTTTAAAAGCTTAATAATAAAATTAACAACCATTATATAAACCTAAAATCAAAAACATGACTAGAACACCCGTAGTTTCTTCTAACCTTGTTTCTATAGGTTATGACTCAAATTCAAACACTCTAGAAATTGAATTTCACAAAAGCGGGATATATCAGTATTCAAATGTTCCTAAATCAACTTATTTATCGTTAAGGGCTGCAAGTTCTCATGGAGAATATTTCGATGCTTATATTAAAAAGGGAGGATATACTTTTAAAAAGGTCGGGTAAATGTATCTATCAGAACTAATTGTAATTAATTATAGGAGCTGTAAATTAATTGAAATATCATTATCAAATAATGAACCTAATATTTTTATAGGCATTAATGATTGTGGTAAAACTACATTATTAAAATCCATAGGATTGTTGCTCGATGATAAGCCCAATTATAATTATTTAAGAGATAATAGTTCTAAAAAAGATTTTTCAAATTCACCACTGAATAGTGATGAATTTGAAAATGTTTTAAATAGATATGTACTTGGAAATTCCGGTGAAGTTGACCACCTGATTCCGGGCTAAGCTGACCACCTGATTCCGGAGGAAACTGACCAGTGGATTCCGGGCCAAACTGACCACCTGAGAACGGGTCTCAGATGCTGTA
>JAKFBV010000009.1:0-20737 GCA_036677005.1 Pedobacter sp.
ACTACTACTGGAAAACAGAACACCAAACGAAGTTATTCTAACAAACCGCCGTATGCCGAACGGCACGTACGGTGGTGTGAGAGGACAGATAGGGAAATAATCCCTATCTTCCTACTCGATTTAGTTTATAGGACTCTTCAGCTTTTTTTGAAATACTAATTTATTTTTGATGTTAAAACCTGATAGTTTAATATTTGACCTGGATGGCACATTATGGGATGCCCTGGATACATATCTTGCATCCTGGAATGAAGGAGCTAAAGCTGAAAATTTAAACAGAATATTTTCACGTGATGATCTGTATTATGTGATGGGCTGGGAGCGCTCAAAAGTGCTTGATCATTTGTTTCCAGGCACTTCAAAAGAAAGGCAGGAAGAGATTTATCGAACCATTAATGAATGCCGTTTGAAGCTTATGCCCGAAATGGGAGGTGTTTTATATGAAGGGGTTCGGGAAGGATTGATAAAATTGGCTGAAAAATACAAGCTTTTCATAGTGAGCAATTGCCCTGAAAATCTCATCAGAGAGTTTATGAAATGGGCAAATGTTGAAGAGTATATCACCGATGAAATGGCTCATGGCGTGAATTCCATGCCTAAACATCATAATATTAATTTGCTTGTAGATAAATACCACCTGCAAAGACCTGTTTATATCGGCGATACCCATGGCGACAGTATGGAAACCAGGAAAGCAGGCATGCCATTCGTGCTCCTCACTTATGGTTTTGGCAGCTCGGATGATTTTGATCTGAAATTTGATGATTTCAGAACTTTAACCGAGCATTTTATGAATTTAGAGGAATAGCAGGCTGGTTTCTGGCGCTGTATCCATATTTGTGGGTGGCAGCCGATAAGAATAGATGTAATCAAAATTTTCTTTAAATTGGGATGTTAAAATTCTCTTTTTGTTTATTTTCTTTTAAAGTTCAAGTTAATCATTTGATTACCTAACCAGGGTCCGGGGCACATTATTTTGTGTCAGGGTTAAATACCAACAGGAACATAAAATCTTGTTTTTATTTCGTTAGAACCCATAAATTAGGGCTTGATACTCCTTATTTGGGCATGGCAGGGTAAAATGGGGAGATCTGAAAAACCTGAAAAACCTGAAGGTATGGGAGATCAAAAATTTTATCCGGACAGGGGTGTCTCAAATACTAATTCTGATATATCTACAATGAGCACAGCTGTTCACATTAAACAATTGATGGCTATACAGTGGTCTGGTTTAGAAGGCTCTCATTATCACACGGACTCTTTTGCCTGGACTTTTTTTAAAAGAAGAAAATACCTGAAAATGGATTTTGTCATAAAATTTGTGGTTTACTTAGTGTTTCAATTAAAATCTGGAATAAAGAGACCTTGGATAGCTTATTTCAAAAATACTCACAAACCATTTCATTTGGTAAACGAAACCTGGTTTCATAAAAACAAAATATTTCTAATTTTTATACTCCTGTCTATAGCAGGCTCCATAAAAGCTAATGCCCAGCAAGCTGTTTCCATTACCGACAGTCTTGACCAGCATATTTTTTCATTTGGGGAAATAGAATATCTTGAAGATCGCAAAGACACCTTTACTATTCAGCAGGTAAGCAGCATAGAATTTGATAGATTTTTTAAGCCCAGCGAATTAAGTACACCTCATAATAATAATTTGCAATCCATTTACTGGTATCGCATTAAAATAAGGCATAATAATTCAGCTGATAAAAATTATATCCTGGAATTTTTTGACCAGACCATTGATGATATAACTGCCTATATACCTAATGATAATGGCAATTTCAACATTGTTAGAACCGGAGATAATTTTCCCTTTATTCAAAGGCAGCTTGACCATAAAAACTTTGAAATCATTCTGGATAATGAAATCAATAGCGAAAAAATCTATTATTTCAGGTTAAGGTCATCACAAACTGCTGACGTAATCATTGTTCTGCGTTCTGTGAGCTGGTTCGTTAAATATGCCCTTAATGAATACTTTACATTCGGAATATTTTATGGGATGATACTGGTATTCAGTTTCTATAACCTGATGATGTTTATTGCCATCCGCCAAAGGCAATATTTTTATTATGTATTGTATAATTTGAGTATTGGACTTTATGAGATGTGCACAGACGGCATTGCTTACCAATATCTTTGGCCTAACCTGCCTGAATGGAATCAATACGCTTATGGTGTTGCTTTATATCTCGTTAGCATTTTCGCGCTGTTATTTACGAGAAAACTGTTATATGTTAAATTTAAAGCTCCAAAGCTATATAAACTCATTAACATAGTTTTAATTATCCGTACTGTAATTTTCCTTGCATGCCTGATCATTAATAGAGATTGGTTCAATTATAAGTTCATAGAAATTGTCCCGCTTACAATAGCATTTTATACTGGTATATATATATTCATGAATGGTTATAGACCAGCACGTTTCTTTGTTTTAGGCTACAGTTTTCTATTCCTTGGGTTTACTCTTAAATTTCTTATTACTCTTGGATATAGCTGGTTAAATTTCGGTGTGGTTAGTTATTATAGCCTTAGCTTTTGCTTTGTTCTGGAGATGATCTTTTTAGCATTTGCCATTGGTGATAAAGTTCGGTTTCTGAAAAAAAAGAAGGAAAAAGCACAGCGCCAGATCCTTAATCAAATGATGATTAATGCTCGATTAAAAGATACAATTAACAAAAAACTTGAAACACAGGTACAACAACGAACCCAGGAAGTTTTTGAAAAATCGGCCATTATTGAACACCAGAATGAAGAATTAATCCGTACGAATACTGTTCTTAAACAACAAGCCGCAGAAATATCCCGTATAAATATTCTCCTTGAACAGGATAATATGGAGCTGCAAACTAATGTTGAAAAAATAACGCGTGCACGGATAATGTCAACCGATGTAGATTTTGAAGAATTCAGCCGTATCTACCCTGATCCTGATAGCTGCTATAAATTCCTTTCAGATTTAAAATGGAATCAAAATTATAACTGCCGCAAATGTGGAAGCACTCATTATTTTCATGGGCATTTACCCTATGGACGCCGGTGTGCAAAATGCGGTTATGAAGAATCGGTTACAGCAAACACCATTTTTCAAAATACAAGGATCCTTATTACTAAAGCATTCTATATGGTCTTTCTTATCTACTCAACCAAAGGAAAGATATCCTCTCACAAACTTGCTGAAATTCTTGGGATAAGGCAAAATACGTGCTGGACTTACAGCAGCCGGATAAAGAAATTAATGGATGAACGCAAAAAAGAATTACGTAATGCCGGAGAAAAGGGCTGGAGTAAACTGATTTTGGAGCAGAATTAATTGCGACTTCATCTGAGTACCTCTATATTATCCTTTTTTTAAGAGCAATATCTCATATTTTATGCCCTGTTTTTCTTTAATTTCAATAGGGTAAGTAAGCGTATCAGTAAACAAATTTCTGCATTAAAATCCTTTTCATTTAGTCCTGATAATCAATACCTAAGGCATAATTTGCCTGCGGGTCTGAACCGTATCAAAAATATTGTAATGTATTAATTATCAAGTAATTACAAAAAATAATTATTCCAAAACCCTTGCATTTCACTTGGATTATGCAGTAACTTTATCTTAACCAATTTATTGGAGGTAATAAGTTCCTTTTAACATTAACTAATAAACCATTTCATGAAAAGAAAAATTGCATATTTTTTTACCTTTTTAATGACCGGATGCGTACTGGCAATGGCGCAAAACGTTACCGTGAAAGGGGTAATCAAAGACCAACAGGGTGTATCACTGCCAGGGGTATCTGTAAAAATTAAAGGATCAAATCAGGGTAGTTCAACAGGTGTGAACGGCGAATTTACGATCAATGCGCCGGGATCCGCCACGCTTATCTTCACCTATATTGGCTTTAAAAGTTTGGAACAACCGATTAATAACCGTACCGAACTTAACATAACCCTTATTGAAGAGAGCAGTGAGCTAAGCGAAGTAGTAGTAGTTGGTTATGGCACACAAAAGAAAAGCGTTGTAACCGGTGCTATTTCAAGTGTAAAGGCCAAAGACCTTGAAAATATCCCAAGCGGACGGGTAGAACAAGCCCTGCAAGGAAGGGTTTCAGGCCTAACTATCGCTCAAAACTCCGGTCAGCCAGGTTCTGCTTCTACTATAAGAGTTAGAGGTATTACTACTTTTGGTGGTTCTGGTAATAACCCTCTTTGGGTAGTTGACGGTATTGTTGTTGACGCAGGGGGGATTGGTTACCTCAATCAATCCGATATTGAATCAATTGAAGTACTTAAAGATGCTTCTTCAGCAGCCATATATGGTACCCGTGCTGCCACAGGTGTTATTTTAGTGACAACCAAAAAAGGAAACGCCGGGAAAATGAATGTGAGTTACAATGGTTTTTCTGGCGTTTCATCACCCGAAAAAGTATTGAACTTACTTAATGCAACCCAGTATGGTGCTTTGTTAAATGAAAAGTCTGTTGCTGGTGGTGGAAATGTTGTGTTTCCTAACCTTAGCTCTTTAGGTACCGGAACCGATTGGCAAAATGCTATTTTTAATAATAGTGCCCGCCGTTTTTCTCATGAAATAAGTCTAAGTGGAGGTACCGACAAGTCTACTTTTTACGCATCATTTGGCGTTCAGGATCAGCAGGGAATTGTTGCTACGGATATTTCGAATTATAACAGGAAAAATTTTCGTTTAAACTCTACGCATAAAATATCCAAAATATTCACTTTTGGGCAGACTGTTGGATATTCTCACCAAAAAAATATAGGTATTGGAAATACAAATAGTGAATTTGGCGGGCCTTTAAGTTCTGCAATTAATCTTGACCCAACAACCCCTTTATTAGTTACTGATCCTCTTATTGCAAATGCGGCGCCTTATAGCGTTAATCCTGTTATAAGAGATGCAAATGGTGATCCTTATGGTATTTCTTCTATTGTTGGTCAAGAAATGACAAACCCTATGGCTTATATCCAAACAAGATTAGGAGCTTACGATTGGTCTGATAATATCGTTGGGAATGCCTTTTTAGAAGCATCTATTACTAAGGACATTAAAGTAAAATCTTCTGTGGGAGCAAAGCAATCTTATTTCGGAGGCATTGGTTTTACCCCGTTATATTTCCTGAGCGCTACTTCCAGGACATCTCAGAATAGTTATGGTAAGAACGATAATAAAAGTTTTAACTGGAATATTGAAAATACAATTACCTATACTAAAAATATAAGTGACCATAGTTTCACTTTATTGTTAGGACAGGGTTCGTATGTTGAAAACATTGGCGGCGGATCAGGTCTTACTCTATTTAATTTGCCTATTAACAATTATAATGATGCTTCCTTTGGATTTGATATTCCCCAAACAAGCAGACAATCCAGTGCGTATGATCTTACCCAACATAAATTATCATCTTTATTCTCCCGATTAAACTATAATTATAAAGAAAAATATTTATTCACCGGTATCTTACGCCGTGATGGTTCATCAAGGTTTGGATTGAATAACAAATACGGAACATTCCCTTCATTCTCCGCTGGATGGGTAGTTTCAAATGAAGATTTTTGGAAAAACAATAATATAGTAAATCAATTAAAAATCAGAGGGGGATATGGTATTGTAGGAAATGATGCTATCCGGGATTTTGGATATCTTGCCACAGTTGCCGGTGGGTTTAATTATACCATCGGTACTAATGGTGCAATAACCACCGGATATTCTCCCACATCACTTGATAATCCTGATTTACGTTGGGAAGAAACCTCACAAGCCAATATTGGATTTGAGGCTATACTCATAAAAACCTTAAGCCTGACCGTAGATTTTTATAATAAAAAAACTTCTGGTATTCTGCGTCCTATAACCATTCCCGGCTATGTTGGCGTATCCTCATCTCCTGTTTCAAATATTGCGGATATGGAGAATACCGGTTTAGAAGTGGAGTTAGGCTATCGTAAAAATTTCGGACAGCTTAATTTTTCCGCTAATGGCAATGTTGCCTACCTGAAGAACAAAGTTACTTATGTAGCATCTGATGCTGATTTTATTAATGGAGATGCAGCGTTTCAGTCAATGGGACCTGTAACCAGAACACAGGTAGGGCAATCATATAATTCGTTTTATGGCTTTAAAACGTCAGGAATTTTCCAAAATATAGCTGAGATTAACAATAATAAGAATGGAACCGGAGGTCTTATCCAGCCAAATGCAAGGCCGGGAGATTTCCGTTGGGCAGATACAGATGGTGACGGTTCTATAACTGATAAGGATAAAGCATTTTTGGGGAGCAGTATTCCCAAATATACTTTTGGATTAACCCTGAATTTAGATTACAAGGGTTTTGATTTCATGGTGTTTGCCCAGGGAGCGGCAGGTAACAAAATCTTTCAGGGCTTGCGCCGCTTAGATATTGGTAATTCAAATTATCAAACTAAGGCATTGAGCCGCTGGACAGGGGAAGGATCATCAAATGATTACCCCCGCCTTACCAGTACCGATGCCAACGGTAATTTTGGCAAAATGTCTGATTTTTATTTAGAACAAGGCGATTATGCTCGTCTTAAAATAATGCAACTGGGATATTCATTGCCCAATAAGGCTTTTAGTAAAATCGGAGCTAATAAATTGCGTTTTTATTTAACAGCAGAAAATCTTTTCACATTAACCAATTACACTGGTTACGATCCTGAAATTGGCGGAAGTGTTTTCGGGATTGACAAGGGAGTATATCCACAGGCACGTTCATTTATGGTGGGTGCTCAATTACAATTTTAAACAAATTGACCATGAAAAAAATATTTAACAAGTTTACGTTTATGGCTGTAGCCATGATTGTTTCAATGCTGTCATGCAAAAAAGAATTTGTTGACATTTCACCAAAGGGCCAGTTCCTTTCAGAGAATTATTATGCAGATAAAGACCAGGCATATGGCGGGCTGGTTGGGATTTATGATGTAATGCGGAAAAATTCGGGAGGTTTCGAAAACATGATATCCATGATGAATGCGGGTTCGGATGATCATTTTGCAGGCGGTGGTGGCGCTACCGATGGAGCAGGCATACAGGGATTTTCCAATTACACATTAACCTCTATAATTATGCCCGGGAGTTTTTGGAACGATCATTATCAGGGGGTCTTTAGAGCAAATACATTACTGTCAAAGTTGCCAAATACTACTATGGATGCTGCTTTAAAAGCAAGATTTGAAGCAGAGTCCAAAGCTTTACGAGCATATACCTATTTTAATCTGATAAGAATGTTTAAAAACATTCCTTTGCTTTTAGAGCCATTAACAGCTACAAATATGTATGAAGTTACTCAGGCATCTCCTGCAGCAGTTTATGCTCAAATAGAAAAGGATTTATTAGAAGCAATACCTGTATTACCTCCTGCTGTTCCCGCATCAACGGAGGCCGGACGTTTTACTAAAGGGGCAGCTCAGGCACTCCTTGGTAAAGTATATTTATACCAAAACAAAGGAATACTGGCTGCACCTCTATTTGCAGCGGTAAATGGTACTCCGGGTGGAACAAGCCAGTACGGTTATAAGTTGCTAACTAATTTTAGTGATTTGTGGATTGTATCCAACAAATTTAATTCTGAATCAATTTTGGAAGCCGGTCATAGCAGTGCAGGGAATTCAGATTGGGGATTTTGGGGTAGCGGCAGAGATGAAGGGAACTCCTTAAACGTCATGGTGGGTCCAAGAAGTTACTCAAGACCTGCAGGTTCTACAGCACCAGATTTGCCTTCTGGCTGGAGTTTCAATGTATTTACCCAGGATTTTTATGATGCAATCAAATCAGACCCCCGGTTTGGCGCTACTGTTTTTGACCTGAAGGCTTTGAAATTAGCCGGACAGGCAGATTATATTGAAGGGTATCAAAATACCGGCTATTTTTTAAATAAATTTTTGCCAAGGCGATCTGATGTAAGTACAGGCGGAGGACCTACAGAATTGAATTATCGACAAAATACTTATATCATGCGTTTAGCGGATACCTATTTGATGGAAGCTGAAGCATTAGGAGGATCTGGAACGAGGGCACAAGCCCTGCTGGATGCTGTAAGAGCAAGAGTGGGTTTGCCTTCAACTCCAGTTTCTATGGCTGCAATTAAATCTGAACGCAGAATAGAGTTGGCTGGTGAAGGGCATCGCTTTTTTGATTTAGTAAGATGGGGTGATGCTGCGGCTAAATTGAGCAGCAGAGGTTTTATTGCAGGAAAAAATGAGATTTTCCCTATCCCATTCAGAGAATTACAAGGTACTCACTTAGTTCAAAATCCAGGGTATAATTAAATATAAAGACCATGAAGAGATTAATTTTAATATACAGTTTAGCATTATTGATAATTCTTTGTAACAGCTGCTCTAAAATAGATGGCATTGATCCGGACACCTCGTTTTTAAGTACTGCAGTTTCAGAAAATGTTGCTAAAATTTTCGATATAAGTAATGATAATTCAGGGAATGTAAAAATAACACCTACCGGCAATGGGGTAACATCTTTTAAAGTTAACTATGGTCATGGAACAGGCACTGCCGGTTCAGCCATAGTTTCGCCGGGTGGCAGTTCAATACATTCCTATCCTGAAGGAAGTTATACGGTTTCCATTGAAGCCACGGATATTGCAGGAAAAATAACCACTACCACTTATCCGCTTAAATTAACTTATCGGGCTCCGGAAAATCTTGCCATAACTATTGGTAGTGATATGAAGGTAAAAGCAACCGCATTATATGCCAATTCCTTTTTAGTTTATTATGGTGATGTTGCAAATGAAGCAGGCACTTCAATGGCAGTGGGGCAGGAGCTTCTTCCACATATATATCCAGCCGGTGGACCCTATGTTCTTAAAGTTGTGGCACAAAGTGGCGGTGCTGCAACTACGCAATCTTTAAAAACATTGTTTGGATTTCCTTTAGATTTTGAAAGCCTGACAATGGATTATTTCTTTGGAACATTTGGAAACGTAGTCTTTGCTAAAGTTGCAAATCCATCTGCTACCGGTGTAAATACAAGTGCAACAGTGGGTAAATACACTAAAAGCGCTGGAGCAAATACATGGAGCGGAACATATAGCCCATTGAATATTCCCATAAATTTTGCACATGGAAATAAAATAAAGGTTTTGGTTTATAATCCCGATCCGGCAAACATCGGCAAAAAGCTAAATGTAGAATTGGAGTCCAGGGTTACTGCAAGTGGCGCCCCTGCCAATGGAGTTGGCGTTTTAAAAGTTCCAATAACAACGTCAGGAGCATGGGAAGAATTGGTTTTTGATTTCAGTACAATCCCGGATATTCCGGCAACATCAAGATTTGGTCAACTTGTATTCAGGTTTAATGATGTAGCTGTTGGGACGGGAGAAATTATTTATCTGGATAATATCAGGATTACTAATTAATTAAAAAATATCATCATGACAATCAAAATAAAACACCTTTTAGGCATATTCACACTACTTTTAACGATTAGCAGCTGTGTTAAAAATGATTATTCATTAGGAGATCTGACTGCCCCATTAAATGTCGTTATCAATACAGAAATTGCCGGTCAGGATGCGGCACATCCAAATGGGGATGGTTCCGGAAATGTTAAAATTACCATTACAGCTGTTAATGGGCTGTCTTATAAAGTAGATTACGATGCAAATGATCCGGTAAATTTAGTGTATTTACCTGCGGGCACAATAACTAAAAAATACACAACACTTGGTTTAAATACCTATCGGATAACTGCAGTAGCGTATGGCAAAGGCGGAACTTCATCTACTATTACTAAAGATATTACTGTAAGAAGTGATTTTACGGTTGCCCCCGAAATTGTTTCAAATTTAACTAACGGTACATCAAGAACCTGGGTTGTTGATAAAAGTGTGGCCGGTCATTTAGGTGTTGGACCCTGGACCAGTGCTGTTTCTCCAGTATGGTGGGCAGCTGCACCTAATGAAAAAGCAGCATCCGCTAATTGTTTTTATACGGCAACTTTTACATTTACCAAAGTTACAGCTACCAATACTTATTCATTAAAAGTAGCATCACCAGATGGTGCATTTACAAAAACAGGTTCTTTGACTACTCTCCCTGGCATTCCATCATCCGGAGGTGAAGCTTGTTATAGTTATGGAGGAGGTACTTCAAACTTTTCTTTTATTCCTGCCAGTACAGCAATTCCTGCCTCAACTCCATCAACTCAAACGAGTATTTTATTGGCAGGTAATACTACTTATATAGGATATGGTGCTGTACAGAAGGAATATGAAATTATGGTTTTAACTCCCACATATATGTATTTAAGAGTGCAGGGTACAGAAACCGGGAATGCCTGGTATTTAAAATTGAAAGCATTGTAACAAACAATATGGATGTATTTTCCATTAGTTTTAATTTTTGGATTTTGAAAAATAATTAAAATGCAGGAGGTAAGTACTCCTCCATTTTAATTATAAAGCATTAGATGAAATTGTACTATTTAAATTTTAATGGTGGAATATGAACCACTCATTTCTTACACTTTTTGTAAGAAAATAAAATTAATGAGCAGATAGAAGCATCCGTAACCATTTTCAATACCGGAAAATATGATGGAGAAGAAATTGTACATGTAAGGGCCTCTTAACGAGTTGAAAGATTTCAGGAAAACACAATTGGATGCAGTTGAATCCAAATCAATTGAATTTGTTATTGATGATTGGAGCTTCGTCAAATGGTATCAAAACTTGAAAGGAATTGCGCACTTCGAGTTTCAAATCAAATTATGAGAAAATATATAAATTATTCACTGGCCATATTTGCTCTTACACTTTCCCTCTTTACTATAAGTTGCAATAACAAAAGTGGCGAAGTTAAACTGGCACCCAATATTCCTCTTACCCCTGCTGCCCCTGTTAAAACAGATGTAGCTTTTTGGTTAACTGAGCCAGACCGATCCGTTTTATTTGAAAAACAAAATGTAGGTCTTTTATTTGCAAATATCTCCAATGGGTATCCCACTATTGAAATAGATACTTCTGTGGTATATCAAACCATAGATGGATTTGGATATACGCTAACCGGGGGAAGTGCAACCTTGATAAATACATTACCCGCCGCAGATAAAGATGCGTTACTACAAGAGCTTTTTGCTACTGGCAGTACACATATTGGAGTAAGCTACCTTCGTATCAGTATTGGAGCTTCTGATTTAAGTGAGGCCCCGTTTACTTATAACGATATCCCTATCGGGGATACAGACCTGAATCTGGAGAAATTTAGCATAGCAAAAGAGCAGGCTGATTTAATACCAGTTTTAAAGAAAATCATTGCGATAAATCCGGCTATTAAAATATTAGGATCTCCCTGGTCGGCCCCACTCTGGATGAAGACCGTTAACTCATTTAAAGGCGGCAGTCTTAAGCCCGAGTACTTTGAGGTATACGCTAAATATTTTGTTAAATACATCCAGGCAATGAAATCCATAGGCATCACAATTGATGCAATAACACCTCAAAATGAGCCTTTACATGGCGGGAACAACCCGAGCATGGTTATGACGGCTACAGATCAGGCGAAATTTATAAAGAAAAGTTTAGGACCAGCATTCAGAGCAGCTAATATTACTGCCAAAATTATTGCTTATGATCATAATGCCGACAGGCCTGATTATCCAATGGCAATACTTGCTGATGCTGATGCCAGGCAATATGTAGATGGATCTGCCTTTCATCTGTACGGAGGTTCAATCAGTGCATTGTCACAGATACATTATGCTTACCCCGATAAGCATGTGTATTTTACAGAACAGTGGGTTGGAGGGCCTGGTAATTTTAGTGGCGATTTACAATGGCATGTTGAAAACCTGATAGTGGGCGCAACCAGAAACTGGAGTCGAAATGTATTGGAGTGGAACCTTGCTGCCGATCCGGATTATCGTCCTCATACTCCAGGGGGTTGCACTAATTGTTTAGGAGCTTTAACAATTGGAGCTTCTGTAACCAGAAATGTAACTTATTATATTATTGCACACGCATCAAAATTTGTAAGGCCCGGCTCCGTCAGGATAGACACTAATGTCCCATCAAATTTAGTCAATGTTGCGTTTAAGGCTCCAAACGGTAAAAAAATCCTGATCGTTTTAAATAAAGCCACCTCACCTCAGACCTTCAATATTGGTTTTAATGGGAAAATCACAACAAGCAGCCTGAATAATGGTGCTGTTGGTACTTATATCTGGTAAAATCCATTTGATAAACAAGATAAAATTATGCAGAAATTGCTTCTTATCCTTATTATACTGCCCTTTTTAACTTCAACTCAAGCACAACAGAAAAAGGTTATTATAAAAGCTGGGCAGGCACTATCAAAAAAAGAATATAACTCAACCAATAAATCTGTAATGGTTTATACAACTGCCGATAAAACTAATCTGCGCATTTCAGAAACCGAAAAATTACAGTTTACTCCTTTTAAGCAAGCCCTGGAAACGGAGGTTTTTGTACTGGTAGATCCATCTAAAACTTTTCAGTCGTTTTTAGGAATTGGTGGTGCTTTTACCGATGCTTCTGCCGAAACTTTCGCTAAACTGTCTTCTGCTACTCAGAAAGAATTTCTTACAGCTTATTTCGATGCAAATAAAGGTATAGGATATACTTTAGGGAGAACTACAATTGCAAGCTGTGACTTTTCAAGTGGCAGTTACACATACGTTCAGGATAATGATCCGGAATTAAAAACATTCAGCGTAGATCATGATAAAAAATACCGTATTCCTTTTATAAAACAAGCAATAGCTGCTGCCGGTGGTAAACTAAGACTCTATGCAAGCCCCTGGAGCCCGCCAGCCTGGATGAAAGACAATAACAATGTACTTCAGGGAGGTAAATTAAAACCTGAATTCAGACAGAGTTGGGCTGATTATTTTGTTAATTTTATTAAAAGCTATGAAGCATTGGGTATTCCGGTTTGGGGAATTAGTGTGCAGAATGAGCCAATGGCAAAACAAAAATGGGAATCGTGTATTTTCAACGCAGAAGATGAAAGAGACTTCATAAAACAGTATTTGGGTCCAACTCTGCAAAAACAAGGATTGGGTAGCAAGAAATTAATTGCATGGGATCATAACCGGGATCTTGTTTATCAACGTGCTGCCACCATACTTAATGATCCTGAGGCTGCTAAATATGTTTGGGGAATAGGTTATCACTGGTATGAAACGTGGACCAAAAGCGGAATGCAGTTTGAAAACGTTAAACGTGTTGCAGAAGCTTTTCCTGAGAAAAATTTGATTTTTACTGAAGGTTGTAATGAAAAATTCAACAATGATAGTATTTATAACTGGTCTTTAGGCGAAAAGTATGGCTATTCAATGGTTAATGATTTTAATAATGGTTCTGTAGCATGGACAGACTGGAACGTACTTCTTGATGAAAAGGGTGGTCCTAATCATGTCGGTAATTTTTGCTTCTCACCAATTCATGCAGACACTAAGGCAGACAAACTAATTTATACGAATGCTTATTATTATTTAGGTCATTTCTCAAAGTTTATCCGTCCGGGTGCAAAACGTATTATTACATCTTCTAACCGGGATAAACTACAAACCACAGCTTTCATGAATACCGATGGAAGCATTGCAGTAATTGTATTAAATACTTCTGATGAGAAATTAGCATATCATTTATCCATTGCTGGTAATGCATCGAAAACAACCAGCTTAGCTCATTCCATTACAACCTTATTAATCAAATAGTGCCTTCAACAACAAAAAATATATTCTGAGACAGTATTGCATCAAATTATGGCCAAAGATGTGGTATATATTTTCAGATTTAATATTTCTAATTGCAGCCCTGTAGCAAGGGTTTATAATTAATAAGATCCTGAAATTTTATAAAAAGGTTATTCATTTTTTAATTATGCGTTTAGTTCATCTGGTATTTTTTACAGCATGCCTTTGTTCCTGCAGAGTGCCCCAAAATGAAGCTAAAAATCAAATTATCCATCCGAACCGCCTATCCGGACAGACAATTAATGATAATGTTCTTGTTGATTCAAACACTGCTGGCTGGAAATTGGCCTGGGCTGATGAATTTAATTATAAAGGATTGCCGGATAGTACAAAATGGACCTATGAAGAAGGCGGTCATGGTTGGGGAAATAACGAGAAACAATTTTATCTGGGAAGGTCAATAGAAAATTCTTACGTAAAAGACGGGGTATTAAATATCGTTGCCTTAAAAAGAGACTTTGAAAACTCGAATTATACATCTGCAAAACTGAGCACTTATCAAAAATTTATGCTTCAATATGGCAAAATTGAGGTTATGGCCAAATTACCAATAGGCAAAGGTTCATGGCCGGCAATTTGGATGCTGCCTGAAAGCATTAAAAACAAGACAGAAGATTGGCCTCTTTGTGGTGAAATAGACATTATGGAACACGTTGGTAAAGATCAAAATACAGTTCATACCTCGCTTCATTCAGAATTGTATAATCATAAAAAGGGTACCCAGATAACACACTTTGAAAAGTTAGATAACGTTGCGGGTACTTTTCATAAATACGGGATAGAATGGACTGAAAACTTTATTAAATTTTATATCGATGATAAGTTGTTCTTTGAATCTTATAAGGGACAAAATGGAAGAGTTAGTACAAATAAAGGTTGGGCATTTGATAAACCCTATTACCTTATTTTGAACCTGGCTGTAGGCGGAGATTGGGGTGGTGATATTGATGATACGATTTTTCCGAATGAAATGCAGGTAGATTATGTGAGAATTTATAAAAAAGCGGATTTGAATAATTGAAATTAAGATCCAGAAATAAGTTTATTGGCTTAGTGATAAACCTGGTTAATGTTCCTGTAATTATTCAAATGCTAAAAACGGAAATCATCAGAATACCTCCTGATGTGGATAAATTAAATGCAAGGAATTTCCAATTTTACTTCGTTTAATTCAAACATTAGTATATTAATCATTATGAAAAAAACACTAAAAGTTTTATCGCTTGTCTTAATACTGCTGGCACTTTTCTTTTTTCTTTTTGTTCCGCAATTCCTTGACAGGTCAAAAAATAAATCCACGTTAAAAGGTCCTTTCGAAAGTATCTCCTGGTATGATTCTATCCCCTTTATTGCGGATCTTCACTGTGATGCATTATTGTGGAACCGGGATCTTCTGAAGCAGCATGATTATGGTCATGTTGATCTTCCCAGAATGCAGCAGGCAAATATGGCATTGCAGATCTTTACAATCGTGAGTAAGGTACCTGTTGGTATTAATATTGAGAAAAATGATGATCACTCAGATCAGATTGGTTTACTCAGTTTTGCCCAGTTATCGCCACCCTCTAATTGGTTTAGTATTAAGAAGAGAGCTCTGCATCAAGCCATGGCTCTGCATGATATGGCCGAAAGATCAGAAGGCAAATTCAGAGTGATTACTAATAAAAATGAACTGGAACAGTTTATTTCCGACAGGAAAAAGGATCGGTCCCTTAGCTCGGGTATGCTTGGACTTGAAGGCGCCCATTGTCTTGAAAACGATTTAACTAACCTGGATGTATTTTATAAAGAGGGCGTTCGGTACATAGGTCTTGCTCATTTCTTTGATAATGAATGGGCAGGCTCTGCACATGGACTTAAAAAGGGCGGTTTAACTGAGCAAGGGATCCGCCTGATCAGAAAAATGGATAGCCTCCGAATTACGATCGATCTGGCTCACTCATCCCAACAAACCATTAGTGATGTTTTTAAATACTCCCGACGCCCTCTTTTAGTTTCACATACGGGTGTTAAAGCAATGTGTGATAATCAGAGAAACCTGTCTGATGAACAATTGGTCGAAATAGGGGCACGTAACGGACTTGTCGGTGTTGGCTTATGGGAAACCGCTGTTTGCGGTAAAGATGCAGCAGCGACTGCGAAAACCATTAAATATGTAGCAGATAAGATCGGTATTGATAAGGTTTCACTGGGTTCCGACTGGGATGGTGCTTTTGAAATGCATTTTGATGTTACCGGAGCACCTTTGATTGTCAATGAAATGCTCAAACTTGGTTATACAAGACCGGATATCGAAAAAATTATGGGAGGGAATATCCGGGATTTCTTCTTAAGAAATTTGCCTGAATAGGCAATTACAGGCAGAGGAAATTTCAGTAAAGTTTTTGTGAATAATAGCCTGATCTTATACTCTTAAATACCCGGATATGAAAAACGATACCTTGATTTTTGCCTTTCTGATGCTCTTTCTTGCATCCTGTTCGGGATCGGTTAATCAGGAAGATCTTTATGGCAGGTGGAACTATGTAAAGGTGAAAAATGCAGACCCTGAAGAGATCATGACAGATGAAGAAGTTAAGCTACAATCGCCTGCTATTATTTTTACCGAAAACAATGATCTTATCATTGAATGGGATGGCAAAAAACTATCTCATGGAAAGTTCAGGCTGGATGGAAAGATGATCAGGTACACCGAGTTTTTGGATGCCGGAAGAAAAAGGGAATTTCCTTTTCTGATCGAGAAAATAAGCGATACTGAACTTGTCTTTGTAACTATGGAAAAGAATTATACCCGGGTAACAGCGCGGAGGCTAAATTAAACGCTGACAGGGTTCATAACCCTGTCAGCGTTATCTTTTTCTTTATTTCTTTTTCCCTGGATTTTTCGGACCGGATTTTAGCTGAGCAGGTTCTTTAGTCTTTGTCTGTTGCTGTTGACGCATATAATCTTCCATTCGTTGCTGAAACCCTGATTTCTTCTTTTCTGATGCAGGTTTCTTTTTATTCTCCTGTATCCGGGCATGGATCTTATCATCATTGACAAACATCCGGATGATGTATTGCTGCGCAAAAGTTAGCATGTTGGCCAGAAAATAATAATAGTTCAGACCGGCCGGGTAGCTGTTCAATACCCCGAAGAATATGATCGGTGTGATGTAACCAATGTATTTCATCTGACCTGTAGCACCTGAAACCTGGTTATTGAAATAGGTATAGATCAATGTTGAAATGGTCATCAGGATACACATTAAACTGATATGGTTCCCAAGGAATGGCAAATTAAATCCTAATTGGAAAAAGGCATCGAACGTTGACAGATCATCCATCCAGAGGAAACTTCGCTGACGCAGTTCAAATAAATTCGGAAAAAAGAAGAAGAAAGCCATGATGATCGGTAACTGCAGCAGCATGGGCAAACAACCCCCAAGCGGATTTACACCCGCTTTTTTATAGAGCTTTAAATATTCCTGCTGCAGCAGGGTAGGGTTGTCATCACCCACCTTGCCCTTGATCTCATCCATTTCGGGTTTCAGAATACGCATTTTAGCCATAGACAGGTATGACTTATACGTGAGTGGCAATAAGACCATTTTAAGAAGAACGGTCAATACCAGGATGATCAGGCCATAACCCCAGCCGAATCTTTCCAGAAAGTTAAATACCGGTAATACAACCCATCTGTTGATATACTTCAATGGCCAGTAACCCAGATCGATTTGTTTTTCAATGTCATAACCTTGTTTTTCAAGGATATTTAACTGATTAGGGCCAAAATAGAATTCCATTGGAAAGCTGGTCACATCCTGTCTTCCGAAAGGGATCTGCATATTAGCCGCAAAACTCTTGACAATTCCAGAATCCGGGCTGGTAATAACCTCAATTTCACCTTTATCGAAACTGTTTTTTGCGATCAGTACATTGGAAAAGAAATGCTGCTTGAAAGAAAACCATTTGATCTTTCCGCCGGTCAGTTCTTTCTTTTCTGATTCAGTCAGGCTTAATTGGTCAATACTTTCATCACCCTGTTTAAAATAGGAACTAGAGTATCTTTGTTCACTGGCAAGGTCTTTTTCTTTTTGCTTCAGGATGGTCTCCCAGTTTAATGTCCATTGCTTTTGAGTGGGACTGACCACATCCTGCATGCCTTTAGTAGCTATCGTCAGGCCAACATTATAGCTATCACCTTTCAGGGAGTAGATATAATCAATGAATTTGCCCTCAGAATAGGTCAGGCGCATTGTTAAGGAAGCCGAATCGTTTTTTGCTACGGTAAATGAAGGGCTTAAAGGGCTGAAATACAGATCGTTCGTGCTGATATTTTTGCCTGCTGCGCCGAAGATCAAACCGAATTTATTTCCTTCACCTTCGAACATGATCAAAGGCTTCTGAGTATATGTTTTAAAGTTTTTAAGTTCTACTGAAGCTATTCTTCCTCCTCTGCGGCTGATTTTTACTCTTAAAGATTCATTCTCGAGGATCACCGGTTCGCTGCTTCCTGATTGGGCAGATCCGAATGGCCCGGCGATGATCACAGCAGAATCAATGGCTGGTACTACAGCGGATTTAAGAGTGTCAGAGCTGATTTCTTTAGCCGGTTGTTTAGTAGTTCTTGCTACTGAATCCTGCGTTTGTTTTGCTTTTTCCCTTTTGATATCTTCATCAGATGGGCGCATTAAATAAGTAGAACCTACTAAAATGATCAGGATCAAAAAGAGGCCCGTAAATGTATTTCTATCCATTCGGTTTAAAATTCTGTATAGCTAAAATGCTTTATTTCTTTTTTGAGTAAATTAAAGAAGCGGCGACAAAGTTAACAAAAAGTGGATGTGGATTATCAACTGTTGATTTTAATTCAGGGTGGAATTGTCCGCCAATGAAAAAAGGATGATTTTTAAGTTCAATAATTTCAACCAGATTATTATCGGGGTTAATTCCCGAAGCAATCATGCCTGCTTTTTCAAATTGTTCCAAATACTTATTATTGAATTCATAACGATGGCGATGACGTTCAGAGATCCTGCTTTTACCATAAATGGCGGCAGCTTTAGTACCCTTCTTCAGATCACAGTTGTAAGCCCCAAGCCGCATGGTTCCGCCTTTATTTTTAATTTTTTTCTGCTCTTCCATCATCGAAATCACCGGATTTTTGGCATTTTCGTCTATCTCACTGCTTTGGGCATCTTTAATGCCCAGCACATTGCGAGCGAATTCAACAACCGCACATTGCATCCCAAGACAAATACCAAAGAAAGGGATATCGTGTTCCCTGACATATTGGATAGCCTCGATCTTTCCCTCAATTCCGCGGCTTCCGAATCCCGGAGCAACAAGTACGCCATCCAGCCCCTTTAATTTTTCAGCAACATTTTCTGTGGTTATACTTTCTGATTGAATACATTTTACTCTAACCTTGCATTCGTTTTTAGCTCCCGCATGGATAAATGATTCATTGATCGATTTGTAGGCATCGGGCAGTTCTACATATTTTCCAACCAGGCCGATATTAACCTCAGTGGTAGGATTTTTTAAACGCCCCAGAAAATCCTTCCAGCTTTCCAGGTCAGGTTCGTTCTTATGAGGAAGCTTTAACTTACTAAGTACGGTTTTATCCAGTTGTTCTTTCAGCATTAATAATGGAACATCATAAATGGTGGAGGCATCGATCGATTCGATCACTGCATTGATATTCACATTACAGAAAAGAGCTATTTTCTTGCGTAATTCCTGGGGAATATGATGTTCTGTACGGCATACCAAAATATCCGGCTGTATTCCATACTCCAGTAGCATTTTGACAGAGTGCTGGGTAGGTTTTGTTTTTAATTCACCTGCTGCTGCCAGAAAGGGAACAAGTGTTAAATGAATGACCAATGAGTTACCCGAGCCAAGCTCCCAGCGTAATTGCCGCACCGCTTCAATAAATGGCAGGGATTCAATATCACCGACCGTTCCACCTAATTCTGTGATAACAATATCAAACTGACCAGTTTCGCCCAATATTTTCATATTGCGTTTGATCTCATCAGTGATATGCGGAACCACCTGTACGGTTTTACCCAGGTAAGCGCCTTCACGCTCTTTATTGATCACATTCTGATAGATCCGGCCTGTAGTGATATTGTTTGCCTGGGATGTTGGAACATTCAGAAAACGTTCATAATGCCCCAGATCAAGATCAGTTTCGGCACCATCTTCAGTCACATAACATTCACCATGTTCATAAGGATTTAAAGTTCCGGGATCGATATTGATATAAGGATCAAACTTTTGAATGGTAACCCGATAACCCCTCGATTGAAGAAGTTTGGCAAGTGAAGCGGAAATAATACCTTTTCCTAACGACGATGTAACGCCGCCCGTAACAAAAATGTATTTAGTCATGATATCTGAAGGATTTTCTAAGAATTCTTTATTATTTAATCAGGTTCTATTCCTGCTTTTGCTAATAAAAAACGTCGTTTTGTACGGGATTCAAAAGTAGGAAAATATTCCATAATACTGGTATTTGTTGAGAAATTATTATGTGTGGATAAGTCAATTATATTGATATTGACAGTTGACAATTTTGTGGAAAGCCTTTCACTTGTGATCATTTCAGTATGCAGTGTTAATGCCTGAATTGTCCTTTGTCAATTGTCAACTGTCAATCACTGTTGTCCGGTAAAGTTTTTGTTCTTCGACCCCATAGGGGTCGTATGTTTATAGAAAGGTCATAAAACCCCGTTTTTCGACCCTGAAGGGCAATGTCATTATTTAAGGATTACGATCCTGACGAAAGTCAGGATCTCCTCCATTATTAAAAAAATGCATTGTCATTCTGGCGAAAGCCAGAACCTCCCGCCCCTTAACTTAATGACATTGCCTGAAGGGGTCGAATGTATTTGGAATTCCACATACGACCCCTTCAGGGTCGGGATTTCCGTGTTCTATAAACATTTGACCCCTTCAGGGTCGCTAGAAAAAATT
>JAKFBV010000010.1:0-5685 GCA_036677005.1 Pedobacter sp.
AGTAAGGTGTGGTAATCTTCTTTAAGATACTGATTTTCAAGGCTTTATGCAAATTAATCGACACCTTTTTATACTTATTTTACTGTTTTTATTATTTAGTTTAACCCTTGATTCGCATTAATACTTATAACCTACAACTTATTACTTACAACTTAAACTTATTACTTACAACTTAAAACCTACAACTTAATACTTTAACCCCATATTGTAAAGCATAAATGCCCATTTATCAGCTTGCTCTTCAATGATCTTTGCGGTTGGTTTTCCGGCACCATGTCCGGCATTGGTTTCGATCCTGATCAGAGCAGGGCTTACGCCTTTATGATATTCCTGTAATCGGGCAGCAAATTTAAAAGAATGTGCCGGAACAACACGGTCATCATGGTCGGCCGTGGTGATCATTGTTGCAGGATAGGAAGTGTCTGGCTTTAAGGCGTGGTAAGGTGAGTACTTCAGAAGATATTCAAACATTTCCTTCGAATCTTCAGCGGTTCCATAATCGTAGGCCCATCCTGCCCCGGCAGTAAATTTATTATATCGAAGCATATCCAGAACACCTACTGCAGGAAGGACGACTTTGAAAAGTTCAGGCCGCTGGCTCATAACCGCAGCGACAAGTAATCCTCCGTTCGATCCGCCGGATATAGCCAGATAATCTTTGGAAGTATAATTACTGCTGATCAGGTATTCAGCAGCTGCAATGAAATCGTCAAACACATTTTGTTTATTCATTTTGGTTCCTGCCAGATGCCACTTTTCGCCATATTCACCGCCTCCGCGGAGATTTGGAACGGCATATATCCCGCCCTGCTCAAGAAGTATGATGTTTGAAGTGCTGAAAGCCGGTGTCAGACTCACGCTGAATCCGCCGTATCCATACAAAAGAGTTGGATTTTTGCCATTCAGTTCTATTCCTTTTTTATGGGTGATGATCATAGGTATCCTGGTTCCGTCTTTAGAAGTATAAAATACCTGTTTCGATACAAATCGGGAAGGATCGAATTCTACTCCCGCTTTCTTGTATTCTACCGACTGACCTGAACCAATGATGTATCTGAAAATAGTTGGAGGATATATATAGGAAGTAAAGGTGTAGTACAGATCTTTTTCAGTTTTTTTTGCATTAAAGCCGCTGGCTGATCCTACCCCCGGAAGGGTGACCGTACGCTCCAGATTTCCATCCATATCATACTGTAATACAAAGGAGGTAGCATCCCTGAGGTAATGGGCAAAGATCTTTCCCCCGGCAGTGCTTACACTCAGTACATTTTCAGTTTCTGGTATAAGGTCTTTCCAGTTTTCGGGTGATGGATTTGAAGCATCAACTGTAACTACTTTGTAATTCGGGGCATTTAGATTGGTGAAGATATAAAGCCTGTTATCCTGGTTATCGATTACATTATGTTCGCCCCTGAAATTATTCACCACTTTGACAATGGGGCTTCCCGGCCTGGAAAGGTCCTGGATATAAAGTTCATTGCCGGTAGTTGATTCTGCGGCGGTAATGATGAGAAAACGCTGATCTTCACTTACATCAGCCCCTATATACCTGCGCGGTGTCTGATCTCCGCCAAATACCAGCCGGTCTTCCTTCTGGGATGTGCCCGCCTGATGGAAATAAAGCTTGTGAAACTGAGTTAAGCCCGATAGCTTGCTTCCTGCCATAGGTTTATCATAGCTGCTGTAATAGAAACCCTCATTTTCTTTCCATGAAAGGCCCGAAAATTTAATATCGATCAGGGTATCTCCAACTTTTGAGAGGTCCTTTGTGTTAAGTATGATCACCTTTCTCCAGTCAGAGCCGCCCTCCGAGATCTGATAAGCGGCCATGCTGCCATCCCTGGTAAACTCAATACCAGCCAGGGAAGTGGTGCCTTCTTTTGAAAAAGTATTAGGATCCAGAAAAATTTCGGGCTTAGCCTTATCTTTTTGCCTGTAAAGAACATATTGGTTCTGCAAACCATCATTTTTGTAGAAATAGGTGTAATCACCTTCCTTAAACGGTGCGGTAAACTTTTCGTAGTTCCATAATGTTTCCAAACGCTGTTTGATCGCCTGGCGGAAAGGGATCTTTGATAAGTAATTCTGTGTTACCCTGTTTTCTGCGTCCACCCAATCTTTAGTTTCTGCAGAGCGGTCATCTTCGAGCCAGCGATAGGGATCATTGATCTTTGTGCCAAAATAGGTATCAGAAACATCGGTTTTATTAGTTCTCGGGTAGCTCATTGTAGGGGTATTTGGACTGGTATGCTGCGCTATACTTTGAATTGAATTAATCAGAATAGCAATCGTCAGGAAAACATATGTAATTGGTTTCATCGCATTTTCAAATTAAATTAATTTTAAAAGTAGCAAAAGGACTCTGAACAATAGTCAGCCTGCAGTAATTTGTTTTCTGAATTTTTCTGCAGCTATAATACATAAGCAGGCTCAAAACAAAAATTATGTACTTTTGAATTCATGTCCCGTAGCAAAATATTTTTCGCATCCGACTTTCATCTCGGTGTGCCCGATCAGCAGAGCAGCCGCGAGCGGGAGGATCTTATAGTCAGATGGCTTGAACAGATCAGGGAAGAAGCAGCCGAGATCTATCTTCTTGGTGATGTTTTCGATTTCTGGTTTGAATATGCTGCAGTGATACCGAAGGGCTTTATCCGACTGCAGGGGAAACTGGCAGAATTAAGCGATTCCGGCATAAAGATCACTCTTTTTAAGGGTAATCATGATATGTGGATGTTTGATTATTTCATTCAGGAACTGGGTGTTCAGATCATTTCTGATGAACTCATTCTGGAACGGAACGGTAAGAAATTCTATCTTCATCATGGCGACGGATTAGGACCAGGCGACGCCAAATACAAGATCCTGAAAAAGATCTTTAGAAGTGACCTTTGCCAATGGCTTTTTGCACGAATCCATCCCAATCTTGGAATAAGAATAGCCAGAAAATGGTCGATGAACAGCCGGATACAGAATAACAAAAAGGAAGAGTTTAAGGATATCTCTGAAGAATGGCTGGTCGCCTATTCCAAAGAAGTACTCCTGAAAGAGCATTATGATTTTCTGATATTCGGGCACAGGCATTTACCGCTCGATATACAGCTGGGCAATAGCCGGTACATTAACCTGGGCGAATGGATCAATTTTAATTCATATGCTGTGTTTGACGGGGAGAATTTGGAATTAAGATATTTTGAAAGATATGAGGAATAATCAATGTTAATTAACTATTTATTTTGAAACACAATCAGTGATTTTTAATACGTTTTAAATCCATTCTCCCTGGTTTTAGCCAAAACTCATACCTTTCCTCCCTCTATTGCCGGGAGGGCAATTTTCTTTTGAAGGCCAAAAGAAACAAAAGCCTATGTCAATCCCTGGGTGCCTTTGGGCTCATGGCTGTGCACATCAATAAAACAGTTATCGCTGCTTTTGTGGGTTCTGCTTTATGAATGCATTCCGGGTATCATCCACAAAATCTTATGCTCGGTTCTGCTTGAAGGGATGAATCTGCATCTGTTTTCTTGATTCTTCCGGCACTTGGTCTTGACTGCGTACTTCGGATCCTGCCCTGGAGTATGACAGTTTCTTTGAGACAGTTCTTAGGATTGGTGACATTCATTCATGACAGGTTTTTCGTCGTATGCAGGGCCGGCCTCAGGAGATTTGGCAGTAAAGACCCATTTATCCTTTGTTTTCCTTTAATTTCTCACCGCCCTAAGCAATCCGCCGAAGTGTTGCAGACCCATTCATAATACACTTGCATTCACACGTCTTGGATTGCGAATAAAGGATAAATGGAGGATTTGCAACAAATATCCTGCAGCCGTGGCTTTTTTGCCTACTTTTTCAGCTACAGGAAAAAGGAGGTGCCCCCGCGGCAAGAGCGGGAAATTTCACATCAGATAAATTTTTCTGATATGGGTTAATTCCCAAATTGTCGGAAAATTTTAACCGGATAACAATAATCTGAAATTCTCATTCTCTTTAGCATTAGGTCTTTCCTCAATTATTATCCAAAAAAGCCGTATTTTTGTAGCCTTTAATAAAAGCCTGCCATTTAGGCTGTTATTAAAGAATTTTCAAAGAACATTATGTTACAAAAATTAGAATATATAAAGGAACGCTGGCAGGAAGTTGAGCGGGAGCTGAGTAATCCGGCTACAATGAGCGATATGAAGCGCTTCGCCCAGCTGAATAAAGAGTATAAAGACCTCAGTAAAATTGTGGATGAATATAAGATCTACAGTAATGTTATCAGTAATATCGAAGCCAATAAGAGCATTCTTTCTACCGAAAAGGATGATGAAATGCGTGAGATGGCGAAGATGGAGCTCGATGAACTCTTACCTCAGCAGGAGGAGCTTGAAGAGAAGATCCGCCTGATGCTTATTCCCCAGGACCCGGAAGACAGTAAGAATGCCATTATTGAGATACGTGGAGGTACAGGGGGTGATGAAGCAGCGCTTTTCGCCGGAGACCTGTACCGGATGTACACCCGCTTCTGCGAGCGTAAAGGCTGGCGTATGGAAGTTGTGGATGTAACTGAAGGAACCGCCGGAGGATACAAAGAGGTTGTATTCAATGTCACCGGTGAAGATGCTTACGGGCAGCTGAAATATGAATCCGGTGTTCACCGGGTTCAGCGGGTTCCTGATACAGAAACAGCCGGCCGTGTACATACTTCAGCAGCCTCCGTCGTGGTTTTGCCCGAAGCAGATGAGTTCGATGTACAGATCAGCATGAATGATGTCCGTAAGGACCTGTTCTGTTCGTCAGGACCAGGCGGTCAGTCGGTGAATACAACGTATTCAGCAGTTCGTTTAACCCACCTTCCTACCGGGATCGTAGCGCAGTGCCAGGATCAGAAGTCGCAGCTGAAAAACTTCGATAAGGCATTTGGCGTTCTGCGGAGCAGGGTCTATGAGCTTGAGCATGCCAAGATGATGGAGGAAACCTCCAAAAAACGTAAGACCATGGTTGCTACCGGTGACCGCTCGGCTAAGATCCGGACCTATAATTATCCTCAGGGAAGGGTCACTGAACACCGTATCGGTTTGACAATTTATAATCTTCCGAATGTGATGAACGGCGATATTCAGGAAATAATTGATCAGTTACAGCTGGCAGAGAACGCCGAAAAGATGAAAGAAGGCTCAATTGCCTGATGATTTCCCAATGAAATCAGGCTTAGAATTATCAGGTTTCCATTGTTATTAATTGAATATTAGCGGTTTAGCCTAAGATTGAAAATTAAGCTTTTTATTATTTGCACTATATAGGTTATTGCCGTATATTTGCCTCACTTTTAAGAAAAACGGTTTCCGCAGATCTAAAAAGGATGATTCCGTAGCTCAGCTGGTAGAGCATTACACTTTTAATGTAGTGGTCCTGGGTTCGAATCCCAGCGGGATCACAAAGTAATGTGCGTAGCACGATTTAAATAGTTTCTCTGGGATGAGAAGTTTACCCTGATGAAAATCAGGGAATCCCAGCGGGATCACAAAATAAATGTATCTTTCCTGAATATCAGGAAATAGGCCTGAAAAGCAGATATAAATGGTAAAACGGACCGGTAGTTCAGCTGGTTAGAATGCTCCCCAACGTTGTTGGGGACGGGTTCGAGTCCTTCGGGATCAAAAGAAATAGTATCTTTTCTGTGGATTACAGGAAACTACAGTGAAA
>JAKFBV010000011.1:0-2073 GCA_036677005.1 Pedobacter sp.
AAAAATTGCAAATGGAGTTTTCCTTGCTAAGTGACGGGACGCCAAGTTACCGTTTGAATTACAAAGACAAAGCAGTGATAAAACCAAGTAAATTGGGACTTGCTTTAAAGAACGATGCCAAATCATTGCTGAATGACTTTACCGTTATCGATACCAAAACAAGTACTTTTGATGAAACCTGGAAACCGGTGTGGGGTGAATGGGCAACTATCCGCAATCATTATAACGAACTGGCGGTAACTTTAAACCAAAAAGGAACCGACCGACAACTGATTATCCGTTTTCGTTTGTTTGATGACGGTCTTGGATTTCGATATGAATTCCCTTCACAAAAGAACCTGACTTATTTTGTAATCAAGGAAGAAAGAACCCAATTTGCCATGACCGGTGACCACACGGCCTTTTGGATTCCGGGGGATTACGATACCCAGGAATACGATTACACCACTTCTAAATTATCAGAAATCAGAGGGTTAACCAAAATAGCCACCACTGAAAATGTATCCCAGAAATCATTTTCCCCAACATCTGTTCAGACTTCGTTAATGATGAAAACCGGGGATGGTTTGTATATCAATTTACATGAAGCAGCCTTAATCGATTATTCCTGCATGCATTTGAATCTGGATGACAAAAACATGATTTTCGAATCCTGGCTAACCCCTGATGCAAAAGGGGATAAAGGCTATATGCAGGCACCCGGTCGTTCGCCTTGGCGTACCATCATTGTCAGCGATGATGCCCGTGATATTTTGGCTTCAAAAATGACATTGAATTTGAATGACCCCTGCAAAATTGAAGACACTTCCTGGATAAAACCCGTTAAATACATCGGCGTTTGGTGGGAAATGATTACCGGGAAAAGTTCATGGGCTTATACGGATGAGTACCCATCAGTAGCACTTGGCGTAACTGATTTTGCCAAAGCAAAACCCAACGGCAAACACGGAGCCAATACAGCCAATGTGAAAAAATACATTGATTTTGCCGCCGAAAATGGTTTTGATGCCGTTTTAGTCGAAGGATGGAATGTAGGTTGGGAAGATTGGTTTGGCCATTCAAAAGACTATGTTTTTGACTTTGTAACCCCATATCCGGATTTTGATGTAAAAGGAATCCAGGAGTATGCCAAATCAAAAGGAATTAAAATGATTATGCACCATGAAACCTCGGGTTCTGTTCGTAATTATGAGCGCCACATGGACAAAGCCTACCAATTCATGAAAGACAATGGGTATGATGCCGTGAAAAGTGGCTATGTAGGTGATATTCTTCCACGTGGTGAAAGTCACTACAGCCAATGGATCGTAAACCATTATCAATATGCTGTTGAAAAAGCGGCCGATTACAAAATTATGGTCAATGCCCATGAAGCCATTCGTCCTACGGGAATCTGCAGAACGTACCCGAATTTAATCGGGAATGAAGCCGCAAGAGGAACCGAATACCAAGCCTTCGGAGGTTCGAAACCCAATCACGTTACCGTTTTGCCATTTACCCGTTTGATTGGAGGCCCGATGGATTATACCCCTGGTATTTTTGAAATGGATATCAGCAAATTAAATCCTGAAAACACTTCGCATTTAAATAGTACACTAGCCAATCAACTGGCATTGTATGTTACGATGTACAGTCCGTTACAAATGGCCGCCGACCTACCCGAAAATTACAAGCGTTTTGCCGATGCTTTCCAATTCATTAAAGATGTTGCCATCGACTGGGATGACAGTAAATACCTCGAAGCAGAACCGGGTCAATATGTAACCGTGGCCAGAAAAGCCAAAGGAACCAACAATTGGTTTATAGGAAATGCAAACGGGGAAACGCCACGCACTTCCACTATTTCATTTGACTTTCTGGAAAAAGGCAAAAAATACGAAGCGACTATTTATGCAGATGCCAAGGATGCCCATTATAAAACCAATCCACAGGCCTATACCATCCGCAAAATAAAAGTAACCAACAAAACAAAATTAGCGCAGTTTGCGGCACCGGGAGGAGGTTATGCCATTAGCATAATTGAAACCAAAAAATAATTAGAACCTAAGAAGGCTGTCCAAATCGGCCAGCCTT
>JAKFBV010000012.1:0-11622 GCA_036677005.1 Pedobacter sp.
AACGATGGCAGCGGCATCCTTTTTGGCTTTTCGAGGCCAAAAAGATACAGCGGACAGCGTGTTTAAACGCCCAAAAACCTATTTTTAATAGATTTGTGCATTTTTAATAGTCGAACTCAGGTTTATAGAAGCGGGAACAAGGAGCAAAGAATAAATTAGGTTTACCAGGATTTCTCAAAACGTGTCAATGTACCACACGTAAAACGTATCACGTAAATCGTTACATGTACAAGCTTACACCTAAAACCTTAAAAATCGTACTTTTAAATAAAAACCTGATATCATGAAACCATTTATTTCAATATTCCTGTTTATCCTCCTTACGGCCTCCACTGTAATTCAGGCCCAGACAAGCTTAAAAGCCGGTGATAAGGCCCCTGATTTTGTTTCTAAGGATCAGAATGGTAAGTCCGTTTCACTCCGGCAATTTAAAGGGAAAAAATTAGTGCTGTATTTTTATCCTAAGGACAATACTTCGGGATGTACAGCACAGGCCTGCAGTCTGCGTGATAATTTTAAAGAGCTAAAAAAACAGGGTTATACCATATTGGGTGTAAGTATTGATGATGAAGCTTCACACAGAGGATTTATAGAAAAGAACAACCTGCCGTTTTCCCTGCTTGCCGATACCGATAAATCGATCGTGACAAAATATGGTGTCTGGACAGAGAAAGAAAGGAATGGGGTAAAAGCCTTCAGCACAACCCGTACTACTTTCCTGATCAATAAAGATGGCTATATCAACCGGGTTATTACCGAGATAGATACTAAAAATCATGCTTCGCAGATACTGTCTTTAAATTAGACAGATTCAGAGAAACAATTGCTATATCTGAGTTTTCAGCATGTATTTCTATCCAATTAAAAAGGATCCTTTTGGGGATCCTTTTTAATTAGCTTTCTTTGATTACCGGAGCGGGTTTTGATTCTTCCTCTTCGGAAACTCCGTCCTTGGCATTTTTAAATTCCTTCATGCCCCGGCCTAAACCGCGCATCAGTTCCGGGAGTTTCTTACCTCCGAACATCAATAATACAACTACTACAATTAAAATAATTTCGGGACCGCCTAAACCTGCCATATTTCTTTTTTTAAAAATTTTAATGAATTTGGGAATAATAATGGATAAATAAAAGTTTCTTCATAGAACTTTTACAATTGGCCCCATCATTTGAGCCCGGGTGTTTGAATCCTGGCCATACTTATTTAGCTAAGCCTGCCTCTGCAACCAGGATCAGCAAGGCGAACCTAATGGCTTCTGCTCCATTTTCATTGATCCACCACTCATCCAGTGAATGGGCATTTCCGCCTTTGCCACCCCGGCCAATGGTGATGCTTGGCACTCCCAGGGAGATCGGAATATTGGAATTTGTGGATCCCGTACTAAAAGAGGGTTTGGCTTTGAAGTATTCGATCGCTGCCAGTGCTTTCCCGATCAGGGGGAGATCCGCTGCCTGGAGGCCGGATGGCCTTTCTCCGATCTTTTCAATATGAGCAGTCAGTTTTGCACCGCTTTTAATGCCTGCATTATAATCATTCAATGCCTTATTCGTTTGTTCGAGTAATATTTGCCCGATCCCCTTTAATTTTTCAGGACTAAGAGACCGCATATCTACTTCCATCCAGGTTTCAAAAGGAATGGAGTTGACCGAAGTGCCGCCTCCGATACGTCCTACATTATAGGTGGTTTTTGGCCCCTCAGCAACAAAGATGCCTGCAGCTGTATTGAAATAATCGATCGCCTTAGCCATTGCATGATGTGGATTGGCTAATCCAAATGCACCCCAGGAATGTCCACCCGGTCCTTTAAACGTAATTTTATAACGCAATGAGCCTAATCCGTTTATAACCAGCCGGTCGATTTCACCTCCATCCAATGCGATATGTGAATCGATTTTGAACTTTCCTGCTTTGAATATATGTTTGATCCCTCTAAGATCCCCTAAACCTTCTTCGCCTACCGTGCCGGCAAATAAAATATCCGATTCGGTAGATATTCCGGCCTTATTCATCGCTTTGACAACCGTAAGCACCACACTCAGGGCTCTTGTATCATCCCCTATACCGGGAGCAAATAAGGTATCTCCCTTCATTTTTACTATTACATCCGTTTCTAATGGGAAAACTGTGTCCAGGTGCCCTTCAAAAAGAACTGTTTTTCCATTGCCTTTCCCTTTTCGCAAGGCAAGCACATTGCCTGCTTCGTCTATCCATATAGAATCAATACCGGCATCCTGAAGCATTTGTTTAAAGCGTTCAGCTCTTTTTTTTTCCAGAAATGGGGGCGCTGGAATTTGGGTAAGTTCAATCAATTCCTTCATGCTTACTGGCTCCAGTTCCCCGATAATTTCAAAAGCCCTTTGAATTTTCTTATCTCTGCTTATTTTATCAATTTCTGTTTTAAAGGATGGATCTGCACGAACAGCCTGATCATCCTGCGCAAACAGGGAAAGAATGGATAGGAACAGGATTGAAAACAGGGCGATTTTTTTCATGGACAAGGACGCTTGGTTGATAAATTCGGATTCTTTGGAAGTAAATATAAATTTAATTGAAATTGAAAATTCTTTTTTTTGATCCTCAAATAGTGGTCTTTGATTTCCTTAAGTGATATAGGGCGAATGAGAACAGGCTTGACAAGACCAGTTTTTATGATGGGCCGCCCCGGGGACTGGACTATAATCTCATTTTGAAATCACAGGATTATACGGATCTCATGGAAAACCTTGAGAAATATAAGGTGATAAGTAAAATAATTGATGGTGAAACCGCCACTCTTGCTATAAAATTTGCTGAACTTCCAGAAATGGTGTATTGCTTAAGCAGAATTAAAAAAGTATCAGGCGGCATCGTTTTTACTGCTCAAAACCGTTTTCCTGATCCCGATAATAATAACGATAAAAATACTGTAAATGATAAAGAAAGAAGTGATAAACTCAATGAGTTCCATGGAAAGCATCAGGGCAATGATCAATAATTGAAAACCTAAACCATAGACAGACAATAGGGTCATAAACCAGGAGGGAAAGGTTTTAACTTTATAGGCCAGAGGGTCTAAAAAGTGGATGATTTTATCGAAAAAGCCATAAAGCAGGTAATAAACTGTAAATAAAATATCAACGGTACGCTGTTTTTCGCCCGGCAAAGCTCTGGGTGATTTATGTTCAAAGATCTTGCTGGTTGTATCGCCGCCTTCTGATTTGTTTCTTAGAATTACATAGTAATAATTATAAAGCGTACCCTGCAATTGTATCGCTATAAAGGCCAGAAAAGCAATTAAAAAGGAAGTGCCGGATACATAGGCGATGGCCAGGAGGATCAAGAAATTTAAAATAATATCAAATATACTGTCCAGATACCTGCCGGTATAGGAGGGTGTTTTTTTTATTCGGGCCAGCTCCCCATCGGCGGCATCAATAATGGATTTCAGAATGATAAAAAAACCTGCGCTGAAATAGGAAGTTTGTAGAATGCAATAGATCGCCGACAGTCCGGATAAGCCAAATAGAAGAGTCAGGTGAATGGGTGTGATCCGGGTATGACTTAACTGATGCGCGAATAATTTTGCCAGTGGCCGGCCATAATCGGAAAGATCAAGAAATTTATCTCTTGCATTAAGTTTTGACATGTAGTCTAAAACAAATAGGTGTACGGCAATATAACCGGAGATGCAAAAATAACAATGTTTAAATGATTAAAGTTTAAATCCTGAATAATGCAGACTTTGGCATAATTTTTCCTGACATAGATAAAATCAGGTCTATGTTGAGGAAGCTATTTATAACTGTATGTGTTTTATTATCATCCGGTTTGTCCTTTGCCCAGGTGTCACTTCATATAAAGGATAGTATAACGGTTAGTTTGCCAGTCCGTTACGATAGTGTTTCATCCATTCACAGGCAGGTCTTTGGTGAAAATTACAGAAAGGAATGGGCTGCCAAAACCCGTTTGCCAGTCATTAAGATATCTGAGATCAGGGGTGGTTTAAGTCCAACCCAACTGGGTGGGGGGCATCAGTCACATTCATTAAGACTGGAAGAAAAGTCGGGGAAGGAATGGGTTCTCAGAAGTGTCCAGAAATATAGCGATGGTCTTGCACCCGAATTGATTAAAGGAACTGTTTATGAGAAATGGGTCGATGATAATTTTTCTGCCCAGCACCCATATTCTGCCCTTATCGTCCCTGTTCTGGCAGATGCATTGAAGATCCCTCATACCAACCCGGTTATTGGCTGGGTTGCGCCTGATCAGTCATTAGGTAAGTTTGCTGAAGAGTTCGCAGGCAAGATATGCCTTCTGGAGGAGCGGGAACCCTATGGTGATTCTGACAATACCCCTAAAATGCTCGCTGAACTTGATGAGGATAACGATCACCGGCTTGACAGTGCGGTGTTCTTCCGTGCCCGTTTACTGGATCTGTTGATTGCCGATTGGGGCAGACATGAAGATCAATGGAGATGGACGGATACTAAAAAAGGAGATGGTAAAAATTACCTGGTTGTTCCGCGGGACAGGGATCAGGTACTCTATGTAAACGAGGGGATATTGCCAAAAGCCATGGCCAGTATGAGTATGTTGTCATTCCTTGAAGGATTTAACAGCAGTTACAAAGCTCCGGATGCATTTTTTATTAACGGGCGGAAACTTAATCAGCAGTTTTTAAATCAGTATTCTTATGAGGAATGGATGCAAATGACACGTGAATTCATTTCTGCGATACCCGACACGGTTTTAAGACGGGCTGTCAATCAGCTACCTGTAAGCTCTTACTCCCTGAAAGGCGATCTTATATTTTCAAAATTACAAGGCAGGCGTGATAATATGCTGAATGCAATGGATTCTTATTACCGCTTTTTGTATAGTATAATAGATATAAGGACATCTGACAAGAACGAGCTGGCAGAATTTATCGGGGGAACAGATGGTGAAATCATCCTAAGCATTTATAAACTTGCCCATTCGGGTGCCAAGGAACAAATGCTCTTTAGAAATACTTTTAAACCAGACATCACACAGGAGATACGGCTATTTGTTGGAGAGGGAAATGATGAGGTAAAAATAAATGCTCCGGCAAGCCCGATTAAGCTCAGAATAATTGGAGGAAAGGGTGAAAAGAATTATGAGGTTATGGACGCCATGAATAAGGTACATGTGTATAAAAACCTGGATAATGACCAGTTTTCAGATCCCGGGAAACGCCTCATCCTGCATCGATCAGATGATAGCCTGAACATTAAAAAGTCATTCAGTAACCTGTATGCCAGCTCAGGAATTAGCCCTCTGGCTGATTTACGCTCAGTTGACGGGATATCAGCGGGTTTGTCCTATAAAATTGAGAATGAGGGTTTTCGAAAGGAGCCTTACGGAAGTAGGCACAAGATCAGTGCGCTGCACAGCTTTTCTACCCGATCCTTTATTCTATCATACGAAGCTGAATGGAAGGAGCTGCTTAAGAACACCGATCTTTCTATCCATGCAGTGGCCGATATGAATGGCAATATCCTTAATTTTTTTGGCAGGGGAAATGACACTTATTTTAACCAAACCGGCGACTTCCGTACATTTTACCGGGCTAATTATTCATTCTACAAATTTGAACCCGCTCTTAAATTTAACCTGAAGAATAATATTTCGATTAGTACAGGGCCCTCATTCCAGTATTTTGTGGCCGGAAATAATGAAGGAAGGTATATCACCCTTCCCGAAGTGAGCGCTTCCTTTAATAATTTATTCAGTGATAAATTTCATGGCGGACTTTTCTTTAATTTAAACTGGGATAAGAGGGATCACAAAATATTTCCGGCTAAGGGATTTAACTTTGACCTCCATATACAGGGTAATGAAGGATTGAATGTCAACTCGGAGTCCTATTTCCGGGTTTCTCCCAGCTTCTCTATTTACAGATCCCTGGACAAAAAAGGGAATATCGTGATTGCCAATCGCACAGGAGCAGGATTTACCAGCGGGAAGGCCGCATTCTATCAAAGTGCTTTCCTGGGCAGCCAGGATAATTTGCTTGGTTTTAGAAAATACCGTTTTGCAGGGGATCAGGTCTTATATAATAATACCGAGCTGCGTATCAGTCTTCCTGACATTTTTCATTATTTCATGCCGGGAAAGATAGGCCTGATCGGTTTTTTTGACGCAGGCCGGGTTTGGGTAAAGAATGAACGATCAGATACGATCCACCAAAGCCTGGGCGGGGGGATCTATCTTAAGCCATTTAACCGGCTTTTCATCCGGGCAATAGCAGGGTTTTCGAAGGAGGGCCTGCAGCCTTCCTTAACCCTGAAACAACGCTTTTGATAGAATGAATTGTTGTATAAAAAAACTGAACACAAGGTTTGAATATTTTTCATCGCTATTATAAATACCTAAATACGAGGCACTTGATATAGTTTTCAGCAAACTTCCGGGTGATCTTACAGCCATAAAAAATTGGCCTGAATGATCTTATTCGATACATTTTAAAACTATTTCTTTCATGTCAGGTAGCGATTAGCTATATAAGAATTTCGGTTTAAAAATTCTTTAGTCTTTATGAAGTACAAGCAGGGGTACATGGTGATAGTTCAGCATCTCTTTACTGATACTTCCGTGTAAAAATTCTCCTAATAAGGAGCGTTTTTTATGCACTAAAGCGATCAGATCGATCACCTCTCCGGATGCGAATTTGGTAAGAGCTTCTTTGGTGTCCTCTCCCTTTACTCCCAGGTAATTAATATCAGCATAATCTAACCCGGAGATAAGTTTATTGTAATATTTCTGATGTTCTTCTTCTTCTTCAGTCGTTAGTTGCTTCATGCTTACATGCACAACTGTGATCCCTGCTTGCCAGTCTGCGGCCAGTTTGGCCATAAACGAAACGGCTTTACGCTCAGTTTGCTGCAACTCGGTACCAAACAGCATTTTTTTAAGTGGTTTTAGTTCAGCCATCTCCGGTACAAGCAATACAGGGCAGGTAGCCTTATCGATTACAGCCAGACTTTCACTGCCTAAGAGAAAGCGGCTTAATGCTGTTTCCTTACCTTTATCACCCATGACGATCATCCAGATGCTCTTCTTTTCCTGCAGATCATGGATATTTTCTGCCAGATCTCCCGGAACACTCAAAAAATTGATCTCAGGGGCTTTTCTGCCAACAACTTCAAAGCTTTTTTTTAGCTTTTCGGTCAAGCTCTCAAGGCGATGATTATTGTTTTCCAGTAAATCCCCGTAATCTTCTGAATATGGGTAAACCCCCGCCTCGGATGGGAAAACCTGGGGTACAGGAAAGGTATTAAACAACATGACTTCCGCATTGGATTTAACGGCGATAGCCATTGCAAATTCTGCTGCATGGTCTGCCTTTTTTGTAAAATCGGTGAGTAAAAGTATTGTTTTCATTGATCTGGAAATTTATATAGAATAAGTTAGGAAATTCATCCCTTTCCTTCTCTGATATGGATCAATTTATAGTGTGATCATCGTCATTATTAAGTTTCGATTTATAAAAGATATTGAATTTCAATATACTAGCCTCGGGGCTTAGCTATATCCCTGCCAATTTTAGCTGCACCAACCTGTTTGGTGCAGGCCTGATAATTTTATCAAAAATTATTCTGAAAGCAGGTATCAATTTGCTGGAGGAGATTATCGTAAATGGTAATCCGGCAAGGCAATCAGGGATTTTTTCACAGCGTTTTTTTTAATTTAGTTCTTAACAGGCAATTTAACGGAAAGTCTGTTTTTTTCCTGCGAAGGTAATGACTGAAGCAGTGCATCAATGTGTGTAATTTAATAATTTTTCGGGTTTTATTTTCAATTAAGCAGCAGCATGGTCCTGATTTGCTGAATAGCATTATTCTGCAGCCTTGCATAATAAACACCGGGTGGAAAGCCTTCGTTTTCAAAAGTGGTTTTGTGATTTCCTGCGCCGATTTCCATATCAACAAGGGTTTTCATTAAGCGGCCCTCCGCATTAAATACCTGAACAAGCGTATGTCCGCCGAAACTTTCATAGGATATTGTAGTGGATGTTTGAAAGGGGTTGGGGTAATTACTAATTATGTTTTTACCCGCCATTGCATTGATTATTTCAGGGTTGGTTGAGATACATGGGGCAGAGTTTTTAATAACAGGTATATTCTGAAAATTCTTAAGCATTACATTTTCAAGAATAGTTCCAGGCACACAGAACCATTGCTGCAATATGGATGCGTATATCGATCTGAAATCATATTGCATGGGTACGTTATCACCGGTATTCACCAGGAGCGGAATAGTCGGACTGTGGCCTGTTACCCCGTTTTCTGCATAATGGCCAAATAGAAAAAGCGGGGCTGCGGCACCATGATCTGTGCCGCCGCTCGCATTCGATTTAATGCGCCTTCCGAATTCAGAAAAGGTCATGCCGATAACCCTTTTGTTCGCATTCAGCAGGTTCAGGTCATCCATGAATGCTTTAATACCTTCCGATACTTTAAGCATGAGGTTTGCATGATTCCCGGTTTCTTTAGCCGTTGCATTCACCTGTTGGGCATGTGTATCAAAACCACCCAGGCTAACCATGTAGATCCTTGTTTTTAACCCTCCGGCAATTAATCGGGCCACAATTTTTAACTGGTCTGCCAGGCTGTTGCCTGCAGGATATCCTGAAAATTGTTTACTTACTTTAGCTGCCGCTGCTTTAATGACACTGCCATATTGCTGGGTTTGCTGTGCGATCTGGCGAATATAAGTTAATTCTTTTCCTCCACGGGTATTTGGGGCAATGCCCTGAATGCCGTTGATCAGATTGTAAAAATTCACAGGATCTGAAATGGCCATGCCCATATTTACTGCAGGACCCTGCATGGCAGGTGAAACAAATGATCCGATTTGTATAGCCAGAGGATCGGGCATGATCGTATTGGGATACCCCAGGGGGAAATTAGAATATTCTTCATTCAGATAGCGGCCAGCCCAGCCGGAATTGAGAGTCTGGTTTGAATCGGAAGCACTGAGCCAGATATCAGTTGCCCTGAAATGGGAAAAATTGGGCTGGGGATATCCAACTGACTGGATGATGTTGAGTTTTTCTTCATTAAACAAGGTTTGTAACCCTGTCATGGAGGGGTGCAGCCCTGTAAAACTTGTCCCGTTTAATTTAAGGATCTTGTTTTTTGGAATAATAATATTCGAACGGGCATTAGACAGATTATCATACTGATCAAAGGGGATAACCATATTTAAACCATCATTGCCTCCGTTTAACTGAATGATTACAAGTACATGATCTGTTTCTGTCGGGGCCTGTGTCAGTGCAGAAATAAGGGGGGATCCTGCAAATGCCTTGAATGTAAATCCATTGATCAGTGCAGGAAAAATGATACCTGCGGGAGCGGCATTACGAATAAAATCCCTTCTTTTCATGATAGCTGATATTCAGGAAGGTTCATGAGATATTTATACATAGCCTGCAGGCGGGTAAGAACGATAGTCCTGTTAGCTGTTATAGCGGGATTCATTTTATAGCTTGTCCAGGCATCGGTCCAGTAGGAATCGGATAACTGCCCCGATAATAATATGCTCTTTAAGAAATCTCTGACCTGCTGGGAAATATCTATCGAATAAAGGATTTCGAGGCTGTCGCTGATCAGTGTACCGGGGTTTGCAGGATTGGATAAAGTGCCTGCAAAAGTCAGAATGTCGATATTTATTTTCTTACCATTCCGGGTATATCCATTAGCGATCATTACATCGCTAAACTGGTTACGTCTGGGAAGAGTATCCGCATTGATCCAGAGCTCGTGAAATTGCGGTTCCTGATAATATGCTGCCCAACCGGCAACACTGGGAGGATCGCCGATATTTTGCTGCATATTCGATGCCTGGGTTCGAATATAATCATGCATATAATATTGATTCACGTAATCACTGGCAAGGGGAAATACGATATTATACTCCCGGCATAAGCCTATACAGAAATCGACAGGGCTCTTGATTAAACATCCCCTGTTTACCGGATCAAAAAAATGTTCACTGCTGAAAAGTGCTTTCAGAACAGGTTTTATCTCATAATTAGCTGACCTGAACAAATTAGCCATCGGAACAATCACATTGGCTTCGGTAGCCTCATCAATTTCATAATAAACAAAAAAACGATAGAGCTTACGGCAAATATAGAGGGCCGTTTCGGATTGCAGGAAGATCATATTGATCAATTCATCGGTTTCACCTGCTCCATTTGCACCGGTTTTACCTGCAATGATCGTGTTATTGTAAAATGATGAAAACTGTTTAAGGCCAGAATCATGCCTTAGCGGGTCAAATGCTGAGGAGATGGTGATGGCATTTACTGTATAGCCGGTTAAAACCCGGGCAGCCGCTTTAACATCACTTTCAGTATAATTTGATTTTGGCCCCTTGCCAAGAGTGAATAGTTCCTGTAATTCACGGGCGTAATTTTCATCTGCTGAATTCTTATTGTTCAGGTATCCGTTCAGATAGCGAAGCATTGCCGGATCAAGAGTTATTTTCCTTACCAGTTCTTTAAAATTGCCTAATGCATACGTTCTTAGCAGTTCATTGTTTTTGTAAACATAGCGTGAATCACCAATATCCACGGTTTCTGTAGCAAAATGGTTATGCCAGAATAAAACCATTTTTTCATGGATAGAAGTGGTCTGGTTTAACATCAAGCCTGTCCACCATGACTTGAAGGAAATATATCTCCTGCTGTTGGCATTCCCATCAGCCGGAGCCTTTACCCAGGTTTGGCCTGCAGGAACATTTGGATCAGTGAAATTTATATCGTTATAATTATTGACCGGAGGAGCAGGTACGGGTTCAGCTGTTAAAAGAATATCCAGGGCCTCATTTAAATTTTTGCCACTGAGCTGTACGATATCCGCCTGTTTAACACCAAATAAGGTTCGTTTCAATAAATGGATAATATCTGCCGGACCAAAGGGTGGAGAATAGGCTGATAGCCCGGAAAAAGTACGAAACTCTGCAGGAATAAAACCGGGGACAGTATTGTTGGCAGTAATAAAACTTCGGCGATCCATTTAGGATTGAAATTGTTAAAATTCAGTCATCAATCAAGTATTTGATAAAAATAAATTTAATGAATCAAAATGATATATAATGTGGGGAATTTATTATGCGAGCCCGGGAGTTTAATAGGGAAAAATCAGACTGATCCGTAAAGAAGGAAAATTCCTGACTTTTGAATAATACTTACTTTACTAAGCACTAAATTTTTTCACCTTTACCTTTATGTACTTCCGGTTCGCCCACTTCACGATTCATCTCCTGTTCAAATTTCTTTTCATCTTTACGATTTTTTCGAATAAGAAAGATCAGAAGTCCGATTGCGGCTATGATAACGAGGGCAATGCTCAGGTAGTTGATGTTCATAATGGCATCTTAATTTTTGAGAAATGACAGGTTTTTGTTTTTGTTAAAGCAATGATATTATTTATGAATATATGGATTTTAAAATAGTGAATTTTTTAAATCCCTGACTCCGCTTATGAATTAATGCGAATCAAGGGTTAAACTAAATAATAAAAACAGTAAAATAAGTATAAAAAGGTGTCGATTAATTTGCATAAAGCCTTGAAAATCAGTATCTTAAAGAAGATTACCACACCTTACTT
>JAKFBV010000013.1:0-2890 GCA_036677005.1 Pedobacter sp.
TGGATTGACTGCAGGATTTCTTGTAACATCCTGTATATCAGATCCTGAATCCCCGGTTCTAACTGAACAGTTAGAGAAATCAGTTGTCCTTTCGGAAGGGACTACTGGTGAAGAGAATCTTAGAAAATATCCAGAGTTTAATTATTTAGAGAAATTTTCAAATCGAATCACCCCAAAATTCGAAGGCGAAAATGAATTTGGCCCAATTGTTTATTTGCCAGGAACCGGAGTTGGAAACGCAACATTTATCGGCAAGTCCTATTCTTTTATTAACCAATTAGTAGTTGGATCAACAACAACCATTGGTGCTCGTGTCACTCAATATTATTCAGAGGAGTTGGAAGCTCTCGGGTTGACGGTGACGGAAATACCTGACTTGGTAAACTCATTGACTACCGACGGAAAAGGAAACGCCATTTTTTTTGAAAGTGGTATTAATACAGGAGTTATCATTTCGGCAACCAAAACAGAGTTTTCAGCAGAACTCACGGTCGTAGGAGGAACTGGGAAATTTCTTGGGGTAACTGGAGAGGGAAAAGTTGAAGGGTATTATAATCCTACAAGTGGTGTAGGTGCATCAACTGTTAGGGCAAATATTAAATATTAATCACCAAACTTTATAAATGAAAAGAGCGGCCGAAAGCCGCTCTTTTTTATTATTATGCGTATCCGGATATCTGCACGATGGATAGAAGCCTATCGGTTTTAATGATGCGGAAATGTGACTCCCCCTTTTTAAGGTAATGGTGCTAACTTAAATTTTTTATTATCTTAGTGTAGTTTAAAACTGAGACAATATGAAACTGAACAGATCATTGGCGATAAGCACCAGTATACAGGAATGTAAAATGGGCAATATCATAGGGCTGCTGGAGAAGGAGTTCCCCTTTGTTGCGGATCAGGAACCGGAAGGCTCAAAAAGCCGTACCCGTGTTTTCACTTCCCGGAATACGTTGCTGACCATGGTTTTAACAGCCGTTCAGCAGGACAAAACTTTAAAGAACTCCGTGGATTTGTACTATATGATCCACCAGCAGCATAAACAGCAAGCCATGGAAGCACTGGAGGCACAGTTGAGACAGGAGAGGGTTTTAGACCAACAATCGTCTGATAAAAGAGCAGGCCGTCCAAAAAAGTATGCACTTCAGTTGCCCAAAAGCCTTGAGAAAGACATTTCGCTCAACACAGCCGCCTACAGTAAAGCCCGGGAACGGCTTCCTGCCGGGCTCACAGAAGAACTGTTTAGAGGCAGCCGTATCAGTGGTGCAAGGAATTCCTATTCCCATTGGCATGGATACCGGGTGCTGATAGGCGACGGGACTTACCTGCAACTTCAGGATACCGAAAGCATAAGAAAGGAATACGGGGTAAAGCATCAGGGGAAAGAGAGTGGGGGGTATCCCCAGGGTCTGCTGGAAACCATCACGGAAAGGGGAACCGGCCAGCTCTATGGCTTCAGGTTATCAAACAGGCACGTAAGCGAGCTGTCCCTGTTCTATGAAATGATTGATGGACTGCCCGCCCAGTCGTTGCTGCTCTTGGACGACCTTTACAATTGTTATGAGATTATCTCCAAATGTAAACGCAGCGGAGTTGAACTGGTGATGCCTGCCAAACGTGAAAGAAGTTATGAATTGGTAGAAGTTCTCAGTGAAGGCGATGAAATCATCCGCATAAAAACGCCTAAAAACAGATCTAAATGGCTGGAGCAAAACGAGAAAGCGAATACGTTTTTACTCCGGCGGATCGTATGCCAAAGTCCCGATGGAAAAGAATACATACTCCATACCACCATTCTGGACAAAAAGATAGGAAAACAGGAGATCCAGCTCCTTTATCTTACCAGATGGGATATAGAAATCGGTATCCGTGAGATCAAAACAATCATGGACATCAATATATTACGGTCCAAAACCCCTGAAATGGCACTCAAAGAACTCACTGTCTCCCTGGCCGCTTATAATCTGATACGGAAAATAATCTATGCAAGCATCAAAGACTTGCCTTTTTCCCCCAAAGAAGACTTCATTCAAAAATTCTATACGCTTAATAAGGATCTTCTTATTGACAAAAAGGGAAGAGTATACAATAGATGGTCAACGGGTCGTAGAAGAACTGGAGCATCTGATACGTAAACAACTGCTGCAAAAGCGAAAACCCGGCAGAACATATGATAGGCGAACAAAGCAGGGGAAGTATCGAAAATATAAATAATTATACTAAGTTAGCACCATTACTTTTTAAGGGGGTTAGGGGGATTTTTTCATTCAAATCCCAACTTAATTCTGTTACGTGCAATCAAGCGAATACACATGTTTATTATAAGGAAACCCCTCTTTTCCAGGGGATGAAATCATAGTTTTTCTTTTGATCTGCTTTGGTTTGAATATGGCCACCTGCAACCTGTAGCACAAATTCCATTAATTTTTCTCCGCAGGATTCTATTGTTTCTTCTCCATTAATTATTCCTCCTGCATTGAAGTCGATGATATCAGCCATACGATTTGCAAGTTTATCATTCGTTGAAACTTTGATAACAGGACAGATTGGATTTCCGGTTGGCGTACCCAGACCGGTTGTAAACAGAATGATGTTTGCACCGCTTCCGGCAAGACCGGTTGTACTTTCCACATCATTTCCAGGGGTGCAGAGGAGATTTAATCCGGGTTCAGAGATGTATTCGGTATAATCCAAAACTCCGGAGATTGGAGCGGTTCCACCTTTTTTAGCAGCTCCGCAGGACTTGATAGCATCGGTAAGCAAACCGTCTTTGATGTTTCCGGGACTTGGATTCATGTCAAAACCACTTCCAACTCTTTCGGCTGCAGATGCATATGCTTCCATCAAATGAATAAACTTGTCAGCGATCGCATCTGTTTTGCAACGATTA
>JAKFBV010000014.1:0-10006 GCA_036677005.1 Pedobacter sp.
CATTAACAATATCATTATGAAAACAAGTAATCACAATCAGGACACATTAATCCTGGTCCTGTTGAAACTTTCGATTTTCTTTTTGCTCTGCATTGCAATCGTCCATGCTCCGCATGTAAAAGGGCAAACCATTCCTGGTCGGGAGCCAATAATCCATGCTAAACAGCAAGAGGTTCGGCAAATCTACAGCAGCCAGATCGGCATCCGCGAAAGGCAATCCAACAGGGGAGCGGAGGTAGAGAAATACTTGCGCTATGTAAACCTATCCAAAGGGAACCCCTGGTGCGCTGCTTTTGTATGCTGGGTTTTTGGGCAGGCCCATGTGGAGAACCCCGGAACAGGCTGGTCGCCGGATCTGTTTAAGGGTAGTAAAGTGATATGGGATAGGGCTGAAAGCAGAAAGCTGAAAGCCAAGAGCTTGTCAGGTGAGTCAGGAACCAGCCTGCCTGCCGGTCAGGCAGGGAGCCAAGAATCAAGACACTCACGCATAGCATACGCCTATCCGACCAGACAGACAACAGGTAACAGGCAACAGACAACTCCGGAAACAGGGGATATCTTCGGCCTCTTCTTCCCCGACAAAAACCGCATTGCTCATGCTGGTTTCATTGATCAATGGGATGGAACCTGGTTGATTACAGTTGAGGGAAATACGAATGTTTCAGGCGGCAGGGAGGGAGATGGAGTTTACCGTAAGCGGCGGGCCGTTAAATCTATTTACCAGGTTGCGCGGTATATCCCGCAGCCTTAAATCTAAGATCATGAAAACTGTAAAAATAAAACTCCTTGCTCTGCTGATGCTGGTCAATCTCAGTTCATGCAATACCAGAAAGCTGAATAAGCAAATTTTGAAAAGTTCGGCCTCAGAGCAATCGGAAATCCGGATGCAGGACTTGAAGAATGCTCAGTTTGAGGGCAAGCGGATGGTTCTGTTGACCGACTCTGCCGATGAACTTTACACCATCAGCATAATTCCTGCCGATACCTTTAGCTTCTCAGCGCAGCATGGATTCCGGGGCAAGGCAGAGAGGATTGAAGTCTCCGGACTGATCAGAAGGGTGCAATCGCGTACAGACAGTACAGTACTCCATGCAGAGAAGCAAAGCGGCCGGACTTATGAAGAACAACAGCAAAGCAAAAAATCGGAACTATCCAGGACCAGGATATTAGAAAAAAAATCCTGGCCGGTGATAATGGTATTGATTGTTTTGGCGGGGCTTATCGTTATCGGGTGGTTGTTAAGGCGCTGGGTAATGCAGAGGGTCAGGTGAGGTAAAGAAGCCGGGAGGGGGGCTTCCGGCTTTCTAAGGGCTTCCTGCCAAAATCATGTTAATCCTTTTTTTTACCATGGTTCAGACTCTTTTTTGCATTCATTGCACTCACCACTTTTTTCCCTGTTCTTGCTTCCAGTTCTTTCATAGCAACTTTTGCCACATTACCGCCTTGTTTTGCCACCTTTTTGCTTTCTGCAAAATCTTTGGGTTGAGTTGCTTCCGAAATGTCCTTTGTAGAGGCCTCTGCCAGCATGTTTAATATCAGTTCGGTGTTGGTCATGTTGTCCCGAAGGTTTTCCTTTTTCAGTCCTTTAAGGATTTTATATTCTTTGGTGGTTTTATCGGCCCATGCCTTTGTGATGATGTCGGTTAGCGTAGCAAACTGAACTCCTTCTTTCAATCCCCGTTTTTTCCATTCGTCTGTCAGTTCCTTTCGTATTTCGATGCTTTTCAGCCTTTGGTTAATCCAGTTTTCGGAATAGCCTAAGTTCATATATTGTTCCAATGCCCTGTCTATACTAAGTTCGGGGTCTTGCATTTCATCTAACCGTTCTGACGCTACCTTTGCCAGCCAAAGTTTAAAAGGCTCTGCCTTTGGCGAAGGAATGGATTGAATCAGACGGAAAAGTTGTTCGGTGTCAGCTACGTCTGTCAATCGCATTTTGCCGTCAGGAGCTTCCATTTTCAACTGGTTACAATTTGTAACCGTTTCATTTCCCTCCTTTAAAAGTCGATATTTCAGGACCTTCCAGTAGTTTCTTGCTCCCTGATAGTTATTTTGTCCCGTAAGTACAGCAACCACATCAATAATTGGTATGTACCATTTCTCCTGTTCAGAATCCCAAACAGTTCTCACCTTTTTGTCTTCAAATATTTTTATCTCGTTTTCCTTTTTCATTGCTCTGAAAATGATTTATCTCTCTCAGATGAACATATTTTATACATTCCTTTTTTTCGAGGAATAGTTTACCAAAATACATATTTCTGTCGGTCGATGGTAAATATTGCTGTATGATTTAGTAAACGGTTTTTTGTGACTTGGTTAGGATTAAATGCGTAAGGGTGAGCATATGTTCCTGATGTAAGACTTTGCCGATGAACTTTACACCATCAGCATAATTCCTGCCGATACCTTTAGCTTCTCAGCCCAGCATGGATTCCGGGGCAAGGCAACGAAGATTGAAGTTTCCGGGCTGGTTATAAGGGTGCAATCCCGTACAGACAGTACAATGCTTAGTGCAGAGAAGCAAACGGCTATGCGTTATGTAGAACAACAGCAAAGCAAAAAATCGGAGATATCAAACACCCGGGTTTTAGAAAAAAAGCGCTGGCCGCCACTAATGATAATAATTATGTCGGGGGTGCTTATTGTAGTCGGCTGCTTGTGGTTAAGACGTCATTTAACACAGAGGTTCAGGTGACATGGCTGAAGCCGGGTTTGGTCTTCCGGCTAATTCGTGGCTTATCCCTGCAGTTAAGACCCGCTATGAAGCTCGTCATAATCGATGGTGCCACCCACGGTGGCGAGCAGGCAATGTCTTAAGCCATTCAAGATTTCTGTTTGGTATCGTTTTGCCCATTTGCCCTGTAGAGGCCACATGTCATAATAGATTAGCCGACTCCGAAGGGGTCACATGTTTATAGAAAATCATGCAATCCTGTTTCCCGCCCGCCCTGGGCTGGCGGGATTTCCTCGCTAACATGGTTCTATAAACATGCGACCCATTCAGGCAATGTCATTATTTAAGGATTACGATCCTGACGAAAGTCAGGATCGTAATCCATTATTTAAAAAATGCATTGTCATCCGATAGCTATCGGATCTGGCGAAGGCCAGAACCTCCTGCCCCCTTAACTTAATGACATTGCCATTCAGGGTCATCTATAAATATGCGGCCGCCTTCTCAAATAATCTTCACTTGTCAGGATGAGATGATCGGGTACAGATTTACCCCGCGCTTTTTAGTTTCACACAAGCTGGACAAGGTAATGACCGATTGGTTTTTTTTAATCCTTTTAGTATATCTTTATACTAAGAGATAAAGAATTTTGTCATGCAAAATTTGTATAATAAATTAGTTCCAGGGGTGATAAACTGCAATTTTGTTGTCACCTCAGTAATCAGGCGGCTTAGGCTAGCTTTCATACCAGACATGATGGGGGAGAGGATGACTCGCTTCCTTCTATGGCCTGTAATTCTAAGTCTGGTACTGGTTCCGGCGGCCGTATTCGCCCAGGGCAAGTTCTTTGATTCAAACGGCGTCAGGACCCACTATCTTGAACAAGGAACGGGTGAACCTATCGTTTTGGTACACGGTCGGCGTGGCAGTCTTCAGGACTGGATAACTTGTGGTGTACTTCCAAATCTTGCAAAAGACTATAGGGTGATCGCTCTTGATTGCCGCGGTCATGGTATGAGCGGCAAGCCGCATGATCCGAAGCAGTACGGCAAAGAGATGGCATTGGACATTGTACGCCTGCTTGATCATCTCGGAATCGGCAGGGCGCACATCGTGGGATATTCATTGGGGGCGAACATTACATCACAGCTGCTCACTATGCATCCAAACCGGTTTCTTACGGCTACCCTGGGAGGTTCAGCAGGACGTTTCAGATGGACAGTACGAGATGAAGAGGGCTTCGAACAACAGGCAATTGAAATAGAACGATGGGGTTTTAGTCCGTCGTCAGACCTTTTGCTCGCAGCACCCAACGCACCTAAGCCAACGGAAGAGGAAATAACGAAGCGGTCGGCTGAGGCCTTAGCCAACCCCAATCAGGATCGCTTCTCAATCGCGGCAATTCTACGTTCGTTCAGGGAACAGGTTATTTCCCCTGCACAGGTTACTGCCGTTAAAGTGCCAACTTTGGGTATCGTTGGTAGCGCGGATCCTCTTCTGCAGGATCTTCAGGATTTAAAGAAACTAAGACCCGCTATGAAGCTCGTAATAATCGATGGCGCCACCCACGGTGGCGAGCGGGGCGCCCGTCAGCGGCCCGAATTTGTTGCAGCTATTCGTGAGTTCCTCGCTGCTAATCGTCAGATGCCATTGAGATGATTTCAATAACTCCATTGAAAACTTTGGGATGCTGCAACTGTAATGTTCTTTATATTGATTAAATTTATTTGATGTCTATATAAAAATGCTGATTATCAAATACATAACCTAATGTTTAATATTTTGAATATTGTGGACTATTGATTAATAAATTGTGAATATTGTCCTGTTAAAATAGCTTCTTAATAGGATATCTAACTAACAATATGCATTTAGAATAGCCTTGTTGATCTTATAGCAAATTGAATAGACTAATTAATGCAGTTTAAAATGTCTAAAAGCCCCCCAAAAAAAAGAAAAACTCCAACTCTTGTTACTCCAAAAAGTTCTGTTGAAGAAGAAACAAGCTTAATAAAACCAATTGAAACTGTAGATCAATCAATTTTAATCCAGCCTGAAAATATGGAAGTCCACAAACATCCTCATCATGTTATGCACAAAAAGGCATGGTCAGAATATCTTTTGGAATTCACCATGTTGTTCCTTGCAGTGTTTCTCGGATTTCTTGCTGAATATATGTTGGAACATAGAATTGAAAAAGAACGTGAACTGACTTTTATTAATTCTTTCTATGACGATTTGACGAGTGATGAGCAGACCTTACCACGATTAGTAACTAATTTGACTCTTCAGATAAACGCGGCTGATTCCCTTCAATTTTTGCTACCTAAAGCAAGTACTACTCTGCCTGGAAATCTCATTTATTTTTATTCCAGAAGACTTATAAGAAGTCAAACTATCAATTTATATGTGAATGACAGGACTAATATTCAATTAAGGAACTCAGGAGGAATGCGGTTAATTCAAAACAAACAGGTTTCTGATAGTATAGTGGCTTATTATAAAACAGTTGATCAGATCCAATTTCTTTATGGCCATCTGGTTATCTATAAGGAAACCTTAAGAGAAGCCTTCGTTCCTTTACTTAAAGGGGAGGATTATCAAAAAGTAATAAATGCAACTGATAGACTAGTCAATCCAAATGAAATCTTGTACCTAAGATCAAGTGATAGCAGCGATATCAACAGTACTTTGCTCGCCATTAGTGATATAAAGGGCATCAGTAGTGGCATTAAGCGACAAATCATCAATTTGCAGCATAGAGCCGGTAAGATTAAAAAATTTATTGCCCGGGAGTACCACTTTTGAATGCTTTGGGGACTATTTTCGCTCAACCTCTTCTGTTATTAAAAGCCTTATCTCTCCAATTGCGGATATTGAATACCCAGCTGTTCGAGATAGGTCTTGTATTTTGAAGGATCGTAATAATATTTTTTTAGCTGAGGCCGGAATTCATCCATTATCTTTTTATTGAGATGAATGGCAGGAAGGGTAGTGGATTCTACAAATGGAATATATTTAACCTCTTTTGTTTGAACATTTTTATGATAATCCCAGGCATTTGTAATGATCCCCGGATCTGTCAGCATATCCAATAGTGTAGCGGCCACTACTTTACTTCCTGCCACTACACCTTTATGCGCGATAGGTGTAGCCATGGCAATGGCATTCGCCCAGTTATGCCCGGGTGTGCCGGCAATATTTGCCGGATAATTGAATACCACAGTTGGCACATTCCAGGCAATATCCGCGATATCATCGCTGCCTGCTCCCCAGGAAAATTGGACCGGGCCCTTTAATGTATCGGGCTTCGTCGCCAGCCCGTCAATAGGTTCGCCCATTGGTATTTTTGGGGGTGCATTCACGAGTTTCTGGACAGCCCTTGCCAATTGCTGGTCGGATGAATCCCAAACCGGCAATCCAACTGTTTTTATATTACTATAAACAGCTTCGGCTATGGGTTTATTGAAATGCCCGGGCCATGCAGTGCCCAATAATTGATAAGAAACTTTAGTACCTGTCATAGCAGCTACTGATTTTGCATAGAGAAATGGCCTGATCATACATATCCCTGATATCCTCATAGGTCCTTTCCCTGAGATAATACCATACTGAGGCTTTGGAAGGGACAACATTTGGCTGATCGCCGCCATCTGTGATCACATAATGTGATCGTTGAGTAGGTTTCATGTGTTCTCTTTTGAAATTCCAGGCTACGTTCATTAGTTCCACGGCATCCAATGCGCTCTTGCCGCGCCATGGTGCCCCCGCAGAATGTGCGGAACTTCCTTCAAATTTAAATTCAACAGACACTAATCCGTTATTGCCTGCATCACCCCAGGACACACTCATGTTACTGCCCACATGAGTAAAAATGCATGCATCCGCATTCTTGAAATAACCATCCCGAATGTACCATGCTTTGGTGGCCAATAGTTCTTCAGCCACTCCCGGCCAGATCATCAGTGTTCCGGGCATCTTTTCCCGTTCCATGATTTTTTTTACTTCGATAGCCGATAAAATCACTAAAGGTAAGCCAGAGTTATGTCCCTCACCATGACCCGGAGCGCCTTCCACAATGGACTCCTTATAAGCGACTCCCGGCTTTTGAGAAGCTTTAGGAATTCCGTCTATGTCACTTCCAAGAGCAATGAATGGTTTGCCATTACCCCATTTGGCCATCCATGCGGTTGGGATGCCTCCAATTCCTTTCTCTACGATAAACCCATTTTTTACCAGAATATCAGTGAGATAAGCAGATGTTTCCGTTTCCTGAAATCCCAGTTCAGAGAAGCTGAAAACCATATCCACCATTTCCTGAGCGGTTTTGTACTTACCATCAAGTTTACTCATCACTTCTTTTTTCCAGGTTTCAACTTTTGGATTAAGAACTGATTTCTTTTGCTGTGCGCTCGCATGCAAGGAAAAAGCAAAGAAAAGAAGGCTCAATAGCGTTTTTTTGTAGATCATAATTTTGTTTAATTAGCTTTTTAATGATACTCATTCATTAAGTTTACTCTTTGTCAATTGCTTTGTTCAGTTTTACCCGAAGTAGTTTCAGCGACGACGGGATCCAGATTTGCATCCGATAGCAATCGGATAGTTTTTTCTGCCGCTTCCAGCCGTATTTTCTTATTCTTCTCTACCATTATTTTAGTGATCCATTTCTCCAGTTTATGATGCAGCGGCACCAGCATGGCGCTGATTACAATAAGTATAAGCAGCATCAGCACTGGCGAATCATTTGTAGCATGAGCGAGGTAGGGATAAATGAACAGATTGATAAAATGTTTTCAGGCTGTCTATACCGGCAGTTTGAGCCTTAATGCCAGCTATGCTCATGGAAAAAAGCAGGAGTGCAACTATTTTTTTCATTTATTTGGTAAAAAAAATCATCTATCCTAATATAAATATGCTGATTATCAATCAGGTATCCTATGATAGTTAAAATTATTTCCATCTAGTTAATCCTGTATTTTGAATTCAGGTTCGGCATTTCAATAAAAAATGGGAAATGGTTGATATTAGAGTTAAATTTATATTATCTAAACCTAGAAGAATTGAAATCAGCTATGAAAACCATGGTTAATAAACTGCTTGTATTTGTCCTGTTTATGGGCACATTCAGCGCCTATTCTCAAACTAAAGATATTATTGAAGGAAGGTGGCTAACTGCAGCAGGTGATTCTCATGTCCTGATTTATGAAAAGGGCGGTAAATTTTTTGGAAGGCTGATCTGGCTGAAAAACCCGGCTGATAGTAATGGAATGCCCCGTTTAGATAAAAATAACCCCAATGCCGGTTTAAGCAAGCGTCCCCTGATCGGATCGGAAATTCTCAGAGACTTCTCTTTCATCGATGGTGTTTGGGAGGGGGGCAGTATTTATGATCCCAAAACAGGTAAAACCTATAGCTGTATAATTAGCCTGGCAAGCCGCAATAAGATCAATGTCAGAGGCTATGTGGGTTTCTCGGTTTTGGGCAGAACAGAAAACTGGTTAAGGGTACCATGATCCGATATCTCCTTTCAGTATCCATCATCCTATCAAATTTCAGCCTCTATTCACAATCGCTTTTTCCATTACAGTCAGGAAAAAGTACCAGTATGCGGGGTTTATCTGTTCTGGACGATTCAATCGCCTGGGTAAGCGGAAGCAATGGCTGGACTGCCCGGAGCCTGGACAGAGGCAAAACCTGGTCATGGAAACAAATTCCGGGATATGAAAAACTTGATTTCAGAGATATTGAGGCATTTTCTGCCAGCCGTGCTATCCTGGTAAGTGCCGGTACACCGGCAGTTATACTTCTTACCAGCAATGGGGGAGCTGAATGGCAGGAGGTTTACCGCAATGATTCGGCTGATATTTTCCTGGATGGCATGGATTTCTGGGATTCTGACCGGGGTATTATTTATGGTGATCCAATAAATGGTAAACTGGTTTTGTTAAGGACCACCGATGGAGGAATGACCTGGCAGAATATTAGCACGACCAGGTCTGTCACGCTGATCGAAGGAGAAGCGAGTTTTGCTGCCAGCGGAACTGCCATACGTTGCGGCAAAGGTGGCAGAACCTGGATCGCTACGGGAGGTAAACAATCCAGGATCTTGTTTTCTTCTGATCATGGTAATTCATGGAAGGCCTATGCCTGCCCAATATTACAGGGAAGAAGCTCAACGGGCCCTTTTTCGATCGCCTTCTTCAGGCACAGAACAGGTGTTGCCGCCGGCGGGGATTATCTGGCAGACACAGCCAGGCAGAGTAATTTCCTTCTGACCAGAAATGGAGGTAAAACCTGGACCAGGCCGCCCGTTTCAACCTTTGGCTACCGTTCTGCTGTGGAATATATCAGCAGAAAATTTCTGATATCAACAGGACCTTCAGGCACTGACCTGTCTGAGGATGGCGGCAAAACATGGAAAATATTGTCTGAAAATGGTTATCATACGGTCAGAAAAGCTAAATTCGGGAATTGGGTGCTTTTGACTGGCAGTAATGGCAGAATTTCCTCGCTGAAGTAATAATTATCCAAAATTTAATTTATCGCATGATATTTGTATGTCAATAATTGCGGTACATGGAACTGACAAAATATTAAGACCGAAAACCTAAATGATCAATAAAGCATTCAGTTATATTAAGAATATCCGGACAACCGGAGCTATTTATGAATCATCACGTTATGTTTCCAGGCATATTACCAATGAGATCAATCGTGATACGGCCCAGATCGTAATAGAACTGGGCGGTGGGAGCGGCAATATCACCGAAATAATTTTGTCAAAACTTCATCCTGAGTCCAGGTTATATTGTTTTGAGATCGAACCGCAGTTTTATGCAAATCTTGAAAAAATAAAGGACAGCAGGTTTCATCTGATCAAAGGATCGGCTGCGGATGTTAGCAAGTATTTTGAGCTTTCCACTGTGGATGTGATCATTTCCGGACTCCCCCTGAGCTTATTTGATAATTACGATCGTAAACAACTGCTGAGTGATTGTTATGACCTGCTTAAATTCGGCGGGGTATTCAGGCAATTTCTTTATTCCCTGCAGAAAAATTATTTCCTTCCCATATTCGATAAAATGGAAATGGGTATCGCGATGAACCTGCCTCCGGCAATCTTATACTCCTGCTATAAGCTGGCCTGAGATACTTAAGGGATAGATTCAGCTTTTTCGCTGATGAACTTAGCATAAGCCTGCCTGCCGGCAGCTACCCTGTACACATATCTTTTGCAATCTCTATTTCCTCTATGATGTGGTATAACCTATTTAAAGCTATTTTTAAGCAAATTAAGGTAGCTTTGCCGGAAAGCTGTGGGCTATATTATGG
>JAKFBV010000015.1:0-157684 GCA_036677005.1 Pedobacter sp.
TTCTTAATTCCCCTTTGTGCTGCATTCTGCCGGGCTATTTCAAGCATATCTTCCGAAAGGTCTGTGATAATAACTTTTCCGCTCTTCAACATGGATGCGATTGTCAAGCCCGGCTCTCCTGTTCCTGATGCAATATCTAATACAACTTCTGAACCTTTCAGATTTAATAATCGACTAATTTCATTACCCATCGGGTCCAGAAAATCCATCATCAGACCATCCCATTTTTTCCATCCCGGAGAAAATTTATTCCATGACAATTTTTGCTGGTCGCGGATTTGTTCGAGTTGCTGTTCCATTCTATGTATGTTTAATCCATTGAATATTGCCAAAACTATGGCCTGGTATAAATCACAATTTGTCCTTATTAATCATGAAAGCGTTTTGATTCAGCTAAATAGGGTTACACAATGATGTTTCCCGGAATTTAATATAAATCTAATGGTTATAATCATCTTGTGCAATAGATTAGATTAGCAAGTAGTTAGTTTACAAATAGTTAAAGTATAAATAACTTAAATCAAGACTCCGCATCCGGGCATCTGTTTTCTTAAAAAATTTGCACAGGTACCCACTGTCTCCTACCTGCAGCTAAGCAAGTTTTATTTTTTCTGTTTGTCAATTTTTACGTTTGCCAGATAAATAGTAAATGTCGTTCCGATATTTTCTTTACTGTCAAGCATAATTTGTCCGTCAAGTTTTTTGATACAGTGTTTTACAGTGTAAAGCCCAAGTCCGCTGCCACTTGCCTGGTTTGTAGCCCGGAAAAACATATTAAAAACATCTTTTTGCAAATCATCTTTAATGCCGATACCATTATCTGCAACTGTAATTTTGACCCCATCCTCTTCGTCTGAAACGGTAATTTTTATAAACGTGCCATTCAGGTTTTCTTTTCGGTATTTGATCGCGTTGTCAACCAGGTTTTGAAGCACAGAAATAATGGGTGACTTGTCGCTATAAAATTTTTGTTCGGCTGAAATATTTTGCTCAATCCTGACTTCATTAAACCCTTTCATATATGAAAGCGATTTTACCACATCGTCAACGAGTTGATGAAACTTAATCAAACGAATGGTTTTGTCGCCTTGACGAATTTTTGTTGTCTCAACAAGTTGTTTCAGGATAGAGTCTAATCGTTCAGCCAGCAGTTTTATGGAATTTAAGTAATCCTTAGCAGTTTCAAGGTCTTTTATGTCGGCTTCAGCAAGAGAGATAAGTCCTAAGATACTTACAATAGGGCCCCGCATGTCGTGCGATGACTTGTAAATAAACGTTTCCAGCTCATCAATTGCTTCACTAATGTCAGAAATATTTAATGCTGCCAATCCGAGTTCTTCCCCCACCTTGAATATACTTATCCGTGAAACAAAATTCCCCAAACTGGGATGCATTCTTACTTCATCAATGATAAGCGGCTTTCCGGTTTGCATCACTTCCTGGTACAATTTATACCGTTCCGTTTCTTTAATACCCGGACTAATTTCACTTATATTTTTCCCTACAATTTGTTCTCTTTTAAGCCGAAGTGAGTGCAGAAGTACTTCATTGACATCTATAAAATTTAAGTCTTTATCAAAAATGGCAAAAGACTCCTGCGCATTGTCGAAAAATAGTTCCCGTAAATTGATAGGACCATTGTGTATTGTCATTTTTCAAACTTTTTATGTACATAAGGCTGATAAAATCATTCTGCCCCACCTGTATATAATTGAATAATGATGTTTCCCATTATCCTATACTTAATAATTCAGTCTTAACCGGCTTTGGAAAATGAAACATAACTTAAGGATAGTTTGTTTTTGCAGGCACATCCCGGCTAAAATACAACATCCCGGCAGAGGCTTTAAAAAGCAAAAGCAGCCTTAAATATCAAGCCGGGGGAACGTTTTTTTTTCTTCATAACCGGAGCTTAGTAGTTAAACATATTAAGAACAATCTGTTTTTGCAAATGATTTAACGTATAAATATCTCCGTTTACCATTGGTTAGGTGTTAAAATAATGTATTTGGAATAGGTGAAATTGGAGTTGGTAAAGAGTATTATAGAGTTGGTGTAATAAAGAAATTAATGCTGAGTACTCAGCCTTTTAAGAATAAATTGGACTGGCTGGTTACAATTCCAGCAGGGGTGGGAAATCAGATCCAGGCCGGCTTTTTACTCAGATACATTCCTCCTGCCCTTCAGAATCTCCTGATACACCCTGTCCAGCACCTGCGCCCTGATATTCATCTTCGAAACCCCGAAAGTCTTCCCGTCATCCGGATAAACCCGGTTTGTCAGGCAGATATACACCAGATTATAAACCGGATCGGCCCAGACATAGGTTCCAGTATAACCACTGTGCCCGAATGCCTTCTCAGAAGGATAGCCTTTACTGGCATTCAGCTCCTTTTCTGTTACCCGCGCAAAACCGTATCCCCGCTCGCTAACCTTTGACTGCCGGGAGGTAAACAGATCGACTGTGCCGGCCTCAAAGTATTTCTGGCCGCCATACATTCCCTTATTCAGCAGCATCTGGAAGTAAATGGCCAGGTCATTGGCGTTCGAAAATAATCCGGCATGGCCTTCCACTCCGCCTGCCATAGCCGCACCGGGATCATTGACATAACCCTGCACCAGCATATCCCTGAACCAGTTATCATTTTCTGTGGTTGGAACAATCCTCGACCTGTCGAAGCGGTTCCGCGGAAGATAGCCTGTGGATTGCATACCCAGTGGAGTGTAGAACTCATTCGATACATAATCGTTGAGCCTGGTATGAGTAAGCTGCTCAGCAACTTCTTTCATCATATACATACTTACATCACTGTAAACGAACTTCCCCCTGGTTCCGCCCGATGATCTTAAGGTAAGCGGCCACATCACTTCAGTGAAATAACCTGCTCTCAAAAAATAATTATCGGCTACTTTGGTGGGATGGGAGGATGATGAATCCCTGCTCATTTCACCGGGCTTTAATAACTCGAAGAACTTAATATAGGGCGTGTATCCTGCTTCGTGAAGAAGAGCCTCCTTAATTTTGATATCGCTCTTATCCGGAATTGTACGTGTTAAGGCAACATACCTGCTGATGGGATCTTCCAGGCTGATCATCTTTTTATCGTACAGGCGCATAATAGCAGGCGTGGTGGCACTCACCTTGGTAACCGAAGCCATATCAAAGATATCATCAGCTTTGGTTGAGGCAGCACCCTTGTAAGTATGCGAGCCATAGGCTTTATTAAAGATCACTTTCCCGTCTTTAGCGACCAGTATGACTACCGCCGGGGCGGAATGCGCCGCAATACCGGCATTTACAACCGAATCGATCCCGCTTGCAAAACTGCTGTTCAATGAAACCGCTTCAGGTATTGAATATCCAAGGCGGATTTTTTGTGTGTTGTAACCGTACCCTTTCCTGAATTTTTGACCGTAGTTTAAATCCAGTTTCTTGTTTGCTGCTGCTCCTCCAAAGAGCATCTGGGCTGAAAGCGAAGCAGCGGCGGCACTTTGATGGCTGTTCCAGATGATGGCTGATCTGAACTTAGCCAGGAGATCCAGGTTCTTCCCGCTTCCGCTTAAAATGATGATACTTTTTGTCTGGCTCTCTATATCTGTAATAAATGCCAGAAGTTCCTTACTAAACTTAGTTTCTTCCGAAAGGTCAAAAATAATGAGATTATGAAGTTTTAGCCGGTCATGTAAGCGGTTAAAACCTTCGCCTGCGCGGATGGTATCCGCAACAAAACCCTCAACAGTCCAGTATTTATTGGCAATGCTGTCAAAAACTGCCGCATGTTGATTGCCAAAATGCAGGCTTGCAATTTTAAGGCCTTCCAGGCGCTTCAATGGAATTATTCCTGAGCTATTCCGCAGAACAACTGCATGCTGTTCCGCCTCCCTGATATCAGTAAAGCGGTCCGGTTCCTTCATATCCTGCGAAAAAGCAGCGCTCTGAATAACTATGAAAAGCAGGCTTACTATTTTTCTCATCGTTTAAAATTAAAAAAGGGGAACAAATGCTCCCCTCTTTTCTTCAAATTATATTGCCGGATCGGCTGGCGTATTCTTGTTATTGATCCTTTCCTGATCAGGGTAAGGATAAAAAATTCTGTTCCGCTCTGAATTATCAGCAGGCGGCACCGGGCGTACGAAGCGCCTGGTATCATCCCATTTCAAACCGCTCAGATAAAGCTCCGCACAGCGTTGTTTGTAAACTTCCAGCAGAAGGGCATCCTTTGTAACTGCTCCGGAGTAAGCAGGAAGACCTGCATTTACACCAAATGGGTCGCCCGAAACCTGTGTCCTTACCTCGTTAATCAAGGCTAATGCCGTAGCAAGCGGGCCATCCGTTCTTAAAATCGCCTCCGCCTTGATCAGTTTGATCTCATCAGTAAGATAAACAGGGATCGAAGTGGTTTGTGCTGCAGCAAAACCTGTCAGGGTTACTACCGGATCTGTATTTATAACATCTCTTGGTGTTGTAAAATAAAAGGCCAAACGTTTGTCGGCAGCTTCAAATAAACCAGCCGGAAGTCCGAAGTTTTCTCTTGGGCGATACGATTTGGTCACATTGTAAATTGTGTACAATGGATTAGGGCTCAAAGTGGTGTAGGTATAACTTGACTTCCTGCTCAGGTCCACAAGATTAGCACTGGCAAGAGCTTTTGCATTATTCCCGGCCATCAGATTTATCCGGGCCTGGTAAGCGTAAAGTGTATTCTTCAGGTCGAAATCTGTTCCGCTGACTAAACTTGTGAATGAAGCTGATGGCGCAGTAGCGGTAATTCCTGCCACACCAAGGTCAAGAAGCCTTAAAGCTTCCGCGAATACCTGAGCTCTTGGAACAAACTGAACAGGTTCTGTTGTACTGCTGTTGAGGTTAGCCTGCTCAAAAGTTGTAGCAAGAGAAGTTAAAGCCATTGCTTTGAACAGGTAAGCCTGAGCCATGATACCGCTAAGCAAACCAGGTTCAATTCCACCAACATTGGGGGCCTTACTGATAATACTTTCACACATACCCATCTGGCGCTGCATGGCAGACCAATAACCTAATATGATCCCATTTGCAGTTGGTAAAGTAGTGCCCCCTGCCTCCAGCTCCAGTGTATTTGTGAAAGTGGCAATGCCTTTCATTTCACGGGCTGTAACCGTAGGGGCCAGCATAACACTGCTTAAGCCATTTGTAGAATAATTTTGCCTTAATCCAATACTTAAAGCAATGATACCTTCTCTGGTATTCAGTACCTGTTCATCAGTCGCTGAGTTGGGGTTGGTCTGATCCAGTTCACAGGACGAAACGAGCAGCACAAAGACAGGCAGGAGACATTTATATATGATATTTGTTTTCATAATGCTAATTTTGAATAATTAAAAAGTGTAATTTAAACCCAAAGCAATAGTTCTGGGGATTGGCACCTCAACAAAGTCGAAGCCCCGCACGGCAGTACTCTGCCCGGCTGCGTTGGTTTCCGGATCCCAGCCTTTATATTTATCAATGGATGCCAGGTTTCTGCCTGAAACAGTTACACGTAAAGGATTGTTATTAAGAAATTTCAATTTCAGATTATAGGTAGCTGCCAGCTCACGGAATTTAAGATAAGATCCGTCCTCAATCCAGTTTTCCATTATACTAAATACAGCTGCAGATGTTCCTTTCGGAACTTCCCCTCTCAGCTCTTTTTCATATCCCTTAAGGCCCCCATAAATATCCCTGTCACCCACACGTCTTGTGAAGTTGAAGACATCATTACCATAGGAAGCATCCCATTGCATCCTTAATGAAAAGTTCTTGCCTATCGAGAACTCATTCGTAAATGATCCGGTCCATTCCGGATTTGGATCTCCGATAACCCGCGGTTTATTTGATCCTGTAGGCTGTCCGGTAGCAGTACGGCCTACCTTTTCTGTCTGCGGGAAACCTGCAGCTGTAAGAATGAGATTTCCTGTAGCGTCACGGGCAAAAGCAGTTGCATAAAATGCTCCCAGTGCATACCCGTTTACTGCGGCAACCTGTCCAAATCCACCAGGAAAGGTTACTACCCCACCCGGAATATCAGTAACTCTGTTCTTTACCTTGGAGAATATGAGTGTTGAGTTCCATTTGAAATTGCTGCTTTGAACAGGAACACCCCTCAGTAAAATCTCAAATCCTCTGTTTGTCATGTTTCCGATGTTCTGAAACTGGGTTGAATAACCCGAAGACGGCCTTAAAGTTACAGGCAGAAGCAAGTCCTTTACTGCTTTATCATAAAAGGAAATTTCAAGTCCTAAACGATCTTTAAGGAAACTTGCATCCAGGCCGATCTCTTTCTCAGTCTGACGTTCCGGCTTAATGTCAGGGTTTCCATATTGCGTTGGGGAAACAACACCGGGAAGACCACCTAAAGAAACTGATCCGTAATTACTGAAACGATCGTAAGCGCCAATAGCCGTTAAGTTACCTGACTGGCCATAAGAAGCCCTTAATTTTAAGCTTGGGATCGCGGAGGCTAAGGAAGAATTTTTCCAGAAGCCTTCTTCAGATAAAATATAGGTACCACTTACTTTAGGATAAAGCTGCCATCTGTTAGCTTCACCAAATGAAGAAGAAACGTCATTCCTGATCGCACCTGTTACGTAGATCTTATTTCTGAACCCAAAAGTTTGCTGCGCATAAAATCCTAAAATATTGATTGTGGATTTTATATCACTCGTTGTGATCGATGCACCGCTTGATGCCGCCTGGCTGACAGGACTAAGCTGGGTACCAGTAATTATGTTTGAGTTAACACGTTCTGTCTGAGCTGTTGCTCCAAGGGATGTGGTTGATTCAATTTGAGATCCAAGTTTAGCACGATAAGCCACATTCACATCATTATTAAGCAGCAGGTTTAGCCTGTCTCCCTTTCTGGCAAAACCAGAATTATTCGTTGGTGTGGTGTTACCTATTGGAATATATGCTGTTGCAAGCTGGGTAGAATTATCAAAACCTAATGTATAATTGATCGACAGGTTGCTGATTGGTTCAATATTTAACTGAATGTCCCCAATAAAACGACTTGTTTGCTGATTGAAATCAAAACGGTTAACTGCTTCCAGCGGATTGGTTCTTAACAGGCCGGTTGGAGCAAGAGAAGGATAAACACCGCTTGCCGGATTGGGATAGGGGTTTATGAAGTTATTTGCGAAAATAAATCCTGTTAAAGCACCGTAAGCTGAGTTGATACCTCCATTCGGAATTTCGGCGCTTCCGCTGTAGGAATAACTGGCACCCATGCTCAATTTGATCTTATCATTAAACCTCTGATCCAGTCTTAAGCGGGTTGTAGCCCTTTTGAAATCAGTATTCTTGATGATCCCCTGATTACCTAAAAACCCGCCGCTAACATAGTATTGCGTTTTATCGGTACCGCCCGAAACAGAAATATTGCTCTCAGAACCATAGGCTGTCTTGAAAACAAGATCCTGAAGGTCATATCGTGTTACAGGTACCTGGCTTAAATCTGATGCGGTTGTGTTTGTAAAACGAAATGGATATTCATTCGTTTCAAGTTTCTTCCTCAACTCATTTACACGAAACTGAGTAGTAAAATTGACCACAGGTTTTCCTGATTTACCTTTTTTGGTAAAGATCTGTACAACCCCGTTACTTGCCCTTGATCCGTAAATTGCAGCCCCGGCTGCTCCCTTGATGATCTCAATACGATCGATATCTGCAGGATTAATATCTACAAGCCGGTTTTGAGTATAACCTCCAAGGTCAAGTAGCTCTGATGAACTATTATTCACAATAACACCATCCACAATATACAGCGGATCACTCGATCCGGATATCGTACTGTTTCCGCGGAGGCGCACACTGATACCACCCGCAGGATTACCTGAATTCTGAGAGATCTGAGCACCCGATACTTTTCCGGCTAAAGCCTGATCGATCGAGGTAGCAGCTCCGCCTTCAAGTTCCCTTGCGGATACTGTCGAAATGGCATTTCCCAATTGCTTTTTGCTCGTTGCAACCGAAGTACCTGTAACAACTACTTCATCCAGGTTAAGCGCATCTTCAGAAAGCTCAACATTTAATGTGATGCTGCTCTGATTTAACAGGACGGTTCTTGTAATGGATTTATAACCCGTATAACTGATAAGAATAGGGTAAAGACCTTCGTTCACATTCAGGACCAGGGTATAGGCCCCATTAATATCAGCAGAGGTTCCCTGGGTAGTCCCTGTTAATTTAATTAAAGCTCCCGGAAGAGGTTCCTTGTTCCGGGCATCGGTGATTACACCCCTGAGGGTAAACCTCGGATTTTGTGCCATGGCCATCTGACCGTAACACATCATTGCCAGCACAGCAAAAAGATACGGGCGATTCACAAAAGTTTGTAACACTTTTTTCATATTGATTATTTATTTAATTGGTTTTTAAAATTCTCTTTTATTATTCAGGAAAACTGATCTTACCCATCGATATGGAAGGCACCCCGGGATGATCACCATAAAAGGTTTTTCCTCCGGCCACAGCTTCATTAGCGAGTACGGCGAACAACACGGCTTCTTTAGCATCAGGGTCAATACCCAGATCTGAGGTCAGTTTCAGCTTTCGGCCAAAATGTTCCTCCACATACTTAAGGAGAACTGGGTTGTACATCCCGCCTCCGCTTAAATAGATCTCAAAAGGGCCTTTCCCTGATACACATTCAGAAATTGCCCTAATGATCCCGCTTGCAGAAAAAGCCGCCAGTGTGGCCATAATATCTTCGTTTGAACTGTTTTCCAGTCCGCATTTCAAAAGTGCATTGTCCAGGTAGGATAAACTAAAAAGTTCAGGCCCTGTAGTTTTTGGGTATCCCGCATTATAAAAGGGGTGATCAAGAAGGGCTTCAAGCAGACTTTCATTAACCTTTCCTGCAGAAGCTATCTCTGCATTTTTATCGTAATATTTACCGGGATATTTCAACTGGGTAAACTGATCCATCAGGGTATTCCCCGGACCAACATCCGATGAAAAAAAGCCGGTTGAATGTCCTGAGGGGAGAAAAGTAAAATTTGCGATGCCGCCAATGTTTAACATGATCCGGTTTTCATCCGGGCTGGAGAACAGAAGATAATCACCATACACTGCCAATGGAGCGCCTTCACCTCCAGCTGCAACGTGCTTCTGCCTGAAATCACTTATTGTAATTATTCCGGTTTTCACAGCAAGGTGATCCCCGTCTCCGATCTGAAGGGTAGCATTTGAATATCTGGCGATCCCATGCTGATGCCGGGGAGCATGATAAATGGTCTGTCCGTGGCTGGCGATCAGGTCGATCTCTGAAGCGGAAATACCCCAATCCTTCAAACATTCCCCGACCAGTTCGGCATAATAGCTGCCAATAAAGTCATTCAGTAAAGTGATCTGTTCGAGGTTTGTTGTTTTCTTAGCGAATACAGCTTTAAGGTCCTCTTTAAAGCCGGATTTATATTCTTTAGTAATAAATTTCCGGACCTTTACGCGGGTCTCCAGACCGCTTCCGCGGAATTCACACAAAGCGATATCCAATCCGTCAAAGGAGGTCCCCGACATTAATCCAATAATATTCCTTACCGGCTTACCGGCAATCTTATATAGGACTTCGATATTGTTATTCATTTAAAAAATTTCAAATCAAGTAATTACCAAAAAACCCCTCCATACAATGCCCCAGGATCTAAATGAAAGATTGACCGCTTAAATTTAATAATTAAAATAATTTTATTTGCGTTTTTTAAATCAATTCCTGCAAAAATCCGCAAAATGCTTAATTCTGCGAAATGAAAGAGGTAAAACAAGGTCATGATGCAGGAAGCCTTGTTAATTTACATCAGGATCAGTCCTGTATTGAGCAAATGATCAGACATTCTCCTTATCCCAGGTAATTTTCAATTCACATAGGTCAAAGCCCTGTTCAGCTATCGAATAAACCTGTTGGTATAATATTAACAAGATTTAACATTTTACTTTCGTCATTTATTATAAAATATACCCACTTTCGGGGATAGTTATTTTACAGATAACCGTCTATATTGCAATGAACTAGCTTACCTGACAAGTCTGAAGAAGCCTTCGGATTGGTGAATTCTATAATTATTAATTAAAAAAATCACTCCTCTATGAAGGTTCTGATCATGGCAAGCCTGCTTATCTGCCTTAGTTCAATATCAATTTTCGCTCAAAATAATTACGCTGTCAAAGGTGCTGTTCTCGATACCGCATCTGGTATGGCATTACTCAATACCACTATCGCGGTACTGAATTCAGGTGATTCAACCCTTGTTAAATTTACAAGAACGGGGGCAAACGGGACATTTTCCATAAACAATCTGAAAGAAGGAAAATTTATTCTGATGGTGACCTATCCAGACTATGCAGATTATATCGAGCCATTCAGCCTCGATGCTGCCAAACCGGAGCTGAATTTCGGAAAGATAAAAATGATATTAAAAGCCCGGCTGCTGGAAGAGGTGATTGTTAAAGGCACAGCCGCACAAATGACCATTAAGGGTGATACGACCGAGTTCAATGCCGCCGCCTTTACTATAGAAGCCAATTCAAAGGTGGAAGATCTCCTTAAACAGCTGCCCGGCATACAGGTAGATAAAGACGGAAAAATAACTGCCCATGGGCAGGCGGTAAACAAAGTTCTGGTAGATGGAGAAGAATTCTTTGGGGATGACCCCACCCTGGTTACAAAAAATATACGGGGTGATATGGTGGATAAAGTGCAGTTGTACGACAAGAAAAGCGATCAGGCCGCTTTTACAGGAATAGATGATGGAGAAAGGACCAAAACCCTCAATATTAAATTAAAGGAGGGAAAAAAACAGGGCTATTTTGGAAAAGCTGACGCCGGAGCAGGCAATGAAGAGTTTTACCAGGGGCAGGGGATGTTCAATTTATTTAAAGGAAAAAAGAAATTCTCTGCTTATGGTACTATTGCGAATACGGCTAAAACGGGTTTAGGCTGGGAAGATAACAACAAGTACGGTACTTCGAACATTCAGGTTATTGAAGGTGGAATAATGATCTCAGGAGGCGGAGGTAGCGATCTGGACTCTTATGATGGAAGGTTTAACGGAGAGGGAATACCGCTTACACGAAGTGGCGGACTCCATTATGATAACAAATGGAAGGATGATAAATATTCTATAAACATGAACTATAAGGCAGGTTCCATAAATGTTACAGGAGATAAAAACTCATTGAATCAGAACAATTTACCTACAGGCATTATCAATACCAATGCTGATCAAACCATTGATAATTTTATGTTCAGGCAAAAATTGGACGGAACATTCCTGGTTAAACTGGATACCACCTCAGATCTGAAAATTATGCTTGACGGAACAGTGAAAAACAGTGAAAGCAATAGCAATTATCTGACTTCAAGTTTAAGAGGCAATGGTGTTTCACTTAATGGCAGTAAGCGCAGTCTTAGCAATAATGGAGATCAAAAGATCTTTAATGCAAGTGCTTTATGGACCAAAAAACTTAAAAAGAAGGGCCGGACTTTATCCCTGACCCTTGGCCAGCAATTTGATGAAGATGATGCATCCGGCTTTCTGAATTCGGAGAACAGTTTTTATAATACCCAGGGAATACTTGACAGTATCCGCTTAATTGACCAGTATAAAACCAACCTGACCAGAAGTTCGCGCTTTAATTCCAACCTGGCCTATACTGAGCCTCTCTCTAAGACCTTTTCAGTCATTCTCAATTATGGTTTAAACCTGGGCAGCAGCATTGCAGAAAGGGAGTCCTACAATAAATCAGGAGCAGGCAAATATGATATGCTGGATTCTGAGTATAGTAATGATTTCGAACTCGATCAGACCTCTAACCAGGCGGGGGCTGTTTTCAATTACAGGAAAGATAAGAATGTCATTAATTTCGGAACCCGTGTAAATGCGGTTGATTTTAAACAAACTGACCGATACACAGGTAATGTTTATAAGAGAGATTTTCTTAACTGGCTACCCCAGGCATCTTTCAGGCATAATTTTTCAAAACAAAAATCTTTTGATATACGATACAATGGCTCTACAACCCAGCCAACTCTTATCCAGCTCCAGCCAATCCGGGTTAATACTGATCCGTTAAATATTACCCTGGGCAACCCTGATCTGAAACCCTCTTTCCGGAGCAGTTTTAACCTATATTATAATTCTTACAAAGTCCTGAGTGACAAATCAATATATTTCAGCGGAAGCTATTCCAGCACGCATAATGCCATCGTGAACAATACCAATACAGATGCAGCGGGAAAAAGTACTTTCCAATCAGTAAATCTGGCTGATAAAAATCCGGCTAATCTATCTTTCTATGGTGGTTACGGCCAAAAAATTCCCGGGACAGACCTAAGACTTGGAATTAATTTCTATACCAATGCCAATACCTACTTCAACATGATCAATAATGTCCTGAATGAAACACGGTCTAACAGTTATACTCCACGGCTATCGTTGCAAAGGTATAAACAGAAAAAGATCGAACTTTACTTTGATATAGGTCCGGAATATATAAGCAATGAATCATCCTTACAAAAACAGATAAACAATAACGGCTGGGGGGTAAATTCCGGATTCTCATTATCACTTTATCTGCCCAACAAGATTAAAATTCAATCAAACGCAAATTACAAGTACCAGCAAAAGACTCAAACCTTTGCTGAAGACTTTAACCGCCTGATCTGGAATACCACGCTTACTAAAAGCTTCATGAAAGAAGAGAGTCTTAAACTTTCACTTACAGGGAATGATCTGCTGAATCAGAATACTGGTTTTAACAGGATGGCAACAAGTAATATGATCAGCCAGAATAGCTTTACAACCATTAAAAGATATTTTATGCTTTCACTTTCCTACGATCTGAATCATATGGGCGGAGGCCAGCCAAAAAAATAAGCTTATGAAACGTATTATCTTGTTTTCGACCCATTTACTGCTCATTTTATCATTTAACCTAACTTTTGCCCAGCATGCACGTTTTGTTACAGAAGGAGTCATTGAATTTGAAAAAAGCGTGAATATGCATGCTCAGATCAAAAAGTACATCAATAAGGATAATGAATTTTACTATATCCCGGCATTTGAACAATACAAAAAGACGAAACCGCAGTTCAGGATACTAAAAAGCACACTGACATTCAGCAAGGATAAGTCTTTATTCGCTCCGGCCCCAGCTGAAGAATCAGACCGCAACTGGTTCAGTGACATTCCTGCTTCAACCCAGAATAATATCATTTATACCGATCTTACTTCAAATACAAGTATTGTCCAGAAAACCATTTTTGAAGAAACTTTCCTGGTAAGGGATAGTACCCGCAAGATCAACTGGAAGATCACTTCCGAAACACGTGACGTTGCCGGATACCCTTGCCGGAGGGCGAATGCCATCATTATGGATTCGATCTATGTAGTGGCCTTCTATACGGATGAGATCCCTGTTTCCGGAGGTCCTGAATCATTTACAGGCTTACCGGGGATGATCCTTGGAGTAGCCTTACCGCATGAAAACATGAGCTGGTTTGCCAAACTGGTAACTGATAAAGCATTGGCTCCAAACAATATAATCCCTCCCAAAAAAGGGAAACCTACAGACAATAAAGGTCTGCTTTCAACCCTGATGAAGGTTATGAAAAACTGGGGCGACTATGCTCAGCATTCATTAAAATCATTTTTACTGTAGGTAATCATACTGATTTGCCGCATAAACCTAAGCTACGCGCACGCAATCTCATTATTTAAGCTGATTTCATATTAAATCCACGCTAGCGTCCCGCGTGCCGCGCGTGATTCTAATTTAAATCAAATTTCTTCCTGTTTGGTTTTCGCCGAACGATTCGAAATTATGGGATGTATAGCCCGCTCATAGCCGCGGGGCCTAGTCCTTTTCCTTCAGCAGAAAAGGACCATGCCGAGGAGGAACGACGAGACCATGAGCACCTTAAAAAACAATAGACCAATAGCGAATAAATGCCGCCGCTGCGCCTGATGCTTTGAAGGGTTCTGCTTAGGCCTGGCTTGTAATTTCCGCACCAGCTCCCGATGGCCATCGGGACGGAAGAAAGGTTATTAATGGGGGCTGCTAGCGTGGCGTATAAATGATATAGGTGTTATTAGCAGGATTTTAGGTGTCACGCCATTGCACGGAACCTTCATGAACTTTTTTTGCGGCATTGGACAGGGCGGTAAATTCAACAGCTGCCAGAGCAATGGCTTTCAAAGCCCTGTACGCAGCCGTTGATGGATAAACATTCCTTACCCTCTATCGTTCATCTTTAACCCTTTCAGATCTCAAAAAAGGGAAAATTAATCTTAAATGAATAAGGATTCCCGAGCGTAGGGAGGACAAAACGGAGCTTGCCCCGTATTAGATACGGGGGGAGTATGGCCTCTGGTAATGGGAGCGAAGCCTGCCCCGACCTTCGTGAGGGGTCATGTCTTGATGTTACTCAGTATTTATTATTGTTTTTTATAGGTCTTCGTGGTCTCACCGCAACCGCGGTTCGGCATTGTTTGATTTTTCATCAAGGAAAAAGCAAATAGGCCCCCGCGGCTATGAGCGGGATAAAATCTAAGAAATTTAAATTGGTTGGTAAAAAACTTATAAATCACGCACGAAACGATTGCGCTAGCGTTGATGCCTAAACATACATAAAAAGCTGTATATCAAGTAATTAGCTTAATGATATTGGGCGAGTGTGCCTTATATTAATCCCCCAAATAAAGATCAATAAGCCCTTCAGGCAGATCAACCTTCAGTATCCCATTCTCTTCATCGATCTCCAGGATCAGATCATCGTTAAGCGGGAACATGATCTCTTTGAATTTATAGGGAATTACAGCAACGAATTGCTGCGGATATTCATGGATCTCGATGATCTCGCCCAGCTCACCGGCCGTTTTGTCGTGCACAATAAAGCCTTTCAGATCGGTAATCAGGAATTCATCCTCATCCCTTACCGGTTTTAACTTATTTGGAAGGTAAAGTTTTTTACGGATCAGCGCTTCCGCTTTTTCGATGGTATCGATATCATCGAAGTAAAAATTGCCGGTCTGGTTATTCTGTAATTTATAGGAAGAGATGAAAAAGGGGACAAGCTTTCCATTGATCTCGGCAAAAACCGAATCAAGGGGAAGATCTGCCGGCTGATCATATTCAAAATAGATCTGTAACTCACCCTTTAAACCCTTGGTTTTGGTAATATATCCGATATAAAAACAATCTTCGATGTTCATGGCTGTAAAAACAGGAACGTCATTGCGAATGTTCCTTTATCAAGCCCTCCGGAAGGAGTTCAAGCCAGTTTAAACATGTGCAATGACGTTAAATTAAGATTTTAAATCCTTAAAAGGCAGATTATGCTTTTTCTTCAGATTCCGGAGCTTCTTCAGATGCTTCAGGAGCAGGAGTTTCAGCAAGTTCTTCAGCTTCAGGAGCCTCTTCAGCTACAGCAATTTCTTCAGCCGCAGGATCTGATTCTGCTACAGCAACTTCTTCAGCTACAGGAGCCTCTTCAGCTTTAACAACTTCTTCAGCCACAGGAGCTGATTCTGCTACAGGAGCTTCTTCAACAACTGCAAGCTCTTCTGCTTCTTCTGCTGCCACTTCTGCTGCTTCAGCTTCAGGAGTTACTTCAGTAAGTTCTTCCTCAACTTCTTCTGCGGGAGGAGTGTTCTTTGCAACAATTGCAGCGGCAATTTCTTCCTTCTTCCTGGCTTCAGCAATTAAAGCCGCTTTCTTAACTTCATCTTTCGATTTAGTCAGGATATCTTTCTTTCCTTCGATCTTACCTTCTTTGCTTTGTAACCACTCTGCAAATTTACTTTCAGCTTGTTCTGCTGTTAAGGCGCCCTTTTTAACTCCGCCTTCCAGGTGCTTTTTGTACATCACACCTTTATATGAAAGGATAGCACGACAAGTATCGGTAGGCTGAGCTCCTTTATTAACCCAATCCAATGCCTTATCGAAATTGATGTCAATAGTAGCAGGATTTGTGTTGGGATTGTAAGAGCCAATTCTTTCGATGAATTTACCATCTCTTGGAGCGCGCGCGTCGGCTACCACTACGTGATAAAAAGGTTTTCCCTTTTTACCGAATCTTTGCAATCTGATTTTAGTTGCCATTTTTCAAGTTTTATGTATTCAACATATTCCCGGAGTCTATTCTGCGGGGTTGCAAAGATATAAAAAAATCAGATTTAAAAAACGGAATTTCCTATTTTTGCGGCATGTCTGAAAGAAAACTTCGAATTGCAGTGGATATGGACGAAGTTATTGCCGATCCGCTATCCAAATTTATACGTCTTTACAACCGGGATTATGGTGTACCGCTTGATCTTCAAATACTTCCGGGAAACGAGGTTTACCACCATGTTCCCGAACATGCCAAAATGAAATTATATGAATACATCAATGAAAAGGGCTTTTTTCGTGATCTTGAAGTAATTCCAGACAGCATTGAGGTATTAAAACAGTTGCAGGAAAAGTACGAAGTCTTCATTGTTTCGGCAGCCATGGAATTTCCCAATTCCCTTCCGGATAAATTGGAGTGGCTGACAGAACATTTTCCCTTTATCAGCTGGCAAAATATTATTTTTTGCGGGAATAAGATCGTGAAGGTGGACATTCTCATTGACGACCGCATCAAGAACTTCAAAGATTTTGAGGGGAGAAAACTGCTCTTCTCATCACCTCACAATCTCTTATTAACTGATTATGAGCGGGTAAATAACTGGAAAGAGGTGGCGGAGAAATTGTTGTAGTGTACTCATCCGATGACTTAAAGTCATCGGATGAGTTATCCAAAAAGCGGAAGATCCAGCAAACATTCATAGCAGCATCATCCCAGCGATCTAAACGGGATCGAAGCAGCAGCCTTTTGCCTGAAATCAAATTTGTTGTATAATTCAAATTCCCAGGGCAAAAGCTACAGCGCAGAGCCCGGCAGAAGATCCCGACCAGCAAAGGCCCTGCTTTACAACAGATTAACATTCTATTATTTTTCTCATTCTCTTGATAATCTTTTCTCAAATTCATAATAGTCAAAATCATAGACATCTCTCAAACACCTTTCCACTCTTTCATAATTTTCAAACCTTTCCCCGTAACTTTTTGTTTCTTTTACAATCTAACCCTAAAAACTTACCATGATCGTAACAACAACCAATGACATACAGGGAAAACGCGTAGTGAAATATATCGGTATCGTTTCAGGCGAAGCAATTATAGGTGCAAACATTGTGAAAGATTTCTTTGCCGGGATCCGCGACATCGTTGGCGGGCGCTCAGGTTCATATGAAGAAGGCCTGCGTGAGGCTAAGGATATCGCCTTGCGCGAAATGCAGGAACAGGCGGTCCGTTTAGGTGCCAATGCTATTCTTGCTGTTGACCTCGACTATGAAACTCTTGGAAGCAATGGCAGTATGCTGATGGTCAGTTCATCCGGCACGGCGGTAATTGTGGAAGATTTGATATAAAAACGTCAATTGCCGCAACCCCCATTCAAATCCTAAGGCTTCGGTTCGCAATGAAGGTTGAGGATTTACATTTTCCTTTCCACGAAATCGATCAGTGAATGTATCACCTTGATATGAATTTCCTGCGCTCTGTCGGAAAATTCTGAACGGGGCGCACGAATTTCCACATCGCAAAGAGCTGCCATTTTACCCCCCTCATTTGCTGTCAGGCCGATCACTTTCATGCCTTTCAGCTTAGCCGCTTCAATGGCTTTCAGTACATTTTCCGAATTTCCGCTTGTACTGATGGCCAAAAGAACATCACCCTTACGCCCGATGGCTTCGACCATCCTCGAAAAAACAAATGCATATCCATAATCATTTGCCACACAACTGAGGTGAGAAGGGTCAGAAATAGCGATCGCCGGATATGCCGGCCGGTCCTGGCGGTACCTGCCCGAAAGTTCCTCAGCAAAATGCATGGCATCGCACATTGAGCCTCCATTTCCGCATGATATCACCTTTGCTCCGTTTTTAATTGCATCAGTAAGGATCCCTCCTGCCAGTTCAATATTCCTGAAATTCTGCGGATCAGAAATAAAAGTATCCAGTATTGTCCTGGCTTCAGTGAAATGATCTATTATTTTGTCCATCAGGGTTTTACAAGTTTATATACAGCTCCTTTGGTATCCTTTGGGCCTACATCCTGATTGGTCAGAATATACAGCTCGGCATCATTGTCTTCAGCAAAACTCAGGATCTTCAGATCGCCCGGAGGCTTGCCTGTCAGAGCTATATTGCCACGCGTCCATTTGTCTCCGGTCTTTTCAAGATAAAACACCGGACCGGTCCAGTCGGCAAATAAGTATTTGCCAGAAAGCCCTGTCAGCGCTTTACCATTATATACAAATCCGCCGGTAATACTGATCCCGATGGCATGAGGATATTCGTTAACAGGTAATTTCAGGCCTTCCGTTTTACAATTCTGTTCGGGTTCAAAGCAATGTGAAGCTTCCATAATTTTCCAGCCATAATTACCACCCTTTTCAATAATATTTACTTCCTCGAACTTATTCTGTCCTACATCCGCTGCAAATAAGGCTCCGGTTTTTCTGTCGAAAGAAAAGCGCCAGGGATTACGTAAGCCATAAGCCCAGATCTCCGGCTTTGCAGGCTTCCCAACGAAAGGATTGTCGTCAGGAATTCGATACCCCTTATCCGTATTGACATCGATCCTCAAAATTTTTCCCAGAAGAGTATTCCTGTTTTGTCCGTTACCGGATTCGCCGTGTCTATCCCCTGCTCCGCCGCCATCACCCATGCCAATGTATAAATAACCGTCAGGGCCGAACTGCATATTGCCGCCATTATGGTTGCTTTCAGGCTGCTGAACGGTTAATAATATTCTTTCAGATGCGACATCCGCCAGGAGCGGATTGTTTGATGCTGTGAATTCGGCAACGACAGATTGATGATCGCTGCCTCCCTCAGAAGTGGGAGCGCTGTAATACACATAGAATTTTTTATTGCTGGTAAAACCAGGATGAATGGCAATACCCAGCAGGCCTCTTTCATCATAGGCTCCGCTGATTTTTACAAGCTTGCTCTTCAGATCCAGAAAGGCCATGTCATTCAGTTTATTATTTTCCAGAACCCTGATCTGCCCCGTTTGCTCGCAAACAAGCATCAGGCCCTCGGGTGTGAAAGCCGCCGCGACAGGTGAATGAAGTCCATCGGCAATTTTCTGAAGTTTTAGAGAAATCGGGGCTGCTGAACCTTTTTCATGGCTCTCTTTCGGGGATGGATTATTGCATCCCGCTGTGAACAGGGATACAGTAATAATCAGGAAGCTTAAACTTTTCAAACCCTTCATAATTAATTTATTTAAGAATTACGGACTAAGTGTACTTAGACCTTGCTTCTGCTTTGATCTTTAAAGAGAGAGTATTTCAACGATTTTTAATAGTTCCTGGTTTACCTCCTGATTGTGTTTTATTGCGTGACTGAAAGGTGTGAAATGTATTTTATTGTTTACAATTCCGATCATTTCTCTGTTTCTGCCCGCCATCAGCGATTCTACTGCAGCAACACCCAGCCTGCTCGCTAAAACCCGGTCCATACAGGATGGCGGTCCGCCCCTCTGAATATGGCCAAGTATAGAAACCCTGGTATCAATTCCGGGAAACTTTTCTTTAACAACTTTCGCTATTTCAAAGGCTCCTCCGGCATCATCTCCTTCGGCCACAATAATAATTTTCGAGGCTTTATCTCTTCTGCTCATTTCCAAACGGGCAAGCAGGGCATTGATATCTGTTTGGGTTTCCGGGATCAGAATGGCTTCGGCGCCCGAACCTATTCCGCTTCTTAATGCTATAAGGCCGGAATCGCGGCCCATAACCTCCACAATAAATAAGCGATCATGAGATTCTGCAGTATCGCGGATCTTATCAACCGCATCGATAACAGTATTAATTGCGGTATCATAGCCAATGGTATAATCGGTACCCTCGAGGTCATTATCAATTGTTCCGGGTAATCCGATGACAGGTATATTAAACTCATCATAAAATATATTGGCGCCCGTAAATGTACCATCGCCTCCAATGGCTACGAGCGCATCAATATGGTTGAGCTTTAACTGCTTATAGGCCTTTTTCCTGCCCTCTTTTGACCGGAACTCTTCACTTCTGGCAGTTTTTAAAATCGTACCGCCGCGCTGAATGATATTAGCTACCGATTTGCGCTCCATAGGAAGAAATTCACCGCCGATCATTCCGTCATAGCCGCGCAAAATACCCGTTACATTTAAATCATAATATAAACCTGTCCGTACAACAGCGCGTATCGCTGCGTTCATCCCGGGTGAGTCGCCGCCGGATGTAAAAACTCCTATATTTTTAATGCTTACTTTATTCATTGTTCAATATTTCTGACCGAAAGCAATTTTACCGCTGTCTAAAAATTTTATATAACTGTTTATGTCCAGATCAAAAGCCTGGGGAGGTACCAGGGCTTTGCCCTCATGATCGGCGATGACATAATATGGCTGAGAATTGGTCCCAAATTTTGAGGCCTGAAAATCACTCCATTTCTGGCCTATCGAACTGATCTTTTTTCCGCTAAATGCGGATGTGTACTTTTCTGCTTCGGCAAGTTCTGATTTATCATCAACATACAAAGATATTAAAACGTAATCTTCTTTAATCCGGCGCAGCACTTCCTTGTCGGGCCAGACACTGGCCTCCATTTTACGGCAATTGGTGCAGCTCCATCCGGTAAAGTCGATCAGAATAGGTTTATTGACACTTTTCGCATAGGCCAGACCCTGCTCATAATCATAAAATGCATCCAGCCCATGAGGGGCATGAAATAATCCTGCATATTTTTTTCCTGCAGTTTCTTCAGTAGCTGCAGCAGAACGCGAATTGGAATAGAGATCAAAATCCTGGGTCGATTGCGGCGGAAGCCAGGCACTTATAGCTTTTAATGGCGCTCCCCATAAACCCGGAATCATATAAATTGTAAATCCCATGATCAGCATAGCAAAGAATAAACGCGGCAGGGAGAGGAAATTGATCTCCGAATCATGTGATAAGCGGATCTTACCCAGAAGATAGAGTGCCCATAAACCAAAACAAACGATCCAAATGATCAGAAACACATCGCGGTTGAAAATCCCCCAATGGTAGGCCAGATCTACGTTCGATAAGAACTTAAAGGCCAGAGCGATCTCCAGAAATCCAAGTGAAACTTTCACCGTATTCAGCCAGCCGCCTGACTTTGGCATTTCTTTCAGCCAGGAAGGGAATATAGCGAAAAGAGTAAATGGTATGGCCAGTGCAGATGAAAATCCAAACATCCCGATTGCAGGGCCCAGATAGGAACCTTTGGAAACCGCATCAACGAGAAGTGTTCCAATGATAGGGCCGGTACATGAAAAAGAAACCAGGGCCAGTGTAAATGCCATAAAAAATAGCCCGATAAACCCGTTCTGGTTCGACTTTTCATCCATTTTATTCACCAGGGAAGAAGGAAGCGTGATCTCAAAGGCACCCAGAAAAGAGATACCGAAAACGATGAGGGCTGCAAAAAAGAGCAGGTTGAACGTGGCACTGCTGGCCGCTTCGTTTAAAGCAGAGGCGCCAAAGATCAGCGTTATTAATAAACCCAGGGCAACATAAATAACAATGATTGAAAGCCCATAAATGATGGCGCTTTGAATTCCCTTAGCCCGGGTACCTGATTTTTTAGTAAAAAAAGATACCGTCAGCGGGATCATCGGATAGATACAGGGCATAAAAAACGCTGCCAGACCGCCTATGAACCCGGCAATAAAAATACCCCAAAAAGAACCTGCAGAGGAGCTCCCCGTGGACTGAACCTCTGATGTTTTAGGATTCAGGACGGTTTCAGTGGTCGAATCAGGTGTCTGAGCTGATAATGAGCTGTCGGCTTTATCGGGGCCGGATCCGGCAGCAGGAACAGCCGAACTGCCGGCAGAAGCTGACACTGAACGAACAGGTATCTTAAATTCTACTTCTGATGGGGGCAAACAGCGCTCATCATTACAAACCATAAATTCCAGTGTCCCGGAGATCGTAGTTTCAGGGACGTTCAGGCTGACACGCTGTTTAAAAACCACCTGGTCTTTATGCCAGGCAATTTGCATATCGAAATTCTTATCGTAAGCAGATAGTGCTTTCGGGCTTTCACTTACCCTGCCTGTCAGCTTATAATCAGCAGATGGGACGAACTTAAATGAAGTTGGAATTGGTCCGCCTTCTTTAATGAACTGAGAATAGACATGCCAGCCTTTCTCAATTTTAGCCGTGATGACCAGGTTAGATTCCTTATCATTGATCTTTTCTGATGAAAAGCTCCATTTAACAGGATCATAGATCTTTGCATTAGGATCAGGAAACTGAGCCTGGGCGGTAATACCTATAAAAAGAAATATTATTCCAAAAAGGTTTCTCATATCTGTTCTAAATTAAAAACTCAATTTCCTTATTATCAAAAGTCCGGTGTACCGCATGGGTCTCAATCAGCAAATGCCCTGTATCGGTAATGCCTTTAATTTTACCCTCCTGTATCTTGTTATCAAACTTAAAGAGCGCCCATTCTTCCCTAAGGTAAAGCTTACTGAGGTATTCCTCATCTATCTTTTCAGAAGCACCGGCTTTCAGCTGAAGGTATCTCGCCTCCACAGCGCTGCAAATTTCACCCAATAAAGCCATTAAGTCGTAATCCTGATGTAATACTTGCCTGAGTGATGTAACATTTTTAAGATAAGACGGAAACTCAACCTGGTTTACATTAATGCCTATTCCTATAATGGCATGCCTGATCGTATTACCCTGGACGATATTTTCGATCAGCATTCCGCCGATCTTCTTATTGCCAATATAGCTGTCATTCGGCCATTTGATTAAAGCATTTCCCTCAACATACTTGTTTAAAACGTCATTTAATGCCAGACTGACGGCCTTATTCAGATCAAATTGCTTGTCAAGGCGCAAAAAACCCGGATTCAAAAGGATGCTGAATGTCAGATTTTTCCCGGGTTCGCTTTGCCAGGAATTATTTGTCTGCCCTCTTCCTGCAAATTGGCTCTCTGCCAATATAACAGTACCATCCAATAATGGCGCAGATTTTGACAAAGTATCCTTAAGAAAGGTATTTGTTGAGTCCACCTCTTTTAACGTAATAAGATTATGACCAACAAATAGTCCTGAAAATGTATTATTTTGCAATTAAGATTTGCTTAATATAATTTATCAAAACTAATTTTTTTTAATGGTAAAAAATAAAATTGCTCAAGAATCCACTTCAATTTCAGAACTGGTCGTTCATGGAATACAGGAAAAAAAAGGAAATGAAATTGTACGTTTGGACCTAAGAAATATACATAGCTCGGTTTCTGATTATTTTGTTGTATGCCATGCCGAGTCAACCACCCAGGTAAAAGCAATTGCACAAAGTGTTGAAGAAGAGGTTTTTAAGGCTCTCAAACTTGAACCATGGCGAAAAGAAGGATTACAGCATGCAGAATGGATCATTTTAGATTATATCGATGTGGTAGTCCATATTTTTAAAACCGATAAGCGACAATTCTATGGAATTGAAGAACTGTGGGGTGATGCAGAAACACAATCCTATAAAAGTGCTTAAGCTGCATCTGGTTTAATTTGGTTAATATCAATTTACATATTGCAAAGAAATGAAAGAAAATAAAACAGATATCAAGAAATCCATAAAAAAAATACCCGTGAAGAAGATAGTTCCGAAAACGCCTAAGTTCAATATCATGTGGCTTTATGCAGCCATCATTTTGGGTTTATTCGTTGTTCAATACATGTTTACAGGGAATAATGCAAAAACCATCAATTACCAGAAATTTGAGAATGAAATGCTCAAGACCGGTGATGTGGAGAAGCTGGTTGCCTATAAGAACGGGGATCTTTACAATATTGATGTTTATATCAAAAAGGACCGTCTGGATCAGAAGAAATATGATGACGTCAAAAATAAAAGCAGCTTCAACGCGACTTCTACGGGACCTCAGTATTATTTCACGGCTGCCACCTATGAAAGTTTCGAAACGAAGGTCATGGAGGCTGAAAAGGAACTTCCTGCTAATCAGCGTACACCAATAATTACAGAATCAAGGGAAAGTCCATGGGCTGGCTGGTTCATGTCTTTTATATTGCCAGTACTGCTGCTTGTAGGTTTCTGGGTATTCATCATGAAAAGGATGGGTGGCGGAGCCGGCGGAGGAGGAGGAGGGCAGATCTTCAACATCGGTAAATCTAAAGCAACTTTGTTCGATAAAGAATCGCAGGTAACCATCACATTTAATGATGTTGCCGGACTTGAAGAAGCTAAGCAGGAAGTGATGGAGATCGTTGATTTTCTGAAAAATCCAAAGAAATACACTAATCTGGGAGGTAAAATACCCAAAGGCGCCTTATTGATCGGTGCTCCGGGTACCGGTAAAACATTGATGGCAAAAGCCGTTGCAGGTGAAGCTCAGGTACCTTTCTTCTCCTTATCAGGTTCAGATTTTGTTGAAATGTTTGTCGGGGTTGGCGCTTCACGTGTACGTGATCTGTTCAAACAGGCAAAAGAAAAAGCTCCCTGTATCATCTTTATTGATGAGATCGATGCCATCGGACGCTCCCGCGGTAAAAATAATATTGTAGGCGGAAATGATGAAAGGGAGAATACGCTGAACCAGTTACTGGTTGAAATGGATGGTTTTGGTACAGATTCAGGGATCATAATTCTGGCAGCTACCAACAGGCCTGACGTGCTGGATACCGCATTGCTTCGGCCCGGAAGATTTGACCGTCAGATATCTATTGATAAGCCGGATCTGGTTGGCCGTGAACAGATCTTTAAAGTTCACCTGAAGCCTTTGAAACTGGCATCAGGAGTTGATGCCAAGAAATTATCGGCACAAACACCTGGTTTTGCAGGTGCCGAAATTGCTAATGTTTGTAATGAGGCGGCTTTGATCGCTGCCCGCCGCAATAAGGAAGCTGTTGATATGCAGGACTTTCAGGATGCAGTGGATCGGGTAATCGGCGGACTGGAGAAAAAGAACAAGATTATATCACCGGAAGAAAAACGGATCGTAGCTTATCATGAGGCAGGACACGCTATCGCAGGATGGTTCCTTGAACATGCCGATCCGCTGGTAAAGGTTTCCATTGTTCCCCGCGGAGTTGCGGCATTGGGTTATGCCCAATATCTGCCAAAAGAACAATTCTTATATACTACCGAGCAGTTACTTGACGGGATGTGTATGACACTTGGGGGACGTGTAGCCGAGGATATTGTTTTCAATAAAATATCTACAGGTGCTCAGAATGACCTGGAACGTATCACCAAATTATCTTATGCCATGGTAACCATTTATGGTATGAATGATAAGGTAGGTAATGTTTCATTTAATGATACACAAGGTGAATACCAGTTCAATAAACCATATTCTGAAAAAACCTCTGAAATGATTGACATTGAGGTGCGTAAACAGATCGACATGGCTTACCAGCGTACCAAACAGTTATTAACTGATAAGCGCGAGGGACTTGAAAAACTGGCTGAAAAATTGCTCGAAAAAGAGATCCTGTTCCAATCTGATCTTGAGGAAATATTAGGTAAGCGTCCGTTTGACAACCGCACAACCTATGATGAGTTTGTGAACGGAATTCAGACCGAGGAGGTCAAAGACGATCAACCGAAAGAAAGTTTTCAGCACGAAGGTGTGGCAGACCATAATATGGATCTTCCTGAAAACAGGTCAAGCCAGGATTAAGTTGACTTAATTTAGTACTATTGATAATTGCAGAAATTGAACATGTTTTACATGTTCAATTTCTGTGTTTTATTATGCCGGAAGCATGAAAGAAACTACTTCTAAAGAAAAGATGCTTAAGAAGATCCGAAAGGCTCTTCTTGAAAAACGCGATAATCCCTATCCTAATTTAGAAGATACCCCCCTTTATGAAGAATACACAGACCATCTGGATCTTCTCTTTGCCCAGGAGTTTACAGCCGTTTCTGGGCAGTTTGTCTTTTGTGAAGATGAGATCCATCTTATAGAAAATTTACTCCATCTTTCCGAAGAAAAAAACTGGCGCAGGATCTATTGCTGGGAACCTAAACTGCAGGCATTATTAAGTCCTTATGAATACCCATTCTATAGCACCGACACTGATTTTTTAAATGCAGATGTAGGGATTACCATGTGCGAGTCTCTTATTGCCCGTAACGGAAGCGTGCTGATATCCAATGGAAATGAAGCCGGAAGAAGATTAAGCATATTTCCGCATATTCATATCGTAATTGCCTATACTTCCCAGCTGGTACTCGACCTGAAAGATGGTTTTAAGCTTCTGAAGGAAAAATATCCTGAAAACCTGCCAAGCATGATATCGAATATAACGGGGCCAAGCCGTACCGCCGATATCGAAAAAACCCTGGTACTGGGCGCCCATGGACCGAAAGAACTTTATGTGTTTTTGCTTGAAGGATAAAGGGAAAATTTGTTTCCTTAATAATACCATTTTACCAGAAGATTACCGGGCACAGGTCATAGAAAGGTAAGGATGTGTTTTAGTTGGCCAGGAAATCATAATTGTCTGCTTGATTGGATGTAAACATTTACTCTCAACAACAATATGATGATATCAGATATTACTGACCATTTTAATTTTAAGTTCCTGAGAGCCGCTGCCCTCTATTATGGCAACAGTACTGACTGCGATAAACCCGGGTGAAATGATATCCACCAGATATTTGCCCGGGGATAGTGCTGTTATACATGCCACTCCTGCATGATCACAAACAGCTGTTCTGCCAATACTGTCAATACTTACCATTGCCCTGCTAACAGGACGACCACTTTCGGAAGCCCAAACTTTAAGTTTAAGTTCGGTATATAGGCGTTCATTCGAACTGGAAAAATTGCCGCTTTTAAAAGGAGTAGCATCAGTATATTTTAGCTCTGCCGGTGCTTCTAAAATAGATGATTCTTGGTTAGGCTCTTGCATCATTATTTCTCTTACTGTTAAATTTATATGGCAGTATGCTTTTTACAGGAGATATTTTTGCAACACGAATATACGTATTAGTATTAGATGTTGCGATTTTGTTACAAAAAAAGGTTTTGAGATAAAGTTTTTCAAGAAAAACACTGCTTTCCTTTCAGCTTTCTTTATGAAATCAGTTTTCAGCAGCCTGATATGGCCTATGGAATAAATGGATTTTAATAAAATACTAATATTATTAGTATTTTTGATCTATGGCACATATCAAAAATGAAGAGTATTTTAAAGGGCGGGGAGCCCAGATAAACACAGACAATAAATTTCTCAGGACAAAATATGTAGCAGAGCATGAGGAAGGGATCGATGAACTCATGCTTGAAAACACCAGCACACAGTTTTTTGAGGAACATCCTAAAAACATAGTCAGTAAATCCAGTAGTCCTGATCTGCCCTTTATGTTTTCGATAAACCCCTATCAGGGATGTGAACATGGCTGTCTTTATTGCTATGCACGCAATGCTCATGAATATTACGGATTTAGCGCAGGCCTTGACTTTGAAAGGAAGATAATAGTAAAAAGAGATGCCGCTCAATTACTTGAAAAATTTTTTAATAAAAAGGGGTATGTCCCCTCAACGATCATGTTGTCCGGAAACACCGATTGCTATCAGCCCATAGAACGTAAACTAAAGATCACCCGCTCCCTCCTTGAGGTGTTTTTAAAATATAAGCACCCGGTTAGCATTATCAGTAAAAATAATCTCATTTTAAGGGATCTGGATATTCTGAAGGAGCTTACAGCCCTTAACCTGGTTCATGTGGCGGTGACATTAAATTCATTGAATGAAGGTCTGAGGCAGAAGCTTGAACCCCGAACTGTAACATGCCGAAGCCGTATCGATCTGATCTCTAAGCTAAGCGCAGAAAACATTCCTGTCATGTTGATGTGTGCGCCAATCATCCCGGGATTAAACAGCGATGAAATACCTGGTATTATTAAAGCTGCAGCGGATGCCGGAGTATCTGCAGCTGCATTTACAATGGTCCGCCTGAATGGGGCAATTGCCGGGATCTTTAGCGACTGGATCCATAAAGCCTACCCCGACCGGGCTGAGAAAGTTTTAAATTTGATCGCGCAATGTCACGGAGGACGATTGAATGACAGCCGCTGGGGTAAAAGAATGAGCGGAGATGGAAAAATTGCAGAAAGCATACATCGCTTATTTCACATTTCTGTTAAAAAATTTTTGAACGGAAGATCAATGCGGGCATTAAATTCAGGGCATTTTAGCCCCCAAAATGGAAAACAGCTTAATTTATTTTAGTGCTGCATTATTTATAATTTAAAAATATGTACCTTTAATACAGTAAACCAATATAGTATTCAGTATAATTTCCTTTAATGAGCACTAGAATCAAGTCCGTAATCGTAGGGACGGGTAGTTACGTACCTGTTAATATTATATCAAATAAAGACTTTTTAGAACATCGCTTTTACGAAAAAAATGGAGAACCCATTTTACGTGAAAATGCTGATGTGATCCAAAAATTTCAGGATATCACCGAAATTGAAGAACGCCGTTATGCGAATAAAGAGCATATGGCTTCTGACCTGGGATATTTCGCTGCATTTAACGCCATTGAAAGTTCTGGTGTTGATCCTGAAACACTGGATTACATCATTGTAGCCCATAATTTTGGGGATATTGCTCCGGGAAGCACCCGTGTGGATGTTTTACCAACTCTGGGCTCCAGAATTAAGCACAGGCTGGGGATAAAAAACCCGGATTGCGTAGCCTATGACCTTCCTTTCGGATGCCCGGGTTGGCTTCAGGGGATGATCCAGGCTGATTATTATATCCGCTCCGGCGATGCAAAGCGTGTATTAATTATTGGCACTGAAACCCTATCCAGGGTTACCGACCCGCATGATCGGGATAGCATGATCTATTCGGATGGTGCCGGAGCGACCATCCTTGAGGGAAGAACCAGCGGAGATGCAGGAATACTGGCTCATAAAACACAAACCCATACCTCAGCGGAAGCCTATTATTTGTATTCAGGAAAATCCAGCAATCCGGATCTGATCTCAGATGACCAGTACATTAAAATGGACGGGCGTAAAATATATGAATACGCATTGAAAAACGTTCCTCTGGTAATTCAGCAGGCTTTAGAAAGGTCGGGAACTGATATTAAGGATGTTAAAAAAGTGCTGGTTCATCAGGCCAACGGAAAAATGGACGAGGCTATACTAAAAAGGCTGTTTAAGCTTTATGGCGTTTCAGATGCTCCGATGGAAGTAATGCCTATGACCATCGCCACTTTTGGAAACAGCTCTGTCGCCACTGTCCCCACTTTGCTTGACATGTTGTTAAAGAATAAACTGAAGGATCACCGGGTCAGCCCGGGGAATACCGTCGTATTTACATCGGTGGGCTCGGGGATGAACATAAACGCCATGGTTTATCGTTTTTAAAGCCCCCTTTCTATTGGTTAAAGAGTCTGACTTACAGCTTATCGGACAAAAAAAAAGCGATCAGTAAAAAACTGATCGCTTTGAAGTATTTTTTTAATTATTATGCCAGAGGGGCTTCCTCCAGTGCAAACCCTTCGTCAACCAGGATACGGCCGCAATGCTCACAAACAATGATGCGTTTACGCTGACGGATATCCAGTTGTCTCTGCGGAGGAATCTGATTAAAGCATCCTGAACAGGAATCACGCTGAATAGTAACTACAGCCAGGCCGTTTTTTGCATTTTTACGTAAACGGTTGTATGCAATTAACAGGCGTTCCTCAATATGCTTTTCAGCTTCTTCAGCTTTTGCGATAATACTGACCTCATCCTTTTCGGTTTCGGCAGTGATCGTATCTAATTCTGCTTTCTTAATCTCAAGATCCTTTTTACGTTCAGTGATATTGGCCAATGCTTTTTCGTAAACCTCAGTTTTGTTTTGGATCTCGAATGAATATTCCTTGATCTTTTTCTCAGAAACCTGAATTTCCAATCCCTGAATTTCTATCTCTTTCGAGATCGCATCATATTCACGATTATTCTTTACATCACCAAGCTGAACCTCGTACTTCTTTGTAGCGGCAAGGGCTTCTTTGATCATGTTCTTGCGGGTCACGATCGAATCCTCAAGCTCATCCAGCTCTGCTTTTATTTTCTGAATACGGGTTTCTAAACCGGCAACTTCATCTTCCAGGTCGGCAACCTCCATAGGAAGTTCACCTCTTGTCTGGCGGATCTTATCGATCTGGGTATGAAGGGTTTGAAGTTCGAATAATGCCTTTAATTTCTCTTCTACTGATTGTTCCATTAAATCAAATATTTTATGGGGTTTGTGTTCTGTACTGTTAAACGGAGGGCAAAGTTACGAAATTTTTCTGTAATTAATTCCAATAATAATTCCTGTGTAAACTGCTCACTCTCAAAGTGTCCCACATCGGCGATGATCAGTTTACCCTCCGCATCAAAAAACTCATGGTATTTAAAATCCGCGGTGATGAAAATATCTGCCCCCGCACTAATGGCATGAGGCAGCAGGAAACTTCCCGAACCACCGCAAACAGCCACTCTGCGGATCTTTTTCGACCTTAATGCAGTATGTCTGATCACTTTAGCACCCAGTCTTTCTTTCACAAAATTTAAAAATTCCAGCTCATCCTGATCAAACTCCAGATTACCGATCATTCCTGATCCAAGCTGTGGATGAGTATTGCTTACCGGGTAAAGATCATAGGCAACTTCCTCGTAAGGATGTGCCGCAAGAAGTGCCGCAAGAATCTTATGTTCCAGGTGAACCGGATAAATCGTCTCAATTCTGATTTCAGGTTCCTGATGTTGTTTGCCGATCTCGCCGACATAAGGATCAGTACCTTCAGCAGCATTAAAGGTTCCGCTACCGGATGTATTATAACTGCATTCTGAATAATTACCAATCCTGCCTGCTCCCGCATCAAATAATGCCATACGAACCTTTTCAGCATTTGCTTCCGGACAAAACGTAACCAGCTTCCGGAGAGAATCTGCCCTGAACTTTAAAATCCCCGGGTTCTTTATACCCAGTTTATCGCAGATCTTCTTATTTACCCCGACGGATACATGATCCAGATTGGTATGGATGGCATACAAGGCGATATCATGCTTAATGGCTTTCATCACCACCCTTTCCACATAGTTTTTACCATTGAACCTTTTCAGGCCCTTAAAAACAATGGGATGGTGCGAGATAATCAGGTTGAACCCGAGACTGATCGCTTCATCCACTACCGCTTCGATGCAATCCAGCGAAATAAGCGCTCCCGAAATTTCCATGTCAGGATGGCCGGAGATAAGGCCTGAATTATCATAATCTTCCTGGCAGGCAAGGGGTGCAACTGTTTCTAGAAATGTGGTTAGTTCTCTTAATTTCATAAGCAAAGATACCCTATAAGTTCAGCCAGGTCCAAATCCGGATTATTAGGCTTAGGAGAATACTGAACAGGATCATCGTAGCAAATGGAATGTATAATCTGAAACCAGGGCGTTCGATCCTTATATCTCCGGGCAGGTTCCCGATCCAGTTCAACTTATCATGAAAAAAATAAATAATAATACCCATAGCCAGGATCAAAACACCTGCCATCATAAGGATCCTGCCCGTTCCACTGTTCATCTGTACCGGTACCTGTAATCGCTTAACCAGCCGGAGGGGGCATCATCTTAACCAGCTGCGCGCTTTCATAGGCGGCTTTCTGGTTATGTTCAAAGGCAAGTGTCTTATGATTGATAACATCCACAATTGTACCGATAAAACACAATCCTGCGGTGAGAATATACAGGATACCCATACCCATCTGACCGATTATAAAGCGCTGAATACCAGCAATCCCCAAAAATCCCAGCAAGGTGAATAAAAGGATCTCCTGCGGATCTTTGCGACGGCCGGAATAGAACATAACAAAGTGCTGTGACTGGCGCTTATCCAGCCCTGTCATTACCTGCTGCAGGTAGGCATATTCTTCGGGGCTCATCCCCTTCAGGTTAATAAGCAGTTCATTATCCATATTGAATCCGGTTAGCTATCCTTAAATTTAAGATGAATTTTTTTAATAATTGCATTATCCTGTGAATTAGAATGAACAAGGCCGGGATCCCAAACCAATGCTGATCAAGTGATAATCCGATCTCGGCATGGAGCAGGTATCTGATCGAACGGCCCAATCCGCAGCCGGGACACCAGCTTAACCCAAGAGTATCAAGTGGACACAGGGAATAATGGGAAGTTCCGGCCCGGCTAAAACCAAGGAACAGCAAGGCCCCCAACCAAACAACTAATTCTACCGGCCAGTTTTTTAACATTTACAGGTGCTTCTGCTTGTTCATTAATATAAGTGAAATCGCCAGATTAAAGAGAACACCGATCAGAGCAGCAGCCCCTATCCGGTACATAAAATCTGTGTTTTGAAGATTGGAACTAACCTGCACATAAACCACAGCAAAAAACGCTGCAGTTATTCCCCCGAAGGCCAGTATTTTAAATCCTTCAAATAAACCTTCATAAAATTCCATTTTATCTGTCAAAATGTGATCCCTGAAATTCTTTATGCCAAGATAAAGACCGGTTGCAGGAATTAAAACAGATGCATATTCCAGCCATGACATCTTGTTCCCTTCAGGAGGATCCTGTACAAAAACCCCTGCGTAATGCATGATCAGGATCCAAATTCCGCTTATTACACCGATAATGAACCCATGTTTTAATGAATTTCCCATATTCGTGCATTTAAATGTTCAGAATTAGTAAATACTGTTTTAACGCAATAGTTTTAGAACTGTTTCAGGAATACATCCCGATATCTGACGCTATTCAATATAAATATAAGTTAAAATAAGCTCATTTAGTACTCCTTAAGATAGTTATCAAGGCCTTGGGTCGCTTTTTAATGTGTTAATTGTATATTTGCAGCGAAAATCAGGGCGTGAATATTCGGGATATTTTAAATCAGTATAAATCGGACCCCCGTATTGCCATCCTGGCAGAAACCCTTAAAACAGGGGGGAAGAAACGGGTTCATTTAAAAGGCCTCATCGGCTCCAGCGATTCGGTCATGGCGATAGCTTTGTATTTTTTATTGCACAGGCATATGATCTTTGTTCTGCCAGAACGTGAGGAAGCCGCCTATTTTCTAAGTGACCTCGAAAACCTGCTTGAAAATGAAGTTTTACTTTTCCCTTCCTCATTCAGAAAATCTTTTGAGTTTACCCAGGTGGACAGCAGTAATGTACTGCAGCGTGCCGAGGTATTAAATGAGCTGAACCATTCAAGCGAATTCGGTAAACTAATTGTCACCTATCCCGAAGCGCTTGCCGAAAAGGTTATTGACCGTGCCGCACTTGAAAAGAACACGCTTGAAATTGCTGTCGGTAATAAACTGAGTATTGATTTCATTAATGAGTTTTTAATTGAATATGATTTTGAACGCGTAGAATTTGTTTATGAGCCGGGACAGTTTTCAATACGCGGCGGCATTGTGGATATCTTTTCATTTTCTCATGATCTTCCGTACCGGATAGAGTTCTTTGCCGACTATATTGAAAGCATCCGGACCTTTGAGATAGAAGATCAGCTCTCGGTAGAACAGGTGAAAACTATCACGGTGGTGCCCAATGTGCAATCAAAATTCCTGACCGAGCATAATATTTCCCTGCTTGAATATATTGACCCGGATACCCTGATCTGGTTTAAAGATGTGGAATTCACATTCGATGTGGTAAAGAGCGCTTATAAAAAAGCTGTGGAATTCTGGAAAGCCCTGCCCGCTGAGGATAAACAGCAAAACCAGCAGTGGATCGATCCCCGGTTTAATTTTACAGACGAGAAAATGCTGGCCGATCAGCTTCGGGATTTTGATCTGCTGGAATTTGGAAAGCAATTCTTCTACCAGGCCGATGAAACCATTCTTTTCGATATTAAACCCCAGCCTTCTTTTAATAAAGATTTTAATCTGCTTATCCACAACTTCAGGGAAAATGAAAAATCGGGATTGGAAAACCTGATCTTCACCGATTCGACTAAGCAGATCGAGCGCTTATACAGCATTTTTGATGATCTGAATGCCGGTGTAAAATTTAAGCCGGTCCATCTCTCCCTCAGAGAAGGCTTCATAGACCTCGGCCAGAAACTAGCCTGTTATACCGATCATCAGATCTTTGACCGCTATTATAAATACAAATTAAAAAAAGGTTATACCCGCACTCAGGCAATCACCTTAAAGGAACTGCGTGAATTAAAGCCTGGAGATTTCATCACGCATATTGACCATGGCATTGGAAAATATGCGGGATTAGAAAAGGTGGATGTTAACGGAAGATCGCAGGAAATGATCCGTCTGGTCTATGCAGATAATGACCTTCTGTATGTCAATATCAATTCCCTGAACCGTATTTCTAAATATTCCGGCAAGGAAGGCACTGTTCCTAAAATGAATAAGCTCGGAACAGATACCTGGGAGAAGCTCAAAAAAACCACAAAAAAAAAAGTTAAAGACATTGCGCGCGACCTGATTAAGCTCTACGCGATCCGCAAAGCGCAAACCGGAACTGCTTTTTTGCCGGATACCTATTTGCAAACTGAACTGGAGGCCTCATTCATCTATGAAGATACTCCCGATCAGGTGAAGGCTACTGCTGATGTTAAAAAGGACATGGAATCGGCTCATCCCATGGACCGCCTTGTTTGCGGGGATGTAGGCTTCGGTAAAACAGAGATCGCTATCCGGGCTGCATTCAAAGCTGTAACTGACAGTAAACAGGTAGCTATTCTGGTTCCAACCACGATCCTGGCATTGCAGCATTATAAAACCTTTACTTCGCGTCTGGCCGAATTCCCCTGCAATATTGACTACATAAACCGCTTTAAATCAGCCAAACAGATCAGGGAAACACTTCTGAACCTGGCGGAGGGAAGGATCGACATTATAATAGGTACTCACCGGATAGTAAGCAAGGATGTAAAATTTAAGGACCTGGGATTACTGATCATTGATGAGGAGCAGAAATTCGGTGTCAGCGTCAAAGAGAAGCTGAAACAGTTTCGGGTGAATGTAGATACCTTAACGTTGACGGCCACGCCGATTCCGCGTACCCTGCATTTTTCATTGATGGGTGCCCGCGACCTGAGCATCATCAGCACTCCTCCACCTAACAGGCAGCCCGTTTTAACTGAGCTACATGTTTTTAATGAAAAACTGATCAAGGAAGCGGTAGAATTCGAAATTGACCGCGGCGGACAGGTGTTCTTTATTCATAACCGGGTTCAGGACCTGATGCAATTGGGCGGATTGATCAACACCCTTGTACCGAAGGCAAGGATCGGTATTGCCCATGGGCAGCTGGAAGGAGATGCCCTGGAAGATGTGATGCTCAAATTTGTTGGAGGACAATATGATGTGCTTGTGGCTACTACGATCATAGAAGCAGGACTGGATATCGCCAATGCAAACACCATTCTGATCAATCACGCACACATGTTTGGCTTGAGTGACCTGCACCAGATGCGCGGACGTGTAGGGCGTTCCAATAAAAAAGCATTCTGTTATCTCTTAAGTCCGCCATTATCCACCCTGACCAACGAAGCCCGGAAACGCCTGAGCGCGATCGAAGAGTTCTCAGATCTGGGCAGCGGGTTTAATGTCGCTATGCGCGATCTGGATATCCGGGGAAGCGGGAATTTACTGGGTGCTGAACAAAGCGGTTTCATTGCAGAAATTGGTTTTGAGATGTACCATAAAATTCTGGATGAAGCGATCCAGGAATTAAAGGATGATGAATTTAAAAATCTCTTTAATGATGAAAAACCCAGGCCGTTTATCTCTTTCACCCATGTAGATACCGATCTGGAGGTGCTTATTCCGGATGAATATGTCACCAATATTGCTGAACGTTATAATTTATATACAGAGCTTTCCAATATTGAAGATGAGCTGGCATTGGATGCTTTCAGGCAGAAACTTGCCGATCGGTTTGGGCCGGTTCCGCTGCAGGTCATTGAACTGATCAATACCTGGCGTCTGCAATGGCTGGGTAAAATGATCGGCTTTGAAAAGATCACATTCAAGAAAGGTGTATTAAGGGGATATTTTATCAGTAATAAACAATCGCCATATTATGAAACTGAGCAGTTTGGCCGGGTATTGCAGTTTCTGCAGGCCCATCCGCGGATCAGCAACCTGAAAGAAGTCAGGAACTCTTTAAGGCTGGGTATCGAACATGTTCAGACTCTGGATACAGCCATAGAGATGCTTCAGGAAATAGCTCTGGAGCCTCTGGCTAATTCCCAAGCTGATAGGTAATCGGTAGCGTATAGGAAGTCCTGACCGGTTTTCCGTTAGCGATACCCGGCTTCCATGCCGGACTGGATCTGAGTACCCGGATAGCCTCCTCATCACAGCCTCCGCCAATTCCCTTTATGATCTTAAAATCACTCAGGCTACCATTTTTTTCTACAATGAACCCAATATATACCTTCCCCTGAATTCTGTTCTCACGCGCCTTTGCAGGATATCTGAGGTGAGATCCCAGGTATTTTGCCAAAGCGGATTGACCCCCCTGATACTCGGGTGCGATCTCAACATTTCCCAGATCATATAGTTTTCCTTCATACCTGGCCTCCGGGTTCGGGCCTACTTCGGGTTCAGAAGAAGCTTCAATAACTTTTTCGGGGGTATTTACCGGCATATTATTATCTGCCTCTTCGCTGAATGCAGTATCAATAGCCGGAAGAAGCGTGGATACAACGAGATTCTTGATCTCCGCTTCCCTTAAAGAGATGATCTTACCCTCTTCATTAATTATCATTTCATATTTAACATCAACCGACACCTCCTGGCTGCGTGAGGGCTGAAAATAATTCATTCTGGTCCAGTAACTTGCTATTAGTTCATTACCGCTGCGGTCATAATCAAGTGTTGATACGATCCAATTCAGGTCCAGGTTCTTCAAATCAGATAAGCGCTTCCAGTGAATATCTTTTAAACGTTTATAGGTAAGATTATGGTAATTATAATAGGTCCGGGTTATGGGAGAAAAGTAGCTGGGAGGGTCAAAGTATCCTTTTTCCTGGTCATTATAGAACGCCTCAATGAATTTGATTAAAGAACTTCGGACCTCCGAATCACTCATACCGGAGTTCTCAATTAAAGCATCCGAATTGTCATCATCAACTACGGTAATTACTTCCTCCTTTCCGGAAAAAAACCCGTTAACATCATCTACATAGAAGGTGAGATAACCCATTACCAGGATAATTACACCCAGGCCCATACCCATGTATAATAATGAACGATCTTTTTTTATTTCATTCTCCTGCATGGCTTCATGCTCAGTGTTAATTTCCTGTTCCATTAATTATCTGATTCCGACTGATATTCAATAAAAACCGTTCCAATAATTGCGGGACCAGATACCCGGGCGATTACAAATTAATTTATAACCGGATATTGTTCAGAAAGACTTAATGAACTGTAAATATACGAACACTAATGGGGCGGCAAGTAATAATCCGTCAAATCTGTCGAGCAAACCTCCGTGGCCGGGTAAGAAAGAACCGGAATCTTTCGTTGAAAGGCTGCGTTTTAGCATGGATTCGCAAAGATCGCCAAATGTACCCGCAAAAACGATGATGGCTGATATTCCCAGCCAGTGAATAAGCGGGAGTTCGGTAAAATATAGGCTTAAAACAAAGGCTGCCAGCATACTGCTTAACAATCCCCCAAAAAATCCTTCCCAGCTTTTTTTAGGTGAGTGCCTTTCAAACAATCGATGCCTTCCTAATGAAATGCCAAACAGGTAGGCGCCGGTATCATTTGACCAGAGCATAATGAGAAAGGCCAGTGGATAATGCGTGGAATAATCTCCGTCCGTAAAGGCCAGGGAATAAAAAAAACAAAAAGGAAGAGCAGCGAAAATTACTCCGAAAAGGGTATATGAAATATTATGAAAGGGGTTTTTTAATTTCCGGTAAAGTTCAGCAACAATGATCAATACCGTTATTGGAACACAGCCCAGAATATAAATCAGCGGCTCCCCCTTAAAAAAATACAAACTTAAAGGCAGATAAATGCTGACTACCAGGGCCATACCCCAGCGTTTTTGGGGTTTAACGTCTTCGGTGCTAACCAGCCTGTAGAATTCTTCGGTACAGAGCACGCTCAGTATTAAAAAAAACAAAGTAAATGCATAAGCACCCAAAAGTACCGAGGCCAGCATCACTCCCACGAAGAAAAAACCTGTTATCGCTCTTGTTTTCATTTACAAATCGTTTTCTATGATAATTTCATGGGCCTTTTGAAAACTATCCTTGTGTATATAAATTTCAACCTCACCAATCCGATAAGGAAAACCCTGCTTATTTATCAGGATAGCCTCAATTTCATGATCGATCAGGACCTGCCTTACCAGTTCTGATTTAAAAAAATCAGCAGAAGTATAAATTTTAATCCAGCCTGCTTCCATCGGCTGTTTCTTTAATCATCTCCTTTTGTTTCAGTGATTGGGTATAAAAAAACAAGAGCAGGCCGCAAAACACGGCGATACTCCCCAGAAATACAGACGGGCTCAGCTTTTCAGATTCAAACATTTTTTCAAGAGGCATCCCCTGCTGCTGAAACCAAAAGGCTGTGATCACTGCAATCCCATTATTCAGAAAATGCGCGAGAATTGGCAGCCAGAGGCTTCCGCTCCAAAGAAGAAAATATCCGAAAAGGGCACCCAGGAACATCCGCGGCATAAAACCATAGAACTGAAAATGAATGGTACTGAAAATTATAGCGCTTAACCAGACGGCAACGTGATGATTTCCTGTCCAGCGTCCGAAGATCTTTTGCAGGCATCCCCTGAAGATCAATTCTTCGCCAAGGGCCGGAATTAAAGCGAGCATCAGTAAATTAAGCAGCAGATCGGGTATTGATTTCATAACGAGCAATTGCCTGGTCAGTTCCTCCATTTGGGTTTCCTTAAGAAGCATCCAGGCCTCAAGTTCCTTTAAAAAGCCGGGAAGCTTCATGCTCTTATTCAGGTCCATGGAATATTCCAGGGCAGGACCGGAACTGAACATGATCAAAACCGTAAGCAATACAAACAGAAGCGGAACCTTTACCAGTTTCAGGTAAGAGATCCAGTCTTTACTTTCAAGTTTAGCAAAAAAGAAAGCTGGCACCACAAACATACCGATTGAGCTTAGGATCTGGATCAGCTTTAAAAATCCAAGGCTGCCTGGTTCTCCAGCCGACATTTTAAGAATGGGTTCCGGGCCATAAATTGAAGCTCCGATTGCAAATCCGGCAATGGTAAATACTATTGCTCCGGCAAACATCAGCAATAGTAACAGGAGTATAGAGCTGAAAGGATGACGTTCTGTTGACCCCGATTTAAACATGCTGAGTAATTATTTGTAATTTTGTATTTTATCACCGTCATTTCATGGCGTAAAATATACCGTTGAAAGATAGTTAATGTCTGTTAAGATTGGAAATATAGATTTAGGGGAGTTCCCTTTGCTGCTTGCTCCTATGGAGGATGTGAGTGATCCGCCCTTCCGTTTTGTATGCAAACAAAACGGGGTGGACATGATGTACACCGAATTTATTTCTTCAGAAGGCCTGATTCGCGATGCGGCCAAAAGCAGGGCAAAGCTTGATATTTTTGAATACGAACGCCCTATCGGGATACAGATTTTCGGAAGTGAAATTGAAAGTATGCGTGAAGCTACAGTGATCGCAAGCCTTGCTAATCCCGACCTGATCGATATAAATTATGGCTGTCCGGTAAAAAATGTTGCCTGCCGCGGTGCCGGAGCCAGTTTATTACAGGATATCGATAAGATGGTTCAGATGACAAAGGCCGTTGTTGAAGCTACCCATCTCCCTGTTACTGTTAAAACCCGCCTTGGCTGGGATGACAATACAAGAAATGTCTATGAGGTTGCAGAACGCCTGCAGGATATAGGTATCCGGGCATTGACCATTCATGGGCGTACACGGGCACAGATGTATAAGGGTGAGGCAGACTGGTCAATGATCCGTGAGATTAAAAGAAACCCGAGGATAAAAATTCCGATTTTTGGAAACGGCGATGTAGATTCCATTGAAAAAGCTGCCAGCTGGCGCATGGAATATGAAGTTGATGGTATCATGATCGGCAGGGCGGCTATTGGTTATCCCTGGATATTCCGGGAAATTAAACATTTTTTTAAGACCGGAGAACATTTACCCGAGCCCACGATCAGCGAAAGGGTGGAGGTTTGTAAAACACATCTCGATAAATCAATAGCCTGGAAAGGCAGTAAAACAGGCATTTTTGAAATGAGAAGGCATTATTCCAACTACTTTAAAGGTATTCCCGATTTTAAAGAATATCGTATGAAATTAGTTTCATTAGAGAAAGTTGAGGATATTCATACTGTGCTTCAGGAAATCAACGAACGATTTCAACCGGAAATGGCCTAATTATTGGGTTTATTTTTATATTGCTGCTAATTAAACTTATTTATTATGGTAACCAAAATTACTGATGGGGTCAAAATATCGGTAGAAACCATTTACCAGCCGGAATATTCAAATCCGGCCAATGAACATTTCATGTTTGCATACCGGGTGAATATTGAAAATCTGACCGAAAACAGTGTTCAGTTGCTACACAGGCACTGGCAGATCTTCGATTCCAATGGTACCAAAAGGGAAGTAGAAGGAGAAGGTGTAGTTGGTCAGCAGCCTATTATCGAACCGGGGAACAATCATGAATATGTTTCGGGATGTAATTTAAAAACCGATATGGGCAGCATGAGGGGTTCTTATGAAATGAAACGAATTGCAGACGGGCAGAAGTTCAGGGTAAATATCCCCGAATTTTATCTGATCGCACCCTATAAATTAAATTAAACGAGCCCTCTTCACAGGCTATATAAAAAAAGCCCCGTACTGTAATAAGAACGGGGCTTTTCTTTAAAATCTATTTCATACTAATCTCTTCTTCCCGTCAGCATACTGGCATAATAAACCAGCATGGCCAGTGAACCCAGAGCAGCAACCACATAGGTCATTGCAGCCCACCATAAAGCATCTTTAGCCTGATCATGTTCCACACTTGTTTGCATAATACCGCGGTTACCCTCTAACCAGACCAATGCCCTGTTACTGGCATCGAACTCTACCGGCAGGGTGATGAACGCAAACAGCGTTACAACGGCCAGAGCAATAACCCCGATGGCAAGCACGGTGATATCCCCGGAAAAAATAAGCAGCATCACACCGATCATTAAAGCCCATTGGGTGATCTTTGAAGCCACATTTACAGCAGGAACCACAGCCGATCTGAATTTTAACCAGTTATATGCCTTTGCATGCTGTACTGCGTGACCGCATTCATGAGCGGCTACTGCGGCGGCTGCAACACTTCGTCCCTGAAACACCTCGGGGCTTAAATTTACCGTGCGGTTTGCCGGATTATAATGGTCTGATAATTGGCCCTCAGCCGAAATGACCTGAACATTTTTTATGCCATTATCACCCAGCATTTTTTCAGCTATATCCTTTCCGCTCATGCCCGAAGCGAGGGGCATTTCAGTGTACTGTTTGAATTTACTTTTAAACCTCCATTGAACCGCAAAACTAATTACAGCAATGACTATCATTATTATTAATCCCATGTCAATGTTTTTTAATAAACATATTCAATAACTATTCCGAATAAAAATAATCACAAATAATTTACCTTTAAGATTATATGGCCGAAAGTTTTTCTTACTGGGAACAGCAGTCTTTTTTATCCGGATATGATGTACTGATTATCGGAAGCGGAATTGTTGGCCTGAGTGCTTCCCTGTATTTAAAAATCCGGGAGCCCTCTTTGAATATCGGTATCCTGGAAGCGGGCTTCCTGCCAAGCGGGGCAAGCACAAAAAATGCGGGTTTTGCATGCTTTGGAAGCATTTCTGAGGCGATTGAGGAACTGGAAACAAGCAGCGAATCCGAATTTATGAAGCTTGTTGAAATGCGATGGAAAGGCCTTGAAAGGCTTAGAAAAAACCTGGGCGACAAGGCAATTTCTTTTAAGCAATTCGGGGGCTTTGAAATATTTAAAAACACCGAGGATGATTTTGCCAATTCCTGTATTAAACGAATACCCTACTTTAATAAACTGTTAAGTCCAATAATCGGAAAACCTGACATTTATGCAGTATCCAATGCTAAAATAGCAGAGTCCGGCATGCATGGAATAAATAAGATCATTGAAAATAAATACGAAGGCCAGATCGATACCGGAAAAATGATGAGGGCTTTATTATCAAAAGTAGGGGGGTTGGGAGTAGCCGTTTTCAATAATTGCCGGGTACTAAAGATCGAAAAGGGAATACCGGGGCATACACTTATCTGTAATCAGGGAAAATTCAGGTCAAAATATGTGATCCTGGCCACGAATGCATTTAGCCGGGAGCTGGTTCCCGGGCTGGATGTCATCCCCGGCAGGGGTCAGGTCCTTATTACCGAACCGATAAAAGATCTGAAAATAAAAGGGACCTTTCATTATAACCGCGGCTATACCTATTTCCGGAATATTGATGACCGCATTCTTCTGGGCGGGGGCCGCGACCTGGACTTTAAGACCGAGCAGACCACCGAAGCGGGGATCACAGATATTATCCAGAATGCTTTGGAAACACTTCTTTATGAAACTATAATTCCAGGACAAAAGCCCCGGATCAGCCATAGATGGAGCGGTGTAATGGGTTTTGGCAAGGAACTAAAGCCCATTCTAAAGGAAATTGAACCCGGACTGTACTGCGCTGTCCGCTGCAACGGAATGGGCATTGCAATGGGAAGCCTTTTGGGAGAGCAGGTAGCTGATCTTATTCCGCTTTAAAACAGGACCTGTTTTGTATTTTTGTTAAAATTTTAGCAATGGAAGCATATATTATCCCGACTGCAGCCGTCATTATAATCATTCTGTTTTTTATCCTTCGAAAAAAACAATCGGGTCATACAATCGATCCGGATGAATTCGATCGTTTAAAACTAGAGAGGGAGCAGCTGAATATCAGCCTTGCAAAAGCTGAAGAACGCGCTGAAAATTTAAGGTCTGAACAGGATTACCTGAAAAAAGCATTGGACACCGAGCGTGAAAAGCTATCTGGTGCGATGCAATCCCTTGAAAGTTCGCGTTCTTATTTTAAAGCCCAGCAGGAAAAAATAGAGGAACAGAAACTCGAGATTAAGAATAATCAGGAAAAATTCAGCAAGGACTTCGAATTGATAGCCTCCAGAATACTGGAAGAAAAAACCAATAAATTCACCGAACAGAACCGGACCAGTCTGGACATCATATTAAATCCCCTGAAGGAAAAGATCAAGGCCTTTGAAGATAAGGTAGAGCAGGTTTACAAAACGGAGGCGGGTGAACGGAACGTATTGCAGGGTATTATCACCCAGCTCATGGAACTAAATAAAACAATGAGCCTGGAAACGCAAAACCTGACCAGGGCACTGAAAGGGGATAATAAAAAACAGGGTAACTGGGGGGAGATGATCCTGGAAAGAGTACTGGAACGTTCCGGACTGGTAAAAGATCAAGAATACAGGATTCAGACCTTCCTTCAATCTGCTGATGGCAGCCGCTACCAGCCCGATGTGGTGATCGACCTTCCGGATGATAAACATCTGATCATCGATGCAAAGGTCTCTCTGATCGCATACGAAAGGCTTGTGAGCAGCGAAACCGAAGAAGATCGCGAGCTATATACCAAACAGCATATCGCATCCATACGGAATCATATCAGCGAGCTTTCATCAAAGAACTATTCTGAACTTTATAAGATCAATTCTCCGGATTTTGTAATGCTCTTTATACCGATCGAATCCTGTTTCAGCATTGCGGTTCAAAAAGATGCGGAACTATTTAATTATGCCTGGGATAAACGGGTGGTCATTGTCAGCCCTTCTACGCTGCTGGCAACGCTCCGAACCATAGCCAGTATGTGGAAACAGGAGCGACAGAACCGGAATGTGATGGAAATAGCCCGGCTGAGCGGGGAAATGTACGATAAGTTCGTAGGCTTTATGGGGGATATGGAGGGCATCGGAAAAAACATAAAACAAAGCCAGGAGTCTTATGACAAAGCAGTAAATAAATTATCAAGCGGCCGGGGAAACCTGAGCACAACCGCCGAAAAGATCAAAAAACTGGGTGCAAAAACGGGTAAACAGCTCGATAAAAAATTTATTGACGAAGAGGAAATATAATCCCGGCTGGCGCAGAGCGGCTGTCCGGGCTTTATTAATCGTCCCCTTTGATCAATGAAATTTCAAAGCAGAATCCCGCGTTACAACCAAAAAGCTGTCTTTTAGAAATTTATTTACTCTTCAGGGGCTCCGGTAAAAGCTTGAAATAGGTAGCCAGAAAACGGTTATTAACCAGGCTTCCCTTAATTTCTGCTTTTCTTATTTTCTCACAAAATCCATCTTTCGCGTGGGAATCTCCATGATCATCGATACCGGTACCATCTACAAAATAGGCTTTACCATTTATTCTGACAGCCAGGTCACAGTCGTTCCCTTTCATATCAAACTGGCATTGGCCGCAGGATGCTTCAACGATCTGAGTACCGGCTGGCTTTGCTGCCGGGGCGGCTTTTGTGGTCTTCGTTTGGGCATTCAGTATGCTGAATGAAACACTCAGGAACAGAATTAACAGGATGTTTTTCATGGCTTGTCGGTTATTTTAAAACTAGTTAAATCTAATATCGCATTTTTCGGCGTTCAATTAAAATGCGAATTTATTGCAGGTGATTAAGATCAGTAAATCTTCACACTGGAGATCAGGGGACATGCCTTCGATCCAATAATATTAAGCCGGATCTTTGAGGTAAAAACCGGATCTATTCTCAAAATTCGTTTATACCCTATTGTTGTAGCAGTTGCTGCCTTTTCCCAACTGCCATTCTTCCATACCTCCACAGAAAAATTCTTTATGCGCTGTCCAAGTTTGATGTACTCCTGCAGCACAATATATTTCACCATCGATACTTTGCCAAGATCTATTTCCAAACTGCCTGTAGTACGATCATCATCGGTAGCCCAATAGCTTTCTTTGTCCCCGTCACTGACTTTCGATCCCGAGTATTTTTCTGAATTTCCACGGTAGGAATCTGGTTTTACCTTCGCATTTTTAGCCAGGTTGACCGCAAATTCCGTATCCAGTATTTTTTTATATCCTTTCAGTGATTCAACATCTTTTTCATGAAAAAGGCCGCGCTGGTCTGGAGGGATGTTCAAAAGCAGGGTAGATCCCCGCCCGACAGAACTCAGGTAGATCTCAAACAATTGTTCCGGCGACTTCACTTTCGAATCCTCAATTGCATGGTAAAACCATCCCGGACGAATGGAAACATCCACCTCCGCGGGGATCCACTTATCCCCATCGGGCGAACCTGAGTTTAATATCGCTGATATTCCGGGCTTGCCCGCATACAGCGTATCGGTCGAAATAGTATTCCAGTTGGTTTCACCAGCCAGTCCGCGCTCATTTCCAACCCACCTGACACCGGGACCCGCATCACTGAAGAAGATCACATTTGGCTGTATTTTACGTACCACATTGAGTGTAGCGGGCCAGTCGTAATAGGAAGAAGCATTGATCTTTCGGCTTTCACGTGCGCCTCCATAATAACCATCACCCCCATTGGCACCATCAAACCACATTTCAAAAACAGGCCCATAATTAGTAAATAATTCTTTTAACTGATTCCGGTAGTATTCAAGATAGGCGGGCTTACCATATTCGGGATGGTTTCTGTCCCAGGGTGAAAGATAAACCCCAAACTTCAGTCCATATTTCCTGGAAGCTTCTGCGGCTTCTTTAACCAGGTCGCCTTTTCCGTTTTTATACGGACTGTTCTTAATAGAATGTCCGGTGTATTTACTTGGCCAGAGGCAAAAACCATCATGATGTTTTGTGGTCAGTATCAGGGTTTTAAAACCGGTTTCACTGAGCGTTCTGGCCCATTGTCCGGCATCAAGGGCTGAGGGATTGAAGATCGTTTCTTTCTCATCCCCATAACCCCACTCCAGCCCGGTAAAGGTATTTGTTGTAAAGTGAACGAATGCGTTAGTTTCCATTTCATGCCAGGCAATCTGCTCTTTGGAAGGCAAAGGAAAAACAGCTGCCGGAACGCTGGTCATTTTTGCCTGGGCATTGGAATAGAAAGAAAGAACCAGAAGAAGAATAAGTACGGTGCCGCTTCTTAAATTCATGAGATCATTTAAATATATCCTAAAACCCGGCAGGCAAATCTCTGAACCTGATCATTCCTGATGGCCCTTTAATGAGTTCCAGCCCTGCGCTGTTATCGGGTAAACCTTTTCTGATTTTGATATCAGGTTACAACCGGCTGATGCTTCTGTAATATGGCCGATTATTGAAATATCGGGGTTATTTCGGATCTTTTCAAAATCGGATTGCTTTATAGTGAACAGCAGTTCATAATCCTCTCCGCCATTTAAAGCACAAACCGTAGGGTCAATTCCAAAATCACGGGCCGTGTCATAGGTCATAGGATCGATCGGGATCTTCTCTTCATACAGGTTACAGCCCTTGTCCGATTGTTTGCAGATATGCAGGATCTCAGAAGCCAGGCCGTCCGAAACATCGATCATTGATGTTGGTTTGATCTTCATCAGTTTCAGTGCTTCCACGATATCCTTGCGGGCTTCGGGTTTAAGCTGACGTTCCACGATATAATCTTTACCTTCCAGATCGGGCTGGATGTTTGGATTTTCAAGAAATATATTCTTTTCACGTTCCAATAACTGAAGGCCTATATAGGCACCCCCAAGATCACCTGAAACGCATAACAGATCCCCTTCTCCGGCACCATTCCGGTAACAGATATCCTTCTCATCGGCATATCCGATACTGGTTACACTAATGATCAGACCCTGTTTTGATGACGTTGTATCACCTCCTGCCAGGTCAATACCATATTTTTCGCATGCTATACTTATTCCCTGATATAATTCTTCAACCGCTTCGAGAGGAAATTTGCTTGAAAGGCCTATGGATACCGTTACCTGGGTAGCAGTACCATTCATTGCACAGATATCGCTTAGATTGACCTGGATGGCCTTATAGCCTAAATGTTTAAGCGGGGTATATGAAAGATCAAAATGGATACCTTCCAGTAAAAGATCGGTGGAAACGAGCGTTCTTTTACCATCAAAATTCAGTACCGCAGCATCATCGCCAATCCCCTTTATGGTACTTTTGTTTTTGATCTCAAAATTTTTAGTCAGGTGATCGATCAGGCCAAACTCACCTAATTGTTCAATTTCTGTACGTCCTTTATTTTCAAACATGGTTTACCTATTAAAATACAAAGGTGCTAATTTTTTAAAGGAAGAGATCGGGGAGTCTAAGGTAATTTATAGTTCCGCTTTAATTTTATATACTCAGCCCGTGGTACCTGAACCAGCAGGGGGCTTTTCTTTTTATCCAGAAAATCAATGAGCTTTAATATATCTGCTTCCTTCATAGCCGTACAACCTGCTGTAGGACTGCTTCTTCCGCTCCATATATGCATAAATATGCAGGATCCCATGCCGGGAACCGCAGGTTTTACATTATAATCTACAAAAATACCATACTTATAGGCATCACTTTTCATTCGCATGGTTTCGGCAGAATTCCAGTCCTTTTTAACTGTATCAGATCTTACGATCTGGTTGTAATAAGCTGAGCGGGAATCGTCAACGCAAAAGGTCCTGCTGTCAACTTTTATTGAATTCATTTCAGACCGGATATCTTCATATCCAAAAAGACCGCTCAGATAAAATATACCTGCAGGCGAATTGCCATCACCTTCCTTTTTTAATTTGCCTTTATTAAGGCCCTGACTATGTAAGCCTTTGCCCCATGCCATGCCGCTTCTGCCGGTTACTACAGGAATATCCGATAAAACAGGCACCCACCTCTTGTCTTTATATTCATACACATTCATCTTCCCTTCAATTTTATTCCAGGAATCGCTTGTAACAACGATCAGCTGACTGGAATTAAATTTAGTTTTAATATCAGCCGGCTGTTTGGAAAAAACAGCAAACAGAAGAGATAAAATTAAATGAAATGCATTCATAGGGTCTTAAATTGCTTTTTTCAGCCAGTCTTTACCCTCTGTAAACCTGGTAACAAGCATGGCAGAAACTGTATCGCCCGTTGCATTTAATAAGGTAGCCATGGGATCGACCAGGGTTCCAATGATCATAACAACCGGAAGCATTTCAACGGGAAAATTATAAACCGTCATGATCAGGATCTCTCCGATATATCCTCCGTTTGGAATTCCGCCTTCTACAGTACTCACAATAATAGTTATTCCAAGGGCCAGCAGAATGGTATAAGGGTCTGTAAAATCCTTGCCCATAATAGCAAAAACTGCTGCTATTTTTATTATAGAAGATATACTTGAGCCGTCCTTATGAAGAGGCGCCCCCAGGGGTATAGCCAGGTTGGCTATATGATCGGGAACCTTCATTGCCCTGGCAGCTTCCAGGTTAGCGGGAATGGTAGCCACACTGCTGCAGGTGCTTAAGGCTGTAAATGAAGGAATAATATTATTTTTCCAGTAGATCTTTATACCGGGAATACCTCCAGCTACATAGGCATAAAGGCTGAAGAAAGCAAGGAAATAAAACAGGCCAAGACCATAATAAATAGCCATTGAATGCCCATAAGTACCGAAAAGCTGGGGTCCGAATACACCTATCTGATAAGCAAAATAAGCCCCAAGGCCCAGAGGTGCAATTTTCATGATAAGGATGAGCAATTGCTTCATAACTTCATCACCGGCCACAAGAAATTTTTTAAATGGCTCGCCGGTTTGCCCGGATCTGGAAGTTGCAAAACCGATTAACAATGAAAATAGGATAAAAGCCAGCATACTCTTGCGGCTGAGCAGATCATAAAATTCATTCACAGTAAGTAAACTCGTGGCCTGATCGCCGAAGCTCTGGGAATGCACCTCTTCAACTGCATTTACAGTGGTCTGGATATTATGAGGCAGTGGAAATAACCAAACCGCAAAAACAGTTAAAATAGCAGATATCAATACCGTTCCGACAAAGACCATAAGCATAATCAGCATGACCTTTCCCATTTTTTTACTTCGGTCAATACTGGCTACAGACGAGGAAATAGCGAAAAAAATAAGGGGAATAACCGCGGTAAAAAGGAGATTAAGAAATATGTCGCCAATAGGTTTAAGAACTTCAACCTGCTTCCCTAATAACAGTCCTAATATGGTTCCGGTAATTATACCAATGAGCAGCCGAATAATACTGCCATAGTTCTTTAAAAAACCGGATTGCTGCTCAACCATAAATTACAAACCAAATTTAGCTGAAATTTCAAGCATACGTGCTATAGGTTTTTGAGCTTTTAATATGATATCCATTGGAACAGTTACTTCAGGCATTTCATTCTTTAAACACAGATATAGTTTCTCTAAGGTATTTCTTTTCATATGCGGACATTCATTACAGGCACATGCATTATTTGGAGGTGCCGGAATAAATACCTTATCCGGGCTAGCTTTCTCCATCTGGTGAATAATACCGCTTTCGGTAGCCACTATAAATTCTTTAGCGGGATTATTGATGGTATATTTCAATAAACCTGTTGTAGAACCAATAAAATCTGCCATTTGCAGCACAGATTCTTCACACTCAGGATGGGCTATAAACCGCGCTTCAGGATGCCTGTTCTTTAATTTCAGAATTCGCTGCTGCGAAAAAATTTCATGAACCATACATGCCCCATTCCATAACACAAGGTCCCTCCCGGTTTTTTTTGCAACCCATAAACCCAAATTTCGATCCGGACCGAAAATAATTTTCTGATCCCTGGGTAAGCTTTCAACGATCGGTGCCGCATTGGCCGAAGTACAAATTATATCACTCATTGCCTTCATTTCGGCGCTGCAGTTGATATATGTAATAACCAGGTGATCCGGATATTTTTCTTTGAACTTTGCAAATAATCCCGGCGGACAACTATCTGATAAAGAACATCCTGCTTTTAAATCAGGCAGTAATACTTTCTTTTTCGGCGACAAAATTTTTGCCGTTTCAGCCATGAAATGTACTCCAGCAAAAACAACTACCTCTGCATCGGTTTTAGCTGCTTCCTGGGATAATCCCAAACTATCTCCTATATAATCTGCAATATCCTGTATATCAGGCTCCTGATAATAATGTGCTAGAATTACTGCATTTTTCTCCTTTTTTAGCCTGTTAATTTCCTTAAAAAGATCCAGCGCCGGATCAATGGGTTCGTCTATAAAACCTTTAATATTTAGTTCTTCGAAGGTATTCATTTATCAACTATTCAATAAATACAATTTATTATTTAAATAAGATTCTTATTGTTTATTAGTGTGTTGGTTATGTTTATAATTAATGACACATTATATCTTATTAATTGTTTTTAATTAATTGTCCACATATTATAAACATTTTTAATGATCTATTTAACTGATAATTAAGTGCTTTACTATTACTAATATTTTTATTAAATTTTATTTGTTTAATTTTTTCTTTTTATTAAAAGTGGAATACTCTTAATAATTTGCTTAAAACTAGATCAAAAGTAAGTTAAATTGAGGTGAATAAAACTACTTTTCAGTTTGTTTATAAATTATTCAACTACTATTAGCGCTAAATTAACATCTTTGATGTGGTTGTTAACATGTTTTATAAATATTCAAATTTCTAATTATTACACCCATGAGGAATGTTGATTTTTTGGTGATAGGATCGGGTATTGCCGGATTAAGTTTTGCACTAAAAGCTGCTAAATATGGTAAGGTTCTGATAGTTACGAAAGCTAATGAAGACGAATCTAACACTAAATATGCCCAGGGTGGTGTAGCGGTTGTTGTGGATAAAGTAGAGGATTCTTTTGATAAGCATATAGAAGATACGCTAATAGCAGGTGATGGATTATGTGATAAACATATCGTTGAAATTGTAGTGAAGGAGGGTCCGGCAAGGATTGATGAAATTATTCAATATGGTACCCATTTTGACAAGACTAATAAGGGAATATTTGACCTTGCTAAAGAGGGCGGGCATTCAGAAAGCCGGGTTCTTCATTATAAGGATATAACTGGTTTTGAAATAGAAAGATCTTTACTAGCACAAATACATAGTAATCCCAATATTGAAATTCTTACACATTATTTTGCTGTTGAGCTTATTACTCAGCATCATATTGGAGAGATCGTAGATAGAAAGTCTGGTGATATTGAATGTTATGGTATATATGCTTTAAATACCGCAACAAATAACGTAGAAAAGTTCTTATCCAAAGTTACATTGATGGCCTCTGGTGGTGCCGGACACATTTATGCAACAACCACCAATCCGGTCATTGCTACAGGTGATGGTATTGCAATGGCCTATCGGGCTAAAGCAAAGGTTAGAAATATGGAGTTTATACAGTTTCATCCTACTGCATTATATAATCCTGGTGAGTATCCGTCCTTTCTGATCTCTGAGGCTGTGCGAGGTTTTGGTGGTGTACTAAAGACCAGAAATGGTGAAGAATTCATGAAGAATTATGATGAGAGAGGTTCTCTTGCTCCCCGCGATATTGTAGCTCGCGCCATTGATGCGGAGATGAAAAAGTCCGGTGACGACTTTGTTTATCTGGATATCAGGCACCGTGAAAAATCAGATATTCTATCCCATTTTCCTAATATTTATGCTAAATGTCTGAGCATTGGGTTGGATATGTGCAGGGATATGATACCTGTTACTCCCGCAGCCCATTATATGTGTGGAGGTATATTGGTTGATGAGGATGGACGATCTTCTATTCACCGTCTTTATGCTTGCGGAGAATGTACTTCTACTGGTCTGCACGGTGCAAACAGATTAGCTTCCAATTCCCTTCTTGAAGCACCTGTATTTGCGCACAGGATATATGAACATGCAATTAAGGTATTTAAGGATAATGTTATTCCGGATAACATTCCTGAATGGGATGAAACAGATACCAAGTTATCTAATGAAGATATCCTGGTGACGCATAATCTTCGTGAAACTCAAAAGGTAATGAGCGATTATGTCGGAATTGTACGATCTGATTTCAGGCTTGACCGGGCTATGAGGAGATTGGGTTTATTGCATGAGGAAACGGAGAGTTTTTATAAAGGGACTACCCTTTCTGTTAAATTATGTGAACTTAGAAATGTGATACAGAATGCCTATATCGTGGTCAAATCGGCTATGCTGCGTAAGGAGAGCAGAGGTTTGCATTATACCACTGATTATAAGGCCCATGCCCTGGAGCCCCATGACACCATTTTTTAAATTATTTCATATGCCGCTTATACTACCTGTAAAAAAAATATATCCAGAAATTGGTGAGAACTGCTTTCTGGCTGAGAATTGTACTGTCGTTGGCGATGTTACTCTTGGAAAAAACTGCTCGGTTTGGTTCAATGCAGTGATCAGGGGCGATGTGAATTATATAAGGATCGGTGATAATACGAATATTCAGGACGGGGCCGTTATCCATTGTACTTATCAGAAGGCGGCAACTCATATCGGAAACAATGTTTCAATTGGCCATAATGCCCTTGTTCATGGTTGTACCCTGGAGGATCATGTACTTATAGGGATGGGTGCTATTGTTATGGATCATGCTGTGATAGGTGAATATTGTATTATTGGGGCAGGGACTATTGTTCTTGAAAATATGGTCTGTGAATCGGGATATATTTATGCCGGAGTTCCTGCGAGAAAAATAAAAGCTCTAACCGAAGACCAGATTCAAATGCTGAATAAGCTCCCCGAAAACTATAAGATGTATTCTAATTGGTTTATTCCGGATTCGGAATAATCACATTCTCTTCAAGATCCCAGTTCGGCCTTAACGATATTATTTTATCAAAGGCCCAGGTTTTTTCGGGTTGTATTCTTGTAATGACGTTTCCCGTATCCCATTGGCCGTTTTTATTCTCATCGTAAATAATTCTTATATGGTATTTAGCCGTCGGGTACCTGATATAATTGAGAAGGGTATTTTTATTGACTATATCCTGTCTTAATAGATCATCTTTTTCTCCAAGCCATTGGACGATATAGTTTTTTGTGGTATCAGGAACGCTTACTTTTATGGAGATACTTCCATAATTATCATCTGTATCCAACTCAAATTTTTTATTGTAGATCTTTGATTTATTTCCCAGTATATCTGTAAAAGCATTTTCGCTGATTTTCAGAATATATTGTTTTTTTAATTTCCATGGATATTTTAGATTATAGGTTCTTAAGGAACCGGTTCCTTTAATTACCTGTAAACCCCTTACTGCTATTGAATCTTCCAATAAGCTGATCTTGTCTTCCTGAACGGATGCGATAGGCGATGAAAAGCGAAGTACAAGTTCTGCTCCCGGTTTGATCTTTGCCCCCGACAGGTTATCGCTAAGTGATAAGGATTTATTATAGGTATCCTTTTTGTTTCTTCTTAATATGATGGTATCCAGACTTTTTCCTGATGAATTTACTGCCAGCTTCAGGGAATCAAAAGTTATTTCAGGCAGCCATACTATCGCCGAGTCACGGGTTTTGGAAAATTCAACTGTTTTTCCGGCATCCAGATCCCCGGGCTCCATGATTGTAATTGAGGGTTCAGTTAGGGGTTTATTAAAGGTTACAGTTATTCTTCCGTCCGTTTCAATTCGTCTGTCAAGCACCGAAAACACAGCCGGTACCCCCTTAAATACCTGCAATAATATTCCGCTCGTGTCTTTGTTTAGTTTGATGGGGTCATTCAAAAAACCGATCTGATCAGTTTGCCCATTATAAATACGGTCGCCGCCCTGTTCGCTTAAAGCGTAAATACGGTAATTATCTTCTCTTAAATTCGATAACTTAAAATTTCCTGATGTGTCAGTTGTGCTAAATATACTGGCTCTTTTTTTTCCAAAGAGGGAATCCTGACTTACCGGCAGGATGAAAACGGTGACCTCTTTTAATTTTTCTTTCGTTAGTGAGCTGATTACCCTTCCCGAGATCGATAGGGAGTCTATTTCATTACCTGTGGAAAAGACATAAGTATAATTTTTCAGGACATTGCTTTCATTGACGTCTGCTATTGCCTTTCCGAAATTGATAGTATAGGTTGTGTTTTTTTCGAGCTCCTGCTCGAATTTAATTTCCAGTAATTGTTTTTTTGCCTTGAAGGTTGGCGGTAGGTCAAGAGCTGGTGAAATACTTATTTCGGTAAACTCATTCGAAAGTTTTATGAACTCGTCAAATTCGATCTCAATTTTCTTAGCTGTAAAATTCTTTGTTAAGTTTTTCGGAAGCTCTTTTACAATGACCGGGGGAATGCTGTCTTTGGGACCGCCCGTAGGCGATTGAACACTTGCGCAGGAAGAGATTATTAAAAGGAGTGAAAAAATCGCCCACACAATAACCGAAAATACCCTGTTTTTAAAATTAGCCATTTATAAGCCCTCAGGCAGATTTTTTATGTTTTTGGAATTCCTATATTATCCGGATCATGAAAGTGTCTCTGCTCCTTTTATTTAAAGTCTGTTAAATATACACGTAAACACTTGAAAATGAGATGATTAAAAACTATCTGTTCATGTGCACCATTAAAACTGAAATATCTGATGGTGAAACTCCAGAAATTCTTGAAGCCTGCCCAAGTGTTCTGGGTTTTATCTTCATTAGTTTTTCTCTTGCTTCTTTTGATAAAGAAACCAGGTTTAAATAATTGAATTCCGGATTGATCACCTGATCTTCCATGCGTTTCATTTTACCTACTATCTCCAGTTCTTTTTCGAAGTAACTTTCATACTTAACTCCTATTTCTGCCTGCTCAATTGTTTCCTGGTCATAGCGGTTCAGGATCTCATCAAACTTAGCATCCGCTTTGCGGAGGTCTGCGAAACTAACCTGTGGCCGTGTGATCAGCTGAAACATTTTTACGTTTTGAGATATCCCCGGTGTACCAAGTTCCTCCAATATATTATTTACTGAATTTGCCGCAATGGAGGTTGACTTAAGGTAGGAGGTAATAATATCGGCATTTTTTATTTTCTGATTTACTCTTTCCATCCTCTCTTCTGAAATTAATCCGAGCTTGTGACCAATCGGACTTAGCCTGATATCGGCATTATCCTGACGTAAGAGGAGACGGTGTTCTGCCCTTGAGGTGAACATCCGGTAAGGTTCTTCCGTTCCTTTGGTTACCAGGTCATCAATTAAAACTCCAATGTAAGATTCGGCGCGTTTAAGAATCAGCTCTTCCTTTTCATTTATTTTCAGATGGGCGTTTATCCCTGCAATAAATCCCTGGCAAGCGGCTTCCTCATATCCGGTCGTTCCATTGATCTGTCCTGCCAGATACAAATTCTGAATTTTTTTTGTTTCCAGGGTTAAAGCTAATTGAGTAGGCGGGAAATAATCATATTCTATTGCATAGCCCGGCCTGAACATTTTTGCCTTTTCAAATCCCGGTATTTTTGTTAATGCCCTGTATTGAACATCTTCCGGCAGGGAGGTAGAAAATCCATTGACATAGATTTCAACCGTGTTCCAGCCTTCCGGTTCCACAAAGATCTGATGTCTGTCCCTTTCTGCAAAGCGGTTGATCTTATCTTCGATGGAGGGACAATACCTGGGTCCTAAGCCTTTTATGCGCCCGGTAAACATGGGTGATTTTTCAAAGCCCTCTTTAAGGGTTTCGTGCACTTCTGTATTTGTATAGGTTATCCAGCAGCATCGCTGATCTTTTGGGAGCTCTACATCAGTATATGAAAACCTTCCTCTTTTCTCATCACCCCATTGCTCTTCCATTTTTGAATAATTCAATGAGCGGCCATCCACGCGGGGAGGAGTCCCTGTTTTCATTCTTCCGGCTTCAAATCCCAGTTCTACAAGTTGCTCAGTGATACCTGTGGCTGCTTTTTCGCCTGTTCTTCCTCCTCCAAATCGTTTTTCACCGATATGTATTATTCCATTCAGGAAGGTTCCATTGGTTAATACAACAGCATCTGATTTGATCTGTATGCCCATGGAGGTTCTCACACCCATTACTTTTCCCCCTTCAGTTAACAGTGAAGTTACTGTATCCTGCCAGAAATCGACATTCGGAGTGCGTTCAAGCATCAGGCGCCATTCTTCGGCAAAGCGCATTCTATCATTTTGGGCTCTTGGGCTCCACATGGCCGGACCTTTTGAACTATTGAGCATTCGGAACTGGATGCTGGTCTTATCTGTTATTATTCCTGAATATCCACCCAAAGCATCTATTTCCCGTACAATTTGGCCTTTAGCTACCCCACCCATGGCCGGGTTACAGCTCATTTGAGCTATTGTTCCCATGTTCATGGTTATTAGCAATACCTTTGATCCCAGATTAGCGGCGGCTGCTGCCGCCTCACATCCCGCATGTCCGGCACCTACTACTATTATATCGTATTTCTCAAACATTTTTCATGATGTTCCACGTGGAACAATAAAGATTTGTAAAATTACTCATTAAAATTTAATAAATGTTTCACGTGGAACACGCTTGATAAAAGAGCTAAGTGCCGCCAATGCCCATACCCCCTCGAGGATCACAAAAGGATAGAAGCTGATCAGATAGGATGAATATCCGCAGAGTGCTGCCCCAAGGATATTAAGTCCGCTGTACCATTTACTTTCTGTGCTCATTATTTTCCTGAGGTTTAAGAAAAAGGCAACAAGCAACAGGCTTACCCCGATAGATGCTAATAGGTCTGATAGCTTCATAAACTTTCTTTTAAGTCCGACAATTCCAGCCAGCGCAGTGTATTGCCATCCATTTCATCTTTCAAATGTTTAATTTGATGAGCAATATCCGACAATTTAGTATGATCGCTGATCCCTGAGTTTAATTCCACGGTCAAAAGATCGATTTGTTTTTCTATTTCTTTAATACTCTTTTCAAGATCAGTTATTTCCTTTTCTTCCTTAAAACTTAGTTTTCTTTTCTGATTGATTGGTTCAGGATTGTTTACTGCAGGTTTTGCATTTGCTTTAACAGGCTTTTGGGGTTCTTCTTTCTCCAAACGGTAATCGGTATAATTCCCCGAATAGATATGAACATTTCCGTCACCTTCAAAGATAAAGAGCTGTTCTGTTAATCTGTCTAATAAATACCGATCATGCGAAACCAGCATCAGAATACCCGGAAAATTAAGTAAAAAGTCCTCAAGCACGTTTAATGTGTCTATATCCAGATCATTGGTGGGTTCATCCAGGATCAAATAATTTGGATTCTTCATTAAAACCCGCATTAGCTGAAGACGTTTCTTCTCGCCGCCGCTAAGCTTATTTACCATTCCATACTGTTTTGCAGGAGGAAAAAGGAAGTGTGTGAGTACCTGGCTGGCTGTCATGGTTTTACCATCGGCCATGGTTATATATTCAGCAATATTTTTGACCACATCGATTACCCGTTCATCTTCCTTGAATTCAAGTCCCCCCTGGCGGTAATATCCGAATACAGTGGTTTCACCGACATGTACTGAACCGCTATCCGGCTTTATTACACCTGTAATTATATTTAGCAGGGTAGATTTTCCTGTTCCGTTCTTTCCTGCTACACCAATCCTGTCACCTTTCTTGAAGGTATAACTAAAATTGTGCATGATTGACTTGCCATTAAACGCCTTACTTACCTTGTTTAATTCAAGGATCTTATTTCCCTGCCTTGATATGTTAACGCTTAATTCCAGACTCGATTTTTGAGTTCTTCCTTTGGTTTTTTCTTCCAGATCATAGAATGAATCGATCCTCGATTTTGATTTGGTAGTTCTGGCCTTTGGCTGCCTGCGCATCCATTCCAGTTCCCTTTTTAACAGGTTGGTGTTTTTGCTGAAGGATGCGTCTTCCGCTGCATTTAGTTCTGCTTTCTGTTCCAGGTAATAACTGTAATTTCCATTGAATGTTTGCAGTTTACCGCGGTCTAGTTCGATTATTCTGGATGAAACATTGTCCAGGAAATATCTATCGTGCGTAACAAGTAAAATAGTTTTTTGTCCGCTGGTTATATAATTTTCCAGCCATTCAATGGTTTCAATATCCAGATGATTTGTAGGCTCATCCAGTATATATACATCCGGGTCATCAATTAATAGTTTTGCAAGTGCCAGCCGTTTTTTCTGACCTCCGGATAGCGTTGAGATCCTCTGCTCCAGATGCTGTATGCCCAGCCTTCCCAGAATGGTTTTAATTTCATATTCATATTCCCAGGCATTCGCATTACTTAGCTCATCCATCAGTCTGTTCAGCAGCTTTTCATCGTGAACTACCTGATCTACAGCCTCTTCGTACTGACGGATAAGCTGCTGCCGCTCATTTCCTATAGAATAAATGAAGTCACTGATCGTATCCTGATCATTGAATTGAGGATCCTGTTCCAGGTAACCTATTTTCAGATCGCGTTCGGTTACCACTTTTCCAAGGCTTGGAGAAAGCAGGCCCGAAAGTATTCGAAGGAAGGTTGACTTTCCGGTTCCGTTAATTCCAACCAGGGCTACCCGGTCTCCTTTATTCAAGCCAAAGTAGATATCTTTAAATAGCCAGTTATCGTTAAATGAATGTCCTAATTGTTCTGTTGATAATATGCTCACGTTAATTCTTGTATTTGTATTGAGGGATATATAAAAGTTCCTTTAAGATCTTTTAATGATTGATTATGCATTGCTCTGGCAACGGTAGCCGCTTTTATACTGCGGAATTTTTTCAAAGGCCCCAACAGTAAGGGATCTATCAGTTGAATAAGGGGGCCTAGTATTTTTTCGGCAAGCCGGTGTTCTTTGCGATTACCGGTAAGAAAAGAAGGCTGATAGATATGCAGAGAGGGTAGTTTTAGTTTTTTCAATTTTTCTTCCAGCTCTCCCTTTAATTTCAGGTAGGAATTGGATGATGATGGATCGGCTCCAAGCGAAGACACCATATGAAACTGCGAAACACCATTTTTCATGCCCATTTCTGCAAGAGCCAATGGGTACTCCAGATCAATTTTCCTGTAAAGTACCGGATCTGGTGTAGCAGCCCTGGTTGTTCCCAGGCAGGAATAGATAATGTCGCCCTTTATCTCAGTGGAGTAGCTCTCGGGTTCATCAAAATTGACAATCAATTCCCGAACTTTGGGATCCGGAATACCCATCGGCTTCCTCAGTATGAGTAAGATCTGTGATATTTCGCCGGAATGTATCAATTCTGACAGTAAATGACTGCCAATAAGTCCGCCTCCTCCAACTAAAATGACTTTATAGGGCATTTTTTTGATTATTAATCTGCAAAGGTACGCATTAGTAAGTTTGGAATTAATATTGTGTGTTCAAACATATATTAAATTAATAGTATGAAGAAGATTATTCATCGCGCCAGTGACCGTGGTTTACAGGATCTGGGCTGGCTGAAAGCAGCACATTCGTTTAGTTTTGCTAATTATCATGATCCCTCAAAGCTCCATTTTGGATTATTAAGGGTACTGAATGACGATATAGTGGCTCCGGGTATGGGCTTTGGAACCCATGGCCATTATAACATGGAAATTGTGACCATTCCTTTAAAAGGGGTCCTGGCCCATAAAGACAGCCTGGGTTCTGAGGGGCATATCGGGGAGGGTGAAATTCAGATCATGTCGGCTGGAAAAGGGATACGGCATTCTGAATTTAATGCATCATCTACTGAAGACGTGAATCTGCTGCAGATCTGGGTATTTCCCAAAGAGCGCAATATTGAACCCCGCTATGATCAGATGAGATACGGTCCGGATAAAACCCATAATTCATTTCTGACAGTTGTTTCACCTAAACCGGGAGATGGCCTTATGTGGATCAATCAGGATGCCTTTTTCAGTTTAGGAAAATTTGATGCCGGCACATCCGGGACTTATACGATACAGCATCCGGGAAACGGTGCTTATGTTTTTATTATTGAAGGGCGGGCCGAAGCTGATGGTACGGTTTTGAATAAACGCGATGCCCTGGGAGTTTACCAGACAGAAAAGCTGGAATTAGACTTTGCCGAAGATTCTAATCTGTTGATCATAGAGATCCCGATGCAGTAAAATTCAGAAGGCTCTTTTTGACAGATAGAAATCTTCTTTTTCTGTCATCAGGGCCCTGGCTGCTTTGCCTTTATCTTTATAGCCAAGCAGATGGAGGGTGCCATGGATCATCACCCGCTGCAGCTCATCTTCCTCTTTTACTTTAAAATTCAGGGCATTTTCACGAATGCGGTCAATGCTGATAAAGATATCTCCTGCTATCACCTTTTTGTTTTCACTATTATCAAAGGTGATGATATCGGTATAGGTATCGTGTTTAAGATAGGTCTGATTAATGGAAAGGAGATAAATATCACTGCAAAAGATAAAGTTAAGTTCACTAAGCTTATACCCTTCATCAACTATTGTACTTTTTATCCAGGCTCTGAGAGATGCTTTCTGTTTTAAGGTGTAGGATATATCCTCAGAAAAGAAGTGAACGGGTATTTGGGCCATTAAATTTTAAAATGGAGTTCGAGCTCATTTCCTTTTGAATTAAAGATACACTGATCAGCAAGTTTTTTTATGATAAAAACACCTCTTCCCGTTAAATTTTCAAGGTTTTCTGGAGCTGTCGGATCAGGAAGGTTGTTGAAATCAAAACCTTCACCCTCATCCGAAACCGTAAAAATGAGACGCTTATCTTCAATAACCTCCAGATTAATATAGACCTTCTTTTTTGGATCTTCGCGATTTCCATGAATAATCCCGTTTATTACAGCTTCGCTCAGACAAGTAAGCACATTGGCATAAATCTCATCACTGAAGCCATACTTTTCGCTCAATTCGTCGATAAAGTTTTCAAGGAGGGTAATACTGTCAATTCTGGAAGGCAACTGTAGGGTGTACAATGCAGTATTATCTGAATATTCTGTCTGCTTCATCATTTCTCGCCCGAATTTAAGTATTTAAAATAGTCACCCACCTTTATTTTATAAAATGAGTTTAAAGAAGGGGGTACAGTTTTAAGCAAATCGGTTTCCTTTTGCTTAATTTTTTGGTATTCCTGCAGGATTATTGGGTTTAGGGGAGGAATAGCAATACCCTCCTTGCTTTCTCTTTGCTGATCCTGCTCGCGTTCGCGCTCAGCTTTATCAGCCTCAAGTAATTTGCTCAGGATCTCCTGTTGCCTGTTTAATGTTTCCTGCTGTATCTTTTTGTTTACGAGATCGGTTTCGGTTTGTTCCATCTCTTTCATTAATTTATCAAGATTACCCAAACCACCCTTCCCATCCTTGTTTTCCATCCTGTTTATGTCCTGCATGGCCTGCCTGATCATCTGCTGTTCGCGGGCCATTCTGGCCAGCTGCTCACTCATTCCATTGGCAGGATTTCCTTGCTTACCCGGAGCCTGCTGTCCCTGCTGCTGCATCTGTTCCCTGGCTTTTTGCATGTTTTTATTCAAAGCTTCCTGCATTTTACTAAGCTGAGACAGGCTTTGTTTCTTTTTACCCTTGCCGCCGGGCTTAGCATTCTGCTGTGCCTGCTGTAATTGTTCAAGGGCCTCATTTAACATCAAAGCCAGGTTATTTATGGAGGTCATCGCGAACTGCTGGTTACGGTTAGCTTCAGCTGTACGACGGTCGCCAAGACTTTCGATCGCTTTAGTCACATTAAAGTTAATCGATTGTATCTCCTTATTCACAATGGATTGAATTTGAGGGACCTTTTTACTCAGGGCATACAGGCTGTCCTCGATCATTTTCAGGTTAACCTGAATGTCTTTCTGTTTTTGTGTTTGCAATACATAAGCAGGATCACTTGTATTTATTGCTTTTACAGTTTGCATTGTTTTTTCCTGGTCGAATGAACTGGTTAGCAGATTATCCAAAATTTCCCTTAAGTTCTTTGCATTCACCTCATTTTCTTTTTCCTCTCCTTCCTGCTGCATGCTTTCCAGTTTTTTGGAAAGCTGCTGCATCTGGGAAGCTGCTTTTTTCTGGCTCTCGGAGGCTTTTTTCTGATCTTTCTGCTCCAAACTCTCAGAGCTTTTCTCCTGCTGCTGTTCTATTTGTTCCTCTTCTTTTTCAGGATTTTCGAAATTGTTTTTTTGTTCCAGTTCCTCATTTTTTTGTTCCAGTTCTTTCAGGTCTTTCTTCAGATCCTTAAACTCTTCCTTCAGAACATTTTGCTCTTCTTTAAGTTTTTGAAGATCGGCTTTTTTTTCAAGGCTTTTTTCACCCAGATCCCCCTGCTTTTTTTCAAGTTTATTAAGTTTTTCGATGGTTTCGGTAGTTTTCTGATCGAACTCGAGCTGCTTATAAAGTTCAAGAATCCGGTCCAGTTCCTTTTGCAATGACTTATTGTCCATCTGCATCTTGGAAAGTTCTTCCTGAGTAAGAGTTTTATCGTTCTTTTCCAGAAGTTTTTCAATATTTTTCAATATTTCCCGGGTTTTCTCATCCAGTACGTTATTGAAAAGGTCCTCGATCTGTTTTTGCTTTTCCAGGATCTTTTCGTTCTGTTCATTGTTCTCCCGGAGTTCAAAAACATTCTGCTTGTTTTCCTTTTGTATATCCTTTACCAATTCTTCCAGTTCCTTTTGTTTCCGGAGAAGGTTTTCTATTTGTTTCTTCTCTTCATAGGATAAACTCTTTTTATTCAGCAGGTCCTGGTTAAGCCGCTTTGCTTCCTTTTCTATCCCGGCAGACTGTTTAATGGCCTGTTCCATTTTTTGTTTGATCTCACGGGCATTAGCCTCAAGCTTTTTGTCGGTTTCCTTTTCAGAAAGCAGTTTAAATGTCCTGAGGGCCGACCTGACCGACTTTGGACCATTTACCCCGTCATTATCAAACACTTCAAAATAATATTCTATCTGGTCGCCGGGTTTGGCCTCTGTTTCATTTGCATTCCAGATATGATAGAAGTTGCTTTGCAATGAGTTTTTTTCAATAGGTATAGTAAATATTGCAGGTTTTACCAGGCTTTCGGATCCTGCAGGCAATACTTTATAATTAAAATTAAGTCCGGTGAAACCGTGGTCATCATTTACCTGTCCGACAAAGTAGAGAAGACTGGTATTCACCGAATCCGGTCGTTCGGTTACGTCGATCACCGGAAGGAGATCCGGAATAACCCTCAACTGATAAGAGACCGCTTCAGTACCAGAGACCTCTTTATTTAAGGGTCTGACACTGTAAGTCAGGTTTTTCATGGCCCTGTATGAAAAATTGAACCTATTGTTTTCTGCTTGTTTTAGCAGAAAACTTTTACTGTCCATTTTAATGTCAATCTGGTCACTATTCTGAGCATTAAATTTCCAGTTAATGCGGGTACCTTCCGGTACATTCAGGTCACCGGAGTTTTCAAGGGTTTCATTGCTTTTATTTAAATAGGCGGGATATTCCAGGAATACATCGAAATTCAGAAGCGTAGGTTTAGCCTTTACCTCAAGTAAATAATCTTCTGAACTGAATTCGCCTGCCCTTAGGCGTATATGTTTACTTTTTTGTAAATTTTTGAAGGTATAGTTAAACCGGATGATATTTTCCCTGTTAAGCCTGAATGTATTGAGGCCGTCTTCAAGATATATTTCCGAAGGGATCTCATCTCCGCTGAGTTTAACCATCAGGGTGAAATCATTACCCTGAACTGCAGATAAATTTTTATTCAGGATTTCAAAAAGAAAGGGTGCTTTTTTAACAAAACGTTTATTGTGATTTAATAATCGTTCGGTACTTTCACTTAAGATGGATGGGGATGAAAAAAAAACAAAAATCAGGAGGGCCATTGGAGCCAGTGCGTACGTCAGATATTTACGGTTATCTTTTATATGTATCGCGGAGGTAAAGGGTACAGGCCGCAGTTCTGCGATCTTTTGATTGATACTGGCATCAATTAATGATCGCTGATCGGGATTCAAATCAGAGAGCCTCTTTAATTGAAGCGTATTCAGTAATTTATCCTTTACAGGTGAAAAATGCCTTCCGATAATGGCTGAAGCCTGTTCATGACTGATCGTTTTACCAAGCCTGAAATACGCCATTAAAGGGATCACGATATAGGTAATTAAAACGAACAGGTTGCCACCAATGAATGAATAGAAGAGAATACTCCGTATAACAGGATCAAAATGGCCGAAATATTCAGCCAGCGTTACGAGAAAATAGGCCGCAAAAAGCGAAGTGGCCATAAAGATACTACCCTTTATGACCTTATTAAGGTAATATTTACGTATAAACCCGTCGATCTTTTCTATGAGATAAACGTAGTTTTCTTCAGACCCGCGCATAGTAAATACATAAGCCGTTTATAAACATGAAATTAACGAAAATAAGTATATAAAGTATATAGTGTAAGTACATGTTTACATTGCATTTACACCAGTTTTGGTTTATCTTTTCTTAAGTAATATTACATTTGCAACCTTTCTCTCACCTTCATGGTCCCATTTTTTATTATCAGTAGGATAATTTACTACCCCGTTCCCTATATAATTATTAATCCATAAGGCTGTGGATCCACCACCGTCCAGGTTTATTGCGTCGCGGGCCTTTAACCAGCGCATTAGTTTAGCCAATTCGAACAGACTCATGCCAGCAGAATTTTCATTCCGGCCATCCACGGTAATTAATAATATACGCTTGTTCTTAGTAACAGCTACGGCTGAGCGCGGATGCCTGGTTTTATTAAAGGTATTGGAATCAAGTTTTTCAAACTGCTGATCAAAAATCAGGAGAGGGCCGCTTACCATAATATCCTCAGCCTGAAGCGATTGCTCCCATTCGGGCTTCCCATCCCATTTGGCAATACTTAGTTTCCCTTTATTAATCAGAACTGCAGAACTCTGATGTCCGGCTCTGGTGCCGTTTTTACCCAAACGGTTTTCATTGATGATCATACCGTCAGATCGTATATAATCAACAGATCCACCTTTGGCAATATCAAAAAATGTTCCGTTAATGGCCGCGATTGCATTAGCCGATTTGCCGAAATCACTCGTAGTGACCAGTTTTTTTGTTTCAAAGCCAAGATCAAAAAGCAGATTTTTCTTTTGTTTTATTTCCAGGATACTCACATTCTGATTGGAGTTAAACAAGGTTTTATTGAACCAGAATGTTTTCAAGCGCAGCCCTGGTAGAATTTTTTCCTTTTTCCAGTCGGCTTTAACTACGGAAACCGAATCGCTCTGTGCAAAAACACCTGAGGTAAATGTTGCAGCGATAAAAAGGGTTATGATATACGTTTTCATGATTTTTAATATTGAATCAGGCCTATAAAAAAAGCCCCATCCTGGTGCAGTGGATGGGGCCTTCTATCCCTGGGTACTTATTTTTTAGGATCCAGTGCTTCTGCAATGCGTACCAGCACATCTTCGAGATGCGATCTCAACACCGGATTGGAATATTTAGGGAGTGAAGCTCTCACCTGTGCCGAAAGCAATTTTAGCTCCTGCCTTGCCATAGGGCGAATATCTGACTGGGATACATCGATCTGCGGACCGGCAAAAGCTGCAAATTGGGGCGGTACCGGAGTTTCATTCTCATTTAAGAGGAATGACATTCTTTCGATATAGGCCCTCTGCAGGTTGCGGCGGTACATATCCACATTGGCACCTGTTTTTAATTCAGACCAGATACCATTTCGAAGATCTGCGAATAATTCATTCATTTCATATGCAGCAGAACCATTCTTCACTGAATTATCTATGACCCGATTCAGGCGCGGGAAATCCAGAATACCATTTAAAACCCCTACCTGGGTTTTTCTCAGGCGGTCAACGATACCAGCATTATCAAATTTATCCAGAACTTTCTTATCGAGCATCCAGTTTGGAGTAAGGAAGGCCTGGTCATTAATAAATTTAACCGCTGCTTTTTGCCTGGTTCTGGCAACATGGGTATAGACCGGCCCGGTTTGTTCATAGGTCTTATCATTTTCATAGATACCGCCGATATTGGAACGAACGTGTCCCATATATCGATTCCACTGGCTGAGTACTTCACCATATAGTTCCTTCAGGTTATCATAAGGTTTTCCTTCTTCATAAGTCCATTTTTCAATGTTAGGAAGGATACGTTTAAGGTTGGCGATACCATATTGGGAGGCTTTCATTGCATCATCTCCCAGATCTTCAGACTGGGCCCGCGGATCGACCGGGTTCCCGGTTTGCTGACCATAGAAATAAACAGGGTTTCCCGCTCTTTCAATGGTCCATTTATTCAATGTTTTAGCTTCCTGTTCAGGGGATTGATCATCAAACCAGGTATAACCCCATTTGATTGCCCATTTATCATAATAGCCAATACCAGGGTATAATATGACCCCTTCATCGCCTGGCTGGGCGATATAATTAAAGCGTGCATAATCCATAATTGAAGGTGCGGTACCGCCCATCCTTTTGGTGAATGATGCAGAACGCAGGGAGTCAACAGGGTAAGCCACACTGGATCCGAAGTTATGTGGCAGGCCTAATGTATGCCCAACCTCATGAGATGAAACGAAGCGGACCAGCTGACCCATTACATCATCTTTAAATTTAGGTTTACGGGCCTCCGGATTAATGGCGGCAGTTTGCACAAAGAACCAGTTACGTACCAGGTTCATTACATTATGGTACCAGCCTATATCTGACTCCATAATTTCGCCTGAACGCGGATCTGAAATATGCGGACCGTAAGCATTTGCAATATTGGATGCGAAATAACGTATCACTGAATAACGGGCATCTTCAGGCGACCAGTCGGGATCATTGGCCGGGGCTTCCAGGGCAGTGATCGCATTTTTGAAACCGGCAGCCTCAAATGCTGCATTCCAGTCTTTCACGCCCGCGATCAGATAGGGTCTCCATTTAGCAGGTGTAGCCGGATCGATATAATAGACGATCTGTTTTTTGGGCTCTACCAGTTCTCCGCGCTTATAAGCTGCCGGATCTTTAGGTTCCAGTTTCCATCGGTGAATATATCGTGTGACCTGTGCTTTTTGGGCATCTAATCCATAATCAGTCTGGCTTTGTCCGAAAAAGCCAACTCTGTCATCCGAAAAGCGGACTTTATAAGGCACTTTTGGAAGAAGGAGCATCGAGTTGTGGATCTCCACAGTCATCGAGCCGAGCGATTTATCTCCCGGAGGGTCTGTAGCTTTGTATGTTTTTAAAGAACGGACTTCAATATTTATAGGGAAGGATTTGATGGTATCCACATAGGTACGGGCCTCGTCCATGGTGGTTATTTTGTACTGGGTACGGAGTGATTGGGGTAGTCCAAGTGACTGTACATCTTTCGCGTACAGGTCGGTGACATCAATGACCACTGAGTTTGAATCTTTATTTAATGCTTTGATATCAAAGGAGGCTAATACAGCCTCGAGGTTTGAGTTTTTTACGGCCTCAAACATTTCTGTAGTGTCAGAGGCAACGTTCCGGTAGGAAGGTATCCTGATAAAAACCTGTTTCTCACGTTTTTGCCATTTCCAAACCTGCTCATTCAGTTCTTCGCCTCCATAGGTTCCGTCTGCCGTCGGAGTTTTTGCATAGCGGGTTACGACCAGCATTTCGCGGTTAAACAATGAATCAGGGATCTCATAAAAATACTTCCCGTCGAGACGGTGAACCTTGAACAATCCATTATCGCTCTTTGCTTTATCGGTTATCACCTCTTTGTAGGGCCTGATACCGGTTTTAGGGCTTGTTGATGCAGGAGCAGGTGCAACTGTTGTAGCCGGTGCAGGGGCCGGTGTATCTTTTTTTCTGCGGTCCTGTGCCTGTACTTCATTCAGGCCAGATGCAATTATCAGTGCCGCCAATGCAAGGAACGGCACATTGCGTAAGTTTTTTGCCATAAAAAGTTTATAAAAGGGTTAGTTTATTGGATTTTACAAATTTATAATTTGTAGCGAATATGACTGTTTTTTGTTCTGAAATCATAATAAAATTACAGAGCTTACTGTTCGGGAAGGAAAAAATAATCGTCATAAGAAATTTAATTAACTCTAAAAATAATTAATTAATATGTATTTCCAGCTAATGGCTTTATATTCTTCTTTTTAGAGTTAATATGGCCCGCTCCTTATTTTTACTGCCCAGGGGAAGAATATCGATGATAAAACTACGTTCGCTTCTTGACCTGAACATATTATCGATTTCGGTTAATGACATTTCAGAAACAGGCTTAAAGTTTATTGCCAGAATTTCATCACCACCTATAAGTCCCGCATCAGCCGCGGCGGAGTTAGGTTCCACCCGCGTAATCAGCATTCTTTCGAATTGTTTACCTGCGGAACTTAATTCCATTCCGGCCATATCGTGTTCAAATGGTTCTTTGAGAGCAGAGCCTGGTTTTACATACATTGCCAATCGGTTATAATCAAAAACCACGTTGAAGCGCTTAAGTACGGCGATACCCATATTCCCGTTTCTGTTTATTGAAAATACCCTGGCAGCCACATCCTCATAATTTGGGAAAGCGGCGATGACATTATTAAGGGTATATTTTCCAAGTTTTAATGATTTGATCCGTCCTATATAACCATTGATCGGTCCGGTTAATCCGATTCCCAAATTGCCTTTAATTCTAACTTCAGGTAATTCAAAAGGAACCCCGCCGTTTGTTTCGAGAGAAACAGGATGGCCGGCGCCCGTATCAATGATGAATTTTGCTTCGATCTTTTCGCCGTTTTGTAATTCAATATCAGCAAAAATATAGGGCTTTCTTTCTTCCAGGCTAATCGGAATGCGAACGCCCTTTCTGGGAATATAGGCGGTTTCGGGACTGTAAATAGTAAGTATATTGGTTATAAAATTGATCCTGACAACGAAACTGTTAAAAAACTCATAACCTATTAAACCGTGAACAGGCATGCCTACATAACTTGACAGTTCAAAAATGTCCTTTTTTAGAATGGCTGCGGATATGTTTGTCGCGTTTGTGCTGCCAAATCCCAGATTAATAGATGGAGTAACAAATGCGCTTAATGTTTCACCTTCGCCCAAACCGACGATATTAATACTGCGCAGATTTTTTATCGAAACAGAATCGATCAATTTGGGATCGGAAATAAGTATCAGCCCCACACCGGTATCCAGCACAAAATTAAAGGGCCCTTTTCCGTTAATGGTAAGCGGGATGATCATCAGGTTTTTGATCATTTTAAATGAAATATTTTCACGCTTCCTTCTACCGCTAAATTCAAATTTTTGGGCCAGAGCATCCTGAACGGAAAATCCAAGGCATGCCAATAGGATAAATAGCTTTATCAATGAATTTCTTAAATAAGAAAACCTCTTTTTATTAAGAATTTCCGGCATTGATTAACAAGTTACGGCTTAAAATGATATTCCCGGTTCAATTTCTAAAATTCTTAATTATTCTACGGGAACTGCGTTTAGATAATTCTTTCCTGTTTTTAAATTATGAAACTTTCGGACAACTTTATCCCGACAGACAATTTCGATGTAACCTGACACAGCCCCGACCTATTTTCCGGCCCCCAAACAATGATAATCTGTTGAAAACTTTGGAGCCTTTTTTAGGGATTTTAAATTTTCATTTCATATTTTTGACACAAATAGTCAAAATAATTTTGTTCAAAATGGACAACTTAGGAGAAACGATAAGAAAATTACGAAACAAAAAAGAATTGCCTTTGCGGACAGTTGCGGCTTACCTCGACATTGACCAGGCTATTTTAAGTAAAGTAGAGCGTGGACAACGAAATGCAAGCCGTGAACAAGTAATAAAACTTGCGGAGTTTTTTAAAGTTAAAGAAAGCGATTTGTTGGTTTCCTGGCTTTCTGATAAATTGGTGTATGAAGTAGCTGGCGAACAAGTTGGTTTGAAAGCATTGCAGGTGGCGGAAGAAAAAGTAAAGTATAATAAAACAAAACGGAAGTAATGGAGATAAATAAAGAAGATGTAATAGAGAGTAAAGCGTATGAATTCATTGACCGCAATCTTGATTCCTCTAATTCAACTGATGAATTAATTAGCGATTTAGAAAGTCAACTTTATAAGTTTAATAGAGATAAAGACAAGCTGAAATACTTAACTGTGGTTTCTCAATATGTTCAAGAGGAAGCGGTTAATCACGCTAAAGAATGTGAGAACCTTGCAACTTGTGGTAAATCAAAAATCCATAGAGAAGCAACATTTTTTATAAATCAAATGCTTGAGGAATATGGAATAGGTATTAACAACGAAGAAATTTTTTCCTCTGAAGAAAGATATGAAAACAACAAAAAGTTGGATGCATTGCTCGAAGAAATTGAAAAATTGAAAATGGGACAAGAAATCATTTATGATGACTTGATAAAAGAAATAGAAGAACTGAAAAACCTTTATTTCATAGGGAAGAAAAATTGGTATCAAAATCTTGCAGGTAAATCTTTAGAAATGGTAGCGAGTGGCATAGTAAGTGAAACTGTTTCAAAAAAACTAATCAGCATTGCAGGTGTAACATTTAACAAACTAATACAAGGATAACGATATGCCAACTATACATTTTAAAGGGAAAACATTTGTACAGAACCATCATTTGGCGGTTAAGTATCATCAATTAATACCGAAAAAAGAATTGAGTTTAACCGATCCCGCTTATGGCGGGACAGGCTCCGTTTCTTTACACGATAACCTGATTATACAAGGTGACAACTTAAAAGCATTGAAGGCATTGCTCCCAACTTATGCAGGAAAAGTTAAGTGTATTTATATAGACCCGCCATACAACACAGGAAACGGAAGCTGGATTTACAATGACAATGTAAACAGCCCAATGATTAAAGAATGGCTGGGAAAAGAAGTAAATATTGAAGACTTGACCCGACACGATAAATGGTTGTGCATGATGATGCCCCGCCTAAAATTACTTCGTGAATTATTGAGTGAGGATGGGGCTATTTTCATTTCCATTGATGATAATGAGCAACACAATTTGAGATGTCTGTTGGATGAGATTTTTGGAGGGCAAAACTTTATTCAAAATATTATTTGGCAGAAGAAATATAGTCCACAAAATGACGCTAAATATTTTTCTGACATGCATGATTTCATAATATGTTATGCAAAAAATAAAATTGAAGGAGAACAAAAATTAGGTTGGCAAAGAAATTTATTAGACCGTACTGAAGAAATGAATGACCGGTACTCTAATCCGGATAATGATGAAAGAGGAGATTGGAAACCTGCGGATTTTAGTGTTAAAACTTATTCTAAAGAATACGATTATCCTATCACCTTACCGAGTGGTAAAGTAGTTAATCCACCAAAAGGCAGAAGTTGGAATACATCAAAAGGTAACTTTAAAAAACTGATTGGTGATAAAAGAGTATGGTTTGGTGAAGCAGGAAACAATATTCCTGCAATAAAAAAATTCCTAACGGAGGTAAAACAAGGAAGCGTTCCCGTATCAATTTGGGGATATAAAGAGGTTGGACATAATCAAGAAGCTAAACAAGAGTTGAAAGATATTTTCAATGAAATTCAGTTGCCATTTGATACTCCCAAACCTGTTCGGTTACTCAAAAGAATTATTCAAATCGCAACAAATGAAAATGATATAATACTTGACAGTTTTGCAGGTTCTGGCACGACAGCACACGCAGTTTTAGGGCTCAACAAAGAAGATGGAGGCAACAGAAAATTCATTTTGGTAGAGCAGGAGGATTACGCAAATTCCATAACGGCAGAAAGAGTTCGCAGAGTAATTAAAGGCGTTAAAAATGCCAAAAGCGAAACTCTAAAAAAAGGAACTGGTGGATCATTCAGTTATTTTCAATTAGGAGAAACCATAGAAATGGAAAATTTGCTTAGAGGAAAAAATCTGCCTTCGTTTACAGAGTTTGCCCGCTATCTTTTTTACACAGCCACAGGCGAAGAATTCAATGAGAAAGCAGTAAATGTAAAAACAGGATTCGTTGGCGAAAGCAAAAACCACGAAGTGTATTTAATTTACAAACCTGATATAGAATGGCTCAAACGAAATGCCCTAACATTAGAGGGTTGTAAAGGATTACCAAAATTTAAAACAAAACAGCGTTTGGTTTTTGCTCCTGCAAAATATGTTGATGACCACACTTGTTTGGAATATCGCATAGATTTTTGCCAATTGCCTTATGAAATTTATCGCATTCAAAAATAATAGTATGGGAAAAGCGGATAACATCAAAAGAGCCAAAAGGCTTAAAGAAGCTAAAAGAAAAAGAGAACAAGATGCTTTAATTGCAGCTGGATTTGGTCCTGCAAGTAAAGTACTCCAACTAAGAAATGCCAACAGCGGAATAGAAACAAGATTAAATAATGGCAAAATAAAATATTCTGAATTATTGAAGGAGTTAGTTCAGCCGATTGTGAGTGAAACGGATGATATTACCATTGTAAGAACAAAATATACTTTTGGTGCTCACGCTTGGAATGCTGCAACATTACGCGAAAAAAGTGAAGAGATTTATCAACTGGCAAAAAAAGATATTTCTTCGATAATGCCTGATATTCCTGAAATAGAGCAATTGTTTGATGAAATGGTGAAGCGAAAACAAGAGGAGTTTTCGGAGTTTAAAAATATAATTGCCGATTTTGAAATAAAGAAAATCCGTGGACTTGATTACGATTTAACTGTTGCCACAACTCCATTAAAAGAAATATGACAAGCTTCATCTCATACTCAGGCTTGCTAATAAAATTCATTGAACCGCTTTTGAACGGAGATGAAAGCGATGAAGAATTTCTGGCTAAAGCAAAAATCGGGCAAATAGCATGGAACCATTCTGTTTCGGATGAAAATAATTTATCATTGAATTCAGAAATGGAAAATGCCCTGAAAAAGTTCATTTCAATGTACCCTGATCTAAAAGAAACCCTGAATATGCTTGTGCTTAGAAAGGCGATGGAATTTCAGGAGCACCAACAGTTTATTTTTAAGGTTGAAAACAGCAACAAACCCGATGGAACAGTGAATTTATATGTAGAATCAGCCCCCGCTAATAAAATCAGGAAATGAGGCTAAAGCACTACCAGGAAAAAGTTTTAAAGGAGCTAAAAGAGTATTTAACTTCTCTTTCAGAATTCAATGCCAAATACGAAAAGGCGTTGGAATTTGATTCTGATATGGCTAAGGATTACAACTTTCCCAAAAGAGCATACGAACAAGCTACAGGCAGAGCAATTTATCATTCTAAAACAAATGGTTTACAAGAACCATTACCCGACATTTATTTGAAAGTGCCAACTGGGGGCGGTAAAACCTTATTGGCTTGCCACGCTATTGACAACATTCAAAAAACATTTCTGAAAAAACAAACGGGTTTAGTGTTGTGGATTGTTCCCTCAACACAAATTTACAGGCAAACCATTTCTGCTTTAAAAAATCGTCAACATCCTTACCGACAGATTTTAGATATTTCAAGCGGAGGCAGAACGCTTATTAAAGAAAAAAACGAAATGTTTAATCGCCTTGATACAAATGAACATTTAATTGTTTTAATGCTAATGTTACCTTCTGCCAATCGTCAAAACAAAGAAACGTTAAAAGTATTCAGAGACCAGGGAGGCTTTACTGATTTCTTTCCGAGAGAAGATGATTTTGAAGGGCACAAAAAGTTAAAAGAGCTTATTCCGAATTTAGATTGCTTTGGAGCGTTTCCCCCCTTTGGGGGGACGGAAGGGGGGCTTTTCGGAACGCAAATAAAAACTTCGCTTGGTAATACTTTAAAAGTTTTGCGTCCGCTTGTTGTGATTGACGAAGGACACAGAGCTTACGGAGAATTGGCAAGAAATACGGTAAGAAACTTTAATCCATCATTTATTCTTGAACTTTCTGCAACTCCCCCACCAAATTGTAATGAGTTGGTAAAAATTACAGGCAGAGAATTGCACGAAGAAGAAATGATAAAGTTGGATATTCACTTAACCAACAAAACCAGTTTAGATTGGCAGGACGCTTTATTGTCAAGCTATGAAAAGCGAAATGAGTTAGAGAAAAAAGCCAAAGAATACGAAGGCAACACTGGTGAATATATTCGGCCAATTTGTTTGATACAAGTAGAACGAACTGGAAAAGACCAAAGAGAAAAAAAGTTCATTCACGCAGAAGATGCAAAAGAATATCTAATTAAAAAATGCAACGTTCCTGAAAATAGCATTGCCATAAAGAGCAGTGAAAAAGACGACATTGAAGGGATTGACTTATTTGGAAAGGATTGTGAAATACGATATATCATTACAAAACAAGCTTTGCAAGAAGGTTGGGATTGTTCGTTTGCATACATTCTTACCGTGCTTACAAATCCATCATCGGCAACAGGAATTACACAATTGGTTGGTAGGATTTTGAGACAGCCATTTGCACGTAAAACTAAAATCAAAGAATTGGACGAATGTTATGTTTACACCTTCAGGCAAAATGCAAGTTCCTTGGTTAAAGAAATAAAATCAGGATTAGAAGATGAAGGATTGGGTGACATTGCGGGTAGAATTGTAAGCGATGATGGAGGAACTGACACAGGTGGGCTAAAAGACAAAGAAATAAAATATCGTACTGGTTTCAAAAAATTTGAAGGGAAAATCTATCTGCCAAGGTTTGTAATTCAAGAAAAGGAAAGCTGGCGTGATATGAATTTTGAAGTTGATATTTTAAGCGAAATTGACTGGGAAAGCATTAACATTGTAGAGCTAAAAAACCTTTCGTTACAAAGCAAGAAAAATAAAGAGCAGGAAATTGTCTTAGGGCTTAGTAGCGAGGAAAAGGAATTACTAAAAGCGACTTATGGTGCAGAAAAATCAGGGACTTTAGAAATTGACGAAGTATTTTTAACAAGACAAATTACAGACATCATTCCTAATCCCTGGCATTGTTTTCAGATTGGCGAGAAAGCTATAAAAATACTTTTGAAAAAATATGAACGTGAAATAGTCGCGACAAATTTTGTTTTTGTAATTGAAGAACTGAAAAAGATTTTAGATAAGGAGAGAAACCGTTTAGCAGAACAAGTTTTCAGACAGATGGTTGAGAAAAAGAAACTTTGTTTCTTCCTCATTACCGACAAAGGCGGTTTTGTATTGCCGTCAAGAATAAAAGTGAAAAGCAACAAGCAACTTACTCGAAACGATGGTTCTCAAATTCAAAAATCTTTGTTTGACTACGTTCCCGAAGAGAATGTTAACGAACTCGAAAAATCGGTTGCTATTTATCTTGACGAGCAGGAAAAACTATTGTGGTGGTATCGCAATATGAGCAGACAGGATTATCATATACAAGGTTGGAAACGTAATAAAATTTATCCTGACTTTCTTGCAGCAACCAACTCCCCTTCTCCACAAGAGAAGGGGGCGGGGGATGAGGCTGATTACGGAACTGTTTATGTTCTGGAAACAAAAGGAATTCACTTAAAAAATGAGGACACCAAATACAAACAAGATGTATTTGCATTTTGCAACGAACTTGGAGCAAAAAGGGCTTGGGAAGAACTCTTTGACGAATTTCCAGACCATGACTTTGAATTTCAGGTAGTGTTTGAAGACGAGTGGAAAAATAAAATAAATCAGTTAATGCAATGAGAAAAGCCAACATACGCTGTTTTCTTATAAGCCATATTGATCTGACGGGTAAAACTACGGTCCGCCATACTGAAAATGGATAAGGGAAATACACCCTCCCTTTTTTTTGGAGGCACAGCTTATTTAGGGATACCCCGGAATAAGGAGTTCAGAAAACTTGTGGTTGAAGGGATGGAGCGGTATGGAGTAAATTACGGGGCTTCGAGGAATAATAATATGACACCGGATATTTTCTCAATTGCAGAGGAAACGGCTTCGAAAAGATTTCGTTCGGAGGATTCGATCATTGTATCCAGCGGCTATCTTGCTGCTCAGCTGGTAGTTCAGCATTATTATACCAGTCACCAGCTGATCTATGCCCCCGAAACCCATCCTGCCTTATGGATCGGAAGTCCGAAACCGCCGGTAATGAAGTTCAGTGATTGGGTGGAGGTGACCGTATCGACAATAAACCAATCGGAAAGGCCTGCCCTCATCATCAGCAATTCTTTAAATAACCTGGTTCCTGAAATTTACGATTTTGAATGGCTGAAACGCATTGATCCTGCAAAAAAGGCGGTACTTCTGGTAGATGATTCGCATGGATTAGGAATTATGGCTGAGCATGGAGAAGGTGTTTTCTGCCATCTTCCCCGGCTTCCGAATATAGAAGCATTTGTGATCGCTTCCATGGCAAAGGCGCTGGGGGTCGATGCGGGCATTATTCTTGGAAATGCGGCTGGTATCCAGGATCTGAGGACTTCGCCCATTTATGCGGGCAGTTCACCGCCCTCACCGGGGATGCTTTATGCATTCGTCCATGCCGGAGCGATTTATGCGCATGAACTTGGTAATCTCAGGAAGAATTTAAGGCTGTTTACCGATCTGCTGGAATCCACCCAAAACCTGTTTTTTATTGATGATTTCCCTGTTTTCCTATTGCAGGACGATCAGATTGCACTTGATCTTTTAAAAAACGGCATCAATATTTCATCATTTCCTTATCCGGATCCGAAAGGCGTTCCGATACACCGGATCGTGATCAGCAGTATTCACGAGAGGGAAGAGCTTGAAATTTTGGCGAATGCGATTGGCGGGGTTTAGAGTTTCCGATGGGTTCGGACTGACGAAATTGCCTTTCCGTCATGCCATCAATTTCGTCAGTCGCTTTGCTGGTTTACAGATCCTCAAACGGAATATCCATCAACTCATAGTTTTTCCAGCCATTGAAATCAAAATGCCACCATTCATTATTCAGTACCCTGAAACCGGATTTTTCCATCGTGCTGCGCAGCAGCTCACGGTTTTTAATGCTTGCGGCAGGAAGGTCCATGAAATCTGAAGCAGCCGCGGCTGCGAAACTGTCATAGGGGCTTGGCATTTCCAATTCTTTTCCGGTTCGGAGGTTGATCAGGGTAAGGTCGATGGCACAGCCGCGGTTATGCCTGGAGCCATCTTTGGGATTGGCAACAAAGCTTTTATCAGAAGCGATGGCAAAAAATTTAACGGTCACGCTGTAAGGGCGGTAGCCGTCAAATATCTTCAGGCCCAGGCCTGATTTATTCAGCTCTTTCTGAACATTTTTTAATGCTTCAACCACAGGAAGCCTGGCAAACGCCCTTGCCTGCTTATAGACTGCCTGCTTTGCAAAATTATTTTTGCCAGCATAGCGGATATCAAGCCTGATATTCGGTATATATTTCCTGATCTCAACAAGTTCCTTATTCTTATCCGCTTTAACTGAAGCTTTATAGGCGGCCAGATCATTCGTTATAAGCAGACCGTAGGGATTAGCTTGCTGCGCACGGATCCCGTCAGAACTAAGCAGCAGAAACAGAAAAATAAGTTTTCTCATCAGCGGTTTGATACGATCAGGAGGTCCAGATCTTTCATGGGAATATTAAAGCGGTCGGAAAGATCTTTATTGGTTAGCTTACCCTGATAAAGATAGATCGCATTCCGGACACCTGGCCTTTCCCAGATCAGGTTCATGATTCCGCCCATTTCACCAATATCGAGAAGTATCGGCGTGAAAATATTAGTTAAAGCATAGGTTGCTGTACGCGATACCCTGGAGGCAATGTTGGGAACGCAATAATGGATCACATCATGTTTCCTGAAAGTAGGTACAGTATGATTGGTCACATGTGAAGTCTCAAAACACCCCCCCTGATCTATACTTACATCTATAATAACCGAGTTGGGTTTCATTTTACTGACCGTTTCTTCTGAGACGATGCAGGGGCTTCTTCCGTGATTAGCACGGATAGCCCCGATTGCTACATCGCAACTGCAAATAGCTTTCTGCAGAACCACTGGCTGGATAACAGAGGTGAACACACGGCTTCCGATATTGTTCTGGAGCCGGCGGAGCCTGTAAATGGAGCTGTCAAAAACCTTTACCTCAGCACCGAGAGCGATGGCAGTTCTCGCGGCATATTCACCCACAGTTCCTGCACCTAAAATAACGATCTCTGTTGGAGGCACTCCTGTAATGCCGCCCAGCATCAGCCCCTTACCTTCAAAAACATTGCTCAGGTATTCGGCAGCGATCAATACCGATGTGGCACCTACAATTTCGCTCATGGCCCGGACCACGCTTAATACATCTCCCTCATCACGGAGATATTCAAAGGAAAGCGCTGTAATATTCTTTTTCATCAGCGAGCGAAGAAACTCGGCTTTCATAGTTGACATTTGGAGGGCAGAAAACAAGACCTGGGCCGTTTTCATCATACCTACTTCCTCTTCGGTCGGGGGAGCTATTTTTATGATCAGGTCGGCTTTATAAACCTCTTTTTTATCATAAACTATTCTTGCACCCTGCTCACTGTAATGATTATCATTAAAATTCGCAGCCAAACCGGCACCAGCCTCAATCACGACTTCATGCCCATTCTGAACCAGTAAGCCTACAGACAAGGGTGTCAGTGCGATCCTGTTTTCCTGAAAAGAGGTTTCTTTTGGAATTCCGATGTAAAGGCTGTTCTTTTTGTTTTTAACCTCCAACATCGACTCCTTAGGCTGCATCATGGCCTGTTTTGCAATGTCCGACAATTCACTCATCATGTGGGTTTTAATAAGGGATTGGAAGGTACGAAATTTTTAAAAATTGACCATTCTTTAATTCAGAATAAATCAGGATTAAACCTTTTTCGCAAAAATTGTGCGCCCTTTATTTTCATCTTCAACCAGCTTTATTTCAATATAATGAGAAGGCCACAGATCCGGTATCATTTGGGGCCATTCAATGAAACAATAATCTCCCGATGTCAGATATTCTTCAAATCCGATATCGAAAGCCTCCGATTCGTCTTTTATCCGGAAGAAATCAAAATGATAAATTTTTCCTTCCGGGTAAGCGTATTCATTCACAATGGAGTAAGTGGGACTGCTTGCTGTATCATGCATGCCCAGTTGCCTGCATATAGATTTGATCAGTGTAGTTTTACCGGCACCCATTTCTCCTTCAAAAAGAAATACCTTTTCACTCCCGGCAAATTTTAAGAGTTCTGAGGCCGCCTCCGGCAGCTCATCCTCCTGACCGATCTGGAACTTCATAAGATCAAAATTAAAAAGACATACTTAATATTCAGCAAACCAGTTTATTTTGGGCTATAGGTTACATAAGGCACGATCATTTCTTCCATAGAGATCCCCCCATGCTGGAAGGTTTCGTTAAAATAATTAACAAACTGGTTGTAATTGTTGGGATAAACAAAATAACTGTCCTCCTTGGCGAATATAAAGCTGGAACTCATATGCAGTTTAGGGAGCATGGCATCATGCGGGTTTTTAATGTGAAAAACCTCTTTTGCATTAAAATTCAGATTTTTCCCCTGCTTATACCTCAGGTTTGAATTGGTATTCCGGTCGCCGATCACCTTGCTGGGATGTTTTACGCGGATCGTTCCGTGGTCGGTTGTGATGATCAGTTTAATGTTTTTCTGGGATAATTTTTTAAGTGCATCCAGGAGCGGCGAATGCTCGAACCAGGAAAGGGTCAATGATCTGTAGGCAGCTTCATCATTGGCGAGTTCCCTGATCATGGCCATATCCGTGCGGGCATGCGATAACATATCCACGAAGTTATAAACGATCACATTCAGGTCGTTACCCATTAAATTATGGATGTTCTCGCTGATATTTTTCCCCTGTTCATAGGTGAGGATCTTATTGTATGAATATTTACAGTCCTTACGCATTACCCTTTGGATCTGATCGGCCAGAAATTTTTCTTCAAAGAGGTTCTTGCCCCCTTCATCCTCATCATTCTGCCACATATTTGGAAAACGGCGCTCCATCTCAAGGGGCATTAAGCCCGAGAAAATAGCATTTCTCGCATATTGGGTCGCAGTAGGCAGAATGCTGTAATAACTATCTTCCTCATCAACCCGGTAATATTCCATTAATATCGAATTGATCATCTTCCATTGATCATATCTTAAATTATCGATCAGGATAAAGAATGTGGGCTTTTGAGCCTCCATTGACGGAAACACCTTCTTTACAAATAATTGATCAGACATTACCGGCCCATCCTGCGGGTGTTTAAGCCAGCCTAAATAGTTCTTTTCAATAAATTTTGAGAATTGCACATTGGCTTCAGATTTTTGCACGGTTAAGATCTCATGCATACCTTCATCTTCCAGTTTTTCAAGCGAAAGTTCCCAGAATACCAGTTTCTTGTATACATCAATCCATTCAGAATAACTCAGATTTTCATTGAGAGTCATACCCAGTGTCCTGAAATCCTGCTGGTAGGCCATGGATGTTTTCTCGCTGACCAGGCGCTTGATATCAATAAGTTTTTTTATGGTCAGTAAGATCTGCTTCGGATTTACGGGCTTGATCAGGTAATCGTCTATTTTAAAGCCAATGGCATCCTCCATCATATACTCTTCTTCATTTTTTGTGATGAGTACGATGGGAACATCCGGATCAATAGTTTTAATCCTGGCCAGTGTTTCCATACCGGTTAAACCCGGCATGTTTTCGTCGAGGAAAACCAGGTCGAAGTGTTCTTGCTTAAAGCAGTCTAAAGCATCATTGCCATTCGTGACAGTTTTGATCCTGTAGCCTTTTTCGTTCAGAAATAATATATGTGGTTTTAAGAGATCGATCTCGTCATCGGCCCATAATATGTTTGTTTCCTGCATTTCAATGTAAATTTACTATTTTATAGAGCATCGAACTTATTTAAACGTTCAATTGTCATTAAAAATAACAATTTTTGTGCCTTAGGTTTCAAAACTTGAATAAGAAGAAAATTATTAATGATCCTGTTTACGGTTTCATCACCATTCCATCCGAATTGGTGTATGATCTGATCCAGCATCCTTATGTCCAGCGCTTACGATATATCAAGCAGCTCGGGATGACACACCTGGTTTATCCGGGGGCATTACATACGCGCTTTCATCATGCATTAGGTGCTATGCACTTAATGGGACTTGCTATTGAAACGATAAAAAGTAAAGGCCAGGCGATCTCTTACGAGGAAGAGGAGGCGGTTACCATTGCCATTTTACTGCACGATATCGGACACGGGCCATTTTCGCACGCTTTGGAACATACGATAGTCGATGGAGTTTCACATGAGCATATTTCTAAACTTCTGATGGATAAACTGAATGTTGAATTCGGCGGCAGACTTGAAATGGCCCTTGATATTTTCAATAAGCGTTATCCCAAAAAGTTTCTTCAGCAGCTGGTCTCAGGGCAGCTGGATATTGACCGTTTGGATTATCTGAACCGGGACAGCTTTTTTACCGGGGTATCCGAGGGAGTGATCAGTTTTGACCGGATCATAAAAATGCTTGATGTAGTGAATGATCAGCTGGTTGTTGAGGAGAAAGGCATTTATTCTATCGAGAAATTTTTAATCGCCCGCCGGCTGATGTACTGGCAGGTCTATTTACACAAAACTGTTATTGCTGCTGAGCAAATGCTTGTTAAGATATTGGAAAGGGCAAAGGAACTGTCGGGCGAAGGAAGAAACTTATTTGCAAGTCCCTGTTTTTCTTACTTTTTGAAAAATTCTGTTAGCAGGGATGAGTTCAAAAATGACCCCAGGAACCTGGAATGGTTCACCAAACTGGATGATAATGATATATTTACATCCATAAAGGTTTGGGCTGATGATGATGATCTTATCCTTTCAACACTTTGCTCTCACTTTATCAGCAGAAATTTATATCAGGTGGAAATCACTAACGACCCCCCATCGATAGAAAGGATCGATGAACTGGCAGACAGGGTTACAGATGAATTCGAAATTTCTGATGATGACACTTCTTATTTCGTATTTACAGATACTATTAAAAACAATGCCTACAGTGTTGTTGACGGGAGTATAAAAATTTTAATGAAAGACGGTTCAATTCAGGACATTACCAGGGCATCGGATAATTCAAATCTGGAAGCCCTGGCAAAAACTGTCCAGAAATATATACTATGTTATGTTAAAGAAGTGAAATTTTGAAATAAATGGACCTGATCAATAATCTAGCGAATAAGTTCATAATTTGTTCGTTAACTTATAACACATAAATTTGCCAAATGCAATTAACTGCACATCAGATTGGAACTTTACTTGAAGGAACTGTAGAAGGTAATCCTGAAGTGACAGTAAATCAGCTATCAAGGATCGAGGATGCTCATGAGGGCTCCCTTTCTTTTCTGGCTAATTCGAGGTATGAACAACATGTTTACAATTCTCTGGCTTCAGTAATAATAGTAAATGAAGATTTTGTTCCTGCCCAGCCGCTAAAGGCAACGCTGATCAGGGTAAAGGACGCTTACAGCTCATTTTCCATACTTTTGGAAAAATATGACGGGATAATAAAGTCAAATAAGACCGGAATAGAGGAACCATGCTTTATTCATCCAAGCGCCAGGTTAGGGAAAGATGTGTATATAGGCGCTTTTGCGTATATCGGCCCGAATGTTACGGTAGGTGATGGCAGCAAGATCTACCCAAATACTTATCTAGCAGATAATGTATCAGTAGGTAAAAACGTGACCCTGTATGCCTGCGTGAATGTTTATTTTAACTGTGTAATAGGGGATAATACCATTATTCATTCAGGCGCAATAATAGGCGGCGACGGATTTGGATTTGCAAACGGGGGCGAAGGTTCATACCGGAAAGTTAGCCAGATCGGTAACGTTATCATCGAAGAAAACGTAGAAATAGGTTCCAATACAACAATAGACAGGGCTACTATGGGATCTACAATCATCCGGAAAGGGGTGAAGCTGGATAACCTGATTCAAATTGCCCATAATGTTGAAATAGGAGCAAATACAGTTATTGCAGCCCAAACCGGAATTTCGGGAAGTACTAAGATCGGTGAAAACTGTATTATAGGCGGACAGGTTGGAATAGTCGGACACATCAGCATAGCCCGGGGCAGTAATATTGGTGCAAAATCGGGAGTTAACAATACGATTAAGGAAGAGAATATGAGCTGGAACGGGGTTCCTTTAACCTCCTACAGGGAATCTTTGAAGGTGCAGGTAATTACCAGGCGTTTACCGGATCTGGAAAAGAGGATCGAAGAGCTTGAAAATATTATTAAAGAGCGTATAAAATGATCAGTTATCAGGCTGGTTAAGATGAATACTATGAATGTAAAGCAAAGAACGATTAAATCTGAGATTTCTGTAACAGGGGTTGGTTTGCATACCGGTCAGGTGGCAACAATGACATTTAAACCTGCCCCCGAAAATCATGGCTATAAATTTAAGCGGATTGACCTCCCGGGAACCCCGGTTATTGATGCCGATGTGGATAATGTTACCGACACTTCACGGGGCACTACAATTTCTCAAAATGGTGCCAGTGTGAACACGGTTGAGCATGTACTTGCAAGCCTTGTGGGGGCAGAGGTAGATAATGTGATCATTGAGCTTGACGGTCCCGAAACTCCGATCATGGATGGAAGTTCGATCATGTTTATTGAGGCACTCGAAAAGGCAGGTATTGTGGATCAGGAAGCTTACCGCGAATATTATACTATCCCGCATAATATCCATTATTCAGAGCCTGACCGTAAAGTTGAAATGGTGGCAATGCCATTGGATGATTATCGTTTTACCTGCATGATCGATTATAATTCGCCGGTCCTGGGCAGCCAGCATGCAGCTATTACAACCATTTCAGAATTTAAGAAAGAAATTGCCTCATGCCGTACCTTTTGTTTCCTGCATGAACTGGAGATGCTTCTGAAGCATAACCTGATTAAAGGAGGTGACCTGAATAATGCCATTGTTGTGGTTGATAAACAGGTAAGCAAGGCAGAATTAAAGAACCTTGCGGTACTTTTTAACCGCGATGATATTGATGTTGCCAAAGAGGGTATCCTGAATAATATAGAGCTTCGTTATCAAAATGAGCCTGCCCGTCATAAGCTTTTGGATATGATAGGCGATCTGGCCCTGGTTGGAGTTCCGCTGAAGGGGCATATCATGGCCGCCAGACCCGGGCATGCAGCTAATATTGCATTTGCAAAGAAGATCAAAGCCCAGATCAGGAAAGAAAAGAGTAAAAAACATATTCAGATCTATAATCCCAATGCGACGCCATTGTATGATGTTGTTCAGATCATGAACATGCTGCCACACCGGCAGCCTTTTCTGTTCATTGATAAGATACTTGAGCTCTCCAAAACGCATGTTGTTGGTGTGAAAAACGTTACGATGAATGAGGAATTCTTCAAGGGACATTTTCCGGGGGCGCCGGTGATGCCGGGGGTCATTCAGATAGAGGCCATGGCACAAACAGGAGGAATTTTATTGCTGAGCACTGTACCTGATCCGAAGAACTACCTGACTTTTTTTTTAAAGATCGATAAAGTTAGATTTCGGGCACAGGTATTACCGGGAGATACAATCATATTTCGCTGTGATCTGATGGAACCTATAAGAAGAGGTATTTGCCAGATGAAAGGAGTTGGAATGGTAGGTGAAAAAATTGTTGTGGAGGCAGAAATGATGGCCCAGATTAGCAGAGTTAAAGAAAGCGAAGCAAGCGTATGATCCAACCCCTGGCTTATATCCATCCTCAGGCAAAAATTGCCGAGAATGTAGTAATTGAACCATTCGTAACCATATATAAGGACGTTGTAATTGGTGAAGGCACATGGATCGGTTCGAATGTGACGATCATGGATGGTGCCCGTATCGGGAAAAACTGCCGCATATTTCCGGGTGCGGTTATATCGGCACCGCCTCAGGACATGAAGTATAAAGGTGAACCCTCTACGGTTACCGTTGGCGATAATACCATTATCCGTGAATGCGTGACCTTAAATCGAGGAACGGCACTCGATAAAAACACCACTACAGTAGGATCCAATTGCCTTTTAATGGCTTATGTGCATATTGCCCACGATTGTGTCATAGGGAACAATGTGATCATTGCTAATTCTGTTCAGCTGGCCGGGCATATCGAAGTCCAGGATTTTGCCTTCATTGGCGGAGCTTCTGCCGTGCATCAGTTCGTTTCTATTGGTGCACATTCGATCATTTCGGGCGGATCACTTGTTCGTAAGGACGTCCCCCCTTATACCAAGGCTGGCCGTGAACCCTTATCCTATGTTGGAATAAATTCAGTTGGATTACGCCGGAGAGGATTCTCATCGGAACAGATCAATGAGATACAGGACATCTACCGGACTATTTTCCTGAAAAAATTCAATATCAGCAGAGCGCTGGATATTATTGAAACAGAGCGTGAAGCTACCGAGATCCGTGATGAGATCATTGATTTCATCCGTAATTCGAACAGGGGGGTAATGAAGGGTTTTGGAAGTGTATAAACACTAAAATCCAGCAGGATCTATAAGCATGATGAAGATAAGCCTTGAACACATTGGCCGCCGATTTAACCGCGAATGGATCTTCAGGGACATTAATTATGAATTTGAAAGCGGCGGTTCTTACGCCATTCTGGGTGCTAATGGTGCCGGTAAATCCACCTTATTGCAGGTAATTTCAGGGAGCTTAAGCAGCTCTGAAGGAACGATTAGCTACCTCAATAAAGATAATAAGCTGGATCCCGACAATATCTTTGAACATTTAAGCCTGGCCGCCCCATACCTGGAACTCATCGAGGAGTTTTCATTGACTGAACATATTGACTTTCATTTCCGGTTTAAGAAATACCGCGCAGGAATGGATCGGGAAAGCCTGATCGAACTCCTGGGTTTGAAAAATGCTGAATTTAAGGCTATTAAATATTTTTCTTCGGGCATGAAGCAGCGTGTAAAACTCGCCCTGGCCTTTTGTTCGGATACTGGTATCCTGCTTCTTGATGAGCCCGCCTCAAATCTCGACCAGCAGGGCCTTGAATGGTATCTGTCTCTGGTCGGACAGTTTAGCTCCGACCGCCTGCTTATCATCTGCTCGAACCAGGAACAGGAATATAGTTTTTGCCGGCATCAGATCAATGTGGCAGATTATAAATAAGCTTTCCCCCAAACCACGTAAAGCCTCTTTCTAAATCAGCAGGTCCTATTGGAAATTTAATTAAATGAGCCTATCTTTGCGGCTCGATTTCAGCAAAAAATTATGGCAAAAGCGTCAGAAGTTAAGTCCGGCAATATTTTACGTTACAATGGCGAATTGGTAAGTGTGGATGAGTTTATTCACCGTACACCTGGTAAGGGCGGTGCTTTTTACATTGGTAAATTACGAAACATCAAGACAGGTAAAATAGTTGAGGCCAGATTAGGTACCGATGAGCAGGTTGAAATTTGCCGGGTGGAGACAAGTGATTACCAGTATTTGTATGAAGAGGGTGATTATTTTGTGATCATGGATAATACGACATTTGATCAGTTCAGTGTTGAAAAGGCATTATTTGGTCCGGCGGCAAAATTCCTGAAAGAAGGAATGAATGTCATTGTTTCATTTGAAAGCGATGAGCCTATTATGGCACAGGCTCCTTCTAATGTCGAGCTGGTAATTACCTATACAGAACCTGCTGTGAAAGGAGATACCTCAACCAATGCTTTAAAAAGCGCAACAGTTGAAACAGGAATTGAGATCAGGGTTCCTCTTTTCGTTAACCAGGGCGATAAAGTGAGAGTGGATACCCGTACCGGTGAATATATAGAAAGAGTTAAATAGTTTAGTTTTAGTTTAGGTTGATCAGACGGTCTTTCCAGTAGTGGAGAGGCCGTTTTTATTTTCCGCATATCACTGATTTAAAATACAATAAGATGCGGAAACTTACCCCTGGTTCAGCGGCTTATTTAATTCCCCGATCTTAATATTGTTTTTTACATTCGTATTGTGGATAAAGCTAGTTTAAGAAAAATCTTTTTAGAAAAACGAAAGAATATTTCGAGGTCCGGCTATTGGCAATTGAATGAAGAGTTAATGAAGCAGGTGAAGCTCGTCAATTGGACTCAATTTAAACTGGTTCATATTTTTATGCCGATCAGAAAACACAATGAGGTAGATACATTTTCCATACTTTACTATTTCAAACTGGAGGAACCCGGTTTACAAATTGTGATCCCCCGTACTAATTTTGAAAAGCTTGAAATGGAGAATGTACTTTACGATCATGACTACACTATCCTGGGGAGGAATAAATTTGACATTCCGGAGCCCATACATGGCCTGATCGTTCCTGCCGATCAGATCGACCTGGTATTTGTACCTTTGCTTGCTTTTGATAAGCAGGGAAATCGGGCGGGTTATGGGAAAGGTTTTTACGACCGGTTTCTCAGTAGCTGCAGGCCAGGCGTTAAAAAAATGGGTTTATCACTTTTTGATCCTGTTGATGAAATAACGGATCTGAATGAATATGATATTAAACTGGATGCATGTATCTGTCCCGGAAAAATATGGGAATTCTGATCTAGGCCTGAGCTTTTATAAAGTCACTGACCAGGAAAGCAATGGCCTTTCCGCATAATTTATTCTCCCGTCCATCGGCCATTTTGAATGCAGCTTCTGCAATATGCAGATAAGAGAACTTCTGATTTTTGGTCATGCTTATCATTTCTCTGACCTGTTCAAGCGTAAATCCTGAAGGGGAAGCAGCGCTCGATAAGGCCCCTGAAATGGAATCCATGTCTATTTCTAAACCACGGTTACCGTGGGTAAAGTTCAAAGCCTCCCGGAAGGCGCGGTCGAAGCTGGTATGTTCCCGGAGATAATCATCTAAAAAGGAAAATAACACCTGTTTTTTCAAGGATAAAAGCTCATTGATCACTGATTGCGGATTGTAATTTTCATGAAGCCCAAGCACGGCATATCGATTCAGAAAACCATTCCTGAGGGCATAACTAAAACCATTTCCGCTATGACGCCCTTCAAGAGCCCTGAAATCAGCGTGGGCATCAATATTTATACAATTAACTGACCCTTCATGAAATGCAGATAAAGCTTGTAAAGCCGGGTATGAGTTATTATGGCCGCCCCCGATCAGTAATGGAATTTTACCCGCAGTGATGATCTGAAGCAGGATATCAAACACCTGTTCATCGATTTCAGTAACGATTTTCCTTAAGTAGTCCAAGTCGGCCTCCTTTCCTGGATCAAGCTGTTCTGCCCTGTCCATTTCCTCAGTGAAGTCGATATGACCGAGTACAAGAATTTCGTCACCCCTCAGCCGGTCCGTGCTTTGGATATTCACCAGAGCCTGCAGTGCTTCAGGCCAGGCGTTTCGGCTGCCCTGCTTACCGAAATTTGCCTTTATTCCGACATCCTCCGGAAGTCCGATCAGAACAAAGCGGCAGGCAGAATCCGGAAGCTGTTTGATCGAAGCAAGGGTCTTCATTTTTTCACCCAGTTTTGTTTCACCCTGCCGGATGCTGGTGATCGCCAGGAGATCTTCTGAAGAATATAGCTTCAATCTGCCCATTTCAGTAAATTTTCCCGTTCAAAATAATAGTCTCTACCAAATCCGAGCCAAATGAATACGGTAGATAGGCCAGGGAGGGAACAGGTTTCGTAATAAAGAGATTGGCTGCTTTACCCCGGCTGATACTTCCATGGGTATTGCTTAATTCCATGGCAGCCGCCCCATTGATGCTTGCGGCATTGACCGCCTCTTCTGGAAGCATCTTCTGCCGGATACAAGCCAGCGAAAGGATCAGGTTCATATTGCCGGATGGGGAAGATCCGGGATTATAATCCGAGGCAAGTGCTACGGGTACATTTGCATTGATCAGGCTGCGTGCCTCAGCGAAAGGAATCCCCAGAAAAAAGGAACATCCGGGTAACAGGGTGGCAATAGTATTACTGTTTTTAAGGGCATTCAATGCGTCTTCTGACATAACTTCCAGATGGTCAACACTTAAGGCATTATGTTTTACACTTATTTCAACGGCACCTGATGCGGATAACTGGTTGGCATGGACCTTTGCTTTCAATCCGTAAGCTGCCCCGGCATCCAGGATACGGGAAGTTTCATCGACCGAAAAGAAACCTTTCTCACAAAATACATCAATATAATCGGCGAGGCCTTCATCAGCTATTTGCGGCAGCATTTTATGAATAAGCAGGTTCAGATAAGCTTCGTGATCCCTAATATATTGCAGGGGGTAGGTGTGTGCACCCAGAAAAGAAGCCTTTACAGGAATGGGGGATGATTCTTTCAGCCGGCGTATCACCCTGAGCATTTTTATTTCACTCTCCAGGCTCAGTCCATAGCCGCTTTTTATCTCCACGGCACCTGTTCCTAAACGAATGATCTCATTAAGGCGCTGAAGGGCCAGTTCATAGAGATGATCTTCGCTGGCTTCCTGTAACTTAGCGGCCGAGTTAAGAATTCCCCCACCACTTGTTGCGATCTCTTCATAGGTCTTTCCCTTTATCTTCATAACAAACTCTTCTTCCCTGCTTTTTGCATAAACAAGATGAGTATGTGAGTCGCACCAGGAAGGAAATACAAATCTGCCTTTGGCGCTGATTTGGGATAGATGCCCTTTCAGATCCGCGGGGATGGATGCCATTTCGCCAAAATCTTTGATCCTTCCCTGCTCAAGTAAGAGCCATGCATCGTTGTGCACAGGAAGTACTGACATGTCCTGACCCCGAAGAAGCTTTACCTCAGGGGGATGGGTTCCGGCCAGACATTTTATTTCAGTGATCAGCATAGATGACATAAGCCAATATAGTAAATATATTTTTTGCTGATAATACCGGGTACCTTATCTTTCAAAAACCTGAAATTCTACAAATCCAGTTCCAGTAATACGGGGCAATGGTCTGAATGCCTTGCTTCAGGAAGTATGGCTGAGCGTTTAAGATGATCCCGCAGACCTTCTGTAATCATATTATAATCGATCCGCCAGCCCAGGTTCTTGGCCCTCGCATTTGCTCTGAAACTCCACCAGGTATAATGATGAGGTTCAGTATTAAAATGCCGGAAAGAATCTACGAAGCCGCTATTGATGAAATTTTCCATCCATTCGCGTTCAGCAGGCAGGAATCCGGAAGAATTTGCGTTTGATTTCGGATTATGAATATCTATGGGCCTGTGGCAGATATTATAATCCCCTGATACTACCAGTTTAGGAAAATCCAGTTTGATCTTATCAGCATACTCCTGAAAATCTTCCAGGAAGCGGTATTTGAAAGTCTGGCGATCCTCTCCGCTGGAGCCGGAAGGGAAGTAGGTGCTCATCACAGAGAAACCGTCAAAATCAGCCCTGATCACACGTCCCTCCCTGTCATATTCTTCTATTCCGCAGCCATATTCCACATGTTTTGGAGAATGTTTGGTAAAAATAGCTGTTCCGCTATAACCCTTTTTCTCTGCCGGATTCCAATAATGCTCATAGCCCATCTGTTCGAGCAAAAGAAGATCCACAAGCTGATCGGGAGTAGCTTTAATTTCCTGCAAACAAACCACATCAGGGTTTGCGGCCTTTAACCATTCCAGCCAGTTTTTACTCAGGGCTGAGCGTATGCCATTTACATTATAGGTGATTATCTTCATAAAAATTAAAGAATATTATGCTTCAGGTTCAGGTCTTTTTCAAGTTTCCGGGCCTCACGTTTTTTAAGAACACTTATTTCCATGGATATATCCTCAAGGGGCCGGTCTGTGGCCGAGGTTTTAACAGCAGCAATAGTATCAACCAATTCAAGTCCCTTCACAACCTCCCCGTAAACCGAATAGTTCTGGTCCAGATGCGGGGTACCGCCGATCTCTTTATAAACCTTACGCTGTGCCTTGGGAATCTCCCTGCCATTCATTCTTTTCATCCTGACATCTTCCAATGTTGCATCGGTCCATTTTTTACCCTGTACAATATAAAACTGGCTGGCGCTTGATGCTTTATCCGGATTATTATCACGCGCCGCGGCCAGTACCCCTTTTTTATGAAAAAGGCTGTCCCTGAATTCGGCATCTATCCGGTAACCCAGGTCGCCTTCTCCTAATGCCTGCCCGCTTTTGGCTGTTTTTGAATCGGGGTCGCCGCCCTGGATCATAAAATCACGGATCACCCGGTGAAAAAGGGTACCATTATAGAAACCCTCTCTGGTTAGTTTCAGGAAGTTGTCGCGATGCTTTGGGGTTTGATTATAAAGCATGATGACACATTCGCCTTTATTGGTTTTGATCCGCACAAAATCATGTTTTGGCCTGGCAAATACGGTGGAAATACAAAGAATTAACAGAAGTGTGATATATCTTTTCATCTCTTAGTGTATTTAAAAATTGGAATGCAGAAGGCTTATTTTAAATTAAATATTGTCAAAATAAGTAATAATTAAGGATCTCATGATCATTTCCTGTTCAAGCAGGGTATAGGCAGGAATTGGTTTTGCCAGTTTCCAGTGCGGCCAGCCATCCTGATCAATTCCCTCAAGCTCATAAAATCCGAGTTCGCTGAATAAACGGCAGTTGGCAATATGCATTAATTCTTCTTTCTGACGTTTGCTGAATTTTGCGGGTCCTTTCCCCAGCTCCTGAACGCCGATGAGAAAGAGCATTACTTTCATATCCGGAAGATCTGTATCAAAGTCTTTAGCTATCTGCTCCTGTAATTCTTTCCATTTGATGTTTATTTCTGATGGGCTCATATGCAAAAGTCTGCAAAAGTTAGGGATTAGAGGGTATGTTCAGGGATTTTTTGCTGGTTTGAAATACCGTACTATGCCCTGGCACTGAATCTAGGTTAATCGTCATCCAAACCAGCGAAAACGATTTTGAATTATCACTGATTTATAATTCGGCTCTGCTCGTCGGGATGATGACCTGGTTTATTTATGATTGTGCCGAAAATACACCTCAAACACTATATTTGTTTATGCAAAAACCAATCGTTACGGCTTTACTGGCCTATGGAATGTCGGGAAAGTTATTTCATGCACCTTTTGTGCACGCTCATGCAGGATTCCAATTTAAAGGTGTACTGGAACACAATACAAAAAAGGTAAATGCAGATTATCCGGATGTAATAAGCTATGACAAGCTGCAGGAAATATTGGATGATCCTGAAATTGAACTCGTGATCGTCAATACCCCCAGTAATACACATGTTGATTATGCCAGGCAGGCTTTACTGGCCGGAAAGGATATTATTGTAGAAAAGCCCTTCGCCCCCACTTCAGGGGAGGCCAGGGAGATCTTTGATCTGGGAAGGAAGCTCGGGCGCAAGATCATGGTCTATCAAAACCGGAGATGGTCGAGTGATTTCGCCGTGACCAGAGATACGATCAGGAGCGGAAAACTGGGACAGATCATTGAAATGCACCTCCGGTATGACCGTTACAGGGCTGAGATCGGTCCTAAGGTCTTTAAAGAAACTCCTATTCCAGCAGCCGGGATCGTGTATGACCTTGCAGCCCATTTACTGGATCAGGTGATCTGCATTCTGGGTAAACCATCGGGATTTCGCAAGGTGACCGGGATCTACCGGAAGAACTCCCTGGTCGATGATTATGGGCATATTCATTTAATTTATCCCGGTCAGCTCAATGTATTTGTAACCACCAGTCTGCTGGTGGCCGATCCGCAGCCTGGGATCATCATTCATGGAACAAAAGGGTCCTTTATTAAGGCCTTCTGCGACAAACAGGAGGAGCAGTTAATAGCGGGGATGAAACCCGGAGATGCTGGCTTCGGTGAAGAAGATGCAGGCAAGGAAGGCAGGCTGACGCTGATCAATGATCAGGGGGAGAAAACGGTTGAGTATGTTCCTTCATTAAAGGGGAGATACATCGATCTCTTCGAAGATGTATATCAGTCCATTCGGAACGGAAAGAGATTTCCGGTGCAGGAGGCAGAAGTACTTGCCCAGATAGAGATACTCGAAAGTAAAGCGGGTTTTTAAATTTTTCCGATGCGGGTGTAAATGGGGAAAGAAACAAGCCCCTCCTGTTCTGCACCCTGCCGACCAGGTGTTGAGGTATCCGATGAGGAGTTCAACATACAGTCATCTAATGGTTGTTAAGTTTTCTCCCTATGGATAGATCTGAATTAAATTTTTCGATCCCCGGGATATTCTGAAAATTCGTTTCTTGTCATTTCTTGTTAGTGACGCTATTGCGTGTCAGCTTTCGGGTTACTGCGATTACTGCCACAATAAGCAGGTGTGATATTACCGGAACGACAAGGAAAATAGCAGCGGGCCTGGTATCAGCTGGTCTCCATATACCACTGTAAATAAGTAAGGAGCCTATTGGAATAAGCAGCATCAGAATGCAAAGCGTCTTACGGGCAGGAACCGGCCAGGGCTTAGAAAGCACATTAACTATCAGAAGAGCTATGTATGGTAAAAGTACCCATCCCACGAAAAGTATAAGTAGGAAAATAGGAGTATGACGGCCCTTGTTCAGCACAAAACCGATTGATCCCAGGGCCCCGACTAACAACATTATCACAGCCATTGTCCTCAAGAAGTCAAAAGCGGGATTTTTTTTCATCGGTGCAGGTTTCCTGTATTAAATATTGTTCGTAACCAATTTACGTATTATCATCCGCGTTTGAAAGCGGTGAGACCCCGAAGACCTTAGAAAAACAATAGGAAACTGCTGAGTAAATCAAGGCAGAACCCCGCCTGACCGGACGGGCAGGGAAGCTTCCACCGCTCCAAAGGAGTCTTACGGACCAAGGGCTAAACACCCTGGCCCGCCTTTCTGCCATCCTAACGAATGGAATTAGAGGTTTCGTGAAAATTCACTCTTAATAAAAATATCACAGGGTTCTAAAATGAGCGACCGGGGTTAATAAATCGTCATCTACAAACGACTGCACCCTTGCTATGAAGGTATCTGGGTTGGCTGGTTTTATGATTGCCGCAAGGCTCCCGACGAAAATCGGGACCGCAAAAAACGGTCATAAAGGTAATATTCAAGAGGATAAGAAAGGTCAGGGAGTATATAGTGGATGGCAGGCAAATGTTGATTGTTCCATTACAATACGCCTTCTGATCATATCAGATTAGTAAATTGCTGGCTTGTAAACTAAAATGGAGAATAAGACAAATTGATAAAAAGATATGAGTTGTGGTTACACGGAGGTTAAAAACGAGGACGATCTAAATTCATTTTTTGATCATATAAATTTGCAAACTTTGCGGTGCTGTGTTTATGCCGTCAGTTTACCCAATAGATGAGTCCTGAAAAAATACCTCCAGGGCATGGCCACGATCGGAAATACAACCCATACAAAAACACGGGTCATACCTTCAGCAGACGAACCAATCAGTTCATTATTCAGCCATAAGGGATAGGCTACAACAAAAAGCCAGGCAATTTTGTAAACGATCTCAAACAGCACGATAGGCAGCATCTTGAGCGGACGGAGTATTCCAATGAAGGAGATAACAGAGTAGGAGCCCCACATACACCAGGCTGCGGCACCAACATTATTCCAGGGGCCGGTATGATTAAGAATATAACTCCATGAATCATAGCTGAGAAACAGAAACATCAATGTAAAAAGTAGTCTCAGCAGGTATATATTTATCCTGGGAACACCTTCGTAAAGTTCAAAATCCCGCCTGAATATATTAAATAAACCATAGCCTGATGAACGCTGAACCTGCTCCTTTGTTGACAAAGTTTCAGATGTCTTAATGTTTGGGCCCATTTTCTGATCGTTTAAGTAAACGTATGACGATCGTTCCGGGAAATTGTTACTACTGGTATTCTGGCCATGCCTGCAGCCAGGAAAATGTCAGGAAACTTCTCCCGGTGACTATATTATAGGGCGTCTGCTATGAAGCGGCCGGCTTTCTGTTTTTCGCCTGTTCATTTCTCTGTCAGCAACAGCTGGTTCCTGCCTGAACCGGGGGGCATTTTACGGTCCCGTAACTGCAATAAACACAACAATCACCCTGTAATGGTTTTAGTCGTGTCTTACAGTTCTCACATTCGTAAAAGTAAACACAAGAGTCAGTCGGCATAATTTCAATTTTCCTGTGTCCGCAGTTCGGGCAGCTGATTGTCGATTTAAGTTCTACTGTTTTACTTTTCCAGGTCCTCGAAGTGTCGTAGGTTCCATGCATTTTGGTTCGTTTACTATTCCAGAATGCCGCTATTAAAAGTCCGGCCATTCCTGTGTAAAGAAAGAATGTCCAAATTTCGCTGTTGTTAATGTGATAGCCGTAGAAAATCAAAAGCCCGCCTGCTATGGCAACTGCCAGCGGATAGATACAGCGGTGCTCCCGATATGAAATGTAAAGTCCGCCAAGTGAAATTAAAACCATTGCCTGAAAAATCCACATTGTCCAGGCGCCAAAAAGTTCAAAACTTCCCAATCCAATCGCCGGGGCAGCAAATGCAAAAACTGGAAAACAGCAGGGTGAAACCAGCACAGTCAGGAAGAGTCCTGCAGTACCAAGTTTATCCATGTTAGTTTTTAATTTCATTTTTTCGGTTTAGCCGGCATCTGGTTTTCCTTCCCTAATATTTTGTGTCCTTAATAAATTCAGCTGCCAGTTCAAAAGTGTTTCAGTTTCTCCTGTTTTATGAAACATATTTGTTTCAAGAACTTTAAATGATGCAATATTTGTCTTTTCTGTAGAAGCTATCACCGATTTTACCAGGGCTTGAGTTTTTGTCCATTCAATAATTCCACCTACAATTTCTTTCATAAATCCTTTATTCTGGAATTCGGCATAAGTTCCATAGCCAATTTCTATTTCTCCATCCGAATTTGGTTCGCCAACTATACATAAGTCGCCTACCATTTTGTTGTCAGTTTTTGAAATAGCAGTCCAAAGGGTATGGTACAGATAGTTATTACTTGTGTTGGCTACATTTGGCAGAATCGTTTGTTCAAATGCTTCCTTTAGCTCAGGTGAAATTGTTCTTGTGGTGTTATTTAAGTTCAATTCCCTCTCCAAAGAATGATCGCACTTTATGTATTTTAACAACTGTTCGTATGTTAAGGGTATTAAAATTAATCTTTCAGTTTCTATCATTTTCATTTCAGTTTGTAAATGGAATTGTGCCGCTTTCAGTGTTACTCAGGTTTGGTGACAAAGTGATTTGAGGAAAAGGAAATAATTTCCCTTAGGCCAGATCTGAAGCTGAATTGCCGGGCTATAGTGTACCCGCATGATGGAACGCCGGTCATGAATGCACTGTAACGGTATTTATACTGACATTCGCACGGCAAAAGGGAACAGGCAGCTTCATACCGGAGGGATTTATTCGGTAGTTTTCCCGTCAAACTCCGCTCCTTTTTTTTCCGCATCTTCTTTCGTCGCTCTGATAATTCCATCTTTGTGATGCGGCGGGGAATAGATCGTGTACATTTTTAGTTCTGAATCTTTGGCTGTATTGATAATGTTGTGTTTGGCACCCGCCGGTATAATTATGGCATCACCATCTTTTATATTGTATTCATTTCCATCGATGATGCATTTTCCCTGACCGCTTTCAAAACGAAAAAACTGATCATTATCGCGATGGGTTTCTGCGCCAATTTCTTCCCCAATTTTCAGACTCATGAGCACAAGCTGGAGGTGACTGCCGGAGTAGAGAACTTCCCGGAAATTTTTATTTTGCAATGTGTCCTTTTCGATGTTGCTTTTAAATCCTTTCATGATTGGTTATTTTGTTTTCAGGTGATTTATCCGGACCAGCAGCCGGGGCTTGATGAAAGGAATTCAGATCCGTGTTTTGCGATCAGGCAATCCTCTCTCCACTAAACTGTCCTGCTGCCAAAAAGTTTACTATTATAAATATAGGATGTTATGGCGAGAGCGAAAAGGATGATCATAAATGACATAGATATATCAATTCCATCCGTTCTGATGATGGAATAAACAGCGGCGATCAGGTCAAAGAACAAACCTGCATAGGCCCATTCTTTTATTTTTTTGAAGGAAGGAATAAGTATGGCAATGCTTCCTGATAGTTTTGCTATGGATATAAAGGGGATAAAGTATTTTGGATAACCTAAATGCGTAATGAACTGTACAGATTCCTCCGTCATCAGGATACCAGGTATAGCTGAGAAAATCATAAATCCGGCAAACAATATCGTTGCTGACCAGTAAATAATCCTGCTTGTTTTCATGATCTTAGTTTTTTGAGTTAAAATTAATCATCCAGTTAATTCCGAATTTATCAGTGAAACTTCCAAAATAGGCACCCCAGAACATATCCTGTAAAGGCATTGATATCGTTCCCCCCAGAGATAATTCATTAAAGATCCGTTTTGCGTCTTTCCTGGTTTCCGGTTCTAAAGACAGGTGCATATTATTGCCCTGAGTAACAGTGAAGCCCATTTCTTTGGGGGCATCCGTTCCCATAAGAATATGCCCGCCCAGTATTGGCAGTTCAATATGCAGCACCATCTTTTTAACAGCATCTGCAATCGGAGGATGATCCGCAGCGGCTGGTAAATCGCCGAAGCGCTGAATGCCCTTTCCGCTGAATTCTGTTTTGAAAACCGATCTGTAAAATAAAAATGCTTCCTCGGTATTTCCCGGAAAGTTTAAGTAGCTGCAAACCCGTGCAGCATGGTCAGTACGCAGTTCTGCCCTGAGTTTGAATTGTGATTCAATGTACAGGTCGAGATTGTCTAATGCCGCGGTAAAGCCTTCTTTGAAACCCAGAGCAATAATTTTTTCGAGATCCCCGGGTTCCTGATATTGAATGACAATGTTCACGAAACTCGTTTGATCATTTCCGAGGAATGAATTTGTCCATAAGGATCGGGGGAAATCCTGGTTCAAAATTCCCTGCTCATCACAAAATGCATCCAGGGCAGAAAAACTTTGAAGAGGAGCTATTTTTTTGTAGTCGGCTCTGCACCAATGAGTGGTCTTATCCGGGCCGATCATGGAATAAAGCCAGAAACCGCCTTCCTTAAAATTCATTGATTTTGTTTTTGTCTGATAAGGTTTCGGTGCCCACCACAGGTCGAGCAGTTCTGGTTTTGTCCAGGCAGCCCAAACCAGTTCCAGGCTGGCTGCAAATTCTCTTTTTACTGTAATTGTTTTGTTTTCCTTATTTACAGAAAAGTCGAAAAGTAGATTGCTGTTCATTTTTAATTGTTTTTAAGGGTTGATAATACTTTGTCAAGTTCAATAAAGCGGTTTTCCCAGATCTTGCGGAACTGTTCAAGCCATTTATCTATTTCTTTCATTTTACCCGGATTAAGCTGATAAAAAATTTCCCTGCCTGAATGCTTCTGTTTTACAAGCTGGCATTCTGTCAATATGCGCAGATGTTTGGAAACCGCCTGCCGGCTTGTGTCAAAGTGCCCGGCAATAGCGTTCGGTGTCATTGCCTGCAGGGCGATCAGTAAAAGTATAGCCCGTCTGGTGGGGTCGGCAATAGCTTGAAAAACATCTCTTCTCATAAATCAGATTATTATGAAACCAATCTGTTTCAAATATATATGCAACTAATCGGTTTCGCAAATATTTTTTATTTTTTTTCTGCGGGAGGTAAAAATTCGATGCAAGCGTGCTTGATTTCGGGAGACCCTGTAATCGCCTTAAAAGTTTGGGGCTTTGCGATGGAGGGGAATACGGGTCATAGGGCCTGGCGCTGAGGTGCATTGGCTTCCCCGATTTTTTCGGAAGTGGAGCTTATAAATTTTAGCATTCCTGGCGTATGGTTGTATGGGGCTTTAATGATACTACCATTTGATACTATCAAAGATATGATTATTGAGATTCATTCCCGGGTTGTATGAATTTTCACATGATATTGGGTAAAATGGCAATGTGTCTAAAAACTAAAACCATCCATGTGAGAATTAAATATTCAGCAGCTTTCAGAGACAGGTAGGCGTACATTAAAATCCCGCAGCCTGGTTTTCAGACAGTCTGACGTTTTGCAGACGTATCTATGGCGATATCCGCATCCGCTGGCGGATAATTCCCATAGCCGGATACCTATTTAAAAACCCCCTCTGCCTGGTATATTTTTATCCTAATCTGAATACCACCGGCAGGATATAAATGGTATTTACCTTTTTGCCGTTCAATGTACCGGCAACCCATTTATTTGGAATTAGTTTGACGACCCGGAGTGCCTCTTCATCACAAGCGCCTCCAATACCCTTATGGATCTTATAATTTGAGGCTTTCCCATTGCTGTCAATGAGAAATGAAATTTGTACTCTGCCCTGAATTCGGCTTTCTCTGGCTTCAGGCGGGTATTTAAGGTAATTTCTGAATATTTTCCCTACCGTAGCTGAACCCCCGATTAAAACTGGATAAGTATCCAGTTTGGTTAAAAGGGTATCTGCACCCATAATTACCCGATATGGTGCAGTTACAGGTTTATTGCCGGTTTTTTGAAACAATAGACTATCCTTTGTAAAATCGTAGGTCTGTTCCAGTTCCCCGCTGGGATCATAGAATTCCCAAATGCCTTTAGGATTCCTGGGTATCTCATCTTTCCAGTAATTTCTTTGTGTTTTTTGTCCGAAAGCGGAAATTGAAAACACTGCGAATAGGATGAACAGTCTAAATGTCATAATTACAGCTAATCTAAACCTAAATAAGTTAATTCCCGGTTTTATCCGCAAATTACCCCAGCCTTTCCTTCAGATCCAGCTTATGCTTCCTGGCCGTATCGATGGCGATATCATATCCCGCATCCGCATGACGGATCACCCCCATGGCCGGATCATTATGCAGTACGCGCTTTATTCTTCGCTCCGCATCTCCGCTGCCATCAGCCACAATGACCATACCGGCGTGGATGGAATAACCGATACCAACGCCTCCTCCATGGTGCAGGGATACCCAGCTTGCCCCGCCGGCGGTATTGATCAGGGCATTGAGTACGGGCCAGTCGGCAACCGCATCCGAGCCGTCTTTCATCCCTTCAGTTTCCCGGTTGGGTGAGGCTACCGATCCGGTGTCGAGGTGGTCGCGGCCAATAACGATAGGGGCCTTTACTTTTCCATCGGCAACCAGTTTGTTAAAGGCTACACCGGCCTTTTCGCGTTCCCCCTGTCCGAGCCAGCAGATTCTGGCAGGCAGACCCTGGAAAGCGATGCGTTCCTGCGCCATTTTGATCCATCGGTGCAGTCCTTCATTTTCGGGAAAGAGCTCCAGAATGAGTTTATCGGTTTCATAGATATCCTGAGGATCGCCGCTGAGTGCTGCCCAGCGGAAAGGGCCTTTTCCTTCGCAGAACAGGGGCCGGATATAAGCGGGGACAAATCCCGGAAAGTCAAAAGCATTCTTAACCCCGGCTTCCAGGGCACGTCCCCTCAGGTTATTGCCGTAATCAAAGGTGATGGATCCCCTTTTCTGAAGTTCCAGCATTTGCCTCACATGCCTGGCCATGGTGCTGTATGAGCATTTTACATATTCTTCCGGATCATTAATCCTGAGTTGAGCTGCCTGTTCAACACTCAGACCTTCGGGGAAGTAGCCGACCAGGGGATCATGAGCAGAAGTTTGGTCAGTGAGGATATCCGGGCTGATATTGCGGCCGATCAGATGCTGAAGAAGCTCTACGGCATTACAAACAATGCCGATAGACAGGGCTTTGCCTGCTTTCTTATATTCTAAAGCCCGGTCAATTGCCCGGTCAATATCGAATTCAATTTCATCAATATAGCGGGTTTCCAGGCGTTTTCTGATCCGCCATTCTTCCACTTCAGCGGCCAGGCAAACTCCTTCGTTCATGGTGATGGCCAAAGGCTGGGCGCCGCCCATTCCTCCCAGTCCTGCCGTTACGGAGAGGGTGCCCTTCAAAGTTCCCCCGAAATGCTGTCTTGCTATTTCTCCGAAAGTTTCGTAGGTTCCCTGAACGATCCCCTGCGAACCGATATAAATCCATGAACCGGCGGTCATTTGTCCGTACATCATCAGTCCCTTATCTTCCAGATCATCAAAATGCTGCTGGGTTGCCCATTTTGGAACAAGCTGGGAGTTGGATATCAATACCCTTGGTGCATCTTTATGGGTCTGTAAAATGCCTACCGCCTTTCCCGACTGGATCAGTAAGGTTTCATCCTCTTCCAGGTCTTTTAGCGCTTTGATGATCAGCGCCAGGGCTTCAGGGTTCCGGGCTGCTTTTCCGCGGCCCCCGTAAACGATCAGTTCTTCCGGCTTTTCCGCTACATCCGGGTCGAGATTGTTTAGCAGCATCCTTAAGGCTGCTTCCTGAACCCAGCCCTTGCAGTTTAAGGTATTTCCTGTAGGAGTATTTTTTACGGAAAGATCGAGATTTGAGAGATTTGCGGACATGTTCAGTTAGTAAATTGTTACAGGAGTAAAATTACTGAATTAGGTAATCGACTAGGTTTTAATTATTTTTGTATTTGGTTTGAATATGAAAGATATAAAAAGATCATTAGGATTATCACTCTCAGTGTTGCTGCTGATGAGCTTTTCCGTGGTTTTGCTTCCGCTGGATTTCTTTCATAACCACGCTCCAATTCCGGCGTATTCGGGTGCTGAAAAGGTAAATTCCAGCAGTTCCCATCAAATAAAGATCCAGAATAAGCCTGATTATTGCTGGGTATGCGCCGTTCATTTTGATAAAACCTTTACCAAAGCTTCTGTTTTTGAAAAGGTCAGGTTATCGCCTGTTATTTCCCTCTTTCTCAACAATGAGGTCACAGGATATGTTGTTGAACAGCTTTTTTCAAGTTTAAGGGGCCCCCCTTCAGAATAATTTGATTCTTTCTTAATGATGTGGCGTGTTCACGCTAATACATCTTTTCAATTTATTTATTCTCAAAACTTAGAAATGAAATCTATTATTCTATATCTGTTTTTGTCATTCTCATCCCTGGGCGTCTTTGCTAATCTGATCTCCTTTGAGGGGAGAGTGATCGACGGGCAGAGCAAAGAGACCTTACCGGGCGCCCTGGTCACCATTCCCGACCTGAAGATATCCGCTGTTACTGATCAGGACGGTAAATTTATATTCAATAACATCCCCGGAAAGGGGAAATTCCTGATTGAGGTGCGATATATCGGGTATAAAACGTTGATTCAAACGGTTGATTTTTCGCTTAATTCAGCGCTTGAGTTTGCCCTGTTTCCAAGTATGATCGAGGCAAAGGAAGTAGTTGTTACCGGTACGGCTTTCAGCTCCGATAACCGGAAGAACAGTACGGCGGTGGCATCAGTTACCAAAGATCAGCTAATCAATCACCCCTCAGGCAACCTTGTCGATGCGATCGCAAAGGTTCCCGGGGTTTCGCAGGTTACAACAGGCGGGGGTATTTCTAAACCGGTTATCCGCGGATTGAGCTCTAACCGGGTACTTACCCTGGTTGATGGCGCGAAACAGGAAGGGCAGCAGTGGGGAGATGAACACGGTTTGGAAGTTGACCAGTACAGCGCTGAACGTGTGGAAGTACTGCGGGGTGCCGCCAGTTTATTGTACGGTTCGGATGCGCTGGGCGGTGTGATCAATGTTCTGGAGCCGCTTCCGTCGCCCGAGGGACAGCTGAGAGGTGAAGTATTAAGCAGCTACCAGTCAAATAACGGTCTTAGCGGTAGTTCTGCCATGCTTCAGGGAAATACGAATGGATTTATCTGGCGCGGCAGGGGATCCGTTAAAAATGCCTTCAGCTATAAAGCTCCCGGGGGGAGAATAGCCAATACGGGATATAACGAAACTAATTTCAGCGGACAGCTTGGACTTAATAAGAAATGGGGCTATACCCACCTGAATCTGTCCAGCTTTAGGAATAATATCGGGTTACCCGATTTTGCCAGAAATACGAATGGTGATTTTGAAGATGGAAATGGCTCTGTATTAAGCGATAAGCAATTAAAAAGCCGGACCCTATTTTTGCCTTTTCAGGACATCAGACATTATAAGCTCGCATTAAACAGCCATGTTTTGCTGGGTAATGGCAGGCTGCGGACCATCATGGCCTTTCAGGACAATCAGCGTCGTGAACTGGCAGATAACCGTTCTAAACCCTCCCTGTTTTTCGATCTTAAAACCTATAGCGCGGATTTCAAATACTATATCAATGAGAACAAGGGCTGGGAGCCTGTAATAGGTTTATCCACCGCATTACAGGAAAACAGGAACAAAGCAGAGGAGATGCTGATCCCGGATTACAGTTCCAATGAGCTGGGCATGTTTGCCTATGCAAAAAAATCATGGGAGAGTACCACCTTTAACATGGGCCTGCGTTTTGATTACCGCAGTATCACCGGCGAACAGATGCTGGTGGCTGGAAGTCCCAAATTCAATAATTTCAGCAATAGCTTTTCCAATCTGAGCGGGGCTTTGGGTTTCACCAAAGAATTTAATGATCATCTTAATTTTAAGATGAACCTGGGATCGGCTTTTCGTTCTCCGAATATTGCTGAACTTAGTTCAGATGGAGTTCATGAAGGAACGTTCAGGTATGAGATAGGAAATAATAACCTGAATCCGGAGAATAGCTACTACGGCGATTTTGCCTTTGAATTCAATAACAATGCGATCAGTGCAAGCCTGGGAGCCTTCAATAACTATATTGATAACTATATTTACAACCGTCAGATAAATAATGAAACCATCCTGGTGGATGGAGAAAGCTTCCCGGTTCATCGTTTTGTTCAGGATAATGCCAATTTATCCGGAATTGAGGCCAGCCTGACCCTGCACCCTGCCGAAGTGATCCATTTTGAAAACAGCTTTTCCTATACCCGCGGAGTAAACCGTGCTACGGATAAAGCCTTACCATTTATTCCTGCTGCGGTATTAAGAAATGAGCTCCGGTTAGAGCCCGAATTTAAGGGCAGCCTGAAAGGGACCTATTTTTCTGTTGCTCTGGATAATGTTTTCAGGCAGAACAGGGTGGATTATTTCGAAAGCTCTACCGGGGCTTACTCTCTGGTGAATTTAGCGGCGGGAACAACTTTTATGTTCAAAAAACAGCCTTTAAGGCTGAATATTTCTGCGAATAACCTGTTTGATAAGGCTTATTATGATCACCTGAGCAGGTTTAAACCGGGTCGCCTGGATGAGGCCAATCCGACTGCAGGATATTATAATCAGGGCAGGAATATATCTGTCGGCCTTTATTTACCATTTGTTTTTAAATAGATACGCGGATATCATACCCTAACGCTGACAGGGTTCGAAACCCTGTCAGCGTTATATAAAGCCATTGGAATTCTAAATAAATTTTTTCATATTTATTAAGGTTTTAAACTCTTAAACATGAAAAAATTAAATTCTTCGCTATTTTTCCTTTTTTTCCTCCTGGCAATTTCAGTTCAGGGCCAGGCTCCCCGGTCATCGGACTTCAGAAATGAATTTGTAAGTTTTGGGACCAACTACAGAATCAATAATTATGCGAATGCTGCCCTGATTTCAGAAAGTTCGGATGAACTGAAGGGAAGCGAATCGGATCTTCGGAACAGTATTCCGGACTTACTCCGCAATCCGCTCAATAATGAGATTAAAATTGAACGTTATAAGGCCATTACCATGCGTGATGGTATCAAATTATATGCAGACGTTTATATGCCTGCAAAACCAGGTAAATACCCAACTATTGTAGTTCGTACCTGTTATGGGGTACAGCGCGATGGCGGACACCAGGATAAGATCAGGTATGCCCAGGAGGGTTATGTGGTTGTTTTTGCCGATGTAAGGGGCCGTTATGAAAGTGAAGGTCTTTGGGATCCTTTCCGTGATGAAGCGAAGGATGGCTATGATGTTATTGAATGGGCGGCTGCGCAGCCTTTCTCCAATGGGAAAATAGGTATGCAGGGCGGCAGTTACCTGGGCCACAATCAATGGGCTGCCATGAGTGAGACTCCGCCACACCTGGTAGCAGCCTTTCCGGGTGTTGCCTCAACCAATATTTATGCGAACTGGTTAACCATGGGCGGAGCTTTCCGCCTAAGCTTTAACTATGGCTGGGGTGTGGTTCGTATGCCTAACCGGATCATGCTTCCGCAATACTGGCACACAGAAGCCTACACACCAGAGGAACTGAAATATGAAAATATCCTCATGCACCTGCCTTTAAAAGACGGGGATCTTCAGAGCGGAGGTTACGCTGTTAAACATTACCGTGACTGGCTGGAGCATGAGAGCTATGATGCGTACTGGAAATCCATCAGTGATGAAGAGAATTTTAGTAAAATGAATGTTCCGGCTCATACTTATGGCGGCTGGTTCGATATCTTCCTGATGGGTACGATCAATGGTTATGTTGGGATGAGGAATCATGGAGCTACACCGGCAGCCCGTGCCGGGGCGCGAATGATCATTGGACCCTGGGGTCATGGTCCCTCCCAGAAATTCGGAGGCGTTGATTTCGGTCCGGATGCAAACATGAAAATGTTTGAAAGGGAACTTAAATTCTTTGACTATCACCTTAAAGGGATCAAAAACGGGTTAGACCTTGAAGATCCTGTTAAGTTGTATTATATGGGAATAAATAAATGGCGCAGTGAAAAAGATTATCCTGTTCCGGGAACCCAGTATAAAAATGTGTACCTGACAAGTGATGGGAATGCGAATTCAGTCCGCGGCGATGGCAAACTCAGTTTCGATGCGCCAAAAGGAGCCGGCATGGATAAATATACCTATGATCCTAAATCGCCGGTGATGACCCTGGGCGGGAATAACTGCTGCGGAACACCAACGGCGGCAGGCCCTTATGATCAGAGGCCGCTTGAACGCCGGGATGATATATTGGTATATACTTCCGATTTTTTAAAAACCCCGCTTACAGTTGCCGGGCCGGTAAAAATGAAATTATTTGCCGCAACAGATGGACCCGATACAGACTGGATGATCAAGCTGGTTGATGTTCAGCCTGATGGTACAGCGATGCCGGTTTCAGAGGGTATTTTAAGAGCCAGATTCCGTGAGGGACTTGATAAGGTCAAATTACTGACCCCTAATCAGGTCTATGAATATGATATCGAGCTGACCGGAACTGCGAATGTGTTTTTGCCGGGGCATCGTATTCGTATCGATATTACCTCCAGTAATTTCCCTCAGTTTGACCGGAACCCGAATACTGGCGATCCCCTGGGTAGCAGCGCAAGAGTACGGATCGCACAGCAAACCATACATCATGGCGGGCAGCGATTGAGCAGTATTGTGCTTCCTACCGTTCGTCCTTTACAAGGGAATTGATGATCTGACAGAACCTCACAATAAAAGAACCAGGTAAAATTCGCCTGGTTTTTTTGTGGGATGAAGTTTAGGTTATGGGAAGTGCTTGGCGTGGTAAAGAGGGCTTAGCATCGATTTAGTGCCGGGGGCATTTAGCACAGCCATAAATAACCCACGTCCCGACGAGCAGAGCCGAAATATAAATCACCCGATAACCCGAAGCGCGGAGGAATCTCCAGCCGATGGGCACTTATCTTTCCTAAAACAAGGCTGGATGTTAAACAATTGATCTTTTTTAATTAAAGGACTTAAAGAATATACGACCTGATAAATTGAACGGTCCGTTCTATTTCAGGTGATAAAAAGCGGTCATTTTCATGTGCAGGGATCGTTTTCCGATATTCGTAAACCAGTTTTTCAAGTTCCGGGGATGTTTTAAGCGGCCTTCTGAATTCCAGTCCCTGTGCGGCTGTTAGGAGTTCTATGGCAAGCACCCGTTCCAGGTTCAGCATGATCCTTAAACACTTGGTTGCGGCATTGGCCCCCATACTTACATGATCCTCCTGCCCATTGCTTGATACGATCGAATCAACCGAAGCTGGTGTGGCCAATTGTTTATTTTCACTTACGATCGATGCGGCCGTGTATTGCGGGATCATCAGTCCGGAGTTCAATCCTGCATTTTTTACCAGGAAATTAGGCAGTTCCCTCTGCCCTGAAATTAACTGGAATGTACGCCTTTCGGATATGGAACCCAGCTCGGCCAGAGCGATGCCTGTAAAATCGAAGGCAAATGCCAGAGGCTGTCCATGAAAGTTCCCGGCTGATATGATCTCGTTCTCATCAGGAAATATATTCGGATTATCGGTTACTGAATTGATCTCGATATCAAATACGGAGGCGGCATGCTCAATGGTTTCCTTGCATGCTCCATGAACCTGAGGAATACATCTGAATGAATAGGGGTCCTGCACCTGTTTCTTTTCCTGTCTGACCAGTTCACTTCCCTGAAGCAGGCTGAATATTTTTTCGGCTGTTTCAACCTGGTATTTATGAGGCCTGATGCGATGACTTAAGGGTTTGAACGGATCTATTCTGCAATCAAAAACATCGGCTGACATGGCCCCTATGGTATCTGCCCATCGCGAAAGCCTTCTGCTGTTTAACAGGATATAAACCCCATAAGCTGCCATGAACTGGGTCCCGTTGATCAGGGCAAGGCCCTCCTTGGATTGCAATTGCAGGGCCTTTAGTCCTGCGTTTTCAAGCCAGTCTGAAGAACTTACTATTTTATCCCCCAGCCATACATCCCCTTTGCCAATAAGCGGAAGGGCTAAATGTGCCAAAGGGGCCAGATCGCCGGATGCTCCCAATGAGCCCTGGGTATAAATTACCGGCAGAACAGTATGGTTGAACATCCGGATAAGCCGCTCAACTACCTGCAAACTGATGCCGGAATTTCCATAAGCCAGCGACTGGATCTTTAACAGGATCATTAATTTAATGATCTCCTTCGGGACAAGCTCACCAGTTCCGCAGGCATGAGAAAGAAGCAGGTTATGTTGCAGCAGGGTCAGCTGATCATCGGGAATGACCACATTCTGCAGATAACCAAAGCCGGTATTTATCCCATAAATAGCTTCATCACTTTCAGCAATCTTTTGATTGAGATAAGTACGGCATTTTATTATAGACTCTTCGGCCCCGCTTGTCAGGGATAAATGCAGGCCTTCGGCAATAATATGCTGAAGACCGGATAATGTTAATCGTTTGGAACCTATGGGATAGGAAGTCATACCTGGTTAGTATAATTCCCAAAAATGAATAATTTGAGGCAGATTAAGGGAATTTATTTTAGGTAAGGTGCATAATTAATGCGGGCACTGACCTCTATCCTTTCGGCGATCTTGCTAAAGACCAGTTTGGGGATGTCAATCTTATGATCTGCAAGCATCACCTCAAAATGGGTTTCAAGGCTTAAGGTATTATTCCCTACAGTGAGCCTCCCGCTCAGATTTCTTTCCTGATTGATTCCATGGATATTCAATATTCCGCTGGCACTGACCGTATAGACTCCTGTTTTACTTAAATCGATCATTTCGTTGATCTTTCCTTTAAAGGTAGCGTAGGGATATTTCTCACTTTCAAGGTAATTTTCATTAAAATGCTGCTGCATTAATCTGTTATTGAACTGAAATTGCGCTATCGGAATCCGGACAACCAGTTCCCTGTTTGCCGTATTGATGATCGAACTGGCTTTTGTATTTTTAGCCTCGATATCTTCAAGAGGCGCTTTAGAAAAAAAGCTGAACTCGCTGTTCTTTATACTGAAGAGGGTACTTTGAGAGGATGCAGCCTGGAACATCAATAAAAAACTCAGTAAAGGAAGCAGGCTTTTCATGGGTTTGGTTTATTTTTTTTTCCAAAAGAAAAAGTTCTCGAAATATTAAACCCAAAGTGGATATCTCCATTGCCCCATTTTCCTGTTGTCTCTGTGATGAACTGCCTTTCGGTCATGCCGAAGGAGTTAGTAAAGAGCAATTGAAAAACATGTCCCCCGGTCTCCAGATCAAAACTGAAAGAAAGGTTATTGGTATAAGTATCATCGATCTGGTTTGGAAAGACGTAATTATATTCTCCGTTCAGCGAAGTTCTTTTGGTCAGTTTCATTCTTCCCCCTATTCCTGTAGCGAAAACGGTCCGTGTATCCGTTAATATATCCGGATTGTTCCTGTGGATCAGCGTGGGGGATAGCTGCAGGGAAAATTCCTCGCTAAACTTCCTTGCCAGCAGGATCTGGGCAGTATAACTGCTCCGCTCAGAACCAGAAAGCGCAGGTGTGGTTTTTATAGTCCGCAGGCCATATCCTGTAAACAGGGTGACAGACAGGGGGGTATTTACCGCGCCGGCACTCTGGCGGATTAATTTATACTTGGCAAAGAGATCATACATTTTCTGAAAGGAGCTTCTGCCCAAACCAAGCATCAGCCTGTCATTGATGCCATATTCAAGTCCCAGCCGGTTTGTTGCTGCATCCAGGCCAAAAAAATCATCGAAACCGCGGTTTAAACGGTCAAAACGATGAGATATCATAAAATCCAGGTTATTTTTCCCGACTGTTTCTACAGAATGACCGTTGATGATGCGGCTTGCTTTGAATGTGGCGGTCTTTATAAAAACTTCATTGCTATCCGCAACCAGCTTCATCAGGTCTTCCTGAGCAATGGCAGATAAGGGAAACAGGAAATACAGCAGCAGGTATATCTTTCTCATATTCTGGTGATCTTAAGATCAGGCTTCAAATACCCTCAGTGAATTGCCGCTTAATGTGGTACTGTATTTTTTCAAATTGGAAGTTGCAGGGCCCTGAACTTTAGCTCCATTGGCATCGAAAACTGATCCGTGCCCGGCACCTGTAAAAGAACACGGAAAATTATTTGCAGTGGAATTATAGGTCATTGGATTCCCCTGATGGGTACACACCCCGGAAAGAGCAATATAGGCAGATCCATTTTTTGCTATAATGATACTATTCATGATAGTCCAGCCCTTTGTATTGATCTCAGAATTTGTGCTAACATCCAGAGTAAAATCGACCTTTGTACCCGGAGTAGGGGTAGGAGTGGGAGTAGGGGTTGGCGTACCTGTATCACTTTTACCACATGCCCCCATACAGGAGGTGATTACCAATGCGCCTGCACTTAAACCTAATGCAGCAAGAAAATCTTTACGTTCCATAATTGTTTTATTAATAGTTTTTAAATTGTTTAAATTTCGAAATGAATCGATTTTAAGCCAATACGCAAAGAATGTGTAAATGGTTTATCGGATATGATAATTAAAAAACGCGATCATGCCAAAAAGTTTGTAAATTATTGACTATGAGAAGATTATGTATTTTCCTGCTTTTATTATTTCCAACGATTGCCCATGCCCAGCAAAGGCAGCCTTTATCGGTCACTCTTGAAAATGTCGATTACCCCTATCAGGTAAATTTCATTTCCCTGAATGCGGAGGGCCAGGATCTCCGCATGACCTATATGGATATCAAGCCGGCTCATTCAAACGGCAAAACCCTCATGCTCTTTCATGGTAAGAATTTTGGGGGCTATTACTGGACCAATGTTATTGAAGCTCTTAGTGCCAAAGGCTACAGAGTTCTGGTTCCGGATCAGATCGGTTTTGGAAAATCGTCAAAACCTTTTATCAACTATAGTTTTCATAGGCTTGCCGGCTTTAACAGGCAGTTAATGGATACATTGGGTATTCAGCAAGCCGTACTTATGGGGCATTCTATGGGCGGGATGCTAGCCAGCCGTTTTGCGCTGCTTTACCCCGAAAGAACCAGCCAGCTGATCCTCGAAAATCCAATTGGCCTTGAAGATTACCGTACATTTGTACCTTATGCAAGTACGGAGGCCATGTACCGGATGGAACTAAAGGCCAGCCCTGAAAGTATAAAAAGATATTATCAGACTTCCTATTTTGTTAAATGGAAGCCCGAATATGATGAGCTGGTTCGTATAGCCTCAGGGGTTAGCGGAAGTTCTGAGTTTCCCCGATATGCAAAAGTGTCCGCTTTAACCTCCCAAATGATCTATGAGCAGCCGGTTGTGTATGAATTTCCCTTTCTGAAGGTGCCGGTTCTGCTTTTAATTGGTACACAGGATAAAACAATTGTCGGCAAAGCAAGGCTCAGTGCAGAGGATCAGAAAAAATTCGGACTTTATGATCAGTTAGGAAAGCAAACAGCTTCTAAGATCCCGGGTTCCCGCCTGATAGAGTTCAGTAATTCGGGACACATCCCTCATTTGGAGATACCTGATGAGTTTTTGAAAGCCCTGACCGAAAATATTAAATAGAGGGATCTGTTTCAATAACCTGTAACTTTCGATAAAACAATAGCGTGACGGATAAGAGAAATTGATTGGGAATAAGTATTATTCTCAAAATGATAAAGTAGCAATGATCTGTTCAGCAGGAAGCTTCTGCTGCTCTCCGCTTTTCATGTTTTTAAGGCTGAGCAGGCCTGTTTCCATTTCCTCGCTGCCGATCAGTATCACCCAGGGAATATTCTTGTCATCAGCATAATTCATTTGTTTCTTCAGTTTAACTGATGAAGGATAAATTTCGGCGCTTATTCCCGCATTTCTTAATTTCTGAAGCAGCGGCAGTGCATACCTTTCAGCCTGCTGATCAAAATTACTGATCAGGACCCGGGTGCTTTCTGAGGCGCTTTCAGGAAAGAGTTTGAGTTCTTCCAGCACATCATAGATGCGGTCGGCTCCAAAGGAAATACCTACCCCTGTCAGATCGCTTAAGCCAAACATCCCCGTCAGGTCATCATATCGCCCGCCGCCGCCGATACTGCCCATAGCGACCTCGTTCGTTTTGACTTCAAAGATCGCCCCGGTATAATAGTTCAGGCCACGGGCTAGGGTGATGTCTAATTCTAAAGGTATGAGGTATGAGGTATGAGGTATGAGGTGATTAACATAGTTGAATATGGTTTCTATTTCTTCGATTCCCTTAAGTCCGATTTGTGAAGAAGATAAAACTGCACGCAATCGGTTCAGTTTTTCTTCATTTGAACCTGTAAGCTGAATGATCGGTTTTAGTTTTTCAATATCAGCGGTACTGAAACCCCTCTCTATCAGTTCTTTGGTAACTCCTTCAAACCCGATCTTGTCGAGTTTATCAATAGCGACAGTCATATCCACGATCAGTTCCGGTTTTCCGATGATCTCTGCAATTCCGGATAATATTTTACGGTTATTGATCTTGATAGTAAAGTCCTTCAGCCCAAGTTTGCTCAGGGCTTCCTGGTAGATCAGAACAAATTCAGCCTCATTGATCAGGCTGCCGGAGCCAACCACGTCGGCATCGCACTGATAGAATTCGCGGTATCTTCCCTTTTGGGGACGGTCGGCACGCCAAACCGGCTGGATCTGGAATCGTTTAAAAGGAAATGAGATATCGTTCCGGTGCATCACCACGTAGCGGGCAAAAGGAACGGTCAGGTCGTAGCGAAGGGCTTTTTCGCTGATATCAGAGGTTATGAGTTGTGAGTTGCGTGTTTCGAGCTTTCCGGAAGGAACATCAGATAAAAAATCTCCTGAATTCAAAACCTTAAAGATCAGCTTATCCCCTTCATCCCCATATTTCCCGGTTAAGGTCGAAAGGTTCTCCATGGTTGGGGTCTGGATCTCCTGGTAACCATACTTTTTGAAAACCGAACTGATCGTATCAAAGATGTAATTACGCTTCACCATTTCTGAAGCTGAGAAATCGCGGGTTCCTTTCGGGATCGATGGTTTAATGATTGCCATGTGATAAAGGTACAAAAAGACCTGTCAGGTTAAAGGGTAGAAGCAAATTCCTCCAGGATCTCCCTGCATCGTTTTTCAACCATGCGATAGACCGGATCAAATTCATTATCGTCATAATAGGGATCAGGAACTATCCCGTCTTTCAGGAACAAAGCTACCTTCTGATGATCCGCTTCCCCCGGAGCAAGCGCTTTCACATCATTCAGGTTGCTGTAATCCATCACCAGAATTTGGTCATATTTTTCAAAATCACTGATATCAAATTGCCGGCAGCATTGGCCAGAAATGTCCACACCATATTTTTTCGCTACGGCGATAGAACGTTTATCGGGCTGCTGCCCGACATGCCAGTTACCTGTTCCGGCAGAATCTATTTCCCAATCCAATCCTTTTTCACGGGCAAGATGTTCCAAAATACCATGGGCCAGCGGGGAGCGGCAGATATTTCCTAAACAGACCATCAATATTTTCATAGAGGCCAGGGGCTAATTTGAAAAAATGCTGTTTAACAAGGCGGCAAGATGGATCCCGCCTTTTAATAATTGCTGGTTTGCGATTTCGATATTATCGTAGATATAGCGGTAGCTGAGTTTATCCCCCGCTTTCACATTGGCATACAGTTTTTCACTGATCTTATATGAATCTGAAACCCATTGTGCAGCGCCTTCCGACTGAAGGGAATGCAGCTGATATTTACTGATAAAATTTATTGAACGGGAATATTCGGTATAACTCAGATCCTGGGATTCGATCAGATCGCTGTCCCACACGCGGTGCAGATTCGTGTTTTGGCCAAACCATGTTAACTGAATTTTATTGCCGCCCAGATCTTCAAAACGGCCGGTATGCATGGGCTGATGCAGGTCGCCTGTAAGATGTATTATTAGCCGCAGGTACATGACTTTTTTATCCTGATCAAGCTCCTGTTTCTTTAATTCGGAACTCAGAAAAAGAATACGGCTATAGGCATCTGTCACGGTATCACGCTGCAATGCATAGTCAAGTTGTTCGGTATTTAATCCGGCAGGAAGGTTTATATAATGCCAGTTGTTCAGGTAATTATAGTTCGGCTCCGATTTAATAAAGTCGGCCCAGTTACTGGCCATCGCCAGCGATTCATGGCCAAGGATCTTTTTTATTTCGCGGCTCGCTTTCTTATTCAGATAGCTTTCTGCGATCTGCCCGACCACTCTATGGCCGAGCATACCCCAGGCCATGCTTTGAAAGGGGATATACAAAAGCACTCCAAAGAGGAATAATTTTTTTAAGAGCCGGGTTTTCATAAAAAATTTAGTTTAAGGGTTTTTGAACGCATTCCGTCCTTTCTTTTAACGATAATTTTAACTGCTGATGCAGATTTAAGCTTTCTAAATTTAAACTATCGGCTGTGACTTTCCGGATCACAAAGGCCGGAAGATATTGTCCGGTACGGTAACATCCCGAGATCTTCTGTTTAAAATTGGATTTGGTAAAGGTCGCGGTCAGAATTAAGGTATCCTGTATGGTTTGATAGGTCCCTTTGGCGTATTCTGTCCATCTTCCATTATTAAAGCAGGAGTCGGGGTAGGTATTTACTTTGGCAAATGTTTGAATGGTTACATAAACCGAGTCGCAGGTAAACCGAAACAGATGCCTGGAATACTGCAGTCTTTCATTTTGAAAAGCAACGCGGTCTTCTTCCCAGACACCCTGCAGGCTATCTGTTCCCTTACCCTGCAAATTTGGATTGAATTTGCAGGAACTGAAAGCAAGAACACACAGGACAATGAAAAATAAAGAGGCGTATCTTGCCATTTTTTAGGGTTAAATACCTTTCCTTCAAATTTTCAGGAAAGGTATAATGGAATTATTTTAATCCGCCGATCATATCTTCGGGACGAACCCATTGGTCAAATTGCTCGTTGGTCAATAAACCCAGAGCAAGAGCAGCTTCCCGAAGCGATTTATTTTCTTTCAGTGCCTTTTTAGCGATTTTAGCGGCATTTTCATAACCAATATGAGGATTAAGTGCAGTAACCAGCATCAGGGAATTATCAAGATGTTTTTTGATCCCCTCATAATTCGGTTCTATACCCGATACACAATTATCCGTGAATGAGGTACAGGCATCGCCGATCAAGCGTGCCGACTGCAGAAAATTGGAAGCCATTACAGGTTTGAAGACGTTTAGTTCATAATGCCCGTTCGAGCCTCCGATACTGATAGTGACGTCATTGCCCATCACCTGTGCCGCAACCATTGTTACCGCTTCATTTTGTGTAGGGTTAACTTTCCCCGGCATGATAGAAGAGCCTGGTTCATTATCAGGAATATGGATCTCGCCGATACCTGAACGTGGTCCGGAAGCCAGAAGGCGGATGTCGTTAGCAATTTTCATCAGGGAAACCGCCAGTTGTTTTAATGCTCCATGGGTTTCCACGATCGCATCATGAGCGGCCAGGGCCTCAAACTTATTTTCAGCGGTAATGAACGGCAGGCCGGTAAATTTGGCAATGTAAGCGGCAACTTTCACATCATAACCCTTCGGGGTATTGATTCCTGTACCTACAGCAGTTCCGCCTAAGGCCAGTTCAGATAAATGGTCAAGGGTATTGCGGAGCGCTTTCAGGCCATGGTTGAGCTGGGAAACATAGCCCGAAAATTCCTGGCCCAAAGTTAAAGGGGTGGCGTCCATCAGGTGGGTGCGCCCAATCTTGACCACATCCTTAAATTTTTCGACCTTTTGCTGAAGGGCATCCCGGAGTTTTTCAACACCCGGTATGGTACGTTCAGAAACCATTTTATAAGCGGCAATATGCATGGCCGTTGGGAAGGTATCGTTAGAAGACTGCGACTTGTTCACATCATCATTGGGATGTACAAATGTTGTACCTTCTCCAAGCTGATTTCCCTGCAGAACATGGGAGCGATTAGCAATAACCTCGTTCATATTCATGTTCGACTGGGTACCGGATCCTGTTTGCCAGATCACCAGCGGAAATTCTGAAGCGAGTTTGCCTTCCAGGATCTCATCACAAACCTTCGCGATCAGGTCACGTTTTTCTGCAGATAAAATACCGCTGTCGGTATTCGTATATGCAGCAGCTTTTTTCAGGTAAGCAAAAGCTTCAATGATCTCCTTCGGCATAGAGGCTTCAGGCCCGATCTTAAAATTATTTCGCGAACGCTCGGTTTGTGCACCCCAGTATTTATCAGCGGGCACTTTGACTTCGCCCATGGTATCGTGTTCTACTCTGTAAGTCATTGGAATAGGATTTATTGTTTCGCTGCAAATTTAGATTTTTTTACCTAGTGTTGCTGGCAATAATTCATAATGCTGGGTTCGAAATTTAAAATCAGAAAATCAGGTTTGTGTATAACTCTTTTATTGGCCTGATTATAATATTTTCTAATTTCCGGCATTTAATTATAAACGCTAACAATCTCAATGATCTATAATTTACGTAACTCCCTGATTCTGTTTGCACTGCTTATTTTAATACTGGGTTGCAGCTCGAATCCAACTCCCACAGAAAAAAGAAAGGAACGAATGCTCAGTGATGAGCAGTTAGATAGTATTGCATTAATCTATAATCCGCAGAAGGCGGATAAAAGGATCGATGACTTTGTCGTGAACCTGCACCGCAGATCAGGTTTTAATGGAAATGTGCTGGTTGCCAAAAATGGGAAGATCATTTATGAAAAGGCGATCGGATGGGCTGACCATCTTCATCGCGACAGCCTTAAAATTAGCTCAGTTTTTGAGTTAGCTTCTGTTTCAAAGACCTTTACATCCACTGCGATCATGATGCTTGTTGAAGATGGCAAGATCAGGCTTGACCAGAATGTAAAGGATTTTTATCCTGATTTCCCCTACGAAGATATTACCGTTAAACTGCTCCTGAGCCACAGGTCGGGTATGATGAACTATGTTTATTTTGTAGATGATCTATGGAAAGCACAAAAGAAAGATGAACGTCCGGGTATTACCAATCAGGATGTGATGAAGCTGATTGCCGAGCATAAACCCGCTCCGTACATGAAGCCTGACAGAAAATTTCATTATAATAATTCAAACTATATGGTTCTGGGTGCAATCATAGAAAAGGTAAGCGGACAAAAATTTTCGGCATTTATGTATGAGAATATTTTTAAACCGCTTGGAATGAAACATACCGCTGTTTATTCCAAGGCTGAGTATGATAAAATTCCTGTAGATGTGGTTGGGCATGACAGGACCTGGCGCCGCTCTGTTGCCCAGAATTTTCTGGATGGCCCGGTAGGTGACAAGGGGATCTATAGCACCATAGAGGACCTGTATCTGTTCGACAGGGCTATGCGTAAAGGCAGATTATTAAAAGCAGCGACCATGGATTCGGTCTATGCACCTCATAATGAGATGCAAAGAGGACATTTTAACTATGGTTATGGCTGGAGAACATTTCAGAAGGGTAAAAATAAAGTGGTTTATCATACCGGATGGTGGCATGGTTTTAGACATATTTATCTGAGGCAGTTAAATAAGGACATCACAGTCATTTTATTGAGCAATCTTACCAATGGAAGCCTTTTAAAACTGGATGGACTGTATGATATTGTGGGAATGCCGGTGGTCAGGCGAAGTGCCTATTATGGCAATGGGCAGAGCACAGTTTCAGATGATGAAGATTGAAAAACTTAATTTATTTTTCGGGAATTTAACAGGATCGTAAAATTCCGGATTGTCTGATTATTTTACAAAAGATTTAAATTGCTTAACATAATAGTTACTTTACGCAAAATGGAGAAGCCAAGCAGAGTGTTTATAATTGATGATGACCCTATCCATCAGCGTATTGCGCAGATCATGATCTCAAAGCATGATATTTATGATGAGTTCATCGGTTACACTGAAGCGGAAAAAGCGCTTGACTTTCTAAAGGATAATTCAAATAATGAGGATACTCTTCCGGATGTCATACTTCTCGACCTGAATATGCCGGTGGTTGATGGCTGGGATTTTCTGGAAGCATTTGAAAGTTTCCAAATGGAGCTGAACAAGGATGTCCGGGTGTTTATTGTTTCATCATCTGTAGATGAAAAGGATATGATCCGTTCACAGGCATTTTCAACTGTCAGTGGTTTTATTTCTAAACCTTTATCACCCGAGATTATAAGAAGTACCATCTGATCTGAGTTGTTCAGAATAAAATATTAATCGGCTTCGATAAATTAGTTAAACGCAGCAAAAATCATGAGAGATTAAAAAATGTTTAGATAATATCTCTGTTTGGGTAATTTATTCGGAAATAAATAAGCCTCAAAAAGGTATGCTGAAGGGTTGCCCCGGGCTCAGATCACCGTTCCGTTAGGTATAACAGCTAATTTTTTTACAACTACAATTCCGTCTTTGATGGTATGTGTTTTAAAGTCACCGTCATTAAGCTGTGGTCCCCCATGAATGCGGACATCATTGCCAATAAAGCAGTTCTTATCTATGATGGCATTTTTGATATAGCATCGTTCACCTATTCCCATGATCGGATTCTTTGATTCAGCGGCCTCTTTCAGTTCATTGAGTGTCTGATAACGGTCGCCACCCATCACATAGCTGTTTACAATGGTGGTGCCGGTTCCGATACGGGTTCTGATCCCGATAACTGATCGTTCTATCCTGCTGGCGTTTATTATACAGCCGTCGGATATGATCGTTTTTTCTAAAGTTGTACCGGATATTTTTGAAGGGGGCAGCATTCTTGCCCTGGTGTAAATGGGTTTCTTATCGAACAGGTTAAATTCGGGGATATCATCGGTTAAACCAATATTAGCATCAAAAAAGGAATGAATATTTCCAATATCGGTCCAATAGCCCTCAAACTGATAGCTGTGCACTTTATGATCGATCAGAGACTGGGGAATAATTTCCTTTCCAAAATCAGTTCTGGTGTTATTTTCTAATAGTTCAAAGAGTAATTTCTTATTGAATAGATAAATACCCATTGAGGCCAGGTATTCCTTACCGTATGACCGCATTTCATCCCCTACATCTGATTTCCATTCAGGCAATAATTCCTTCTTAGGTTTTTCAATGAAGGAAGTGATCTGGTTATTGTCATCAGCCTTTAAGATCCCAAAATCACTCGCATCTTTTGCGGTTACAGGTATGGTAGCTATGCTGATCTCAGCCCCGCTTTCTTCATGATTTTTGATCATCCTCTCAAAATCCATCTGATACAACTGGTCTCCGGATAGGATGAGCACATATTCGCACTCATGTTGTACCAGATGATAAAGACATTGCCGTACTGCATCTGCAGTGCCCTGGAACCAGGTGCTATTGCCCGGGGTTTGTTCGGCTGCCAGTATATCCACAAAAGCATCACTGAAAAAACTGAAATGATAGGTATTTTTAATATGCTTGTTTAAGGATGCGGAATTAAATTGTGTTAAAACAAAGATCCTTTCAATTCCTGAGTTAAGGCAGTTTGATATAGGTATATCCACCAAACGGTATTTCCCTGCAATAGGAACTGCTGGTTTGGAACGTGTATCAGTTAAAGGATACAGACGCGAACCTTGTCCGCCTCCAAGCACCACAGATATTACTTTAGAATTCATGTTTGGTAGTAATTAAGCTTTTATATAAATCAATATATTCCTTTGCAGACCTGTCCCAGGAAAAATCAAGGGCCATCATTTTTTTTCTTATCCTGCTCATCCCGTCTGTATCGCTATACACTTTCAGGGCCCTCCCTATGACCCGGGTCAAACCGGCAGGTGTTAACTCATCAAAACTTAAGCCATAACCTTCTTTTTTACTCAGGTCGATTACCGTGTCTTTTAATCCTCCGGTATGATGCACCACCGGTATGGTACCGTATCGTATAGCATAAAGCTGGTTCAGCCCGCAGGGCTCTACTCTGGAAGGCATGATCAGGAAATCTGCACCGGCATAAATTCGATGTGCAAGCACTTCGTCATAACCTATAAAAACATGATAGTCTTTTTTATATTTCGCCCTAAGTTCTTTCAATAGACGTTCGGTTACAGGATCGCCTGAACCTAATATAAGGAAATTCAGCTTTCCCTTATAGGTCTCCAGACAGGAATCAATAGCCCCCGGTAAAAGATCGGCTCCTTTTTCGCCTACCAGACGGCCGATAAAAACAAACAGCGGCCTGGCGGGACTGAGCCCAAACTCTTTGCACAATTGTTTTTTATTCTCTTTCTTCCCCGGATCTGCGGTACCAGCAGAATAATTTTTGTAGATCATGGGATCGTTTGCAGGATCCCAGACCTGGGTATCTATTCCATTGATGATCCCTGTTCCTTTATCCTTCTCCATCTGGAAAAGCTTTTCAAGGCCATTTGAATTTATTGATAATTCCTTCAGATAGCTTGGTGAAACCGTTGTGAATTTCCAGCAGCATTTTACGGAAGCAGCAAGCGAGTTAATGCAGTTTCCCCAGTCTAACAGACCTGCCTTGCTGAGGTCTATTCCTGGCAAATAGCCCACCTTATTCCAGCCGAACCATCCCTGGTATTGCCCGTTATGAATGGTACAGACCGTTGGTATTGATGCCAGATTTTTATAGGAAAGGGAATGCGATACCAAAAAGGGAATCAGGCCCGAATGATGGTCATGGCAATGGATGATATCAGGTTTTTTGTCGGATTTACTGATCCAGTCCAGGAATGACAGCTGGAAACTGATGAATTGTTCTATTTCATCCGGATAACAGTAGATCTCCTTACGATCGAGTATTCCAGGAATATAGATGAGAAACAGATCAAAGCCGAGCGAGCCGCTGCTTTCTTTCAGGATACTGTACTTAAAGGCCTTTTGGCCTAAAATTCCGGTAGATTTAAATACCAGATCAAATGTGTTTTCCTGAACGAATTTACGATCGTAATAAGGCATGACCACTGAGGCATTCAGGCCTGCCTGGCAGAGGTATTTCGGAAGCGCCCCAACTACATCACCAAGTCCACCGACTTTGGCAACAGGATAGCACTCCGCGCTGAGATGCATTACATTCATAAATAAATTTGACGGTAAATTGAAAAATGAATTTAAGAAATGTAAACTACAAAACTGAATAAAAAGGGTTTATTCGTTTAAGCTAATTCCGGCACTTGGTCTTGACTTCGTACTTCGGTATGTGCAATGAAGTATGAATGTTTATTTAGGACAGTGCTTTGAAAAAGTTCCTTACATATATTACTGGTTATTCGTCGTTTGCAGGGCCGGCCTCAGGAGATTTGGCAGTAAAGACCCATTTATCCTTTGTTTTCCTTTCATTTCTCACTGTCTTAAGCAATCCGCCGAAGTGTTGCAGACCCAATCATAATGCACTTGTATTCCCACGTCTTGGATTGCGCATAAAGGATAAATGGAGGATTTGCAATGCCGTAAGTACGGCACCTACTTTTTCAGCTACAGGAAAAAGTAGGTGCGTCCCCGAGGCAAGAGCGGGAAAAATTTCAATAAAAAGGATCTTATTATTGTATTCAGATTTGATACAATAAAAAAGATTGTAAATCTACCTCAATGCGCTTCCAGCCAGTTATTTCCTTCCCCTATCTCTACCAGAATTGGAACCTCCATTTTAATGGCATTTTTCATCCCCTCTGAAATGATCTTTTTCATGGCCCCGCTTTCTGTCCGGATTACGTCAAACACCAGTTCATCATGTACCTGCATGGTCATTTTTGAATTCAGTTTCTGATCCTTAATTTCTTTATGAATCCTGATCATGGCGATCTTGATCATATCTGCTGCAGAGCCCTGGATGGGTGCGTTTATAGCATTTCGTTCTGCAAAACCGCGGACGGTCTGATTGGCCGAATTAATATCCCGCAGGTAGCGGCGCCTTCCCATAATAGTTTCCACATACCCGTTCTCACGTGCAAACTGCATGGTATCATTCATGTACTTTTTAATGTTCGGGTAGGTATTAAAATAGTTTTCAATGATCTCTGCTGCCTCTTTTCTTGGGATACCCAGGTTTTGTGACAGGCCGAATGCCGACTGACCGTAAATAATTCCAAAGTTTACAGCTTTTGCATTTCTTCGCTGTGTAGAATTCACTTCTTCCAAAGAAATATTATAAACTCTGGCAGCGGTTGCGGTATGAATATCGAGTCCCTTAAAAAAGGCATCCAGCATATTTTCATCTTTACTGATCTCGGCAATGATCCTCAATTCGATCTGTGAATAATCGGCTGAGAGAATGATATGATCATTATCCCTCGGGATAAATGCCTTACGGACCTCCCGGCCCCGTTCAGTTCGGATAGGAATGTTCTGAAGATTGGGATTATTGGAGCTCAATCGTCCGGTGGATGCAACTGCCTGATTATAAGAAGTATGAATACGACCCGTTTTTCTGTTGATCATCTGCGGCAAGGCATCCACATACGTGGATTTTAGTTTTTGAAGCTGCCTGAAATCGAGAATATCAGCAACAATATCACTTTTGTTCGCCAGCCGTGTAAGCACATCTTCTCCGGTCTGGTACTGGCCGGTTTTTGTTTTTTTCGCCTGTGGATCCAGTTTCAGTTTATCGAAAAGGACCTCTCCCAATTGTTTTGGGGACGCTATATTGAACCTTAGTCCAGCCTTTTCATAAATGGTTTTTTCAAATTGCCTGATATCTGTTTCAAGTGTTTTGGAAAACTCAACCAGGGCGGCCTGATCTATCCTGACACCTTCACGTTCTATGTCTGCCAGAACATAGATCAGGGGGTTTTCAATTTCCTGAGCCAGTTTCCAGGCATTGACCGACTTCAGGATGGGTTCGAAAGCGTTTTTCAGCTGAAGGGTGATATCGGCATCTTCGGCCGCATATTCCTTGATCTTTTCAACTTCAATATCCCTCATGTTTCCCTGATTTTTACCCTTCGGGCCAATCAGATCGGTGATACTTACCGGGCTATAGTTCAGATAATTTTCAGCGAGCAGGTCCATATTATGACGCGAATCCGGGTCTATGAGGTAATGGGCAAGCATTGTGTCAAACAATTCGCCCTGAACATGGATACCATACCAGTTTAAAACGAGGATATCATATTTGATGTTTTGCCCGGTCTTGGCGATCAATGGGTTCTCAAAGAGGACTTTAAATTCATTTATAGTGGCCTGACAATCAGCCTGGTCTGCAGAAAATGGCACATACCATGCCTCAGCAGGGCTTATGCTAAAGGATAAGCCAACAAGTTCGCAGTCATTTGCATCCAGACCGGTGGTTTCCGAATCAAAGCAAAAGGATTTTTGTGCTGCCAGCAGGCTGATCAGAGCTTTCCTTTTTTCAGCACTGTCTGCCAGTTGATAATTATGAACGGTATTGTTGATATTTTTAAAACCAGCGGGTTTGTCTGCCCTTATTGTTTCTGTTCCTTGATCCGCCCCCGAACCGTTTTGAACTTCCTGGTTCCCGAAAAGGTCCATTTGTCCACCGGAAGTATTTGATTTTACATCGGCAATGCTGAATTCGTCCCCAAAGACCCTGCGTCCAAGCGTTCGGAATTCCAGTTCTGCGAATAGAGGTTCCAGTAATTCACGATTGGGTTCATCCACATGCAATGAATCCACATCTAAGTCAACCGGGGCATTAAGCATGATCGTAGCCAGTTTTTTTGAGATCAGGCCCTGTTCAGCAAAATTTTCAATGTTTTCGCGGAGTTTGCCTTTCAGCTCATGGCTGTTATTAATAATATTCTCTACCGATCCATATTGTTTTATGAGTTGTTTGGCTGTTTTTTCGCCAATTCCGGGAATACCCGGGATGTTATCTACCGCATCACCCCATAAGCCCAGAATGTCAATAACCTGTTCAACACGTTCAATTTCCCATTTCTCAAGGATCTCTTTAACGCCCAGTATTTCCATACCATTCCCCATTCTGGCAGGTTTGTAAATAAAGATATTTTCCGAAACAAGCTGTCCAAAATCTTTATCGGGTGTCATACAGTAAACTGTAAATCCGTCCAGTTCAGCTTTTTTAGCCAGTGTTCCGATCAGGTCATCGGCCTCAAAGCCGTCAGAAAAAATAACCGGGATATTAAAACCTTCAATTAAGCGTATGATATAAGGTATGGCAGCAGAAAGATCTTCGGGCATTGCTTGCCGATGTGCCTTATAAGCAGTAAAATCAATATGCCTTTCAGTAGGAGCCGATGTATCAAATACAACTGCCATATGGCTCGGTTTTTCTTTCCTGAGAACTTCCAGCAGCGTATTGGTGAAACCCATGATCGCCGATGTGTTCAATCCTCCGGAAGTGAATCTTGGATTTTTGCTCAATGCGAAATGAGCCCGGTATATCAATGCAAATGCATCTAAAAGAAATAGTTTCTTCATCAGTTAATTAATTTTCTGATCGTAATTTCCGGGAATTTCCCGTGTATTCCGTTATCTGGCAATGCAGCCTTCAATATGATCGTTTATCATACCTGTTGCCTGCATATGGGCATAACAGATCGTAGTTCCGAAGAATTTAAAGCCCCTTTTTTTCATGTCAGCACTTATACGATCTGAAAGTTCGGTTCTGGCAGGGGTATTTTTATGGTCGGTCCAGGTATTAATTACCGGTTTTTTACCAGGCAAAAATCCCCAGATATAATCGGAGAATGACCCGAATTCCTTTTGAATTTCCAGAAATAACCTGGCATTGGTTACTGCCGCATTAATTTTCAGCCGATTTCTTATGATACCTTCATCCTGTAATAGCCTTTCGATATCCTCCTCGCTGAAAGCGGCAACTTTTGAGGCCTCAAAATTGGCAAAAGCCTTACGGTAATTTTCGCGTTTTCGTAAAACGGTGATCCAGCTAAGTCCGGCCTGAGCACTTTCCAAAACTAAGAATTCAAACAGCGTTTGATCATCATAAACGGGTTTACCCCATTCCTCGTCATGATAGCTGACATATAAGGGGTCGGTGCCGCACCATGCGCATCTGATTAGGTTTTGATTTGGATCCAAGGTTAAATGGTTATTTATCTAAAATTTAAAGCGATTGAAATCTAGGTAAATCTACCCGGAATTCAAAGATCTGCTGTTCTGTATCCGCCTGATAAATTGAATTAATGATTTAGTTCTTCCCAGTATTCAAGGGCTCTTCTGTAATGAGGAATAACAATAGATCCGCCAACAAGGTTTGCAATCATAAAGATCTCGTTCATCTCTTCATTGCTTATGCCCTCTTCAAAACATTTTCCCAGATGATATTTGATACAATCATCACAACGTAAAACCATCGATGCAACCAGTCCGAGCATTTCCTTGGTTTTTACATTCAATGCTCCTTCCGCATACGTGCTTGTGTCGAGTGCGATAAAGCGTTTTATATTGGTATTGGCACTTTCCATGATTCGCTCGTTCATTTTTGTGCGATAATTGTTGAATTCTTCGATCATCTTACCCATACTTTAAATTTAATTGCTATTATTTTTTGTTTGCCTGCATCCAGCAGATAAAATTACAATTCAAGCTCTATAGAAGGATCCCAGAAGACCTTTTTAAAATCTGCGATCTTGTCATTTTCTACCTGAATACCCTCATTCTCTAATAATTGCTGCATCAGACCGGGAGAACCAAAATGAAATTTTCCGGTTAGCATACCATTTCTGTTCACCACCCTTTGGGCCGGTACCGGGGGATAGGCCGTGTGGGCAGCATTCATGGCATAGCCAACCATTCGGGCTGAGCCTCTTGTGCCTAAGAAGGATGCTATTGCACCATAAGAGCTAACCCTTCCTTTGGGTATCAGCCTTACAACCTGGTAAACCTGATCATAAAAACTAAGATCTTCCATTTAACTAAAACTAAACTTCAGGTAATTGATATTTTTATCATTGGCAAGATACTTTTTCTCATAATAAGTTTTAATCGAAAGCAACTCATCAGCAAATTTTGAGGCATAAAGGTCCTCTGTCCGGACATGAGTTTTAAGTCTGAGTTCCTTCACTTTCTGAAGGGTATAGGCATAGAGGAGATCACTATCGGTTTTTAAATGGACCGGTCCCTTCTCCTGAAGAATGATTTTGTACATGTTCAGGAACCGGGATGAGCTCAGGCGTTTTTTTTCACGGCTCAGCTGCGGCTGGGGATCAGGAAAAGTGATCCATATTTCAGCTATTTCATTCTCCGAGAAATAATCCAGCAGGTTTTCGATCTGGATTCTAAGAAAAGCTACATTGGCCATATTTTCTTCGATTGCGGTTTTGGCACCCCTCCAGATACGATTTCCTTTATAATCGATCCCGATAAAATTTTTTTCAGGAAAGAGCCTGCCAAGATTTACGGTGTACTCCCCTTTTCCGCAGCCCAGTTCCAGAATCAGCGGATGCCGGTTTTTAAAATGGAGCTCAGACCAGCGGCCTTTTAAAACTTTCCCGTCTTGCAGCTCAATGACATTTTCAAAAGCGGTTATCTCTGCAAACCGGCGTAATTTATCCTTACCCATGTCTTATATTATGCCTGTAAAAATAGTTTTATCTTTTCTTCCATACTCCATCATATTGGAAAAAGCCGCTAAAAAATATATTGAAGGCAAGCGGGGCATAGCAGGTTCGAAGATTTGAAGGAAGCCAGGATAGGTAAGATAATCTCATCTTCTTATCCGGAATCTCCTGAACCGGAACTAAAGGATCAGGTGGAGGTATCCGATGAGAATTGTGTTCATAATTATTAGCAAAAAAGCCTCAGGGATCATGTCCCATGAGGCTTTTTTGTTAATAGGTCTCACTGTCGGGCGGAATTCCGTAATCATCGGGTTCAGTCTGTTTTCTCCTTTTTTGTTTAGGTGATTTGACCCAGTCTGTGAATTTTTCGATCAGATCGCTCATTACGTCCTTGTTTATTGTTTTCGCCGCTTTCTGAGAGATCATTTCAACAAGTGATTTCATGAGAAATCCCGATTGTGGAAACACAAATTTATTCATCATAACGGGTAATCCGACACGGAATATACTTGTTACCCAATCATGTTCATCCTCTTTGCCCTGACCATTGTTTTTAGCCAGTCCGAAAGGACTGAACCAATCATTCAGCTTTCCCAGAAGCATTGCAGGAACACGGAACATAGCTGTTAATCTGCGTGTTTCAGTTTTCAGATCATTTTCCAGCCCGCTGCGCTGAATTCTTAAACGAAGAATTTCAGCACGCAGATCATCAATATTTTGAATCTTTGTTTTCATCATTATCCTCGTTTCTATCCTTAAAAAATTTTTCGATCACCGCATTGATTATCCGTTTTTCAATATACTTCTCTTTAATGGAATTCAATATTAAGGCAGCTAAGAGGTAAAATCCCGCAATGATCAAAAATCCTGCATAGGTATTACCTAAAACCTCAGATAAATAAAATCCGAGGGCAAGGCTGCCAAACAAAATCGTCAGAACGAAAAGGATCAGTACCAGGCCATCAGTGACCATGCCGGCAAATAACTTGGAGCCCTTGTCAACAGCATTGAGTACCGAAAGTTCTGTTCGAACATGCACATACTCTTTAGCCTTATCTATAATCGTCTGTGAGTCAACTTCCTGCTCTTCCATAACCCAATTAAAAATTTAAGAATTTGTAGCTTTTTTAAAGCTGCTTTCTGCCTGCTCTGCAGCATGATTGACGGCAGTTTTGGTATTAACGTATTCTTCTTCCGCAGTTCTTAATCTGGATTTAATACTATCAACCACCTTTTCTTTAAAGTCGGTTAAATTACCTATTTCATCGGCTGCACGGTCTTTAATACTATCGCCCAGAGTTTTCAGTGAATCGTTTAATTTATCACGTGTTTCTGATCCTTTTTCAGGTGCGAATAATATCCCTATTGCTGCGCCTGCGGCTAAGCCTGCAAGTAAAGCGGCTAAAACTTTTGAGTTGTCTGTCATGGTAATACTAATTAAGGTTAATAAATTTATATACTTTATATACAATTCAAATCAATATAATGTTTTTTTATTTATTCATCTTCAGTTGATTTTAGCTTTTCAAGCCGTTCGGAAGCCAGTTTACTGGTTTCATATATTCTGATGGTTAGAATAAAATAGGATAACAATAAAGGACCGAAGACAAGTCCCAGGATACCAAATATTGGTATCCCAATTATTACCCCGACAACCGTAATGATAGGGTGTGTGTCTGAAACCCCCTTAGCAATAAGCAATCTGATCACATTATCAATATTGGTAATAACAATAAAACCAAACAGCAATAAACCCCAGCCCGCTTTATCATTTCCGCTGGCCATCTCAATTAATGCGGCAGGAACAAAGATCAGGGGAGCACCAACCAGGGGTAAAAAACAGAGGAAAGTGGCGATAACTCCCCAGAAAATTGGATCGCGGATGCCAAATATATAAAAGGAAATACTCAGTAATGCTCCCTGAACCAGGGCAATATATCCCTGGCCCAAAACATTAGAATAAGTTGTTTTCTTTAATTCATCAGCAAATTTTAAAGCATTTTGTTCTCTGAAGGGAGCATATTTCAGAAGTCCGGCCTCAAATTTCTCCTTTTGTACCAGCATAAAATAAAGCAGGAAATACATTACGACAAGTCCGAGGAGAATATTTGCGGCACCAGTCAGAACTGATGGGAATAATTCTTCGGCCAGCAGGTTTAATTTTTCCATTCCCTTGTCAAACAGATTGGGCTTATCCAGTCTGGAACCAAGGAATTCATCAATTCTCTGCATCATGACCTTGATCCTTAGGGGGTCTGCCTGGAATTCTGAGATCTTTTCAATAACCAGCCGGCTCAGCATTAAAAAGGGAAGAACGATGATCAGAAGCGAAAGAATGATCATCAGGCTTGCTGAGATCCACTTTTTCATCTTCCACTTTTGAATAAAAAAAGTGTAAACAGGTGTTAGAATAGTATAGAGCACGATCGTGCTCAGCAGGGTGCCTGCTATTGTTCTCAGGCTATATAATATAAAGCAACCTAAAATGATCAGAATAGCTAAGACAATGGTATTTCTTTGTTTATAGCTATAAATGGACATAATGTTTTTCTGCTGGATGAAGCTAAAGATAGCAGGTTTTTATAAAAAAACCGGCTTAAAGGCGATGCGGTCTTTTAAAATTTATCCTGTAATTATTCCAGATTGATCGCTTTCATTTTATTATAGAGTGTCTTACGGTCAATATTTAAGATCTTGGCGGCTTTGGTTTTATTGAAATTGACTTCCTTAAGTACATTCAGAATAGTTTCATATTCTGCTTCCATTGCAGCATTTTTAAGATCATGCCTGTTTGCGCTGACTGAAACATTGGCGCCGAACGCATTTTCAATCGCAGATGCTTTTGCAAATGTGGATATTTCAAGAGGCAATGCTTTGAGATGTATTTCATTTCCCTCGCTGAGTAATGTAGCGCGCCTGACCACATTTTTCAATTCACGTACATTTCCCGGCCAGTTATAGGTCATTAAGCATTCGATCACTTCGGGAGAGAAGCCCGTAACGTTTCTGTTCAATTCTATATTGGCCTCTTTTAGAAAATGTTCGGCGAAGATCATAATATCCTTACCCCTTTCGCGCAGGGGCGGGACTGTTATATTGAATTCATTGAAACGGTGATACAGATCTTCCCTGAATCGCCCTTTTTGTATGGCATCGCTTAAGTTTTCATTGGTTGCTACAAGGATACGCACATCGAGATCAATCTCCTTTGTACTTCCAATACGCTTTACCTTTCGTTCCTGTACTGTCCTCAATAAGGCAGCCTGAATATCATAAGAAAGATTACCAACCTCATCCAGAAAAAGGGTTCCGCCATTAGCCCTTTCGAAATGCCCGATCTTGGTGTACAAAGCGCCGGTGAAGGAACCTTTTTCATGCCCGAAAAATTCACTTCCTGCCAGGTCCTTGGTTAAGGAGCCGCAATCCATTGCAATAAAGGGTTTATCTTTCCTGGGACTGTTATAGTGGATGCTTTTGGCGACGGATTCCTTTCCGGTACCGCTTTCCCCATTCAATATGACACTATAATTTGTGGGAGCGACCAGCTTGATTTGTTTTATCAGTTCCTGGGAAGCAGCGCTTTTTCCAATTACAAACTCTTCAGGATGGATCCTGCTTTTACCTTCGCGGCTTTTTTCGCCCTCGTTTTCGTAATTACCATGCTGATTGATGATTTTCTGCGCTTCGATCGCTTTATTGATCGTATTGAGGATCTCGTCAGGATATAGGGGCTTGGTGATATAATCATAAGCGCCCATCTTAATTAACTCAACAGCCAGCTTAATATCCGAATAGCCTGTAATGATGATTACTCCTGTATCAGGATAGGAGGTCTTGATCTTACGCAGCATTTCTCTTCCATCGGTATCTTCCAAACGGAAATCGCAGAGCACCAGATTAAAGGTTTCTTTGGTCATCATGTCCAAAGCATTGTTACCATTGGTACTGGTTGAAACTTCAAATCCGTTCCTGGTTAAAAACTTAGATAAGAGTATCCCGATGTTTATTTCGTCATCAATGATTAATATTTTATTCATAGGTAATAAAACACCTTCCAAAGGCTTTTAGATGGTAAATTATAGATGCAATATATAAATATTAATTTAAATTGGGAAATTTTCTCTACACTTTCTGAGTATTCTTGCCTCTTTATTTGCCTGTAAATTCAGGCTTCCTTTTACCAATAAAGGCCGCAACGCCTTCTTTATAATCTTCCGATCCAAAGCAATTTGAAAATTCGGAGATCTCGGTTTCATACCCATTCTGACCATCAATGAAGCCGGAATTTACTGCCCGGATGGCACTTGCTACAGCAAAGGGCGAACGGCTCATGATCTTTTGCATGATCTCTTCAGCTTTTGCCATCAGTTCATCAGGCGCAAGCACATGATTGACCAGTCCGGTTCTGTAAGCCTCCTCAGCACCGATCATATCAGCAGTCAGGATCATTTCCATGGCCCTTCCTTTGCCTGTCAGCTCGCTTAAACGCTGTGTTCCGCCATATCCGGGTATCAAACCCAGGCTAACTTCAGGTAATCCCATTTTTGCTGTAGTGGCGGCCAGGCGGATATGACATGCCATCGCCAGTTCAAGCCCTCCACCCAGTGCAAAACCATTGATAGCAGCAATGATCGGTTTACTGCTGTTCTGTATCACATCAAAAACTTTACTTTGTCCTTCACGTGCAAGCTCTCTTCCCTCATCGCTGTTAAATCCAGCGAATTCTGAAATATCAGCCCCTGCAACAAAAGCTTTTTGGCCCGCACCGGTAATGATCATACCCCCGACTTCCTGATCATGGAAAGAACTGGTAACTGCATGATGAAGTTCTGCCAGGGTAGCCTTGTTGAGTGCATTTAATTTGCTTTCGCGATTAATGGTGATGATTAAAATGCGGTTGCGTTTCTCGAGGAGGAGGTTTGAATAATTCATAGGTATAAATTGAAATGCTGATTAGAATTGATCTGTTAATGTTATTCCCGGATATTCCTTAGCGTTTTTTCCGGATCAGAACATCCGGTTCTCTGTCACCCATCCGGTGATATAATCTACAATATCCCCGGTATTTGTTCCCGGTTGAAAGAGTTTGCCTATACCCATCTCATGAAGCACTTTCATATCATCATCCGGAATTATTCCTCCCCCTGTTACCAGGACATCATTCAGGCCTTTTTCCTTCATTAAATGGATGATCTTAGGGAAAATGGTCATATGGGCGCCAGATAATATGGAGATCCCAATTGCATCCACATCTTCCTGAAGGGCTGCGTTAACTACCATTTCGGGTGTCTGCCTCAGTCCGGTGTAAATAACTTCCATTCCCGCATCTCTGAGGGAAGTAGCGATGATCTTTGCGCCGCGGTCGTGGCCATCCAGACCAACTTTGGCAACCAGTACACGTATTGGGCGATTTAAGGATCTTGTCATAAAGCGATATCATGTAAAAGTAAGAAGAAAATTGAATTGAAAGTCCGTATTCATTCCGGGAGATAATTTTAAGAACATGGTATCCCAAATAGCTGTCAGTGAAACAGTAAATTTTGCTATTTTTGTACCCTCTTAAAGCAAAGTATGAGTGAAGAAAGATCGTTAAATTTTTTAGAAGAGATCATTGAAGAGGATATCCGCAATGGTAAAAATGCCGGTCGTGTTCATACGCGTTTCCCGCCCGAACCTAACGGGTACCTGCATATCGGGCATGCTAAATCCATTTGCCTGAACTTTGGTATTGCTATAAAATATAATGGTAAAACCAACCTGAGATTTGATGATACCAATCCCAGTACTGAGGATGTTGAATATGTTGACAGTATCAGGGAAGATATTCACTGGCTTGGTTTTGAATGGGATAAGGAATTATATTCGTCGGATTATTTTGATCAGTTATATGATTTCGCCCGGACTTTGATCAGAATGGGACTGGCTTATGTGGACGACAGTACAGCCGAAGAAATTGCGGCAGCTAAAGGAACTCCGACCGAACCCGGTATTCCTACCCCAAACCGGGGCCGTAGTATAGAAGAGAATGTCAGGCTCTTCGAAGAGATGAAAGCCGGTAAATATCCTGACGGAGCTAAAGTTTTGCGTGCGAAGATCGATCTGGAATCAGCAAATATGCATATGCGTGATCCAATCATGTACCGTATCAAACATGCCCATCATCACCGTACCGGCGACAAATGGTGTATCTATCCGATGTATGATTTTGCCCATGGGCAGTCTGACTCGATCGAAGAGATCACCCATTCCATCTGCACACTTGAATTTATACCTCACCGCCCGCTTTACGAATGGTTTATTAACAAGTTAAATATTTTTCCTTCTAAGCAATATGAGTTTGCGCGCCTGAATATGAATTACACGGTGATGAGTAAACGCAAATTGCTGCAACTTGTCAACGAAAAATATGTAAGCGGCTGGGATGATCCTCGTATGCCAACCATCAGCGGATTACGCCGCAGGGGTTATACACCGCTTTCCATACGTAATTTCAGTGAACGGATCGGGGTAGCCAGGCGTGAAAACCTGATTGATCTGAGTTTACTTGAATTCTGCATACGGGAAGACCTTAACAAAACCGCCTGGAGAAGAATGGTTGTCCTGGATCCTGTAAAACTGATCATCAGCAATTATCCTAAAGATACCGTGGAGCTGATGGACAGCGAAAACAATCCTGAAGTGGAGGGTGGTGACGGTTCGCGGGCAATACCATTCAGTTCAGAACTCTGGATCGAAAGGGATGATTTCATGGAAGAACCATCCAAAAAGTATTTCCGTTTGGGGCCGGGGCTTATGGTACGCCTGAAAAGCGCATATATAGTGCGCTGTGAAAGCTTTGTTAAGGATGAAACAGGCCGTGTTTCGGAGATCCATTGTACTTATATTCCTGAATCGAAAAGCGGAAATGATACCAGCGGCGTGCACGTAAAAGGAACTATTCATTGGGTTAGTGCGGCAGAAGCGAAAACTGCAGAAATACGTTTATACGATCGCTTATTCAGGGTTGAAGACCCTTCGAATGAAGAAGGGGATTTCAAAGAATATATCAATCCGGATAGTTTGCTGGTGATCAGTAATGCCTTTATTGAACCCGATCTGATGAATGCTGATGCAGAGCGGGGATACCAGTTCATCCGTAAGGGTTATTTCAGCTTAGACAGTGATTCAACAGCAGATAAACCTGTGTTCAACCGTACGGTTACTTTGAAAGATGCCTGGGCCAAAGAGGTGAAAAAAGGCTAAAGTCTAGAAATATCCTTTGTTATTTTTGGTTTCTGTAATTCTTTTACCCATTAATAATTTGTTATTAATAGATGTTCAACATTTTTATCGTTTCTATTCATAAAACTAACCAGATATTTTTTATCGAAAGATTTGATATTAAGTCCCTTATCTGAATATAAGTTTAAAATAAAATCGGTATTCTTAATTATCATCATCCATTTTGACTGGCATTTGTTTATCAGGAAGTTTGAAAGGCGGGTTTGGTCATCTTTGGTAAATTTATTTTTTGCATACGTGCTAAACTCGCTGTCATAAGGCGGATCGAGAAATATAAAATCACTTTTTGCGGGCTTATGCAGGCTGAAAAAATCTTCAAAGTCAAGATTTTCAATTGTCGTATTATCCAGTAAGGATTGAAGTTCAGGGGTTCTTAAATAGTCAATTTTTTTTGCAAAGTTTTTCCTGTTGTACCCGATACCCCCATAAGGGACATTAAAATCACCGCTTGAATTGTAGCGAAACATGCCGCTGTAGGCAAAATTGCGGATGAACAGGAAAACGGCAGCTTTAAATGCAGGTTCAATATTATATTTCTTTGTATTGTTGTAAATATGCCTGAAATGCATATAAAATGCACTTTTTAGAGCTGTTTCAATATTATCTAAAATGTCGGATTCTGGCAGGGTATGTTTTATTTGCTCAAGCTCCTTCATTCGTTTGACTTTACGGATGAGATTAACTTTTATTTCTTTGATAAAATTTTCAATATTATAATTGAAAATCTCAGAAAACATACTGTTAAACTGAAGTGAATGTTTTAAAATGAATTCGAATAGAATATCTTTTAGTTCCGTTTCGTCAATTTGACCCTCTGAATATTTTTTGTAGGTCTGAATGAAAAAATTCGAATTGTTTTTCAATACAATTGTCAATAAATCCCAATTTCGGATTATATGGTCAATTGCATTAAAAAAATTTTGCCTGTCACCGTTTGTAATGCTTTGATACAGGGAAATTAACTCATCGGATTTGTCATTAATAAAATATTGGCTTGCATGAACAGCCGTATAAACTGCGCCACCACCAACGAATGGTTCGTAATAATCAATGAAATTATCGGGAATGTTCGGGAGGATATATTTAAGTTCCTGTTCCTTTCCTCCCGCCCATTTCAGAATAGGATATAACTTTCGATTGTCAACATAGCCGGCAATAGAAAGCTCATTTTGGTCAGGTTTTTTTACTAAGTCATTTACTAAATTCATTAGCGATAAATCTGCAAAATTTTGTTTGTGACTGCTTATTATTTGGAAACCAAATTCGTAAAATATCTGAATTGCAGGTGTTTTGAACTATAAAAACAACCTGTATTTCAATAATGCTAACCTTCCTGTTTCAAAGAAGTAATTTTAAAATTCTTTATAAATATTTTTTATAAAGGTTATACAGGATCTTCTTCTCCTCCTCATTCAGAATCCCTGTCAGATCTTTCTGCACAAAGTGGAGCTGGAAGGAACGGATCGCATTTTCAGGATTTCTGATATCGTAACCGATAATGCGGAGCGCTTCTATCGGGTTAAAAGTTTCAGGAACACTGTCAAGCATGAGGGTATCCGGCCATAATCCATAGCCACTGTCTGCCAGTGTTTTCCATGGGAAGTTAACATTGGGATCAACCTTACGGCCCGGTGCTATATCAGAATGCCCTATAAAATTGGCTGAAGGAATAGCATGTTTTTTCTTAAGATCTGCCAGTACAGTCAATAAGCTGCTGATCTGTGGCTGGGCGAAAGGCTCGAAGCCATTATTATCAAGTTCTATACCTATTGAGGAGGAATTTATATCGGTCAGGTTTCCCCATTTTGCCGCTCCACCATGCCATGCCCTTAAATAATCATTGAGCATATGGTACACTGCCCCATCTCTGCCTATGACATAATGGGCACTAACCTGGGTCCTGGGTAGGGTAAAGGTTTTTAAGGTTTGTTCGGTTGAATTTTGGGCAGTATGATGGATAATAACATAGTTTGGCTTGCGCAGCCCGAAATTGGTGGTCCCAACAAAATCCTGGCCTGTGGGGTTTACCGGAGTGGCCTGAATGGTTTTGCTCAGTTCCCTGGTCTGTTTTTTATAGGCTTTATTTGTCGGACCGTAAGGACCTGAGGAACAGGAAGCAAAGGCTGTGATCGCCCCGGCAATAAATAGATAACATGGTTTTATAAGCATAGATGCAGGTTTTATCAGGCCAGCAATTTACAAAAATGAATTCTTATCACCCATTAATTTTTAGAACGCTGACCGGGTTTAAAACCCTGTCAGCATTAGAGGCGCTGAAGGTTATTGATAAAAGAACCGCCATTATTCACGGTCAGGGCAAGCTGACGTATCGTGGTGTTCTGGAAAGCATCCAGCAGGGCGTCCCTGGCAATTTTATACTGATCGTGCATTGGGCAGGGGTGTGTCTCTGAACATTTTTTAAGTCCCAGGCCGCATTCCCTGAAAACCGACATCCCATCAATGGCATTGACGATATTGATGACCGGTTGTTCTAACTGAAATTCTTCAATAAAGAATCCGCCATAAGGTCCCTTTAAAGAAGTGATGATGCGGTGTTTGTTCAGTACCTGCAGGATCTTAGCAGTAAATGCTTCCGGAGCATCCACTTCACTGGCTATCTGCTTAATATTGAGTTTAATACCTTCCCCCTGCTTCGATGCTACAAAAATAGCAGCACGGATTCCATATTTACAAGCTTTTGAGATCATTGTCTGTCAGGGTATTGAATATTGAGTCAGAATATTGGCCGGGTTTTGTCCTGCTGGATCTGATCGAGTTTATACATGAACATACTGGCCATAATGGCTGCCCGCTTTTTAGCATCTTCTGCTACAGGGCCTTCAAAATAGGTATCCACAGTTGCGTTGAACATTTTTATCCAGCGTTCAAAATGGCTGTCCTCTAATTCCATGGTGGCGTGCTTCATGAATGGATTTCCATTGTAACCTTTCACACCGAAAAGCGCGGCGTTCCAGAAAGTGTACATTTTTTCAAGGTGCGGTCCCCAATGCGTTGAAAGCCTGAAATTGAATATCGGCGCCAGGATCTCGTCTTCCCTGACCTTATCATAAAAGTCATCAACCATTACTTTAATGTCCTCAATTCCGCTTATGTCTGCCTTTTTGCTCATGTACCTGTTAATTTATGACAAATATAAGGGTTTTTGATAGAAGATAAAATCATCTTTTATGAAATTGTTTGTACCTTTGAAAAGATCTTCACAGATATATCCGGAGAATACTGTTCTTTTCTCAAAAGCGATCTTTTGGAAAAAAATTTTAATTCAAAGGTTAACACTTTAATTTCTCCCAGTTCTGAAATGTCCTTTCCTGAAAATAAAATCTGTCTGACTATTTTTTACGATTCGGAGGAATTTAAGCTGCAAACCTATCATGGGGAGTACAGGGATCTTAAATGCCTGATACAGGACAGGTTATATACGGAAGATTTTGGGGACTGCGGCGGTATGGGCAGGTGCGGTACCTGTTTGGTGGAAGTTATCGGATTAAAAGGGGAAGCTGCGCTGAAGAAAAGAAACGAATCTACAACCCTGGGCCGCTTAAGTTCAATCGGGCCTGAGATCAGGCTGGCATGCCAGATCAGAGTGGATGACAGCCTTTCTAACGTATTGATCCGGGTACTGGGAAAATAAACAGGATAAGCCAAAGGTTTACTGTCTATCTGTGGTACTGCCTTACCAGATCAAGCAGGTCTTCAATCAAAAAGGGCTTTGAAATATAACTATCCGCCTTGCATCTCCTTGCAATTTCCGGAAGATCATGTACTGCGGAAATTAATATGACCGGCAGGTGTGCGGTGCCGGCATTGGCTTTTATTTGAAGGCATAGCTTATGACCTTTCTCAGCACCCAGGTTTTCATCCAGTAAGATCAGATGAGGGTTGATCTCCGCCAGGCTTTTAATGGGTTCAGTATCAATAGAGGCAATTACCTCGTAATCTTCATTCTCAAGGATAAAGCCTATAAGTTCAAGTATATCATGGTTATCTTCAATAACAACAATTTTCGTTTTCATAGCTGATCAGGTTCGTATTAATATCGTGCCAACTATAAAAATACATAATCTTTAATTCAGATAAACAGCTGATTATACCTTAATTAAATAGAGAATTGAATGCGGGTCTCTTTATTTTATTGTAACCGTTACCCCCCACCTTGTACAGGCGTTGAATACACCCAGAGCTCCGTTGTTGATATTTGAAACCGGATTGGCCGGTGCTACCGGAGGGCCTCCATTTCCCCCAATCTGACTGATCGCAAAATAATATTTAAATACATTATGGTCGATAGACTGCATCTCAATATTTATGATATCGCCTCCCTTAAGTTCATCCCCGTCATAAAAAATAATATCCGAAACAGCATTTCCATCGTTAAACCGATCCTCGAAAACGACATCAGCCTGTGCTTTGTTATTGATCCTTAAAAGGTAACGATACTGATTTTGAACTTTCGGGGGATCCCTGTAATAAACGGTCGGATAAATATTGGAATTTCCCAGAAAACTCAGTTTCTTAAATGATACCGAGTCGGGAACTACAGGATAAGGCATGGTAGAACTGGCGGTATAGACCTTACCTTCTGCCATCACTTCGAGGCTATAGCTTGCACCCGGCAAGCCCCTGAAGCGGGAACTTCTGTAAACACCATCCGTGATCTCAGTGAATGTATGTGACTGACCGCTGGATGATCTTACTGTGACTTTGGCCCCCTTAAATCCATTAAATACGGTTTTCTGAGTAAAAGGAATAGTTTTTGAGATTCTTACATAGTGATTTTCAGTCTGATCGCTTATGCTCCCCTCAATCACCAGTACAGGTTCTGAATTTTTAAGGTCAAGTTCGATCACTTTCTCACATGATGAGAATAAAAAAAGGCTGAAGAAGATGAACATATTAAGTTTTAATACCTGAAAAGCGGGCCTAATGAGCTTTATTGAGAAAATATACTTCATATTTAAAACTTAAAATTCCAGGTTACAGAAGGGATAATTCCGAATAAATTAGTTCTGACTGCCTGAGTTCTAGCCGGATCGTCAGGGTCATCCCGGAAATCGATCGAATAGGCATTTTTCCTGTTATACACATTATATATTCCAAAAGACCAGCTGGACTGCAGTTTCTTACCTGCTTTTCCTTCGAGGTTTGCCGAAAAATCAAGACGGTGATAATCAGGCATCCTGTCGGCATTCCTTTCCGGATAATAGAAAACGGTTTTATTATTTAGCTGGTATTTTCCCGCAGGAAATGTGACCGCATTGCCGGTGTTATAAACAAAGGTTGAGGAGAAGGTCCATCTCCCCGCTGCTTTATAAACAGCTACCACTGAGAGGTCATGCCTGCGATCCTGCTTGGCTAAAAACCAGTTTCCTTTGCTGATCTCATTAAACTTGCGCTCTGTTTTAGAGAGGGTATAACCAACCCAGCCATTCAATCTGCCAAAACGTTTCTTCAGGAATAATTCGATCCCGTAAGCTCTTCCATCCCCGAAAAGCAGATCAGCCTCCACATTCTTGTTTCCCCGAAGGTCAGTGCCGCTTCTGTATTCGATCTGGCCCTGCATCTGTTTAAAATACAGCTCAGAAGAAAACTCGTACTTATCATTCTTGAAGTTTCTGAAATAACCCAAGGCTATCTGATCAGCGATTTCGGGCCTGACATTATTACTGCTCATGATATACAGATCGGTAGGGGAACTGGCTGTAGAATTGGACATTAAATGCAGGTTTTGTGTATTCCGGGTGTATGAACCTTTGATCGATGAAAAATCATTCAGCAGAAAGCTCGCCGAAATCCGGGGTTCGGGATTAAAATAACCCTTCACGGCCTCTCCTGCAGAATATTTTCTTTCAGAGCTGATGTTACCATCCTGATCAAAGCTGTAAAATTTCCCCGGGCCAAAGAGAAAGAAAGAGCTTGCCCTGATCCCGTAAACAAGGCTGATCCTGTCGTTTACATCCCATTCATCCGAGATATAGGCAGCCATTTCTGTACCCTTGCGCTTTTCTATCGTAACTTCATTGACACTGGATGAGGCACTGGCAGTGATGCTTCCGGGGGCGATGGTATGGTGCACCAGGTCCAGGCCGAACCGAAGATTATGGCTGTTATTCAATGCAAGCTGAAAATCCTGTTTAAGGTTTATATCTCTGATAGAAGAATTTACCTTAAAGTTATTTTCTTCCATAAAGTTCTCTATCACATAATTATAATTGCTGTATATCAGCGAAGTATTGGAAAATAAACGGTTGCTGAACAAATGGTTCCAGCGCAAGGTGGCAGTTGCATTTCCCCAGTCAAAGCCAAAGGTTTGATTAATTCCCAACTCATCACGTCCAAAATATCCCGAGAGGTAAACGGTATTTTTATCGTTGATCTGATAATTCACTTTGGTATTCAGATCATAGAAATAAAGGGTGTTATTATTGATCGAACTATCTTTTGACAGCGCTAAAAATGCATCTGCATAGGTCCTGCGGCCACTGACCATAAAGGAACTTTTGTCTCTGACAAGTGGTCCTTCTACTTTAAGCCGCGAGGATATTAAGCCGATACCGCCTTCTGTTGTAAGTTCTTTCTTATTCCCGTCATTCATGCGGATATCGAGAACCGAGGATAATCTTCCCCCATATTGCGCCGGCATACCTCCTTTAAATACACTGACATCCTTAATAGCGTCAGAATTAAACGTAGAAAAGAATCCCAGCAAATGGGAGGCATTGTAAACAGGCGCTTCATCCAGAAGAATAAGATTCTGATCCGTAGATCCTCCCCTGACATAAAATCCGCTGTTTCCTTCGCCGGCCGATTTTATTCCGGGCAGTAACTGCAGGGTTTTAAGCACGTCGCGTTCGCCAAACAGAACCGGTACATTTCTGATCTCATTTAAATTGATCCTGGCAAGGCCCATTTGCGCATTCACAACATTGTCGTTCCTTTTTTCGGCGCTGATAACGATCTCTTCCAATGCATTTTCTGGAACCATATCAATGTCAATCCGGGAATCCGAATGAATGCTTAACCTTCTTTTCACCGTTCTGTACCCGATATAACTTAGGATCAGGTCATAATCGCCGGGACTGAGTTTATAGGAAAAAAATCCATAAGCATTCGTACTGGTGCCGATCTGTGTCGTCCCTGAAAACTTAATGCTAACTCCGATCAGGGTCTCACCAGAAAGGGAATCCTTCACAATCCCGTTTACAGTATAATTATCCTGAGCTATTCCCTTTATTGTACATAACCCAATAAGGACTATGATCAGCAGCGTATTTTTTAAAAAGAGCATCAATAAAACATTATCGGCATAAAATTATCAGACCGCAGCACAATTTAAGAGGATATACGGAAATTTCACAAAGCTAAATCTTTTGATCTATATTTATCCTTCCATAAACGACCCCCATTATGAAAATTAATTTAAAAGCAATTCTGGTCTTAGGATCTGTTGCCTTTACCGGCATAACATCCTGTTCAAATAATGCTGAAAAGAAGGGATCCAAACAGAATGACAGCCTGCAGGCCTATGTAGAAGAAAGGCTGCCGATCTACTCCAGTGTAAAACTTACAACAGATATTCAAAAGCTGACCGAAAATGAACGTAAGGTCTTACCGCTGCTGATCAGGGCAGCTGAAATCATGGATGAGCTTTTCTGGAAGCAAAGCTACCCGCAGCGCGATAGCTTACTTGCTGCAGTTAAGGATGAGAAAACCAAAGAATTTATAAAGATCAATTATGGTCCGTGGGACCGGCTTAATGACAATAAACCCTTTGTAGCAGGCATCGGGTCGAAACCTGCCGGTTCGGGCTTCTATCCCGCAGATATGACCAGGGAAGAACTCGAAAAATCCGATGTGCCTGATAAGAAGGGCTTATATTCCATGATACGCAGAAATGAATCAGGAAAACTGCTCTCTGTTCCTTACCATGTTTATTTTAAGGAGGATCTGACCAGGGCGGCCGGGCTGCTGAAGGAGGCCGCGGAACTTTCTGATGAACCTCAGTTAAGACGGTATTTAAATCTTCGAGCACAGGCATTGCTTACTGATGATTATACCATGAGTGATTATGCCTGGATGGACATGACCAACAGCGGCCTGGATATCATCATCGGCCCGATCGAAAATTATGAAGATGCTTTGTTCAATGCCCGGGCTGCATTCGAAAGCTATGTGCTTGTAAAGGACAAAGTTTGGAGTAAGCGCCTGGAAAAATATGTGAGTATGCTTCCTGAGCTTCAGAAAGGTCTTCCTGTTGATGCGGCCTATAAAAATGAGAAGCCAGGCACTTCGTCCCAGCTTGCTGCATTTGATGTGGTTTATTATGCCGGTGATGGTAATTCGGGGGGTAAAACCATTGCGGTCAACCTGCCTAATGATGAAGATATACAACAGAAAAAAGGCACCCGCCGCTCCCAGTTAAAGAATGCTATGCGGGCGAAGTTTGATAAGATCATGATGCCTGTTTCTGCCGAACTAATCGAAAAAAGCCAGCAGAAGCATATCAGCTTCGATGCATTTTTTGCAAATGTGATGTTTCATGAAGTTGCTCACGGACTTGGGATCAAATCAACCATCAATGGAAAAGGGTATGTGAGGGAAGCCCTGCAGGAACAATATTCATGGCTTGAAGAAGGTAAAGCTGATATTTTAGGTTTATACATGGTAAGCAGCCTGCTTAAAAAAGGCGAACTGGAAGGGGATATAAAGGACTATTACACTACCTTCATGGCAGGTATCTTACGCTCTGTCAGGTTTGGCGCAGGGGAAGCACATGGCAAAGCCAATATGCTTTGTTTTAATTTCTTTAACAGCAAAGGGGCCTTCGAAAGAACTTCTGAAGGCACTTATAAGGTGAATTTTGGAAAATTCGAAACAGCTATGAATGACCTGAGCAGAGAAATATTAACTCTTCAGGGAAACGGGGATAAAGCGGCTGTTGAAAAAGTTCAGAAAGATATGGCCTTAATTCATACCGATCTCAAATCAGATCTGGACCGTCTGGGTAAAAAGGGAATTCCGGTGGACCTGATCTTTGAGCAGGGAATCAGCGTTTTGGGATTAAAATAAGGGTCAGGTTCGGCCGGAATCAGATTTGCCCGATCATCTGGGCTACTGTATCTTTGGAGATCGGTTTACTGTAAAAGCGCCGGATGGAAGGATAATTTTCCAGCCTGTTCTTATCATTCTCATTGATCGATGAGCTGAATAAAAATATAGTATAATTTGACCGGATCTCCTCAGGGAGCTGCTCAAAGGCCTCCACGAACTGAAAACCGTTCATTACAGGCATCTGAATATCCAAAACGATAATGGTGGCGGTGTCCCTTTCCCCGGCATCCGATTTTTTTATTACTTCATAAGCTTCTGTAGCGTCCATGTATGATTTCACACTGGAAAAAGTTCCGGTATTCTGAATGATCTTTTCAGCAATGAAACAATCTAACTGGCTATCGTCAATTATTATAAAATGTGGAAACGGTGCTGACATCTCACTTATTTTGTATTGTAACTTTAAATCGGGTACCCTTATTTATTTCTGAATCTACAGTAATTTTTCCATTTAGTTTAGTTACCGCAGCTTTTACATTATATAATCCAAATCCTGAACCCACTTCATGTGAGCTTGCCCTGAAGAACATATTAAAGATATCGCCCAGAAAATTCTCTGCAATACCCACACCATTATCAGCAACTTCAATCACTGCCATGCCATTTTCGACCAGGATATTCAGATCCACCAGTTTTTCTTTATTCTCTTTTCGCTGGTATTTAAAGGCATTCGAAAGGAGGTTATTCAGGATCAGTTTGATTGATAACTCATCTCCTCTGAAGGTCTCCTTCTGATTGATCGTGGTATTAAACTTTACATCACTCATCAGATAAGTGAAGTTAAAAATTTTTGTCTGTTCATTAACCATTTCATTGAAATCAATTTCCCTGATTTCCAGCTCACCGCGGTTCAGATTATAATAATCATGAATACTTTGGATAAAATCATCCAGGTTACGAACAGAATCCTTCATCAGCATCAGCATTTCTCTGATCTCGCTGATATCATCCATATGCTGAGCGGCCTCGATCGCGCCGAGGATACTCAGAAGAGGCCCCCTCATATCATGGGTAACACTGTAGGAAAATTTATCGAGTTCGTTATAGGCCTTCTGTAGCTCTTCATTTTGTACTGCCAGCAGTGAATTGGATACGTAGAACTTATTTGCCTCATTAATGGCTCCCAGGATATCTGCATCACTCCAGGGTTTTTTTACATACCTGAATACATTTCCCAGGTTGATGGAATCAATCACCGAATCGATATCTGAATAACCTGTTAGTAAGATTCTGATGGGTTTTGGATACCTGCTCCTGATCTCTTCAAAAAACTGGACTCCCGTTTTTCCGGGCATACGCTGATCACAGAATATAACCCTGATATCCGGGTGGGAATTGAGATGCTGCATAGCATCAGTTGCATTAACAGCAATCATGATGTTATAATTCATTCTGAATGATGCTTTGAAACCAGTCAGGTTATTGATCTCATCATCGACGTATAAAATTTTTATCTTTTCTTGCTTTTCCACTTAAATATCTTCTGTAATGTCAAGGACTATTGGCAGTTCCAGAATAAATTCCGTACCAATGCCCGGGGTAGTGTTAATCTGTATCTCACCCTGATGCCTCCGGATTGTATTGTAAACGATCGACATTCCCAATCCCGTGCCTTCTCCTACATCTTTAGTGGTAAAGAATGGTTCGAAGATCTTTTTCTTCGTGGTTTCATCCATTCCAATTCCGTTATCTTCTATTTTAACAAACACTTTTTTCTCATTATTGCTGGTACTGATTTTCAGGATACCTCCCGGCTCGTCACCAAATTTTTTCTTAATGGCATAAATCGCATTCGAAATAATATTTAAAAATACCTGATTTAGCTTTCCGGGATAACAGTCGATCAGCGGAATATCACTGTATACCTTTTCCAGCCTTATTTTGTTACTGATCAAATTATTTACTATGATCAAAGTCGAATCCAATCCGCCATTCATATCCGCTTTTTTCAGGTCATCTTCATCCAGCCTGGAAAAGACCCTTAATCCTTTTACAATTTCAGAAGTTCTGGAGGCCCCTTCATGAATGCCCTTGAGAAGCTGCGATATCTCCATCTTTAAATAATCAAAATCCAGCTCCTCTTTTTGCTCTTCAATCTGCTTCTTCTTTTCTTCCACCGGAAGATCCGATAATCCGATTTTTTCCATCTCCTGGATAAAGTCTATCAATATATCCACATCCCGGTTCAGGGGGGTAATGTTGGATGTAACGAAGTTAATGGGATTATTGATCTCATGTGCAATACCTGCAGTAAGTTGTCCCAGGGAAGCCATTTTTTCTGCTTCAACCAGCTGACCCTCTGCTTCCTTCAATTCAATAAGTGTCTGACTTAATTCTGAATTAGCTTCACTCAGTTCCTGTGTACGCTCATTAACTTTAGTTTCAAGAATTACATTTTGTTCACGGATAATCCGCTCGTTCTCCTTTAATGCTGATAATGTTTCCTCCTGTGATTTTTCCTTTTCACGCTTAAAGGTATTGATCTTATCTGCCAGTGCGAAGGCCAGTAAAACCACATCTAACGCTATTCCGCCTTCTTTGGTATAATTGGTCAGGTCATTATAAGGCACTATTCCGAGGTTTCTTAATACGAATAATAACAGGCCGGTAAAGAACATGGAAAAGGCCAGCAGGAACAGAATGGCTGGCCGGTATCCCTTCAATGACAGGGAAATGGTTACGGTGAATGTGATCAGCACCGTTGTTACTGCCGCAATATCGATGGTCCTGAAACTGGCCTGGTCAAAGCCCAGCAGACGAAGTATTACGGCCGTACTATAAATAAGTATAGAAACGTAAATGGCTTTATGAAGTTTAGGCGTATTTTCCCTCGTCTGCAGAAAGTTCATCATGAATAAATTGCCAATAATGCCGGCAATTCCGGGGAATATCACAATACCCATATGATTCAGAGCCGGATGATCAAATAAAATAAAACGGTAGGTATAGCCGCTCAGGGTTACCTGTGTAAGACCGATAAGCAGACTATAAGCAACATAATAGAGATAGCTGGAATCTTTTACAGATATATAAATGAATAAATTGTAGATAACCATTACCAGAATGAGGCCTATGAACATGCCCCAGACAAGGTCATTGCCAGATGCCCGCTCGGCCATGAGCTTGGGTGTACCAAGGATCAGGGGCAGTACCATTTGTTCTGTACTCTTTACCCTCAGGTAATAGGTGCCGGTACGGCCTTTCGGAAGATCAATATCAAAGAGAAAATTCTGATTTTTGTATTTCCGGTTCGAAAAAATATCATCATAACTTAAGCTCTGAACATTTCCATCAGACAGGGAATATAATTTGCAGATACTGAGCATGGGGTATTCAAGTGCCAGGATAATTTTCTCCTGCCCGCTCTCATTGCGGATATGGAATTTGATCCAGAAATCTGATCGGCTTAATTGCAGATTCGGAATCGGTACACTGGAGCGGACAAAAGCATTGGAGCTTGTAACTTCTTTCAGGCTTAAACTATTTGTTTTATCTTCTAAAATGGATACATGATTTCCTATAACCAGGTTTTCACCTTTAAATAGTATCGTTTCCTGCGCAGAAACCCCCAGTGTGCAAATCAGCGTAAACAGGGTCAGGATACAGTGAAGCCTTTTCATTCTTAATTCTTATAGCCTGAAACTGTACGACATACCATTGTTACTATTTTCTAATTAATCTTCAAATACCAGAATGTCTTTAACCGGCAAACGGAGGGCTTTGAGCACCGGCTCTTCGGCTATGGCTATCTTTGTAAGGAATACCTCTGCATCCGTATTGCCTGTTTTTGCTATCTTATTAAAAGCCTCTCTCAAAAACTGAAGTTCCTTCCTGTTTTTTTCATCAAGCCCCTCTCCCTTACCATGCAAAATACGTGAAAAAAGATAAAGCGGTGAAATTACCGGATGGATAGCCAGATTAAGGTTAGTAGCCTCCAGCCAGAACCTTTCCATAGAGCGTCCCCCCTCGAAGAAATTTTTCAATTCATATCCCGGAAGGCTGATCATGCATAATGCCGAAGCGGTTGAAACAGTCCGGACTGCCAGCATACCCAGTGCATTTCCTCCCCCAAACTCCTTAACAGCATGGATCACTTTTTCATTTTTAATAACGCCCATAGCCGCCATTAGTGAATTGCCAAGGGCCAGGGTCCTGATATCAATCCCGGTTAATGTTTTCTCAGCATCCTCTGGGGTCCACCGCATTTCCCTGTGTACAAAATCGTAATGACCTTCGGGATGGAGCAGGCGCATGCGGTCACATGCCCCAATGATCTGTGCCAGTCCCCGGAGTTCCTGATCATCTGTAAAAAATCGGATTTTAGCACCAGGAATCGATTCGGCAACCATGGCCAGCCGCTTATATATATCATCCGGGATCTGAGCCTTTGGTGCTATGACCCGGTTTGTATGACGTTTGAATATGGCCTGATCCAGCGGTTTCAGAAGCTCACTCAGCGGGTTGGATATCAGCTTCTTAAACCTGATCGCAGCCACCAGCTTTTCGTTGGACCTGTCAGGGAAAAAAATATAATAGGGTTCAATTCCCAATCTCAGCGCATGGACATACAGGTTCTCATAAGCCCCGCCAAAGGTGATGAATGATGCCGTTTTCTGAAAATCACCAAAAGAATGCGATCGGTACTCATCATGGAACAGATAAAGAGTGCCCTTGCTGTACAGCCATTTCCAGGGCTGGTCATTACCGGTTGAGGGTGCTGCAGCCGCTGCGGCAACCATGCTGCTGATACTTTCCTTATCGGGATAAATATCATCTGCTTTGATCTCAGTCTCTAACCTGGATGCCATCTGCCTCATTTCATCTGCCGACAGGGGTTTGAAAGGATTAACTCTTTCTATTGTTTTTACCTCCGGCTTTACTTTATCCCCCACCAATTCTTCCAGGTCGATATAATATCGCCCCGAATCGTGGTACTGATCAAGCAGAATACGCCGGCAAACATCCGCCCCAACAGCTCCTCCCAATGCCACCGAGCTTGCAAGCTGCGGCCAGGTATTGATCGTTTGTTCCACTTCGATCATCGATGCTTTCGCCCTCAGGGATATATTTTCCACTCCGAGCATTTGCAGCATTACGGGTATTTTATCCTCGGTACTTAAACCGCTGATATTCTTTGGATCGACATTTTCAATGGTACCGTGCAGCAGCGGACGCTCAGGCTCAAGATCAAATCGTTCCACATCCAGCATTCCGCGGTCGCTGGTATCCATGATCACCGGAATACGAAGTTCCCTTGCTTTGAAACGGGCCAGTATTTTAATGTCCAGCCCATCACACTCATCCACAAGCAGATCCAACTTGCCCTCGCCTGTGAAAAATGAATCCATGTTTTCTTCGGTTAATCCGTTAAAAAAGCAGGTCACTTTCAGAAAAGGATCCATTTCGGCAATTTCCCTTGCCGTGATCACTACCTTTGGAATACCCAGGTTATGTACGCCCGACCGGATGCGGTTCAGGTTGCTCAGTTCGAGCGTGTCGAAATCAGTAAGGCGCAGCTCCCCAAAACCCCTCTCCATAGCCAAAGTAAGCGCAATGGACTGGCCAACAGAAAGGCCGATGATCCCAATTCGTTTTGAACTTAATATTTCCTGTTCTTTTGCGGTGATCTTATACTGGTTACGATTGCTGCGCACCCGGATAAATTCTTCTTCATCCAGCATGTGAACAAGCCGGCGGCTCCAGGGATAATAAACCCAGACACCGTAAGCATGTATATCTCTTCCGGCTAAATGCTTTTGGATCAGTTCAGGATATTCTTCAGGTTTTATTCGCAGCGCCGGACTTTTCATTTTGACAAGTTCCTGTAACTGCCCGTATATTTCATCGTGAAAAAACGAAACATGGTTCCCGATCATCTGATCCAGGGCTAATTTCTCTGAAGGATCGCTTATCCTGAAAAATACAGGTTTATAAACAAGCTGCATTTGTCCGGATGCTTTTATAAGCTCAGCAAGCCTTTTGCTCATATCTTTTGAATATTTAATGTAAAATTCTGTGTATTCTGCCAGTATGTACCGGCGGTATTTCCTGTTTCCCCTGGCTAAAGTAAATTTATATTCCGCTCATCGATCTTTTCAGTTGAGATTTGCTTTTTCGCATTCGCAATGGTTTTCTGCAGATCCCATTCAGCCATATTGGGGATCTCTATATCATAATGGATCTCGATCTTTTTATTGCGAAGTTCTTCAATACGAACTCCCTTTAAGTTCTCACGTAAAGACATGATGGCCTGTTTATTTTCCTCATCAGCGGCACTCAGGTTCTTCAGATCTCTTAATATGAGCACGGTAGCTACCAGGTCAAGCTTGGGATAATAAAAAGTTCCATTGTTGCCGATACCATACTCAATTTCATAGCCAACGCTCTGAGCCATCTTTACTGTATATGGGGCGCAAAGCCCAAATAATGAGTCAAGCCCGATCTGTGTGGACATAGCCACACCTACCCTGGTCAGAAAGATGCTGCCAATACCGTATCCGGCGATTTCCCTGGAATTCCAAAGTCCGCAGCCCTCTCCTGTACCTTTTTGGGCATATTTCCATACCAGATCATAAATTGAGGGGTCGAGCGAACCCGTAGCCTGCTCAATGGGCAGAGGTTCCGATCCTCCTGCCACATGAATCCGGGCACCACCGTAAATATGTTGCTTATCGAGCGATTCGACGATCATAACAAAAGCCGCAGGGTTATTCACCCATTCATTATTGGATGATGTCACCTTTTCAACCCCAATGCTCGTAAGTACCTTTTTATGGCCCTCCACAAACAATTCACAGGATTTAAGATCATCAATTGCCCTAAAAGCCCGTAATCTGACTACCGGATTACCATTATTTAATTCAATTTCCATTGTGAGAACAAAATATTCAGATTATTAAGGCTGAATTATACTTAATTTACATTTTGATTGTTTTAATTAAAAAATGTTTCTAAAAGTAAATTAATTGATAAATAGTTTCTTTTTATTATTTATACTTATTTTTGTTAAAATAGATGTGACAACAAATGTCTGATAAAAAGATCGATATACTATATGTTGATGATGAAGAAAATAATCTGATTTCATTTAAGGCTACTTTCAGGCTTAAATATAATATAATGATTGCTTCAAGTGCTGATGATGCGATGAAAATTTTAGATTCAAAGCCTGTAGAAATCATCATTACCGATCAACGGATGCCTAATATGACCGGGATTGAATTTCTGGAAAAGGTGATTGAGAAATACCCTGAACCTGTACGCATATTACTAACAGGATATGCTGATATGAATGCTGTTATTGACGCGGTGAATAAGGGTAAAATTTACCATTACCTCAGTAAACCATGGAGCGAGCAGGAACTGGATGAAACCATAAAAAAGGCCTATGAGCTTTATCGGGCAAATAAAGAGGTCAAAGAAATGAACAGTAAACTTGCTGTTTCCAATGATCAGTTAGAATTCCTTCTCCGCCAAAAATTACTTTCCTGAGTCCGCCAAAGGTGTTTTTTAAGACTTTATAAAATACGGTACCGGCCTGGTATTCCTGATCCTTTCCAATTCCCTTTTAATCAGATCCTTCCTGAAGGTATCCCTGCAGCAGGGATTTTAAAAACGATTTTGAACGCTTTTCATAAATTTTGAAACCAAAATATGGCCGGGGTGTTATAGTTCAAAAAATCTATTATGGAAACTAAGGAATTAACATCAGTATTAAACGATCTGATCCTGATCAATAACGACAGGATCAAAGGCTATCAGAGGGCAGGCGAGGAGTTAAAAGATGAAGATGCCGATCTGAAAACATTATTTAACAACATGATCGCAGAGAGTCATACTTATAAAATGGCGCTGGCGACTGAAGTAGCTGCTTCGGGCGAGGATATTGAACAGGGAACCACCAATAGCGGTAAAATTTATCGGGGTTGGATGGATGTTAAAGCCGCATTTACAGGTCATGACAGAAAATCGATCCTGGCAAGCTGTGAATTTGGTGAAGATGCTGCGCAGGCGGCCTATAAGACGGCCATGGCTGAAGAAGATCTGCCCGCACATGTATATAATCTGATATCCGGGCAAAAGGCCGCATTAAAAGCTTCTCATGATAAGATCAGGGCTTTGCGCGATTCGCAGGCCTGAATTAGCTGATTTCTCAGCGGCAAAGATAAAGAGGTCCTGAACATCATTTCAGGGCCTTTTTTATTAAGACGAAATGACAGAAATCAAGGGGCGGAAAATTCTTGCGTTTCCGTTTTCACCGACATTTTTCCCTTTTTTACCGGGTTTCTGGCCTGACCTGCCTAATAGCTGTTTAGCCGCCCTGGAATCCGTAATACATTTGAAGAAAAAAAAGAAAATATCATGAAAACACTAATACACACACTGATCGCATTATTAATCCTTTTTATGAATACCGAATCGTATTCAAGTGTTAGAAATCTGGATGATTACAGGAATATTAATTCAAGTTCTATGGTTCCTGTATCTCCGCGTAACTGGGATGATGCTGAAACCGACATTCCGCTAAACCTTCAATTCATTAAGGCTAAAGCGGCAATGGTCCCGGTAGCAGAGTTTGTATGGGGTACACCCCAAGAAGCGGTTCCTTCAGAATTGCTGAAGAATAGGATTCCTGTTTCTGCTGAAACCTGGGATGAAACAGCGGCCGAAGCACCCGAAGAACTGAAGTTCATCAAAGCTAAATACGCGCTGGTTCCGGTTCCTGCGAAAGTTTGGACTGATATTGAGATCTCTCCGGAGGAGTTCAGGGAAATGGCTGGAAATAAAGATAAAAATTAGCCCGGACCAGCCCTTTGGATCCCCTGCAGCTGCGCCTTATGATTGGGCCTGTGAAAACCAGAATAAATAAATATTTTCTAATTCCTTGTAGCATAATCCAATAAACTACGTCTTATATAAAAGCAATTGTCAATAAAATGAAAACGGTACACTTTGAGATCCCAACCATGACCCGCCTGCATAAGCAGCTGGAAGTATGTAACTCAATAAAAAAACTTGGCATCATAAATATCACGACCGAAAGCGGAAGGGCAGCAGTAACCTGCGAGGATGCCTTGCTTAAAGTTGAGATAATCAAAGCGATAGAAGGGGCAGGTTATATCGTTAAATACTGAACCCGACCTGACCCCGACCTGACCTGAATTTAATTCAGGTTAAATTTTTCCTGTTTAAGCACAACCTGCTTATCGGTAATGATCAGGATCATAATAATTACCCCGAGAATGATCGCAATGATCAGCTGCAGTTGCGAAATAAAGCCAGAACCCGACTGGCTTTTGATTGATTCGGCCAGCAATTCTTTTCCGATATCCGATTGAACCCCTGTTAGTTCGATCAGATCCTTTTCCAGTTCATCGTACAGGAGTACCGTTGTATTCAGGTACAGATTTTTAGCGAGCTCCTTATTTTCCATCGCGGCATTTAGCAGGAGCAGTTCATCGCGTTCAAATGTATTAAGATTTTTTTTCAGGCTCTTCAGATGATTGGTTTCGGTCCTGACCAGATAGGTATTTTCATATTTACTGATCAGCGTATCCAGGCTATTGTTTGCTGCGTTCAGGTAAAGTTTGATCTCCTCCTGACTCATTTTATCTGTAAAAAGGTATATGAACAGCTTATTACGCTTATTATGAATATGTCCTGAAATAGAATACAGATCCACCGCCGGGATAAGCCGGTCTTCATAGATCGAGTGAAATGATCTGGACATTCTGCTCACATTATACGATTCAATGAGACTAAACAAAATGATAAAAAGCATCATTATCGCCAGCACGATGGCCAGGCGGATCTTACCTTGTATTGCGAAAGCCCATTTCATAATTTTCGGGGATAATTGGTCTAAACTCAGTTGTACTTTCAAAGTTAAGGCCTTTTAATAAACTATTGGATTATGTATTTAGTTCGCAAAGATTCCGGTATGTGGGCCTGTTGCTTCGACAAGCTAAGTAAGAAACCGCCAACATGGAGGGAAAAATGTGATTGACATCCCATTCTATCCATGAAATACGGAACGATTGAAATAAACCCGATAAGAGTGAAAAGCGCTCCCGATTCTTATCGGGAGGCTTGTAAGGGATAGCGGGACTGAAACAACCCAAAGGGGCAGAAATTTGCTTTTCAAATGAATAGAACGAATACAATTTTTAGAAAAGCAGGGCTAAAGCTATAATTAAGGGTAGCCCCGCTATCCAGTTTAGCCCTCATTCGTGCCTCATGATGGGCTGCCGTTCCTATCGGGTTTATTTACATCTGTCGTCGCTTATACAGTCAGTCTGATAGCATGCGAACTAAATACATCATCCTGAAAATTAAAATCATAGCCGGTTTAGCGGCTTGCTTCAGCAAGTATATGGCTGTTCAGGCGGATATATTCAGCATTATTCATGGCTTTGGCGGCTTCAATTCCGGCTTTAGCGGTTTGGGCAGCTCCGGCCTTATCGCCCATTTTTAACTGAATACGTGCTTTCTGGTATTTGTACCATGGAGCTTTCTGATCTGTTGTCTCAGCGATGCTAATCCATTCCAAAGCCTTTTTCAGGTCCTTGCCATTCTCGTAATAGTAGATCGCAGCCTGATAATAAGGTTTTTTCTCCGCTTTCATAGCTTCCTCAATGCTGGCCATTACCTTAGAATCAACATCTGTAGTCATCTTCACCGAAACCCGGGTATTGGCCCAGAGGAGATCAAGATTAGCAGTTGAAGTCATTACCTCACTGAAAGCAATGCTAAAGGTTTCTGCCCGGTCATTCAGTTTAGCGGTTTTTACTTTAAAACGCAGAACATCCTCCGATTGTTTGTAACTATATGCCCCCCATTGTTTGGTTTCCTTGTTCAGGATGATGGTCCATTCATCCTTTCCGGGGATGGTAAATAAGGCATATTCGCCCGGAGCAACCGGATTTCCTTCCAGAGTAACAGCCTCGGTAAATGTAATTAGGGTAGCATCATTCGCTCCGGTGCGCCACACTTCACCATAGGGTGTGAGATCAGCAGCAACATTTCTTCCCCTGATATTAGGGCGTGAATATTTGACCGTTATTTTTCCAAGGCCGAATTCCTGTATAAGGGTTTGCGAACTGCTTGCCTGCGGCATACGAAGCTGTGCATCTGCATTCAGTATGAATAAACTGCACAGCATGGCGGTAAAGAGGATTGCTACTTTCTTCATGATTTTGTGGTTAGTTTAAATTTCAAATATCGAAGTTATTTAAAATTGATGTTTTTTTAATTAAAAATTTACTGCCGCCCTGCCCAAATTAGGGAATGCACTATTTTCAATGAAATGAACAGCTTATTTCATAAAATCAAAGGCCCCTTTCCTTAAATTGATCCCCTGACTTATGTTCATTTCTACCAGATTTGTTTTCTTCACTATCCCGGTAACAGGAGAGCAGAAAAGACCGGGAGAACATAAGCGCTCATTTTTGGTTTATTGCTGATCTTTAATCAAATCGTTGAATGCAAACCCGTACAGCATTTCGTGATTTCCTTCAAATAGGATCAGACTTATATTCCCGAATTCCTTTCTTAGAAAAACTTTTCTTCCACCGATACTTCCAAATTCGCCCAGCGGTTTCCGAAACTCAAGGAGTTTCAATTTTTCAGCATTGCTCACATATTTTGAGCTGTCGGAAACTGATAGATCCCTCAATATTTTATTATAAAAATTGATCGAATGAGTGATCGGAACACTGCCCTGTATTCCATCATAAATCCCGTCATAGATAGCAAGTTTTGAACCTGCCAATTTTTCTGCCGGGGTATTCCAGTATATGGGTGACCGCTCCTCAGCCTTTTTAATATCCAGCCCGTTTTTAGATTCTGTACAATCGAGAATATTTCCTGCATATTTATTCCCGATAATTTTGCTTTCATTATACCAGGCCACCAGATCAGATATAGGAACCCAGGCTGAAAATTTTTTGATCTTATGTTTGGATTTCATAAATGTGCTGAGTGTCGCATATCCCCCGCCGCTCGATCCGATCACATATATTTTATTGGTATCCACATTGGCGTTTTTAATCGCATAGCTGATCGCTTCATCAATGTCATTTAATACCAGTTCACTGCAGCAGGCATTTTTTGTCCAGTTTGGTCCGCGAAAGTCAGGATGAATGTAGTTCAGGTCTTTTTCCTTACTGAATTCTGCAATACTGTCATTCTGTGTATAGTCACCACTCCAGGAATGAAGACTTACGATAAGAGGTTTTGCCTCTTTTGATCTGGTTTTAAAGAAATAAGCTTTCTGAATAGTATGGTCAGTGCCCGACTCAATTTCAACTATTTTGAAATCATTATTCCATTTAATTTCTCTGGTATCATCAAACTTGTTGTAGGTTTCAATGAATGGTTTCTTTATAAATGACCAGGTCGTTTCATTTTGTGTCAGGAATATTCCGCTTGCGATCCCGATGAATAAGATCAGAATATAGGGTGTCAATTTTAAAGGTGATTTTTTCATGGATGTATGGCTTTTTATAAATATTCAGGCAGGATTGAGTTTATTTTTTTAAATACCGTTTCGTTTTCAGAGGATAATTTTATTTTTAATTTTTCAAGCTGAATAATCTCTTTTGGATTTAGTCCGGCAGTTTCCATTGTTTTATTGAGATGTGTCATTATTACCTGTGAATCATGCCATTGACCAAGCAGCACCGTAAAATCATCTTTCTTTAAAATGCTTATATTTTGCTTTTCCAAAGACAAACTCTTCCTGTTGAATTTAAGCATATTCAAGCGTTTGCGAAGTTCGTGAAGCCGGGCTGCCTGTAAATTGCCCTGCCCAATGAGTTCCTTGATTTTAGTTATCTTTTTCTCCAAATAACGGTTTACCTTTTTATTGTTAACTTTTGAGAGCAGGGGAACAATTTCATGATATTTGTGCTTTAAGCGGACAGCCATTTTTTTATTTACTATTGAAAAAAACACTTCCTGCTCTTTTAACCGGAGTCTTTTCAAATAATTCAGGTAATCACGGAGCGAAATATCAGGGAGATACTTTTTCAGCATTTCCTCTTCAATTTGAAGTTCTCTTATTTTTCCTGCCTGCAGGAAAATCTGCTTAAAGGGTTTAAAAGTTTTTTTGCGTTTAAAATCTTTTGAGCAAAATTTTAATAAAGCAAAAAATGCATCCAGCTTTTTGATTTCAACACGCAGTTTATGAAAGGTGTCGGAGGTATATTTATGACTGGGTTTTTCTACCAGTAAACTGATAGCGAGTTCCCGGTTATTTAAATATTTCCGAAGTGCTTTCATTGTTTAAAATACATGTTGTTGTTCAGGTTCACTCTGTTGTCAGGGAATACTGAATAAGGTTTTTCAGTGTACACAAAATCGGATTTTTTCGTTTGATGACGGGTCCATCTAAATTCGCCATTGCGATATTCTGTTTTTATTGTCTTTCGAATATAGTTATTGTCAGGGAATGAATAAGCTGCCGTATAGTGATCCGGTTTTTAAATGGGATCTGGTATGAGGCATCATTCGGCAGGTAGGTCTTTGAGGTGCCCGGGATCAATTTGCTTATTGTATCCCCGATTTTCAGTTTTCCCTGTTGATCGAGCAGCATGATGGCCGCCGCGGTAAAGGATTTCGTGAGGCTGGCTGCACGGAAATGGGAACCGGCAGTAGTTCCATTTTCCAGTCCGGAGGACAGGAAATAGGTCCCTTTAGGACAAATTATTTACACACCGAGTCCTCCTTTCCAATTTGGAAGCTTGCTTGTATATCGCTGCCAGGCCGTATCAAGGGAGTACTGCAGTGACAAATTATAATCTGCCGGCCCCGAATAGTGCGTTTTTTTTACAAGCCAGGACTGATACCAGGAGGAGCGCAAGGATTGGCAAATGCTTTAACTTCATCCTTTTAAATTATTTTGTGCTGTGTTAAATCCTTGCAAACACGCTGGTTTCTTTCATTTAGTCATCTGCAACAATTTCTTCCATGATATATAAGGTATTGTTGCTGGTGCAGGATTAATTTGAATTAATTATTGATTTCGCTTTATAACAATTGTTTACAAGCAGATTATTCAATTGTTCGATAATGGTAGTCATTCCCCCTCTGAAGTTCCAGCTATTGGTAAACATGACCACCGTGAAATCAGTAAGCGGGTCATAGGCCATTTGCGAAAGATAGCCTTCATGCGCACCGTTATGGCCAAAGCCAAGGTTATTGGTGTAGGTAATGCCACAGCCATAGCCACCTGCAGAATTATTGCTGGTCCGCAAATAATTCAACATTACCGTGTTGATAATCTGCGGTTTAAGTACTCCCTGGCCTGATAATAATTTTCTGAGAAACAGGCTCAGGTCGTTGGGGGTGGTGATTAGAGTACTTTCAGCAACATTGGCTGACATATTGGATTGGGTAACATTTATTTGTGAATCTTTAAGCAGAACATAGCCCGATGCAAACGGAGCGGGGATCTGCCTGTCGGAACCAAGAACAGGCATAGTGGAATTCTGCAATCCCATGGGTATTATGATATTTTCCATAAGGTATTGCTGATACGATTTCTTTGAAACACGTTCAATGATCTTTCCCAGGATGGAATATCCCGTGTTGGAATAATGGTAGGAAGTACCCGCCGGGAAATAGGATAACCTGCATTTGGCAACTACACCGACCAGTTCATCAAAAGTAAAAGTATGCTCAGGGTCCGGAGCTAAAATATACTCGAGATAATTTTTCCCTTTGTACGGCACCTGCCCTGATACCGTATCGGGAATATGATCATTGGAAATATCATAAACTCCCGCACGGTGGTGGAGCAGATCCCGGATTGTGACTGAGCTTTTGTAAGGTATATTGTATGCAGCTGTATTTGGAACATAGGTTTCGCTGGTTCCGGGGATAGTATCTGTAATACTTTGATCGATATGCAACTTTCCCTGCTGGTAAAGCAATAATATGGCTGCTGCGGTAAAGGTTTTGGTATTGCTTGCCGCCCTGAAATGAATATCACCGGTAATAGTTGTTCCCATCCCGGCCGAAACAAAAAAAGTTCCCTGTTTTGAGATCACTTTCATAGCCAATCCGCCGGGATAGTCCGGGTATTTAACTTTATAAGCCGCAAGCTCTGTATTTACAAGATCCTGAAGTTTATCCTGAAGGTCGGTTTGGACAATTTCGCTATCATCATTTTTCTTACAACTGCCTGCAAGGATTAATAATACAGCCATCACGACGAAAGGACGAAACATTGATATAGTCTTCATAATTATTCTCAATTAAACTGGTTAGGTTCAGCTAGTATTGTCTGCTTTATTTTCATTGGAGAATAATTTTATTTAAGTGTTTCATAATTAATACTTTTAAAACAGGTTAGCATTGTAAATTTTCATTGACGTGCTCCCACTTGCCTTTTCATACAAGCTTGGCAACAACGGT
>JAKFBV010000016.1:0-160595 GCA_036677005.1 Pedobacter sp.
ATTTGCCGCCAGCTTCCTTCGGATTCGCAGTCACCCGCGACACCCTTGCTCTTGGCTAACCCTTCCTACTGCAAAGTGGGTTCGGGACTTGCACCCTATAGCTGACCGCCATGCCCGGCGCACTAAAAAAGGTCTCTTAGATTATCCTAAGAGACCTTTTCTGTGGTGGCTGCTTTACAAATTTCGAACCATTTCCTATCTGATTTGCGTTTAATAGCGGATTTGGACTTATAAATTTTGTGTTATAATTTTTGTAGCTTCTTGTCCCGCTGCGGATCATATGAATGCTTATAGTACTGCTGCTTTCCAGAACACACGAACGTTTTTGGTATCTACCTTACTTTTGGCACGAAACAGGTCGTAACTGTCCTGGACCTGAAGCCAGAACTCCGGTGTGGTATTACTAAAAGCCGCAGACAGTTTAAGAGCCATCTCAGGAGTAACGCTTTGTTTACAATTTATAATTGCAGAAAGCGTTTTCCGGGTGGTCTCTAAACCTTTAGCAACTTCTTCCACTGTTAGTTTTTTACCGGTTTCTTCGGCAATCCCATCAATCGTTTCACGAATAAGCTCACCGGGGTGTGCTGGATTAAACATAGCCATATTATTTTATATTAGTGGTAATCAGAATAATCAACATCATGGACATTCTCTTGCTTAACACGAAAAATGATCCGGAAGTTCTTGTCAACCTTTATTGACCGGAAATCATTTAAAGAACCTTTCAACTGATGCAAGCCATATCCGGGGACATTAAGTTCTTCCGGTGATCTGGCAGCATCCAAGCGTGTTAATATCAGCCTTATTTTACTGAGATGCTGTGGTTGAAGTTTGGAAGCATCGCCTTTCTCATAGAACAGTTTCAAACCTTTGTGACGAAAACTAACGATCATATAACAAATGTAACGCGAAACGTGTTAGGTTGCAAGTATCGACCAGGAAAAATTAACAGTAAACTATAAAATTACTGTAAGTCAGGAAGTTCAGACTGTTCAGAATCAAAAAAACCCCAGATCTCTCTGAGGTTTTCTTTTGACCTCCTTCGCTAAAGCTACGGCGGTCGAAGTGGTACCAGCTGGAATCGAACCAGCGACACAAGGATTTTCAGTCCTTTGCTCTACCAACTGAGCTATGGTACCAGACCATACCCGTTTTGTTCGGGACTGCAAATGTAGTGTCTTTTTTGGTTTAAGAAAATATTATTTGAAAATTTCTTAAGGGATTTATTTCTTGTATTTAATAAATGTTTTCATGATCAAAAATAGTAATCTGCAAAGGCATGACCGTCAGTGTTCAACCATGAATTCACCTTAATCTCAGATAGGTTGTACTAAAAATGATCATTAGTCAAAATATTGAAGAGCACTTTCTGTCAAATCCTTTTTAAGAGCTAATACACTCTCAATATTATCAAGATCAAATTCCTTTGACCCAATTGCTATCTTCTTTTTTTTACCATTAAAAATCAGAGTACAAACGTTCTTTCTATGATTACCATCAACAACGATAATAAAACTATTCTTTTGATCTTTGTAAGATAGTCTGTCAGAATGTATCTTTTTGTGATGTAGTAAAATGGTTTTGATAACATGATAATATTTTAGTTCTTCCTCTGTAGTTACAATTCCATTATTTCCTCCTTTTTTTGATTCCTCTATTGTTAATTTATCCAATGCTGACTTTAAAGAAAAAGAATTAATTAAATCTTTGATTTTAGTTTTGATACTATCATTTGCCCGAATAATTCCCATTCTTGAAGAGATTGCTTTAATAAAATCATCTGATGGAGCCATTAATTCTTTAAATAGCGCTTCATCAAATTTGCTTAAAAAATGAGTCTCGTTGGCTTCATCAATTAATTCCTTTATTTCAATTGCACTTCTATGAAACTTCGATAACATTTCATAGTCAGAATCATCATAATTATTTAAATTAAAAACATAAAAGGGACTTTTATTAAGAATGGAATCCTTCTTTTCAGAAGCATAGAATCTATATTCAATTCCATTTGTAAGAATTCCAACCTTGGCGGAGGATGTATTAACAAAATAATTATTTAATTGTCCCGCGTCTTTATCATTCAGCTTTTTCCCAAATCTCTTACATTCAATTACCATTACGGGCTGTTTGGAATTAATACAAATTGCGTAATCAACTCGGTTTATTTCTCTATCACCAAAATCAGCGGAATGCTCGGTGACCAAATCCTTTAATCGGTTATAGCCTAATATTTCCAAAAATGGCTCAATTAAATAGCTACGGGTCTGAGCTTCATTTGCACACTTTTGTTCTCCAATAGTTAGTGCCTCAAATTTGCTTAATTCCTTCTTGATATAAGAGACGAGTTGTTTTTTGTTAACCATATTGAAATAAGTTTAATTTGTAGCTTAATTAAATATAGTAATTTATATTAAGTAAGGACTTCAATTTCAAGGTGGTACAAGCTGGAATCGAACCATCGAAACAAGAATTTTCTTCCTTTGCTCTACCAAAGAGCCAAGGCACCAAACCATACCCCTTTTGTTCGGGAAGCATTTACTTGTCTTTTTGGGATTAAGAAAATATTATTTCAAATTTTCTGAGCTCCGTGCATCAAATATTTACGGAACCCAAAAATGATAAACCAATACTCCTATATTTAAAACAGTAAGGCATTGAAAACTCTATTATAAATGAGCTTAGACGTAAAGAAATCGGTTGAGATAATTAAAGTAATGGAGAATTATATCTCTAAAGTCAGGCCCGAGCCTGAGATCAGAGATCAACTGGATATTAGCTACGAAATAGACAATCAGAGTATTATACTGAACGAAATCAGACCTTTTTGGGCGAATCCGGAAGGAATCTTAACCAATGGTTACGCCAAAGCTACGTTTATCAAGAGCACAAATCTCTGGAAGATATTCTGGAAACGGGCCGATAATAAATGGCATCCATACGACCCAGTTCCGGTAGTAGGAAAGCTGACAGATTTCTTAAAATTAGTGGATGAGGATAAATTTGGTTGTTTTAAAGGCTGAACGAGCAAAAACTGTCTTTTAAAATCAGTTCAAATATCATCCAAAACGCAACCCATCTGTCCTTAGAGTTAAGCGAAGCGTTTCTACGGATTATACAATGCACAAGAGTCTTCAGACTCCTGTGCAAATAAAATGCTTGTATCCGTTCGCTAAGAATAATTCAAATTTCGATATTACCTCATATCCATTATTGCAATAATGAATGATCTATTTAAATAAAACCTCGGTAAGGACAGAAATTGTAAGATTTGAACAGGATTATTTGTATTCTTTCGGAAGTGATTATTATGGAAATGGAAGTGGTTTGATTGATATTGTTCCTATATGGGGTGAGGAGGAGGAGTCAGGAGACTCCTCCTCATTCGTCAATCCGTAGAGACGCTTCGCTTGACTCTACGGACAGGCAGGGCCTAAAGCCATGGATCTTGAAGGTCTGAACGATTTAATAATTCCTTCAGAAGGGTATTTCAATCTCACTAATGATGGCTGTCTGTAAAAATAATATCGGGGATTAATTTATCTTAGAGTAAATTTTAAAATATGGCTTCACCAAACACTCTGGTAAATCTTGATGCTATGATCATTAGGGCTGATTTTGCCCAGATCGCTGAAAATGAGAATTCGTATGAAAGTATTACAGGAATATCAGTCCAAGATTTTAGCAACGGAATGACTGGTAGATTGATAAGAAAACCAGATTTCCAACGAGAAACAAACCACTGGAAGCCGGAACAGGTTGTGTCACTTCTTGAATGTTTTGCCAACGGTGATTTAATACCGTCAGTTATTTTATGGAAATCATCAACATATCTTTTTGTTATTGACGGCGGCCATAGATTAAGCGTGCTAAAGGCCTGGGTGGAAGATGATTATGGTGACGGCCCCACTTCAAAAAAATATTTCGGAGATTCAATCTCCGCCAATCAGAAAAAGGCTGCTGAAAAAACCCGAAAACTTGTTACTGAAAAGATCGGTTCGTTCCAACACTTCAAGTTGAAGTTAGAAAATAATCAACTGGAACCTATAATTACATCAATGTTAACAAGAGTTCTTCCTGTACAATGGGTAAAAGGAGACGTTGATAAAGCCGAAGCATCATTCTTCAAAATTAATACCCAGGGTACTCCCTTGGATCAGATTGAACAAGCTCTTTTGGAGTATCGAAAAAGGCCATTTGCTATTGCCGCAAGAGCAATCATAAGGGCTGGCAAAGGTCATAAATACTGGTATATGTTTGCACCCGAAGCCATAGAAAGAATTGAATCTGTAGCTAAGACCCTGCATTTAAAACTATTTGAACCGGAAGTGAGCACTCCGATTAAAACACTAGACTTACCTCTAGGTGGGGCAAAGGGCATAAGAGCTGCGCTTCAGATTATAATTGATTATTTAGGTATTGCTTGTATTACATTGACACAAAAAAATAATAAGATTGATTTCGGATCAGATGATACTACTGGTGAACAAACTTTAGAGGTTCTTAAAAAAGCAGAACGGTTAACATCCAGAATAACTGGAAATGAAAAAGGCAGTTTAGGTCTGCATCCAGCTATATATTATTACGGCCCGTCAGGCATCCATTCATCACCTCTATTCTTAGGTACTGCACAATTCATTAGCGAAAAGTTAGCTAATAACGATAATCAATTTTTCAAAAGCTTTACAATGAAGAGGTCAGTTATTGAAGAGGTATTGATAAGCCATAAGGAATTAATTGCCACAATCTTACAGAAGTTAGGATCAAACAAACGTGTAAACTCCTATGCAGCCTTGATTAATCAAATTTATAAAGCCGCAAAAGATGAAAAACCTATAACTGATGAAGATCTTGTAGATTGGTCAGGATTATCAGGTAAGATATTTGTTGGGAACGAAAAAACTACTGGCATTGGTTTTTCTGATGAATCAAAAAGCAAAGTTTTTATACACACTACATTGAAAACAGCACCAAAATGTCCGATATGTGAAGGTTACATAGATATTCCTAAGTCTTTATCTTATGACCATGTAACCAGAGTAGAGGATGGAGGGCTTGGAAGCGTAAAGAATCTCCAATTAACACATCCATATTGTAATCAATCAATCAAGAATTGATATCTCGGTGACATATAATGGTTCCCAATTCGTCCAGCTGTTTGGGATGTTAGCCTGCACATTCCGAACTCATGATAAAGACTGGTTTAAAACCCGAATCATAAGAATTCGGCATGCCTTGCAGAAACTGTCGAACAGCAGAATTTCGGAGATATTCAAGAACCTGAAGCCATGAAATGCAGATGCCTGAAAGTCAAGTATTGGCAAAAAGCAGGATACTACATTTTCAAAACTTCTGCCCAGATCGCCTCATCCACAGGAATTCCATTCAATTCATTTGACCGCCGTATTGCCAGGGTATTTTCTCCCGGATAGCTGATTCGCCCTCCGGGTTCTGCCGGAGCACTTGATTTTGTATATTGAATGATCTCCTCAACGAGCTCATGGTGATAATCACTCTGATGCAGGCAGAGGAAAAACTGGGATACCCCTGATTCTTTGACCGTAGAATTGATCGCCGCGGTGGATCGCCCCCCGCTGATCGCGGTAAGTAACACATCCAGCATAAAAGCCAGACCTGATCCTTTCCAGTACCCTATTGGCAATGCCCTTCTGGATTTGATAATAAGGGATGGATCTCTGCTTAAATTTCCATCCTCATCATATCCTCCATAGACCGGAAGTTCCATCTTTTTATTATTGCTTTCCTGTAATTTTCCGTATGAGAATTGCGACATCGCCATATCCAGCACGATATGACCCTCCTCCCGCGGAACGGCGATGACCATTGGGTTATTACCCAGGCGGGGTTCCCTGCCGCCCCATGGCGGCATATTGGCCATCGTATTTGTAAAACAGATACCGATACACGCGGCATCAGCGGCCTGCCAGCCATAGGTTCCGCCGCGCATCCAGTGATTCGTGTTCCGCATGGCCAGGCATCCGATCCCATCGGATTTAGCCAGCTCGATGGCCCTGTTCATGGCTTTGGTGGCGTTATACATACCCGGACCTGAATGCCCGTCCCATATTTCAATCAGACCATTACGTTCAACAAACCCGGGCTCCGCATGTATATCAACTACCTTTTCTTTTACTGTATTCACAAAAGCAGAAAATCGGTTTAAACCGTGGGAATACACCCCATCACGACTATTAGCCGCAAAAATGCCTGCACATAGTTCGGCTTTCTCCTCCGAAAATGACAAGTTGAGCAAGACACGTTTAAACTCCTTCTTCAGGTCTTCGAATGGAACTTTCATATTTACGGTTAATTGAACCCCTACTTCTGCAAATTTGCGGGTTTTCAATGAATATCTGCCTGAAATGCCGGATTCTTTTGGTTGTTTGTTGCTGGTTACTGGTTGTTGGTTGTTGGTTGCTGGTTGTTAGTTGTTAGTGGAATCACTGTTCATTCTCAATTTCCCATTTCCCAACTCCCAACAGATCTCTCCTCGCGCAAAAATCCACTTAATTTATAAATTCACTTTCGCTCGTCGGGATGACGTTGGTTGTTGGTTTTTAGTTGTTAGAGGATTCCCGGTTCACTATCAATTCTCCACTCTCAATTCTCCATTCCCTATTCCCCATTCTCAACTGTCAACTCCAGCAGATCTCTCCCCGCGTAAAAATCCTTATAAATTTAAAATCATTTTCGCTCGTCGGGATGACAACGGTTGTTGATTGTTAGAGGATTCCCGGTTCACTCTCAATTCTCCACTCTCAATTCTCCATTCCCTATGTCCCATTCCCTATTCCCAATTTCCCATTTCCCATTTCCCATTCCCAACTCCCAACAGATCTCTCCTCGCAAAAAAAATCATTTTGACAATCGCTTTTGCCATATAATTCAGGTTGTTTTTTACTACATTTAAGCCCAGATCCTGAGGGATTTCACCTGTAATACTATTTTTTGTTTTGAGATATCTATTCCTGTTCATTTTTTGCATTCTATCCGGCTCCAATCTTTATTCACAGAAAATAAACAGTGCCTATAAACTTCATATTTCTGAAACAAAACTTCCCATTATAATCGACGGACTGATCGATGAAGAGGCCTGGAATGTGCCCGACTCTGCCGCCAATTTTTTCATGGTAAGTCCGATGGATACCAGTTATGCCAGGGTCAGAACGACCGTACGCATGACCTACGACCAGAATAATCTGTATATCTCTGCCGTTTGCTACGAACCTAAACCGAATACAAATTATGCTGTTGAATCGCTGAGGCGGGATTTTGCCTATACCAAAAATGATAATTTCCTGCTCATTGTTGACCCTTTTGATGATCAGACCAATGGATTTACCTTCGGGGTGAATGCCGCGGGCGCTCAGTGGGACGGACTCATATTCAACAGTAATGGCTATGACCTGAGCTGGGACAATAAATGGTATTCGGAAGTGAAACATTATGCCGACCGCTGGGTCTTTGAGGCATCCATCCCCTTTAAATCGATCCGTTATAAAAAGGGCATTCAAACCTGGGGGATCAATTTCAGCAGGCTGGATATCAAAGTACCGGAAAAATCGGCCTGGGCCAAAATTCCAAGACAATTTAACGTGGCTTCGCTGGCCTATACCGGAAATCTGATCTGGGATAATCCGCCACCGGATGCCGGCACCAATGTATCGGTCATTCCTTATGTACTGGGTGGATTTACCAAAGATTACCAGAATAATACGAGCGCGAAATTCAAAAAAGAGATCGGTGCCGATGCCAAGATCGGAATTACCTCTTCACTAAACCTGGATCTGACGGTAAACCCCGACTTTTCACAGATAGAAGTGGATAAACAGGTCACCAATTTGGATCGCTACGAATTATTTTTTCCTGAACGAAGGCAATTCTTTCTGGAAAATGCCGACCTCTTCGCAAATTTCGGCTATTCCACGATCAGGCCATTCTTTTCACGCAGGATCGGCCTGGGTGTACCCATTGAATTCGGTGCCAGAATGAGCGGAAGTATCAACAAGAAATGGCGGATCGGCGCAATGGATATGCAAACCAAAAGCATGGAAGAATCGGGTTTACCCGCACAGAATTTCGCGGTCCTTGCGCTGCAGCGGCGGGTATTTTCGCGCTCAAACATCCGCTTCATGTTTGTGAACAAACAGTCTGTCAATTATGATCCGCTGGAGCATCCGGGGAAACCCGTTTATAATGCCTATAACCGGAATATCGGGCTTGAATACAATCTCGCATCCACGAATAATCTATGGTCCGGAAAATCCATGTTCGTCAAATCATTTGGTCCGGTAAAAAACAGCGATGACCTGGTACATGCCGCCAACCTGCAGTACAGCAGCAAAAAATGGCTCCTGAACTGGCAGCATGAATATGTAGGTGAAAATTATACGGCAGAAGTTGGTTATGTTCCGCGTATCAATTATGTGAAAGTTAATCCGAAACTCAGTTATTTGTTTTTTCCGAAAGGGGGTAAAATTTTAAATCACGGACCGATTTTCAGCTCCACCTACTTTTTTAACAAATCATTCAGGCAGACCGATAATGAAACCTCTTTTAATTATAAATTCACTCACAGGAACCAAAGCACCTTTGAGGTCTGGACTTCGGATAATTTCATCCGGTTGCTGAGGCCCTTCGATCCGGTCAATACAGGAAAGGGCACTTTAAATACCGGAACTGAACATTCCTGGAATACCATGGGTTTAAATTATGCTTCAAAGCCGCAGAAATTCTATACCTATTCCTTCTCGGGACAATACGGCGGTTATTTTGCCGATGGGACCCGATTGAGCATGTCGGGAGACCTGGGCTACCGCTTCCAGCCTTTTGTCAATATTGCCCTGAGTACCAGCTTTAATCATATTGTTCTGCCTCAACCCTGGGGAACAACTAATTTATGGCTTGTGGGTCCGAGGACTGATTTTACCTTCAGCAATAAACTGTTCTTCACCACCTTCATCCAATATAACAATCAGCAGAAAAACCTCAATGTCAATACCCGTTTTCAATGGAGGTATAAGCCTGCAAGTGATCTTTTCCTGGTATTTACCGACAATTATTACCCATCCCCTTTTGCCATTCGTAACCGTGCCCTGGTGCTGAAGTTTACGTATTGGTGGAATTAAATAATTCCAATTTATTGGGTTGACATCTCAATACTCCTTCAATTCCAAACAAATTGAATTTAATATTTATTGCAAGCTTTTCGCTTCTTCCGCAAGAACTCCTACTTTTTCCTTTAGCTGAAAAAGTAGGCAAAAAAGCCACGTCTGCGTGATATTTGTTGCAAATCCTCCATTTATCTTGTAAGCACAATACGAGCCGTGTGAATGGTAATGCTGGATTGAATGATTCTTCATCACTTCTCCGTATTGCTGATGACAGTGCTAAATTAATGAATCTGAAAAAGATAAATGGGGCTTTACTGCCAAATCTCACGAGGCCGCCCTGCAAGCGACGAAAAACCTGTAATAAATGAAAGTCACCAATTCTTAGCACTGCACCAAAGAAACGTTCATATTTCATTAGACATAACGAAGTACGCCGTCAAGACCAAGTGCCGGAATAATCAGGAAAACAGATGTAGTACCTTTTCATTAAACACCGCCGAGCCTCAGGTTTTGTGGATCATACCCGGAATCCTTTCATTACCCACCACCCGCAAAACCAGCGACACTGTTTTTTTGATGAGCGGAGTCCTGAGCTCAAAGGCACATAGGGATTGACATAGGCTTTTGTTTCTTTTGGCCTTCAAAAGAAATTGGCCTTCCCGGCTATAGAGGGAGGCAAGGCATGGATTGGGCACATAAAAAATAAATATTATGCTTGCATAGTAATTAGGTTTGAGGGATATTGTTTATTTTAGCCTTATAAACCTATAACCAATGGTTCTACAAATCATATTTCTGATCATTGCAGCAGCAGCCGTCTTGCTTTTCAGCCTGAATGTGCGCAAGATCATCCGGAATATCAGACTGGGTAAGCCCGCAGATCGTTCAGACCGGCCCTCAGAACGCTTCGCTACGATGATGAAAGTCGCCTTTGGCCAATCAAAAATGGTTAAACGCCCGGTAGCCGCCATTCTGCATCTTTTTGTGTACATCGGCTTCGTGGTGATCAACCTGGAAGTACTTGAGATCATCATCGATGGGCTCTTTGGTACACACCGCATTTTTGCAGAACCTCTGGGCGGATTATACAATGTCCTGATCGCCTCATTTGAAGTGCTTGCAGCCCTTGTGCTGTTAGGCGTGATCCTGTTCTTTGCCCGCAGGAACATCCTCAGGCTGCGGCGCTTCAGCGGAACTGAAATGACCAAATGGCCCAGATCAGATGCGAATATCATCCTGATCATCGAGGTATTGCTGATGAGCGCATTCTTAACTATGAATGCCGCTGACTATAAATTGCAGCAACTGGGGGTTTCGCATTATATCAGCGCAGGCTCATTCCCGGTCAGCAGTTTTCTGCTTCCCCTCCTGCCCGACTCACAAACAGCATTGATCGCCATTGAGCGTTTCTGCTGGTGGTTCCATATCATCGGTATTTTCGCATTTCTGAACTACCTGCCCTATTCCAAGCATTTCCATATCATCATGGCCTTCCCCAATACGTATTATTCAAATCTGGAACCTAAGGGTGAGTTTACGAATATGGCTTCGGTGAACAATGAGGTGAAAGCGATGCTCGATCCTGCTTTCACGCCCGAACCTGTTGCTGAAGGGGGCCGGTTCGGAGCAAAGGATATCACCGACCTGAGCTGGAAAAGCCTGATGGATGCCTATACCTGTACCGAATGCGGCAGGTGCACCTCCGTTTGCCCGGCGAATATAACCGGCAAACTGCTTTCACCGCGGAAGATCATGATGGATACCCGCGATCGTATGGAAGAGCTGGGAAAGAACATGGATAAACACGGGAAAGAACATCAGGATGGGAAATCTTTACTGGATAATTATATCAGCCGGGAGGAGATCTGGGCCTGTACTACCTGTAATGCCTGTACCGATGCCTGTCCGGTGAACATAGACCCCCTTGCCATCATCATTGAACTCAGAAGGTTCGCCGTAATGGAAGAGGCTCAGGCTCCTGCCAGCCTGAATACGATGTTCGGCAATGTGGAGAATAACGGGGCGCCATGGAAATATGCGGCGGTGGATAGGATGAATTGGGCGGAGAATGATTTGATGATTTGATGATTTGAGAATTTGAGGATTGAATAAAATTTGTCGATGGGATCGAATGATCACCATTACATTTTTAGGCAAGAAAAAAAACAACAAGGAACAAAGACATGGAATACTAATTTCAAATTAGTATCCTTCTATCAGACGTCAGACATCGGACAACTGACAACTGACAACCGACAACTGACAACCGATAACCGACAACTGACAACCGATAACCGACAACTGATAACCGATAACTGATAAGCAATGGACAAATTAATAGTCCCTACAATGGCCGAAATGGCTGCAAAGGGTGAGACACCTGAAATTCTGTTCTGGGTAGGATGTGCCGGCAGTTTTGATGAACGCGCACAAAAGATAACCCGTGATATTTGTAAGATCCTGCAGCATGTCGGAATGAAATATGCCGTTCTGGGAACAGAAGAGAGCTGCACAGGCGATCCTGCAAAACGGGCGGGAAATGAATTCCTGTTCCAGATGCAGGCCATGAGCAATATTCAGGTTTTAGATGCTTACGCCATCAAAAAGATCGTAACCGGATGCCCGCATTGTTTTAATACCATCAAAAATGAGTATCCGGGTCTGGGTGGTAATTATGAAGTGATTCATCACTCCCAGCTTATACAACAGCTGATCGATGAAGGGAAACTGAAAGCAGAAGGCGGCGAATCATTTAAGGGAAAAAAGATCACCTTTCATGACCCCTGCTATCTTGGCAGGGCTAATGGTGTTTATGAAGCACCCCGCAAGGCCCTGGAGATCCTGGATGCCGAACTGGTAGAAATGAAACGCTGCAAATCGAACGGTTTATGCTGCGGTGCTGGCGGCGCACAAATGTTTAAAGAACCCGAAAAGGGACGGAAAGATATCAATATTGAACGTATCGATGAAGCCCTGGCATTGAACCCGAATATCGTAGCTTCATCATGCCCCTTCTGTATGACCATGTTAAGCGATGGAATCAAGAATTATGATAAGGAACAGGAAGTGAAGGTGCTTGATATCGCCGAGATCACAGTGAGAGCTAATGGACTTTAGGAAAGCGGGAAGCTCAAAGCAGAAAGCTCAAAGCTAAAAGCAGAAAGCTAAAAGCAGAAAGCTAAAGGCTTTAAAGTAGGAATCCATAACTCATCGGTTTCCGAATTGCGGAATTGGTTATTAAAAGTTTCGGAAGCCGGAGGCTAATTCCTGGTCAGCAGGCGCTTCATTTCGAAGAGGTCATCATGCAGGGCTGCCAGGTCTTTTGGATCGATGTTATGTAATGCTAATCGAAAGTGGGTTGCCATCGAATCTACATCACCGCCCCGGTCATTATAAGTTTGCACGATCACATCATCTTCCTGAGTTTGAATGGAAAGTTCGCCTGACAGGATATCCCCCAGGTAATCAATGCTTCTGACCCGTGTCAGATTGAATGAATAATACTCCTGCTTTCCGCTGATATAGGTCCGCCGGTATCTCAAAAATCCTTCATCACTTAACAGCAGTTCACACTTTTTGATCTTTAAAAATTCGGCTTCCGGGTTATGGAAGGTATTGAGCTTTAGCTGTGTTCTTTCAGCAAGCTGATGAATAGGCTCATCATTCCTATAGGCGTAGCTGCTCAATAGAATGATCAAACAGCCGGTGAAGCCTGATAGTAGGGATCTGATGATTTTTCGAAACATCCAAATTAAAATTCAGTCCTAATTTAATAATTCAAGACATTTGTTTCAATTAAAATTATTAATAATCCGAAATCCAGGCTTTTCATTTTCAAGGATTCAGTATTGCGGCAATAAAACAGACGCAGGATATTCCGGAAATAATAATTCCGGAATTCGTATTTTTGCAAAATGAATATTTCAGAAAATTCGAGGGTTTGGATATACCAGGCTCAGCGGCGGCTGACAAAAGATGAAGAAGACCGTATCCAGGGCATGCTGAATGATTTCACATCCGAATGGCAGGCTCATGGACATGACCTGGCAGCTTTGGGTGAGATCCGCCATCATCAGTTCATCATTTTATCGGTTGATGAAAATATAGCAGGAGCAACCGGATGTTCCATTGATAAGTCGGTTTACCTGATGAAGGAAATTGAAAATGAATTCGGACTTGATCTTTTTGACCGTTTCAGGATTGCCTTCCGGGATATGGAAAATATCATCAACTGCAGCAGGGAGGAATTTGAAGCAAAGATCAAAAGCGGGCAGGTGAACGGGCAGACTATTGTTTTCAATAACCTGATAAGCAGACGCAAAGAACTACAAAGCAGCTGGGAAATCCCGTTCAAGGATAGCTGGCATGCAAAGGTTTTTCCTGTTTAAACCAGGGTCTGTTGCATCATTCCCTGTTTATCCGGGAAGACTTGAAAGAACCGCCCCTTTCCCTCCTTAAAAAAGGAGGGGAAACACAAAATCAGAAAGGCAGTTTCCCGAGCCGGCGCATATTGCTTAAGATCAGCCCCTGTTTATAATAAATATAAGAAGTGGGTCTGGCGGGCGACCAGCGGATCGGGTTGGGTAAAACAGCGACCAGCAGGGCGGCCTGCTGACGGCTCATGTTCTTTGCAGATCTTCCATAGTATTTTTGAGAGGCAGCCTCGGCCCCATAGATCCCATCGCCCATTTCGATCACATTTAAATACACTTCGAGTATCCTTTTTTTACCCCAAAGCAATTCGATCAGGACAGTGAAATAAGCCTCAAAACCTTTTCTGATATAGGATCTTCCGGGCCAAAGAAAAACGTTTTTTGCAGTTTGCTGGCTGATCGTGCTTCCGCCAACAACTCTTTTTCCCTTCCTGTTTTTTTGAATGGCCTTTTCCAGGGCCTCCAGATCGAAACCCCAGTGCTGCATAAAGCGGGAATCTTCGCCGGCGATGGCGGCTCTCTTCAGATTATCGGAAATTTCATCAATTGTTAACCAGGATTTTTCAATTTTCCAGTCCTTTCCATCGATCTTGCGTTCTATTCCCCGCTGTATCATTAAATAGGTGACCGGAGGATTAATGAACCTGCAGATCAGTACCCAAAAGATCGTAAGGGCGAAAAACCATATAAGCACCTTACCGAACAGCCTGCTCAGCATTTTAAATCTGTTCTGAGGTTTAGTTTTTAGGGTATTTCTTTTTCCCATTTCCCTGAAAATAAAAGTGCCTTCTGAAAATTCAGAAGGCACTTAAAAATATAATTTTTTCCTGATTTTCCCCGGGAATTATTCCGGAGAACCGAAATTATTCTGCAATAACCTCAAAAGGAACTTTAACCTTCACTTCTTTGTGCAGGTTAAGGTTTGCGGTATATTCACCAACAAATTTAGGTTCAGTATCGAAAGTGATGCGGCGACGGTCAACGTCAAAACCTTCTTTCTTTAAGGCATCAGCTATCTGAATAGTGTTAACCGATCCGAAGATCTTTCCACTTTCACCTGCTTTAGCTCCGATAGTAAGTTTAACACCTTCCAGTCTGGCTGCAATTGCATCCGCGTCCTTTTTGATCTTGTCCTGCTTAAAAGCAGCTTGTTTCAGGTTCTCAGCTAATACTTTTTTTGCTGATTCAGTAGCCAGTGTAGCGTATCCTTTAGGAATAAGGAAATTACGTCCAAAACCTGGCTTTACATTCACAACATCATCTTTCTCTCCGAGATTCTTGATGTCTTGTTTTAAAATTAGTTCCATTTCGCTTATCTCCCTCTTATTTTAATGAATCAGTAACATAAGGTAACAGACCGATATGGCGCGCACGCTTTACAGCCTGGGCCACTTTACGCTGGAATTTCAATGAAGTTCCTGTTAAACGGCGTGGTAAGACCTTACCCTGATCGTTAATGAACTTTAATAAAAAATTAGCGTCTTTATAATCGATATATTTGATACCGTTCTTTTTGAAACGGCAATACTTTTTGCGGCTCTCGTCCACCTTTGGTGCGGTTACGTATTGAATTTGATCTTTTGCCATTATTTTGCTGCCTCCTCCACTTTAGATTCCTTGTTTTTATTGAAGGCTCCGCTACGTTTTTTCTCACTGAAAGCAAGTGCATGCTTATCCAGAGATACAGTCAGAAAACGCATAATGCGTTCATCGCGTTTGTATTCAACTTCAAGTTTGTTAATAAACTCACCCGGAGCTTTGAATGTAGTTAGGTGATAGTATCCTGTTGTTTTCTTTTGAATCGGATACGCTAGTTTTTTCAAACCCCAATTGTCTTCATGGACAATTTCGGCTCCGTTATCAGTCATAAGCTTGCCGAATTTGGTTAATACCTCTTTCGCAGCTTCATCAGATAACAACGGGGTCAGAATGATCACTGTTTCGTACTGTTGCATTGTTGCTATTTGTTTTTTTAATTATTAAACCATAAACCCTGTAAAACAGGCTTTAAAGCGGGATGCAAAAATAGACATAATTTTCTATTTATCAAATCCTTTTATAAGATAGATTGCATTTCACAGGGAGAAAGCCGCGAATGTTTTTAGAAAAGAATGAAACCAGTCAGGGAAGCATGCGAATTTTTTGATATCGGGATATTCATCCCTGGCACCAGGTATCCCGGAAAATTACCTGGTATTGCTTTTTACAACATACACAATAAAACCAATAGTGAACTTTAAAAATTTGCCGAATGTTTTCATATCTATTTCCTCCTGCGAATATCACGCTTAGCTAATAATTAAACTATACCCGTAAATGGGTATTTTGAATGAACAATCATTTCAAAAAATTGTTCATTTGGCTTTAGCGCTTAATTCAATGGTCATTCTTTTTCCATGGTGCTGAAGAAATCCGGATAAAGTTTTTCTATACCTGCATCTGCAAAGAAAAAACTTTATCGAAGTTTGGTTTAACCCATTCCTCTTTCTAATTTAGAGCCCGATGGATAACTTCATAGTTTCAGCGAGAAAGTACAGACCCATAACATTTCAAACTGTTGTGGGTCAGCAGCATATCACCGGTACGCTGAAAAACGCCATCAAAAATAATCAGCTGGCCCAGGCCTTCCTTTTCTGCGGTCCGCGGGGTGTGGGTAAAACAACCTGTGCCCGGATACTTGCCAAGACCATCAATTGCCGGAATATTGGTGCCGATGGCGAAGCGTGCGGTGTCTGCGATTCCTGCGTTTCATTTCAAAACGGCAATTCCTTTAATATTCATGAGCTGGATGCGGCATCAAACAATTCAGTTGAAGATATCCGGAGCCTGATTGAACAGGTGCGAATCCCTCCTCAGGCAGGCAAATACAAGATCTACATCATTGATGAGGTCCATATGCTTTCGCAGGCAGCATTCAATGCCTTTCTGAAAACTCTGGAAGAACCTCCTTCTTATGCGATCTTTATTTTAGCAACAACCGAAAAGCATAAAATACTTCCTACTATATTATCCAGATGCCAGATCTTCGATTTCAACCGCATCAGGGTAGATGATATTGCACAGCACCTGGCAGAGATCGCTGATAAAGAGGGGGTCGCTTATGATCAGGATGGTCTGCATTTGATCGCACAGAAAGCGGATGGAGGTCTTCGGGATGCTTTGTCTATGTTCGACCAGATCGTCAGCTTTTCGAGTAAAAATGTAAACTATAAAGCGGTCATAGATAATCTGAACATCCTGGATTATGACTATTACTTTAAACTGACCGAATGCCTTCTTGCCGGGGATGTTGCCGGCGCATTGCTGATCTTCGATGAAATTCTAAGTCATGGATTTGACGGGAACCATTTCATCACCGGTTTGGCTTCACATTTCAGGAATTTACTGGTCAGCAAGGATGCTTCGACCTTAAAATTACTGGAAGTGAGTGATGGGATCCGGCAAAAATATAATCTGCAATCGCAGTCAGCCTCACTTTCCTTTTTAATTTCCGCTTTAAATCTCACCAATCAATGTGACCTGAACTACAAAACCAGTAAGAACCAGCGCCTGCAGGTCGAACTGGCATTGATAAAGCTCTGCCACATCCCATCGCTGATCAATCTTTCAGGCACAGAATCATCAGTCATCCAGAGCGGGGAAGTAAAAAAAAAACTTAAACCCATAGCAGAACCAGCGATCCCTGAATCTGCTTCCATCCCACCTGAAAAAGCCATACCCTATCCGGCCGCGTCTTTAGAAGAACCGGAAAAGCAATTTCCGGAAGCTGCCGAAATCCTGGTCACTGCGGCTGCAACTGAATTGCCGAAAGAAACACCGAATGAAGAGAATGAAGAAAAAAGATCCAGGATCAGTATCGGCAAACCTTCTCTAAGTATTAACAGCTCCTTAATTCCTAACCTGAATGACCTGGAAGCGAATTATTCGAGGAAGGAAGAAGAAAAACCGGAATACCTGAGCGGGGAAAGTCAAGCCGCATTCGATTCGGATTCTCTGATCAGGCATTGGAATACCTATGCGGAGAAAATCAAAAAGGAAGGAAAAATAAACATTTTCACTGTCATGACGGCTGCTCCCCCGGTGCTGTTAGAGGACTTCCTGATCGAACTTGTGATAGAAAATAAGATTCAGGATGACCTGTTAAGTTCTGAAAAAGTTGAACTCCTGAATTACCTTCGGGTAGAATTAAAGAACTTCAGTATCGACCTGAAAACCAGGCTAATGGAACAGAGTCAAAAAAAACGCCTCTATACCTCAAGTGAAAAATACCAGCATATGCTTGAAAAGAACCCCAATCTCGACGAGTTTAAGCGCAGATTCAACCTCGACCTGGATTACTGACAGTCCGGGGCAGCAGAGATTTATTTTCTGTCATTCTTCGGATAACCTTCTTCATCCAGGTCATCCCGCTCATCTTCGGGGGTTCTTGAAAGTTTCTCATCCCTTGACTGGGTCCCCCTTTCTTTCTCAATATGCATTCCGAGTTTATCCAGATCGGTTTCAAGGCCTGCATCTTTATCATATTCATGCACAGCAGTAGGATTAGCTTCATCAAAATCAGAATCAGCATCCCCCCCATTTTCAACAGCCGTATCATAAGGATCGTGATGAACATATTCAGGATCCTCACTTGTTACATCGATCTCGTAGCTGTTTTTCTCCTTATCATAGGCAAGATCATCAATATTGATCTCCATATTAAGAGCTTCTTTCAGCCTTTGATCCCTGTCGGTTTTATCAGGTTTTATCCCATCAGTATTTTTACGTTTCGTTTCCATGTCATATTTGCTGCTATATTAATCTAACAGCAGTCCTGTTAATTAGTTTTCTTTAAAATATGTAAAATATAGATGAAAATTGATAGCATTCAGATTTTCAGGTGTATTCAAAATTCCTATCTTTGTCGAAATTCCAAAAACCTCATTATTAAGTATATGTCAGTACAAAAAATTAAAGTTGCAAATCCGGTAGTAGAATTAGACGGTGATGAAATGACCAGGATAATCTGGAAGTTTATTAAGGATAAACTGATCACACCCTATCTTGAACTGGATATAAAATATTACGATCTTGGAATGGAATACCGGGATGAAACAAACGATCAGGTAACCATTGATGCAGCAAACGCGATCAAACAATACGGTGTGGGCATCAAATGTGCTACGATCACTCCGGATGAGGCCCGCGTTGAAGAATTTAAACTGAAACAAATGTGGAAATCACCAAACGGTACGATCAGGAATATTCTTGACGGCACCGTTTTCCGTGAGCCTATTGTAATGAAAAATGTGCCGCGCCTGGTACCTAACTGGACTGCTCCGATCTGTATCGGCCGTCATGCATTCGGCGATCAGTATCGTGCAACCGATTTTGTAACTAAAGGAAAAGGGAAATTAACCATTACTTTCAGTCCTGAAGATGGTGGCGAAGCACAGTCATTCGAAGTTTACAATTTCAAAGGCGATGGTGTAGCCCTTGCTATGTACAATACCGACGAAAGTATCTATGGTTTTGCCCGTGCCTGTTTCAATCAGGCCTTATCAAAAGGATGGCCATTATACCTTTCTACCAAAAATACCATCCTGAAAAAATACGATGGCCGTTTTAAAGATATTTTCGAAGAGGTTTATCAAAGCGAATTCAAAGGTAAATTTGATGCTGCAGGCATTACCTATGAGCACCGCTTGATCGATGACATGGTTGCTTCTGCATTAAAATGGAACGGAAATTTCGTTTGGGCATGTAAAAACTATGATGGAGACGTTCAGTCAGATACAGTCGCTCAGGGTTTTGGATCTTTAGGATTAATGACCTCAGTTCTGATCACCCCTGATGGCAGCACCATGGAAGCAGAAGCTGCTCATGGTACAGTAACCCGTCACTATCGTGATCATCAGGCTGGAAAACCAACTTCCACTAACCCGATCGCTTCGATCTTTGCATGGACAAGAGGTTTGGAATTCCGTGGAAAATTAGATAATAACCAGGAACTTATTGATTTCTGCCATGCTTTAGAGCAGGTATGTATCGAAACAGTAGAAAGCGGCAAAATGACCAAAGACCTTGCGGTTTGTATTCATGGAAACAAGGTAAGTCATGGTGATCATTATTTATACACAGAAGAATTCCTGGCTGCGATCGATGACAATCTGAAAGCAAAATTGGCTAAGTAATTTATTATAAATTGCTAAAAAAGGGCTGCTTCTAAATGAATCAGCCCTTTTTTAGCAAGAAATCCGATTCTCTTCGCTTATTTCCACACCTGCACAGCCTGAATTTTAAAATCGGGTCTATTTTATTCAGGCCTGGTTTAACCAGGTCGGGCCTGCCCCGTGTTTCTAAAAATCCCAGGTTAGTTTTACTTTAAATAATCAGTAATATTTCAAACCATATTCTTAATTATTGGTAAATTGCTTAATGATTCTTACATCCAGAATATGGTTAATCACCGGTGTATCCGGAGGTTTAGGAAGGGCGCTTGCACTTCAGGCTGCTCAAAATGGGGACATCGTTTTCGGGACATTGAGAAAACCGGAGCAGATATTAGAATTTAATGACCTGGTCCATGGCAAGACCTTCGGTATAGAACTCGATGTAAACGATCATCAGCAAATGGGCCTTGTTATTACCCATATCCTTGATCAATTCGGCCGGATCGATGTATTGGTGAACAATGCCGGTTATGGATTGTTCGGGGCTATCGAAGAACTGAGTATGGAAGAAGCGCGGCAGCAGATGGAAACAAATTTTTTCGCTGTGCTGGCACTTTGCCAGGCCGTGCTGCCTGTTATGCGAAATCAGCGCTCAGGGCATATTATCCAGATATCCTCCATGTCGGGGGTTTGTGCTAATTCGGGAACAGGTTTGTACAATGCCAGTAAATTTGCTTTGGAGGGTATGAGCGAAGCGCTTGCCATAGAGGTCAAGCCTTTGAATATCCGCCTGACCCTGGTTGAACCCGGGCCTTTCAGAACCGATTGGGCAGGTGCCTCATCCCTGAGATCGAAGCATATTATAGAAGATTACAGTAAGGGTGCCGGTGAGCGGATCAAATTGCTTCAGAGCAATAGCGGCAGGCAGCCCGGTGATCCGGTAAAGGGAGCTAAAGCGATACTGAAGGCGGTAAACAGCAATAATCCACCGCTGAGACTGGTACTGGGTAAGGTGGCACTGGATGCGATCCGTGAGAAATTCAAAATGGTTGAAAAAGAATTATCCGAATGGGAAGCGGTTACTTTGGACACCTCATTTGACGAATAATATCATCCGAAAACCTCAAAGCTTTCCCAGAAACCATCCTGAGGCAGAGGTGCAAAAATATCTACTGGTTCCAGTTTTACCGGATGAATGAATTGCAGGCGGCGTGCATGGAGACAAATGCTTTTCTTAAGACTTCCACGGGGGTATCCATATTTATTATCCCCCACTATCGGGCAATTCAGAGTGGCTAACTGCACCCTGATCTGATGCGGCCTTCCGGTGATCGGATCCACTTCAATGAGGTAGTATCCGCCCAGCTCACCGATCAGTTTATAGTTCAGCTCGGCGCGCTGGCTTCCCGGAACCTCCTTATCATATGCTTTGGTTACATTCTTCTGCGGATTTTTCACAAGCCAGTGCACCAGATTACCTTCTTCAATGGCCGGCCGGTTCCGTACCACGGCCCAATAGGTTTTGTGCATGTCACGGCTCTTGAACATTTTATTGATCCTGTCGAGGGCTTTACTCGTTTTAGCAAAAAGAATTACTCCGCTTACCGGCCTGTCAAGGCGGTGGACCACCCCAAGAAATGCTCCGTTTGGTTTATTGTATTTCTTAGCAATGTATCGCTTAACTTTTTCATCGAGCGATTCATCGCCAGTATCATCGACCTGCACAATATCTCCTGCGCGCTTATTCACGGCGATCAGATGATTATCTTCAAACAGAATATCCTTATCCGTAATATCCGGCGACAGGACAGGGAACTTTGCCTTTTTATATTCAGGACCAGCCATTAACAAAACGATCTAATATTGTTCCTTATCATTGGGGAAGTCACCCTTTTTTACATCCTTCACGTAGGTCTGAACCGCAGTGCCGATCTCTTCAAACAAATTAAGATATTGCCTTAAGAATCTTGGTTTAAATCCTTTGGTCAAACCGATCATATCATTGATTACCAGCACCTGTCCGTCACAATGAGGTCCGGCACCAATCCCAATCGTAGGAATTTTGGAACTTTCAGTAACTTCCTTTGCGAGTTTGGCGGGAATTTTTTCAAGAACCACAGAAAAACAACCTGCATCCTGAAGCACCAGGATATCTGTCTTTAATTTTTCTGCTTCAGCTTCCTCTTTGGCTCTGACAGTATAAGTGCCAAACTTATAGATAGACTGGGGTGTCAAGCCAAGATGACCCATAACCGGAATACCTGCAGTAATAATCCGGTCAACAGACTCACGTATTTCCAGGCCCCCTTCCAGTTTAACAGCATGAGCTCCGGATTCTTTCATGATACGGATCGCGGAATTCAGCGCCTCCTTGGAATTTCCCTGATACGAACCAAAGGGCAGATCAACTACCACCAGGGCACGCTTTACAGCCCTGACCACTGAAGAAGCATGGTAGATCATCTGATCGAGAGTAATAGGCAAGGTAGTTTCATGTCCTGCCATCACATTTGATGCTGAATCGCCCACCAGGATCACATCAATTCCGCCTTCGTCAACAATGGTGGCCATGGAATAATCATATGAAGTTAACATGGCGATCTTTTCACCGTTTTGCTTCATTTCATGGATCGTATTGGTGGTGATCCGCTTTACCTCTTTATGTACAGACATGTAGCCGGGTTTTATATTCAGCTCAAAGTTAGGATTAAAAGAAACAATACGAACCTAATAATCTCAATTGGACATCTATGAAAACAATTTGACAATTCATTGGCTAATTGTTTTCAATTTTAGTAATTTATCCTTAATTTTGTCCCCCGTGATTAATGAAGTAAAAAACTTCAGTGTTATACCCTCAACACAGCCGGAGAATCTTCCGAAATCATTGCTTTTCAATCGATTTTCAATAATCTTTTCAACGATTAATAAATGAATAATTACATCAAATTACCTGCTGTTCTGCTACTGGAAGACGGAACAATTTACCACGGAAAAGCGGCAGGAAAAATTGGTACCACAACTGGTGAAATTTGTTTCAATACAGGCATGACGGGATATCAGGAGATCTTCACTGATCCATCCTATTTCGGACAGATCATGGTTACGACCAATGCCCATATCGGAAATTACGGAATTCAGGAGGATGAGATAGAATCTGATAATATCAAAATTGCAGGCCTGGTCTGCAAAAATTTTAACATTTCGTACAGCAGAAAGAAAGCAGATACTTCCATACAGGATTATTTTCAGGATGAGAATATTGTAGGCATTTCTGATGTGGATACGCGTTCCTTAGTGAGACATATCCGTGATAAAGGAGCAATGAATGCGATCATTTCATCAGAGATCTTAGATATCGCGGTATTACAGGAGAAATTAGCTGCTGTCCCTTCCATGGACGGACTGGAATTATCCACCAAAGTTTCCACCAATATAGCTTATGAATATGGAAATAAGGAAGCGGCTAAACGGGTAGCAGTACTGGACCTGGGTGTAAAGAAAAATATTCTGCGCAGTTTCGACAGCAGAGGAGTTTATTCCAAAGTGTTTCCTGCAAAAACGACATTTGCTGAAATGGAAAAATGGAATCCTGACGGATATTTTATTTCCAACGGCCCGGGTGATCCGGCAGCCATGCCTTATGCCATTGACACTGTAAAAGAAATATTAGCAGCCGGTAAGCCCCTATTCGGCATTTGCCTGGGTCACCAGCTGCTGGCGCTCGCCAATGGCATCCGCACCATGAAAATGTTTAACGGGCACAGGGGCTTAAATCACCCCGTAAAAAATATCATTATCAACCATTGTGAAGTAACCTCCCAAAATCACGGCTTCGGGGTTATTCCTGATGATGTACGAAATTCAGACAAGGTAGAAATAACCCATCTGAACCTGAACGATCAATCCATTGAAGGCATCAGGGTAAAAGGTAAAAAAGCATTTTCAGTACAATACCATCCTGAATCTTCACCGGGACCGCATGATTCAAGATACTTGTTCGATGATTTTGTAGGAATGCTGAAGGGCTGATCCCGGATCCAAACGGTTTATACTTTTGGATGCTGTTGAAAAACTTAAATCTGAATTCGAATTTAATAGTGTAACATTAACACAAAGACACTGTTTATATTTTATTTATGGTATTCCTGAGAGTGGCCGGAGGGGACACAAACCACAAATTGGGAATTGAAAATATTATTTTAAACAGGTTCTAAGACATTTTAAAAAAAAAATACAATCATGAGTTTAATTCTCGACGTACACGCAAGACAAATACTGGACTCCCGCGGAAATCCGACGGTAGAAGTTGACGTAATCACAGAAAATGGTATTATAGGAAGAGCAGCAGTTCCTTCAGGCGCTTCAACAGGTGTACATGAGGCGGTTGAGCTTCGCGACGGCGACAAAACTATGTATTTAGGAAAAGGGGTTTTAAAGGCGGTAGCGAATGTAAATGACAGAATTGCCCGTGAATTAATTGGTATAGACGTATTTGAACAAAACAGCATTGATAAGCTTTTAATTGATATTGACGGAACAGAGAACAAAGGAAATCTTGGCGCCAATGCCATTTTAGGTGTTTCTTTAGCCGTTGCCAAAGCCGCTGCACAGGAAAGCCGTCAGCCTTTATACCGGTACATTGGCGGTGTTAACGCCAACACTTTACCTATTCCAATGATGAATATTGTAAACGGGGGTTCACATTCTGATGCACCAATCGCTTTTCAGGAATTTATGATCATGCCTGCCGGCGCTTCTTCTTTCTCTGAAGCGCTTCGCTGGGGCACCGAGGTGTTCCATACGCTGAAAAAGATCCTGCATGACAGAGGCTTATCAACAGCCGTAGGTGATGAAGGTGGTTTTGCCCCTGCATTCGCAGGGACAGAAGATGGTGTTGAGACTATTTTAGAAGCCATTGAAAAAGCAGGTTATAAAGCAGGTGAAGATATTTACCTGGCATTTGACTGTGCTGCTTCAGAGTTTTATAAAGATGGGAAATATGATTATACCAAATTTGAAGGCGAAAAAGGAGCGATCAGAACCAGTGCTGAGCAGGCTGAATATCTTGTATCATTAGCAGAAAAATACCCGGTCATTTCCATTGAGGATGGTATGGCTGAGGATGACTGGGATGGCTGGAAATTATTAACAGAGAAGATCGGCTCTAAAGTGCAGCTGGTGGGCGACGATCTGTTCGTTACCAATGTCATGCGCCTGCAGCAGGGAATTGACAGCGATACGGCTAACTCTATCCTGGTAAAAGTGAACCAGATCGGAACACTGACAGAAACGATCAACGCGGTTTCATTAGCACAGACCAATGGCTATACTTCGGTGATGAGTCACCGATCCGGTGAAACTGAGGATTATACGATCGCCGATCTGGCAGTGGCCTTAAATTGCGGACAGATCAAGACCGGTTCCGCATCCCGTTCAGACAGGATAGCCAAATACAATCAGTTACTCCGTATTGAAGAAGAATTAGGCAGCAATGCCCGCTTTCTGGGTAAGGATTTTAAATATGTAAAATAAGCCGGTGATCCGGGATCGGATCAGATATTGTTAACAAGTTGAAAATATAAGCTTGCAAAACATCCTGAGAACATAAATCTTAGGATGTTTTTGTTTTATATTTGTATTGATGTACCGATTTTTAGCTCTGATCCGTAATAAATATCTCATCGCAGGTGTCGCATTTTTAACCTGGATGTTATTCTTTGACCGGAATGACCTGATGTCGCAGTATGAATACCGCAGGCAGTTAAATAAACTCCAGGCCGAAAAGGAATTCTATACCTCAGAATCTACCAAAGCCATAAAAGATCTGAATGAACTGACCACCAACCGCGAAAAGCTCGAAAAATTCGCCCGGGAGAAATACCTGATGAAAAAAGAGAATGAAGATGTGTTTGTGATCATTACTGAGGAGCCAAAGAAAAAAGAAAATTCCATTTTCTGATCATTATTATTGTTCCTGCAGTATTAAATATGTCCGATCGTAAAAACACTCAGATTATAGAGAGCATGAACAAGGGCAGTACAGGTAAAAGCATCATGCTTGCGGTACTTAATGATCATGTAAAAAGTGTTTAAGAGCAGACCTGTAAGAAATGTATTAGCCATATAGATATAATTATATGGATGTACTAATCCAAAAGCAACAGCTGGGATAAGGATCGCCAGAATTGTGGATCCTCCTTTAATAACAAGTTTGGTCAAAGAAATGGTCAGATTGATCAGGAAATATTGAAAAACAAATGTCTCTACAATGGGTGCAAAAATAGCTACTGCAAACAACTCTTGCCGGATACTTTCAAATTGGAGAAAATTAGTTCTCACCCGATAACCGGCCTGATGGGATAAATAAGTAACAGATAGCGAAAAAATTAAATTTATAGCTACTGTAAGCAGAATTAGCAACGGTGAATTTACTTTACGAAAGGCAAAAAGTAAATTCTCTTTTACATTAACTAAGTGTCCCGGATAGATCATATCCTGTTTTTTTATTGTTAATACTATCATTAACAGTGCTATACATTAAGTCAAGTATTAAGAGATTAAATTACTATTCCTGCATATTCCCAATCCAAATACCCCAATATTTTTTGCCGCTTGAATATTATTAATTTCATTTTCAATCCCTGTATTTAAAATCATGCTAAGGATTTTAATCCAAAAACACTTAAATTATATAGTGCATGTAATATTACCGTTAAAATGAAGGCCTGTTGATTCCTCTGCTTAACGATTATATAAAAAAGGTTTATTGAAAGAGCAGCAAGGAAGGTATTGATTATATAGAAATAATTATAAGTATGGCTCAATCCAAAACAGATTGCAGGAATGATAATAGCCAGAATTATAGATTCTTTGTTCAGCAAGCGTTCAGTCAGAAAAAGTGTTAATGTTACAAGCCAATATTGATAGATAACAGTTTCAGCAAAGGGTGCAATTAGGACAACAACTAACAACTCTTCTTTGATACTTTCAAAGGACAATAAATTAGAATTTATTGCATATCCGAATTTATGTCTGATAAACGCAAAAGTCAGGGATAAAATCAAATTAAATCCTAATGCTAAAAGTATCAGATAAGTCGTACTTATTTTACTAAAAGTCAGAAGAATTCGTTCACCTAACATTGGAGTTGAATTTATGGAAGTCATAAATATGAATTTAATATTTACAGATTCACTATTTAAGCAGGTCAACGTTCAGCTGACCTGCTTAGGCTTTTCATTTAGTTAGGCCTGAAATCGCAGTTTCTGCCCTTTAGCAGCACCGGCACCAAAAGCTCTAACCATATCTACGCTCCAAAAAAATGCATATGTGACATAATAGGCAATGTCATTGGCTAAACTTGTATTTACACCTGGAGTATCTCCACCATTAAATAAAAGCAATTCATCGCTTAGTAATGGCTGGCATCCAAAAATTTCTAAATTATTCTTTTTCATAGCATTTTATTTTTTGTGATAATCATTGTAAGCACTCACGGCACCACTCTTTATATCCTCATAATTATCTATGGCATAAAAGAATAAGGCACCATACCATGTATTTTTGAAGACTGTTGTCCAGGGTATTCCCCCATTAATTAATAAAGCTTCCTCTTTATCAATTTCAATTAAATTTGAATTAAGCATGTTTTTTCAATTTGGTAATTACCTACTCTCTTCAGGCTTTTCGGTTTCTGCCTTCTGCTGTACAGCATCGATCGCGATAGTCTAAGTAAAACATCTTCAATACAAAAAAACTATAGTAATGCAAATAATTTTTATTGTTAATATCTGATAATCAAATAATTACAAATCAATCAGATAAATATATCCAGCATTAGTTTTTGGGAAACTTCCTTGCCCTGGTCGGCAGAGTCCTGAAATTTCCTCCTTATTAATTAAATAGGAATGGAGCCGTTCATCTGTTCAGAACAATTAGCACCAACAGGGAAAAATCTTCAGAAAGAAATAAAGAATCCCCAATAGGAAAAGCCCTCTAAAGCGAGTCCAAAATTGAGATCAATGCTATTTAGGCATCGAATTATACCCATCCCTCATACCTCTTGCCATATCTCCCCAATAAAAAAAACTGCCAAAACAATTAAAATAAAGACTGAAAACCAGATTAATTTTGAATACTTTTTCATAGGTGCTTGAATTTAAGTACTTGATTAAAAATAAATTATAGATAAAATAATCATATTTTGTTATTTGAAAAATTATTTGGCCTTTAAATGAGTGAACGGTAATTCAGGTTCGATAAGTGCAACAGATAATGATCAACAAGCCTGAATTGCAAATCATCCTGGTGTAAATTTCCGGGATCAGAAAACCCTTATTTATACTTCAGCTAGCCCGGCAACTCTTCCTCTGCAATAGTTTTAAAATCGATTGATATCTTCATCTGAAAACTCCTGCTGTAATAATAGGAACCCAACTGCCTTGAATACTCAATAGGTACCTCCCTGAGTTTCAATTCATCCATCAGCTTATACACCATAGACGTAGATAGGTTCAATCGTCTGGCCAGCTGCTGGGGAGTGCCTGTCCGCCTGTATTTGATCATCTCATGCAGACGGTTTATACGCTCAATTTGCTCCAGTAATTTCATGTTCTATAAATTAAGTTTATCAGGTAAATTCCGGTCAGAAACAGGTTCAAATCCCATGGGTAATTGTCTGGCCCATAGCTGATAATATTCCCCCCGCAATCCGATCAGTTCGGCATGCCTTCCCTCTTCAGCTACCATCCCATCCTTTAAAACAATGATCTTACCTGCCTTTTGTATCGTGCTCATGCGATGAGAAATGATGATCACTGTTTTCTGCTCAGAGAGTAAATATTCCATGGCATCCTGAACATATTGTTCGGATACCGGATCCAGAGAGGAGCTGGCTTCATCCATGATCAGGATCTCGGGCTCCCGGTACAGTGCCCGGGCAATGGCAAGCCTTTGTTTCTGGCCTCCAGATAAAGCAGCACCATTCTCACCCACCTGGGTTTGAAAGCCCTGAGGCAGATCCTCAATAAAACCGATCATTCCAAGCCGGGAACAAATACCTATGATCTTTTTCATATCGGGCTCCTCATCACCAATAGCTATGTTTTCGATCACATTCCCGGCAAAAAGATCAATTTTCTGGGGCACAACACCTACCATCCGCCTGAGCGAGTGATTACTGATATAATTAATTGAATATTCACCGATGTAAACGGTGCCGCCCAAAAGAGGATATATATTCTGCAGAATGGACATCAGGGTAGATTTTCCTGATCCGCTTTCTCCGACAATAGCGGTCATCATTTGAAAAGGAATCTCTAAATTCAGCTTTTCAAATACTGTTATTCTGGAACCATACCGAAAGGATACTTCAGCAAAGCGGATATTACCCAGGCTCTGTTTAGTGAGTTCCACCCTGTTATCATCATTTTCAGGCTCCATTTCCATAATCTCAAAGAGCCGGTCGGAAGCAATAATGGCATCCTGTATGGTTTTATTCATCCCGACAAAGGATGAAACTGGTCCGGTAAAATACCCAATCAGCGTATAGAACGAGAGCAGTTCGCCTGGACTTATCCCCTTATCAAGCACCAGTCCCGCACCCGTCCACAACAAGATGACCGTAAACAAATGCGAAACCAGCTCGGTAGAGGTGCCTGAAAAAACCGAGTTCATGCCCGACTTGTAAACCGTACCCAATAATTTTATGAACCTGGCCTCTGTTTTCTGATTGGCATGATCCTCCAATCCAAAACGTTTGATGGTCCCGACGGAGTTCAGACTCTCAACCAGTTGCGATTCAAGCTCAGCACTCTCTTCCATCAGCTTACGCTGCACTTTCTTATTCAGCGTATTGCTAACCAGGTAAATGAAGGAATACAATGGGATCAGAAGCAGCATGAACATGGCCAGTTTCCAGTAATAGGTAAACATCAGGCCGAAAGCGAAAACAAGCATAAAGAGGCTTACTGCCAGATTAATGGAAACATCATTGATGAAGACCCGTATTTTCACCGCATCTCCGATCCTGGATGTGATCTCGCCTACCCGCATGGTATCAAAAAATTGCTGAGGTAATTTAAGCAGGTGTTTATAATATCCAAGGATAAGCCGGGCATCGATCATCTGCCCGGTACGGATAGTGAATATGGATTTAACAGTACCGATAAAAACCTGAAGAATAAGAATGATGATCATTCCCGTACCCATCAGGTTCAGCAGCCTGGTATTACCGTCAACCAGTACAAAATCAACGATTTTTTGAACAAAGATAGAGGTTGAAAGGCCTAAGACCGTATAGATAGCAGCACCTGTCAATGCCTGGATAAGTATTGAACGATGAGGCTGCAACAAGACCCAAAAACGACTGAGAAGACTTTTTTTATCATCCCCCGGTACGAAATCATCCGCAGGGACCAATAGAATAAGCACACCGCTCCATTCCTCTCTAAATTCTATGTGGTTCCTGGAATGGATATTCCCGTCCGATGGATCCATGACCATGAGCTTTCTACCATTAACCTTATAGATCACCACATAGTGATGCAGGACACCCTTTACAATAATATGCGCAATGGCTGGAAGCGGTATTTTAAAAAGGCTTTCAAAAGGCCCTTTAACTCCCCTCGCTTCAAAACCCATTCTCTGAGCTGCCCCGATCATTCCGGCTACATTGGTCCCCTTCCGGTCAGTACCGGCATGCTGCCGGATGCGGGCCACTGGTATATTCAGCCGGTAATGTCTTGCTACAGATGCCAGGCATGCCGCACCACAGTCGGTGATATCGCGCTGTTTTACTTGAATGTTCATTGTTAACCTTCTGTTCCTGAAGATCAGGTATCCTCTAAATTCGGATTAAGCCAGTCGTCCGCCTGATCATATAATAAATGGAATAAACTTCGTTCCGCCACCCTGAAGCGGGCCGTAAAATTCATCCCCTTTTTTACATATCCCCTGTACTCATTGTTTAATTTCAGATGATCACTATCCAGGCTGCACTTTACCCTGAAAACCGGCTGACCTTCGTTTATTATAATAACATCATCCGAAATATCCAGCACTTTTCCGGAAAGCATCCCCCACTGATTATAATTAAAAGCATCAATTTGAAAATTCACCTCCTGTCCTAAGCGGATAAGGCCTATATCCGATGGTTTAATGAAGCAATAGGCGATCAGCTTAGTATCCGGCGAAATTTCACCGATCTTTTGATTGGCAAACACATAGGTACCTGCCTGCAGGCCGCTGAGGTTTTGCAGCGATCCATTAACGGATGCGGTAAGGGTATATAATTTCCTTTGCGCTGTGAGTTCGGCCTCCCTTCCGGCTAAAGTCCTCAATTCATCGCGATAACTCATGGCTTCTATTTGCCATTGGGATTTATAGCGTTTAGTTAATTCTGAATAATTTGAAAGGGCCTGATCATAATCGAATTTAAATTTTTCGTATTCTGATACACTAAGCACATTGCTCTGATACAAAGCACTGTAGCGCTTAAATATTTTTTCTGCCTGATCCTTTGCATTCCGCCGCTCCTCTGCTTCCTCTAAATAATGCCTCCAGGATGCCAGGTATTGGCCGGTCTTTAAAGCGGGAACTGATCCCTCATCTTCTGCCTGGTCTGCAAGCTGCAGTAATTGATTAACATCCTGTAAAACCTGGCGAAGCTGAACAAAATGTTTATTTAAAAGCACTGTTTGCTGTCCCGGTAATGAAGCATCTATGACCAGCAAGGTGTCGCCCCTTGAAAGTTTTTGGTTATCCTTCATTCTGATCTCAGTTATCCTGCCGCTGACCGATGTGGCAATCTCTGTTCTTTCTATTTCGGATTGTAAAATCCCGGGACCATTAATACTGATCTGAACATTTATGAAGGGCAGCAAACTTAAGGCAATGATGGCCGCCGTTAGGATTACAATATAAATGATGCTGCTGCTTGTGCCGGTTCTATACTTATATCCAAAGGATATTAAGGAGTTATTTTGATCATTCCAGGCTGATACAGACATTTTCGAAAATTTTGATTTGTATAAGCCTCCCGGGTAATCATTAAGATTTATTTTGAAATGCAAAAGCCCTGGGGCTGGGCCCTAAACTATTAAATTTGCTCAAGCAAGTTTCATAGATCTATATTCAAGTATTTGATAATAAATATACTTCTGAAGGTACCAAGCCAGAATTTAAAGCAGTGTTTTTTAGCCAGCGGTATATCCTGACAAGTTAACGGCAGATCTATTGAGGAAATTTAAAATTATGGCCTCTGCAGGGCGATGGAGTAGAGAAATTATTAAAGGATCCCGGGCGCTAATTAATCGATCTGGTTAAGCTGATCCAGGAGGTCGTCAAGGCCATCATCAGTTTTCAGAATCAATTTCCTCACCTGATCATAGAAAGTATCAAGGCCATCCGTATCAGGTGAATACCCGCCATACTCCAGCAGGCCTATTTTGGTATTTAAATGATTAAACAGCTCAAAGGAAATTGTACCTGCGCTTTTTCCGACATATATCTTAAAGTCACTGATAGAGGTGTAAAATGTATTACCATCGGCTTCCTCTTTCCAGAGCAGTTTTCCCTCTTTGCTCAGTTTCCTGACCTTATTGTAAACAGACAAGGTTTTATTTGCTTCCATAAGATTATTATTAAAAGATGATCATATTAAATTTCGCCATTTCGCTTTCTTGTGAACCATTCCAGTGTCAGCAATCCGACGATCAGGAAAAATATCAGTTTTAAGTTGATGAGTTCTTCATATTTCCGGTCCTCGTAAGAAACGGTTTTCACATTTTCATTAGCCCTGATAAGCCCGGAAAGCTCCTTAATCTGCCCGGGGAAGACCATTTTTCCGCCATTCTGCTCAGCCATGGCATATAATAACTGATGATTAGCAAGGCTCTGTTTAAATTCGGCCTGCTGCCGGCTAAGCACGAACTGCCCTTCCGCCTGATGCTTAAGCTTTCCAAGTTCAGTGCTGGCCGTATAAGAATATTCACCTGCGGGTAAAACTCCGGCATCCAGATTATAGGCATTTGTTGTTCTTGAAAAAACATAGAAATAACTTTTTCCTGTCTTGCTTTTTAAAGAAATATTCACATCCGGGCTGTTTACCAGTTCAAATGCATCATTATATAATTCAGCATTCAGGATAATATGTTCGTTTTCATCAAAAGCATTTTTAGAAGGGTAAACACGAAACTTCCGTTTATCCTCGCGGACAGATAGGTATTGTACCGTTTTAACGACCAATTCATCAATGGCATCGTGGTTAAGGTGCTCCTGGAAATCTTCGAGCCTCCAGCGCCAGATACCTTCTCCGGCAAGTACTCCGATCTTCCGCTGTGGATCTTCTGCAAAGGCAAGTAATGGCATTTCAGTGGTTAGTTTGCCGATCTTCTGGCTCATCAATATACTTGCAGGGCCCTTTAATCCGTAATTTCCAAAAGGCGCAAACAATGGTCCGAAGTTCTGTATCCTCAACCTATTGGGCTCAGATAATGTAAAGGCATAAAAATCCGTCCTGAGGCCTGCAGTAACTTCCTGCATTGTAGCCTTAGAGGTAATCCCAAGGAGGGATTGAGATGCAGAAAAGGCCGGTATATTGCTCTGCGCTCCTAAAATAAATAAAAGCGGCTTGGATGTGCTCTGCTTCAGAATATCCCTGGCATTATTGTTTATTGATGGAAGCTGATGTAAAATGATCAGGCCTGCCTCCTCAATATCCGCATTGGAGGCATCCGGAGCAAGGGCTACTTTTACTGAATAGTTTTTATTGATCTCGATGGACTGCTTCAATGCGGTAATATCCGGATGCGGCGAGTTAGCAAGGATCAAAACCTTCTGCTTACCGTCAATCACCTCCACAAAAATGGTCTGACTGTTATTTATTGCAGAAAGCTCATTTGATATGGGCGCTAAGCGGATGGTATATTGCTGAATCCCCTTTCGATCTGCCAGCAAGGTCAGGGGAACTGTCAGCCGGAATTCATTGGAAGCGATGGATACCGGTTTTGAAAAAACAATTCCTGACTTAGAGGAGACCGTGAGTATAGTAGAACTACCCTGGGACTGATAAGCCTCCACACTCACCTCAACCTGGAACTGATTATCCAGGTAGCTGATATTATTATAATTTACATTGGAGATCAGGAGGTCCCGCTTGGCGACAGTATCCCCAAGGGCAATGGTATAGACCGGAGATCTGAGATCTTTGCTCTCATACTGCGGATTTGCTCCATGGTTATAGATCCCATCACTGCCGAGAATGACTGCCCCAATATTCCGGTTGGAGAACTGCTCATCAATCATCTTGAAAACCGATGAAATATCTGTTAAGGCACCGTCAAATTTCAGATCCAGCCCGTTTTTAATCTCTGAAGAAAAATTGAAGGTTCGAACGTCATAATCTGCAGAAAGAGACCGTTCCAGCATTTTGAGATCATCTGTATAGCTTTGCTGATTAAAATCAGCGGTTTTAGAGATAAGAACGGAGGCTGAATTATCCTGTGCAATAATAATCAGAGGCTTTTCTACCGTACGGGTAATCGTTTTGGCAAGCGGGGCAAACAGCAAAAATGCCATAAAAGCGATAAGGAGGGCTCTGAGTGCAAAGAGGGAGTTCCTTATGGTCCTGCTTAACTGGTTTGATGATCCATATAACAGAAAAGCATAGCCGGTACCCAGGGCCAGGCATCCCAAAAGCCAGAAAAATGTTTCTGATGTAAATTGCAGTTGAAATAATAGTGGCATAGCTATTACAAATATGCCCTTTTATATTTAAGCTTTATATACCTTTCAGGGTAAAATAATGGCTACTAACTTGAGTTCGACTATTAAAAATGCATAAGATATTAAAAATAAGATTTTGGGCGTTTTAACACGCTGTCCGCTATATCTTTTTGGCCTCAAAAAGCCAAAAAGGATGCCGCTTCCATCGTTAACGCAGCCAATGCAATAAATATCCGCCTGTACAGGAATATAGCGGCAAAACAATGATCGAACTCAGGTTATTATTAATCTATTTCAAAATTAGCATTCACCACAGCAATGATCTCTTTACGGATGGAACTCACATCATTCACACCATAATCCGAGATCAGGTTCGAGTTTTCGGGGGTGATCTGCAGTACCCCCATACGTGCACTTTTTAAGGTGCCCAATTCTCTGCCTGTGGCTTTTGCTATCCGCTGGCCGCGGATCATGGCATCTTTGGCAGCTTCAGCCTGGATCTCAATTTTGATATCTCCTATTTTGGTATAATAATACTCGGGAGGATTCACCTGAAAACTAACCCCTCTTTCAACAAGTGAACTGATCTCAATAGACATCAGTTTGATCAGATTCACATCAGAGGAGGTAACATCTATCATTTGTGAAGCAGAGAATGAACGGATCCCTGTATTCTGTCCCTGATTATTAAAGATATAATTCGGAAAGGTACTTATGGTCTGGTAGTTGATCTTTTCTGTCGTAAATCCCTTTGATTTCAGGTACTCCTGCAGTACCGGCTTTTGGGTTTGGAGTTCCCGGTAGGCCTCGCTGGCAGTGGCTGCTTCGACCAGCAGGGTTCCCCTCAGGACGCCAAGATCGGATACGATCACCTGTTTAGCAGAACCTGTCACCGTGATGATCTGGTTTTCACTCTTTATCTTCCGCCAGGTGGACGAAAAGATGAAGGTTGACAGGATCAGCGATAATCCTAAAATAGCGAAAGGGATAATAAAACGATTTCTGGCCATGGGTTTAGATATAAAGAACAAGGAGAAAAGAGCAAGGATCAAAGAACAAGGAACAAAGAGCAAAGAGCAAAAAACAAAGCCTGCTATATAAATATCAGTATTTTATTCCATTTTTACAGGCATTCCTGGTTCATATAAAATTATCAGGATAGGCTGAAAGCATAAAGCCGAAAGCACAAAGCTGAAAGCATAAACCTGAAAGCCGAAAGCATAAAGCTGAAAGCCTTATCTCATATCTCAGTTCTCATATCTCAGTACTCAATACTCAGTACTCAATACTCAGTACTCAGTACTCAGTACTCTACAACATTCCTCCGTCAACCGGGATAACCTGCCCCGTGATATAGCCGCTCATATCAGATCCAAGGAACACACATAGGTTGGCCACATCTTCCGTTTCACCTGCACGTTTTAAGGGTATAGCCTGAGCCCAGCCTTCCACCACTTTCGGATCAAGCACATCGGTCATTTCGGTCCTGATAAAACCGGGAGCCACTACATTCGACCGGATATTCCTGGAGCCGAGTTCTTTGGCCACCGATTTTGAGAAACCTATAATTCCTGCTTTTGAGGCCGCATAATTCGCCTGACCGGCATTCCCCTGCACCCCAACTACCGAGCTCATATTTATAAATACTCCCTTGCGATTCTTCATCATCACTTTTGAAGCGGCCTTGGTCACATTAAAAACCGATTTCAGGTTAACATTCAAAACGTCATCCCAATTCTCTTCGGTCATACGCATTAACAAACCGTCTTTGGTGATACCCGCATTATTGACAACTATATCCAGGCTTCCGAAATCGGCCACGATGTCTGCGATCAGTTTCTCGGCCTCATCAAATTTGGAGGCATCCGAACGATAGCCTTTTACTTTCGTTCCAAAGCTTTGTAATTCCTGCTCCAATGCTTCACCCTTCTCTACAGAAGATAAATAGGTGAATGCAACATCAGCACCGTGCTCAGCGAATTTTTCAGCGATCTTACGGCCAATCCCTTTAGATGCTCCGGTAATTAATGCTATTTTTCCTTCAAGTAATTTCATAATGAGATTTAAAACTGTGAAATTAGGACTTTTCCTAAAAAAACATGCAATTTTATCATAAGGAGAATTGCATGGAAAATCTTAAAGACTTTTATGATCAGTTAAGCAGCCGGTACACAGAGCTTATCAGCAAATGCGTGCCCCGCTACGGGGAGATGCTGGGCAATATGTTCCTGTACTTTCCGGATGATTTTAAACCGGGGCGCATACTGGATCTGGGCTGCGGGACAGGAAACCTGACACAAAAGATCCTGGAGCATTTTCCGGAGGCAGAAATAGATGCCCTTGACCTTTCTGAAGATATTTTGGCGGAGAGCAGGAAACGCTTTGCCAAATTCCCAAATATCAGATACATACAGGCTGATTTCAAGAACATGCATCTTCCTCCGGGTTCATATGACCTCGTGATGTCGGGTATCGCCATACACCATATCGAAGATCCATATAAGATCAAGCTGTACAAAGAAGTTTATCAGGCCCTGAGCAAAAACGGACTCTTTGTTTTTGCGGATCAGACCCGGGGTATTACAGATGAGATTTACCATAAGAATATTTCATGCTGGAAGGAAGAGGCATTCAAACTGGGATCCACAGAAGAAAACTGGAAAATGTGGATGGATCATCAGGATGCGCATGATCATCACAGCCCGGTCGGCTGGCATTTAGATCAATTGAAAGAGGCTGGCTTCAGCCAGGTTGACCTGCTTTCCAAATATCTGATGTGGGCGGTGATCTGGGCTAAAAAGATTTAAAGGGAAACAAAATACTATCCCGGCGGTTTATGAATAAACCCATTAACCATGACTACCGCTAAAATTATCCGCCACCGTCATAAATACCATCATTATATGAATAATGATCTGAAGGATGTCAGGGAAGAAACTTTTTTCAAGATCGTTTTTTCAGATCCCAAAGAATTCGACCTGTTTAAAGCCTGGTGTAAAGAAAACGGAGGTGAATATGATTACGATAAAGAGCAAAGCTGCCAGCGGGGCTCCATCCCAAACATAAAGAATTTTAAGGACGAGATCTGCTGGTGCGATATTATGACCTGGTACTTACTACATATTGCGGGTTTCAACTTCCACTCCACTATTGAACCCTACAAAGGCGAGATCTATGTGAAATGATCATCCTTCTGCAGGAATAAACTTCATAGAGAGTGAGTTCACACAATGCCGGGTATTTTTAGGGGTAAGCTTCTCCCCTATAAAAACATGACCCAGATGCGCCCCGCAGTTATTACACAAAATCTCCGTTCTTTGTCCGTCTCTGTCGGTAACGCTCTTTACAGCACCGGGAATTTCATCATCAAAACTGGGCCATCCGCAATGAGAATCAAACTTATCTTCCGAACGGTATAAGGGAGTATCGCAACGCTTACATACATAGGTGCCTGCCTGCTTATTTACCAGATATTCACCGGTAAAGGGCCTTTCGGTCCCTTTATGCTGGATAATATTTTCTTCTTCAGGCGTTAATTTATTGTATTCCATATTATTTTCAATCCCTGTCAAATATAACATAGCCCGCTTAAAAGAGTTTTGATCCTAACAGATATGACATACAGCATACAATGCGCTGCCATGCAAAGAAAGTGAAGAAAACAGGGACTTAATCAGGGAGTATATAAGTCATTTCCACTTTACCGACACCTTTATTAAAGATCCCGATCTCTTTGGCAGCTGCCTGTGAAAGATCAATTATAAAATATTTACTGTGAGGGCCGCGATCATTGATACGGACTTCAACTGAAAGGCCATTGTCAGGATTAGTGACAGTTACCAGCGTCCCAAAGGGTAGTTTCAGATGTGCCGCGGTCATTTTATTATTACTAAAAACCTCACCGTTTGTGGTTCGGCGACCATGAAACTTGCTGGCATAATAAGTTGCCATGCCGGTTTTTGTCTTTATATTTTCAGATCTCCTTTCTGTTTTAACCGGCTCGTCCGGGAGCGCTGAAAAAAACGTGAAGAGTATAAAAATGAGTGTTTTCATTTAATCATTTATTGGTTAATGCCTGCAAAGGTCGGTTTTCAAGGCCTAAAGACCAAATTTAATCGTATTTCGCCAGAAAGGAGCTGGTTGTGAGGGCAGGTGGGGTAAAATAAGCATTCAAATTCACCCTTGTTGGCGTTGTCAAATTCTCCCTTGCTGTTGTCTTCACCAACAAGTTTAAAAGTCAAGATTACTGGTCCGCAGAAGCATCCTGCTGAAATAAAATATGGATAAAGTCCTGAAAAACTAATTTATTATCAATCTGAAAAACAGGGGGATTTATTTAATCGTTGGTGAAGACACCAACGAGGGAGTGATAATTTTCAATCAAAGAAAATTTCACTTTACAATTATTATAGTGGATGAGATTAATTTTCACATATGAAGCTGGAGACCACCTATTTCTATACTGCAACTATTTTGAATTGGATTCCCCTTTTGCATAATGATTCGTATAAAAAAATAATCCTTGAAAGTATGGAATACCTTGTCTTAAGAAACAAATTAAAAATATATGGCTTTGTAATTATGCCAAATCATATCCACGCTGTCTGGCAGAATATTGAATTGAATGGAAAAGAGATGCCGGTTGAAAGTTTTATGAAATTCAGTGCTCATAAATTTCAAAACATTATCAAAACTACAAATATGGGCCTTTATAGCCAATTTCTGGTAAATAAACCTGACAGAAGAGCACAGTTCTGGCAGCGTGATGCCCTGCCTATAGAAATATTCAGTAGAGAGATGCTGGAGCAGAAATTAAATTACATTCATTTAAACCCAATGCAGGAACATTGGAACTTGGTTTATGATCCTAATGATTACGAATTTTCATCATGCTCATTCTATGAAAGAAATGACAAACAATATGCATGGTTAACAGATTACCGGGAAGATTTCTGATTTTGCGGACAATTCCCGCTTTTTGGTATCTGCAAATCTTCCCTTGTTGTTGTCTTCACCAACAAGTTTAAATTCTAGATTACTGGTCTGCTGAAGCATACTGCTGAAATAAAATATGGATAAAGTCCTGAAAAACTACTTTATTATCGATATAAAAAACAGGGGGATTTATTTAATCGTTGGTGAAGACACCAACGATGGAAAAAAAAACTAATTTATTATCAATCTGAAAAACAGGGGGATTTATTTAATCGTTGGAAAACGCCAACGATGGGCACAAAAAAAACCGGCCTGAAGCCGGTTCCTTAACCTCAAAGTTTATTATTTTTTTGCCAGTTCTTCTGCCATTGCCTCACCGATCTCCGCCGGCGACTCAACAACACGAATACCGCATTCTCTCATGATCTTCATTTTAGCAGCTGCCGTATCATCAGCACCGCCAACAATGGCACCTGCATGTCCCATACGGCGTCCCGGAGGCGCAGTTTGCCCGGCGATAAAGCCTACAACAGGTTTGGTGCCATGCTCCTTGATCCAGTAGGCTGCTTCAGCTTCCATTCCTCCGCCGATCTCACCGATCATCACGATACCTTTGGTTTCCGGATCGCTCATCAGCAATTCAACAGCTTCTTTGGTTGGGGTACCGATGATCGGATCACCGCCAATACCAATCGCAGTGGTGATACCTAATCCAGCCTTTACAACCTGGTCAACAGCCTCATAAGTAAGTGTACCCGATTTAGATACGATACCTACTCCACCTTTTTTGAAGATAAATCCCGGCATGATACCAATTTTTGCTTCATCCGCAGTAATGATACCCGGGCAATTAGGACCGATCAGGCGACAATCCCTGTCGGATATATATTCTTTCACCTGGATCATATCCTTGGTTGGAATTCCTTCGGTGATACAAACGATAACCTTGATACCGGCCTCGGCTGCTTCCATTATGGCGTCAGCTGCAAATGCCGGCGGGACAAAGATGATGGATACGTTGGCTCCTGTTTTATCAACAGCATCCTTAACCGTATTAAATACCGGACGGTCAAGATGACTTTGCCCTCCTTTACCGGGAGTAACTCCGCCAACAAGCTGCGTTCCGTACTCTATCATTTGAGAGGCGTGGTATGTACCCTCATTACCTGTGAACCCCTGAACTATTACTTTTGAATCTTTATTTACCAGTACACTCATTGAATATTTTTTTGTTCAGCAAAGCTAAGAGAATCGGCCAGAATGTCAAAGTTAAACCAAAAAAGAATTGTAAGATTTGTATGTATTCTAAACCTCTAATACCTGATCTGCTGTTTTGGGATTCATCGCTCTTTTATAAGCTTCCTGATCAAATTCCTTCTCGCTTTTAGCGATGACAACCGAAGCTACACCATTGCCGATCAGGTTGGTTATTGCCCTGGCTTCAGACATAAACCGGTCCACCCCCAATAATATGGCAATACTCTCGATCGGAACGACCTTTAAGGCGGTAAGCGTAGAAGCAAGCACAATAAAACCGCTTCCTGTTACTCCGGCAGCGCCTTTGGAGGTGATCATTAATACCCCGATGATGGTGATCTGCTGCCCCAGACTTAAGTCGATATTAAATACCTGCGATAAAAAGATAACTGACATGGAAAGATAGATGGATGTCCCATCCAGATTAAAGGAATAGCCGGTAGGGATTACAAGCCCGACCACTGATTTTGAACAGCCAAATTTTTCCATCTTCAGGATCATGCTCGGAAGTACGGATTCGGATGAAGATGTTCCCAATACGATCACGATCTCCTGCCGGATGAATTTGAGGTATTTCCAGAGACTGAATTTATATAAATAACAGATCAGGTTTAAGACGCCGAAAACGAACAAAGCCATAGTCATATAAACCGCGATCATCAGCTTTCCAAGGGGATAAAGCGTTTCAAGTCCGTAGGTTCCGATCGTAAACGCCATTCCGCCAAATGCACCAAAAGGGGCCAGTTTCATGATTATCTTCATGACATTGAATATCACCTGCGATAATTTTTCAAAGGTATTGATCAGGGAATGGCCAGCAGAACCCATCCGGCTTAAGGCAAAACCAAAGAATACCGCGAAAAACAGGATCTGCAGAATATCCCCTTTGGCAAATGATTCGAAAATATTTTTAGGCACGATATGGGCAAAAAACTCCAGCCAGCTCATCTGGGAAGCTGAATCCTGATAGGTCTGCATTTTTGAAGGATCAGCATTTGCAGCACTTACATCCACTCCTTTTCCGGGCTGAAAGATATTGGCCACCAGCAGTCCGATTATAATTGCCAGGGTGGTGACCAGTTCAAAATAAATAAGTGCTTTCCCCCCAACCCGGCCCACTTTCTTCATATCTCCCATTTGAGAGATGCCAAGAACGATGGTAAAAAAAATGATCGGCGCGATCAGCATACTGATCATATTGATAAAGGTCTGACTGATCAGTTTAGCTATTGGAGCAAATCCGGGGAAATTAAGGCCTACAAGAATGCCGATGACAATGGCAACAAGTACCTGAAAGGTAAGATGGGTTAAAACTCGCTTCATTTAGACCGGGGAATAGACATATAGTTCTAAGGTAATTTATTTTTCATAAATTAAGGCTTTGCAATGCCTTCTGATTTGAACTGCAGGTCATATAAGCGTTTATAATAGCCATTCAGTTTCAGAAGCTGCTGATGAGAACCCATTTCCTTGATCTCCCCATGATCCAGCACTATAATTCTGTCGGCATTCTGAATGGTTGATAATCGGTGGGCAATAACTATGGAGGTACGGCCCTGCATCAGTTTATTGATGGCGTTCTGTATCAGCTCTTCGGTTTCAGTATCGACCGAGGCCGTAGCTTCATCAAGAACGAGGATCCGTGGGTCATACACCAGGGCCCGGATAAATGAAATAAGCTGGGCTTGTCCCGCAGACAATGTAGCTCCCCTTTCCATCACATCATAATCATAGCCCCCCGGCAAACGCTGGATGAATTCATGCGCGCCAACCTCCCTGGCAGCGCTGATAAGCTCTTCCCTGCTGATATCCTGATTGTTCAGATTGATATTATTGGCAATGGAGTCAGAAAAGAGAAATACATCCTGCAAAACCGTGGCGATATGCGAACGCAGGTAATTGAGCTCGTATTCACGGATGTCCTGACCATCCACTTTCACACTGCCCTTATTAATCTCATAAAAGCGGTTCAGGATATTTATCGTAGATGATTTACCTGCCCCGGTTGCCCCAACCAGGGCCAGGGTTTCTCCCGGCCTGACGTGGAAAGAAATATCTTTTAGTACCCAGTTCTCATCATTATAAGCGAACCATACATTCTTAAATTCGATATCCCCTTTTAATTCCTCTGGCTGGTATTTGCCTTTATTTTCAGTCTTTTCATCCGTATCAAGCACATTGAAGATCCGTTCGGCACCAACCATTCCCATCTGCAGGGTATTGAATTTATCGGCCAGTTCGCGGATCGGCCTGAATAACATGTAAATATACATGATGAATGAAACTACCACTCCCGGCGATATTTCGTTGGATAAGATCGATCTAGATCCGTACCAGACCAGTAAACCGATCGAAACTGCCGAAATGATCTCCACTACCGGGAAGAAAATAGAATAATACCAGTTTGAGCGGATATGAGCATCACGGTGTTTCGCATTGATCCGCTTGAACTTCCGCATCTCCTGGTTTTCGCGGGCGAAATACTGTATGATCCTGATCCCTGTAATATGTTCCTGCAAAAAGGTATTCAAATTTGCTACCTGTGTCCGTACATCCTGAAAAGCAGATTTGATGGCTTCTTTAAATACATAAGATGCCATCATTAAGAGAGGCATGGGTATCAAAACTACCACGGTGAGCTTCCAGTCAGTATAAAGCATCACCGTAATTATGGCAACAACCTGCAGGATATCCCCGACAATGACAATAAGTCCCTCCGAAAAAATATCAGCGATCGTTTCCAGGTCCGAAACGGTCCGGGTAATTAACTGGCCAATCGGTGTACGGTCGAAGTATTTCAGCTTCAGGCTGCTGATATGATTAAAAACATGAACCCGCAGGTCTTTAATTACTGATTGCCCCAGAACATTCGTGAAAAAAGTATGAAAATACTGAACGCCTGTCTGAAGAAGCAGCAAAGCTACCATCAGGAGACTCATGTCTGCCAATCCCCTGCTATCATTCTCCAGAATGTATTTATCAAGGGTAAACTGAATAAGCCAGGGACGAAGGGGTGCCAGAACAGCAAGAAGTATTGTCAAAATGATCGACCATACAAAGATACTGCGGTATGGAGTAACATACCGGAATACCCTCCTCATCAGATTTACATCAACCGCATTGCCACTGACTTTAGCCATAAGTTTGTGTTGTGAGTTATGTGTTATGAGTTGGGGGTAAGATACGGGTATACAACTTCTGTTAAATACAAACCACAGGCAGGAACGGATTCTCCGGCATCCGAGCGGTTTTTACCGTCAATTATAGTTCTGATATCTTCCGCATTCATCTCTTTCTTTCCAACCCTGATCAATGTGCCTACGATGGCGCGCACCATGTTTCTGAGAAAGCGGTCAGCTGAAATATGAAATACGATGCCATTCTCTGTATTGAGCCATTCTGCACGTGATATCACACAATTATTGGTAATTGTATGGGTATTTGATTTGCTGAAACAGCTGAAATCACGGTATTCCATTAAAATAGCAGCGGCATTATTCATCAGCTCAACATCAGGCACATCGCGTAATAACCAGGACAAATTATGAAGAAATGGATCCTTATCGAAATGAACATGATATTCATAGGAACGCAGGCTGGCATCAAAACGGGCATGGGCCTCAGGAGCAACTTTTATGAAACGTTTCACAACAATATCATATGGAAGCATAGAATTCATACTTCCTTTGAATTTTGAACCCAGCACATCAATCTCTGTTGGAATATCGGCATGGGCGAACAGCTGCCTGGCATGTACTCCTGTATCCGTACGTCCGCAACCCAGGGTATCAATATCCTGCCTGCAGAGTGTTGAAAGTACCTTATTTACCAGCTCCTGAACCGAAAGGGCATTTTTCTGGATCTGCCAGCCATGGTAAGCAGTTCCTTTATATGCCAGTTCTATGAAATATCTCTGAGTTGCGTTCAAGCTGCTAAGGTAATCAGTAAAGAACAAGGAGCAAAGTGTAAAGAGCAAAAGAACAAGGATTAAGGAATGCCGAATAATGGGTAAGAATTAACAAATAAAATAAATAGGTCTGTTATATTTGTTTCAAATTTTCACATCATGCTACAAAGAGTACAAACTATCTGGCTATTTTTTGCCACCGCAGCTATTTTCAGTTTATTTTTATTCCCTTACCTGCAGGTATTCAATCCCGATGGTTCTGCCAGGGCATTGAAGGTAACCGGGGTTTATGAAAGTGTAGGCGGCCAGGTTGTACAAACTGAAGCCTTTCTGGGCTTAACTATCGCCACAGTGATCCTTGCCCTGATCCCCTTCATCGCTATTTTTCTATTTAAAGACAGGAAACGGCAGATGATGATGTGTTACCTGAGCATAGCCGGTATTCTTGGATTTAGTTTCTGGCTGGTTCAGACCGCTAAACAGGTACTGGGTACTATCAGGCTTCAAACAGAAAATTACGGGCTTGGTGTCATTCTTCCCTCTCTGGCAGTGCTTTTTATTATTCTGGCCTTAAGAGGGATCAGGAAAGATGAGCAACTCATCAAATCAGCCGATCGTCTCAGGTAATTGCGGATCAGGTCCGCAATGACAACGGATCAGATTCGAAATGATGGGGAATCGGGTCATCCCGGATTTAATCCGGGACAGGATCATTGTGCAGTCCAGCCCCCATCTATGGGCATGGAAGCCCCTGTGATCATCGAAGCCTGTTCAGAAGCCAGAAATAATGCTAATGCGGCAATCGAATCACTGCCCACAAATTCTTTGATGGCATGTTTTTCCAGCATTATTTTGGGGATTATTTCATTTTCAGAAAGTCCGTGAGATCTTACAAGTTCTGCGATCTGTTTTTCAACCAAAGGGGTTTTAACATAACCCGGACAAATGGCATTTGCCGATATCCCAAATGCCGCCCCTTCCAAAGCCAGTGCTTTTGTTAATCCTATTAAACCATGTTTGGAGGCCACATAGGCCGATTTATATTCAGAAGCAACTAATCCATGCGCAGATGAAATATTAATAATTCTGCCCCATTTTTTTTGTTTCATCCAGGGCCAAACCGCTTTAGCCGTACAGAATGCTGCGGTTAAATTGATGCTGATAATCTCATTCCATTTCTCCAATGGAAAATCTTCAATCGGTGATACATATTGTACTCCTGCATTATTCACCAAAACATCTATGCCGCCAAACCGGGTAGCAGCATTTTTGATCATCAGTTCGATCTCAGAAGGGTCAAGCAGGTTTGCGGAGGAATGAAGGGTATCAATATGATACTCTTTTCCGATTGAATCGGCAATTTCCTCCCCCTCCTTTTCCAGTCCGTGAAAAACAAGCGTATATCCAGCTTTGGCAAATGCTCCGGCAATGCCTAATCCAATGCCGCTGGTACTTCCTGTTATTAAAGCTACTTTAGCTTTCATAGATCGTCCAATTATTACAGTCAACAGGTTCATTGAACCGGTAAATAATATAAAGAGAGCTATTATTTAATACATTCATCAGCCAGATACAGGATCGATTCATAGTTCTTTCCTACAGCATCTGACATCGCTATCTCACAGGTCTTTCCTGAAGAATAATATCCTTCATAAGTACCCTGCCTGACTTCCCCCGCCTCAGGTGCTGTGGCGGACGCCGTAAGTTCGGGAAAAAGGAAGCCGCGATCACCTGCCATCCCGCAGCATCCCGAATGGATCGGAACATCGGCTGTCAGGCTAAAGTGAGAAGCTACTGAAACAAATTTCCGCTCAAGTCCCATCTTCTGAAGTGAACATACCGGATGCAGTACAACAGATCCCTTTTTTTCGGGAGGTCCGCAGGCCGGGATCACATAGTCATGCAGGTAATCAATACTATCCAGAATGCTCAGACGGTCGTATCTGTCTTTATTTATTTCATTCAGAACGGGCCGGCATTGCTGCAGGGTATGTGAACAGGATGTTACATCAAGTATCACCGGAAGTATGCCTTCATTTGTTACACTCCAGAGCTTATCAATGGTCTCATTGCACTTTTCGGCATAAGCCTGATTATAACCTTTGGAAGAAAAAAGCTGTCCGCAGCATAGTGCCTCAATATTTTCGGGAATAATCACCTGAATTCCGGATTTTGCCGAAACACTCAGAAAAGTATCAGGAATATTCTTTTTATTTTTCACTCCTCCCATTACCCTTGAAATACAGGTCGGGAAATAAACAACTGCCTGAGCAGCATTCGATAGGGGATCTCCTGGTCTTTTATAAGTGCCTGAAGCAGAACCGCTTGTAAGCAGCTGATTACTCCATAGCGGGAAAGCAGGTATGAGTTTTTTAATCGCTCCGGTAAGTCCCTTCATGGTATTATCTCCAAAGAAACTGTTCATAACAGCCCCTGCTTCAAGCGCGAAATTGACCAGATAAGTTACCGCACGGAAGTTCCTCCCCACCAGTAAAGCCAGCTTGTTCGGGAGGGCTGAATGGCTTTCCCTTCGCAGACGTTTAACAAGATCCCCGGTATTGATATCTACCGGGCAGCTCGTGGCACAAAGTCCGTCAAGTGCGCAGGTATCCAGCCCGTCGTATTGGTACTGATCAACCAGCTCCTTATGAGCGCTTCTGTTTCCCTGTACCTTTAAAAGGGCCAGTTCACGCCTCACAACGATCCTTTGCCTTGGGGTGAGGGTGATATTCCTGCTCGGGCATTTATGCTCGCAGTAACCGCATTCTATACATCTGTCCACCTCCTGCTCTACGCTGGGCAGGGATTTCAGGTTTTGAATATGTGCATTCTTATGCTCATTGATGATCACCCCTGGATTCAGCAGATTCATAGGATCTACAACCTGCTTTAAGCTTTTCATGATCTGATAGGCTTCTGCACCCCATTCAGTTTCAACAAAAGGCGACATATTCCTGCCTGTACCATGTTCAGCCTTCAGCGTTCCGTCATATTTATCAACCACCAGCTCAACAACCTCCCTTAAAAACCGGTCATATCGAACGATCTCTTCAGGTGAATTAAAGGATTGAGTTACCACAAAATGAATATTTCCATCTTTGGCATGACCAAAGATGATGGCATTCTCATAGTCAAATTTCCCGAACAGTACATGCAGATCGAGAATAGCATCACCCAGTTGAGCCACAGGGAAAGCAATATCTTCCAGAATAACGGTGGTACCGCTGGCGCGAACAGCACCTACTGCAGGGAACATTCCTTTTCGGAGTTTCCAGTAAAATGCCTGAACATAAGGGTCCTCAGTAAAACTGATCGGCTCAATTAGTAAAAATACGGAGGTATGAGGCAGCAGACTATCAATTTTAGCCTGCAGTTCTTCCTTACTGTTGCTCTGATACTCAACCAATAATGCCGCGGCTGTATCAGGAAGCGTCCTTAATATCTCCGGAGCTCCTTTTAAATCCTCGATGGATCGTAAGGAAGCCCTGTCCATTAATTCAACAGCCTCGGCACCCGTCTGTGTTAATGGCCCGATAGCCTGACAGGCGGCATATATAGTCTCGAAATAAATAAATGCAGTCGATTTAAATGGATAATCTGGTACGGTCTCCATGACCGCTTCTGCGATAAAACCCAATGTTCCCTCCGCCCCGATCAGCAGATGGGAAAGAATATCCAGCGGATGAGAATAATCGATAAAAGCATTCAGCGAATAGCCGACAGTATTCTTTGTAAGGTATTTTGTTCTGATCCTTGCAGACAGGACTGAATTCTCCGCGATCTGATTTTTTAAATTTAAAATGGTGGAATAGATACCGGGACATTCGTCCTTAAAACGGTGGTAATCGGCTTCAGTTTCTGTCGAAAAACTCTTCCCGCAAGGCAGAATAAAGCGGATATGTTTAGTGGTATGATAGGAATTCAGGCTTACCCCGCAGCACATTCCGCTTGAATTATTCGACAGAATACCTCCTATCATTGCCGCATCGATACTCGATGGATCGGGACCGATCTTCCTTTTATGTTTTTTAAGAAAGGTATTTACCATCGATCCCGTTATTCCAGGCTGCACCCTCACCAGGCTTCCGCCCTCTTCAATTAACAACTGGTTCCAGTACTGGCTAAGATCTACCAGGATACCATCCGTTATCGACTGCCCTGATAAACTGGTCCCGCCTGTACGAAAGGTAATGGGGATTTTATTATGATGAGAAAATCCAAGCAGGGATATGATCTCCTTTTCACTGACCGGCTGAACCACGGCCTTAGGCCGGAGGTAATAAAAACCAGCATCAGAAGCGTAAGCAACCAGGTCAATTAAGCGGCATTTTATTCGTTCTTTTGGCAAAATGGCTTCCAAAAGCTTCCCTGTATCCATAACTATCGATTAAGCCATAAAGTTGTAAGAATTTATGAAGGAATACAAATAATCGAAGAAAACATAATCATTATAAATTGTTCAGCACTTTTTGAGATACCCCAATAGCATGATCAATATCCTCTTCGGTATGGGCAGCACTTATATACCAAAGGCCCCGGCCGATCACTCTGATCTTTTCATCATGCATGGCAGAAATGAATTTACCAAGTTTAGCACGATCGAACATCAGCGTATCCCGGTAATCTTTAACCTTTTTAAGATCAGTGAAGCTAATATTGAACATCGGACCTGGCCCCTGTACCAATAAATTATGATTTTTTGCCAGAGCCGCCTTTCTGAGTCCGTCCATCAGTTTATTTCCAAACCTGAACATACGTTCATAAGGATTTTCCTTTTCGAGAACCTCAATCGTGGCAAGCGCTGCGGCAATGGTGGGATTGCTTGAATTCATAGTTCCTGCGTGGATCACCTTAGCATCCTCTATTAAATGCATCCATTCCCTTTTTCCTACAATTGCGCTGATAGGGTATCCGCTGCCCATAGCCTTTGCAAAAATTGACAGATCAGGAGTGATCCCGAAATATTGCTGTGATCCCCCGATACTCATTCTGAAACCGGTGATTACCTCATCAAAGATCAGTGCGATCCCATACTGATCACATACATCCCTTAAGCCCTGTAAAAAGCCTGCTTCCGGAAGAATACATCCATTGTTGCACATGATCGGCTCAGTGATTATGGCGGCTATCTCCTCATGCCTTTCAGCAAGTGTTTTTTTAACCAGTTCAATATCGTTCCATGGAAGAATAATGAACTCATCTTTTGAATGATCGGGCAAACCTGCGGTCCATGGAAATACATTCGGATTTTCCCTGCTTCCAAGTGCCTCTAAAGAAGGCGTGGATATACCCCAGGCCACATTGTCGAGCCAGCCATGATAATGCCCTTCAAAACGAAGAAATTTTTGTCTGCCGGTCTTTGCCCTGGCCACCCTGAAAGCGGTTTGTACTGCTTCGGAGCCATCCAGGCAGAACCGCATCAGCTCTGCTGAAGGGATCAAACGATTGAGTTTCTCAGCCAGTTCGATCTCCCTGATGTGCTGTCCGGCATAGAGCTGCCCCTTTTCGGAATAATCATGGACCGACTTTAAAACATGAGGGTGTGAATGGCCCAAAATTAAAGGGCCCTGGCTCAGCGTGAAATCCAGATAATCATTGCCGTCAACATCGAAGAGGTGGCTTCCCTTACCATGCGAATAAAATATAGCATGGGGGTGGTTGTATTTTCTAAATTCAGAGGAAACACCTCCGGCAAGTACTTTTTTTGATCGTTCAAGTAATTCGGCAGATTTCGAGTAATCCAGGCTTTTCATTATGAAATGGGTTTAATAATTAGTGTTCTTATTGCATTCAAATGGAGACGTATCGTTTTTAACTCGCATAAACTCATGCCTTATTCAATTCCCCTGTCCTGTTTCAGAAAACGGATCAATTCCCTCTCCCGGCTCCGGTTCATTTCCAGTGAAAAGTCATTATCCCACAGATAATATCCTTCTCCTGTTTTATCGCCAAGTTTATTTTGTGCCACAAGCTTATTCAGAGTGGGAAAGGCCCGGTCTGCCTTGCTAAGATCTTCAAAAAGGTAATCAGAGATCGAAGCAAATACGTCAAGTCCTCCCATATCAGCAGAGATAAGCGGACCTGTAACGGGCAATCTGCGCCCGATACTATAAATAACAGCCGAGTCAATATCCTCTTTAGAAGCGATCCCTTCTTCCAGAAGGTATTGGGCTTCCCTGAAAAGTGCGAACTGCAGCCTGTTCCCCACCATACCTGGCACTTCCTTCTTTACTTCAATTGGCTTTTTATTCATGATCCTTAAGAGTTCCATGGCCCGCGCGAAGGTACTGTCATTGGTTTTTTGAGCTCTCAAAACCTCTACAAGGGGAATAAGATGAGCAGGATTCCAAAAATGAGTGACGATGATCCTTTCGGGATGTAAAGTGCCGGTGGAAATGAGGCTGGGACTTAAACCTGAAGTATTACTGGCTAAAATAACATCAGCCGCACATATTTTATCCAGGTACCGAAAGAGCTCCTGTTTCATACCCAGATCTTCGGGTATGCATTCTATGATAAATGATGCCCCTTCTGCGGCATCTTCCATTGAATGACTTCCTGTAATTCTTGCTTTTATATTTTCAAAATCCCTGAAAGTGATCAGACCATTCTGAAGAAGTACGGTCAATTTATTCTTTATTCCCAGCAAACCCTTCTCTATCTCGATCTCATCCAGGCCGTACATCTTAACATTGATCTCCGCCCATGCAGCACTTAATGCAATGGAATGACCCATTGTTCCCGACCCAATAATTGTCAGATTCTCCATGCTTGCTCAAATATCCTGAATAAATTCTCTGCCTATTGAAATTTCAAGGTCCCGAAAAACTGGGGCAAATGAAAGTTTGGTTTAGGATTATCCACAAAATTCCAGGTTAAGTAATTCGGATTGGAGGTCCGGCTGCCTGTCTTGTAGAAATTGGCTTTCCAGATCACGCCGGGTGCGGGGCGGCTAACATTTGAAAACTTACTGAGCATGGACAGTGGTATCCTGTATTCTATAGTCCATGTGACCGGTTCCCTGATCTCAGGATCAACTACGGATGGTAAAGAATGAGCGATCTCTATCTGCCTGATATCTTCAGCCTCCAGCTTTTTAAATTCGGTCCAGGGATGAGATATATAATATATCAGCGGGGTTCCTCCAGCGTTTATTTCCAGATTAAAATATTTTAATGGAAAATTGGAATCAGGGGCAAAAAAGAATTCAACACAGGAATCACCTGAAACATTCCCGTTGTACTCCTTCACCAGGCTTTTCACAAAACGGTCTTTAACCCGAAAAATAACATAAACATTATCAGCGTCATACATCATTTTTGCTTCAACTTCAGGGCGAAATTCAGAGACCTTTCCCATGTATTTGTCGATCCTGATCGATTCGACCTTCTTCCATTGGGATTTTTCCCAGTTAGCATCTATTTTCAGAGGCTTTTTAAGCCTTGACACCTTGTAAACTGCATCTTCCGGCCTGACTTCGGTACGGACTTTACTTTTTACAGCTGGGTTAATCTCCCCGCCAGTATAGAATAAAGGCAGGGAGATAAGGAGTAAATAATTTATAAAATTCATATGCTTTTATTGTGTTTTGCTCTGCTGACGTACTCTTGCTACTTCACCAGGCAATACCCCGGTCAGGTTATTTTTGAAATTTGCCCTGACATAGGTTAGTATCAGAGCGATCTGATCATCACTCAGGTAATTAGCAGGCGGCATTACTTCATTGAAACCTACGCCATTTACTGTAATCGGACCACTTAATCCCTTAAGAACAATATCTATCAGTTTTCTTCTATCACCCTTTACCCATTCAGAATTTTCGAGAGGAGGGAACCTGGTACCATCTCCCTTACCATTTATCTGGTGGCAAGTGGCACAATAGGTATTATAAAGTTTTCCGCCGGCAGCAATTTTTGAGGTGTTCACATTATCCTTCACAGGATCAGGAGTTTTGATATGGGGCTGGGTTTCTTTACGTTTTTGCATTCCTGCTAACTGAGCAGGGCCAAATCCCTTCTTATTCCCTTTATACATTACCCTCCAGATCTTACCTTTCTCACTCTCAGAGAGATATAGTGAGCCATCAGGTCCCATAGCAATCCCCATTGGGCGATAAGCTGCATCACTGGTATTTACAATAGTGTCACGTCCAGGAAAACCATCTGCAAAAACCTCCCAGTCGGCTGAAGGTTTGCCGTCTTTCATTGGAACGAATGCGACAAAATAACCACCCTGAGGATAAGGTGAACGGATCGTGGAACCATGGAAAGCTATGAAAGCACCGTTCTTGTACCTTGCAGGGAATTGTTTTCCTGTATAGAAAAACAAGTCATTTGGAGCAAAGTGGCCCGGAAAGCCAATTAATGGTTGTGTAACATCCTTTGCATTACCTTCTTTATGTCCATCACCTCCATACTCCGGGTTAAGCAATTTTTTACCCTGCATATAATCAAAGTAATAATAAGGCCATCCGCCGTCCGTTCCTTCTGGTACTCTGAAGAACTCCTCCGCAGGTAAGAGTGCGCTTTGCCATGGATTATAATAATCAGGAAATTGTCTGACAAAATCATCCCGGCCATGCTGAACGACATATAAACATTTTTCCTTCTTATTCCAATCCATTGCCACTACACTTCTTATTCCGGTAGCATACCGTATTCCGTCCTTTTTCAGGGTCTGGTTAGGTTTACTATCACTAAATTTCCAGATTCCGGCATGTTCAGCAAGTTCAGGGCATGGATCCTTGCCCAAAGAGCCTGGCTGTCTGTCCCTTATCCCGCAAACATCACTTGGCGAGCCAAAGGGAACAAACATATTACCCTGATCATCAAATGCCAGGGGCTTGGCAATGTGAGAAGATCCGTGCTCATCATTTTTATAGTCATCAGTAACCAGTAATTCCACTTTGCCTTCAGGCACCAGTTTTCCGGGACTTAATTTCTGCCTGTAAACTTCCCCTGCTGTGGTGAAATAAAGGTATCCGTTATGAATTCTCATAGCGGTACCATAGTTACCTACATCGTTATAATTACCAAAATATTCAGTTTGGTCGGGTTTACCATCATTATCAGTATCCCTCATAGCAACTATTCCTTTCCCATTAACCGGAACCCTAAGCTTAATATAGATATCCCCATTTTTATTAACAGCCAGATGCCTAGCCTTTCCAACCGAGTCGGCAACGACAAGTGCTTCAAAACCACCGGGCAGGAAAAGCCCTCCATTGTCAGAATCTCCTTTTGGAATTCCTCCCGGTGTAATCGATTTAATAAAACTGATCGTAATCAGAAATGCTAAGCCTAACAACGTCAATAGCTTTGTTCTGAGTTTTGTCTCAGAAAGAAATTTAGAATAGATTTTCATTTTTAATGAATTTTGCTTTTAAAAGGGTGTTGAATAAATAATATGCATATTCTTTACTTTTTACTGATTTTCCAAATTAAACACGTATTATTTATAGTATAAATTTGAAAAAGATCGGATATATCAAATTTTATAACTGCTGGCCTGCTATTGTTTTGTCTTAAAGGCATCCGGGATCATAAACTCATACTCCTTAGGGTGAAAACGACTAATACTTTGTCCTGTTGGTCGCGGTGCCGTTGGCCTGATCGGTTCATAACCCGCAGCATTATATTTAATATTCAGGAATGGAGTTTGTCTGACCTTTCCTTCAGCCAGAGAGCGAATTCCCATATCAATAATACCACTTGTCAATAAGTTTCGTTCAAACGGTGCAACAGGCCCACTTACAATAAATTTCTGAATGTTTAAAGTCAGATAACTAAAATGAGAGTAATTCGGACCGCCAGAAAGTACAAAATCAGTCGCAACAATTCCTTTTGAGGTCTTTGCAGAATAAGCCCAGCCTGACTTAACATATTTGTCGAGCATCAAGATTGTACCCTTAGTTCCATCATTATAATTAACAATAACAGCATAAGGTATGGGAACAATCTCACGCATATTCCCGCTCATCTTATCCTTTATGGCATCACAAGCTGCATCAACCAACTTCTGTGAAATCTTGCCTGAGTCAATCGCTTTCCAGACATCATCTCCTTTTAAGCCCTCTACATTTTTAACACCGGTTTCACCACCTGCTCTCCGTTCTACCATACATTGTAGAATTTCAGTGACGTGAAATCCGTAAGCATCTAATGAGGCATAACCAATTGCCACTGCTTCCGATATTTTGACACCTATAGGATGAACCAGGTTCGGATCTCTCCAGCAATAAGGTAATGATGATCCAGCCATCATTGGAACATCTAATTCTTTTGAGCGGTCATATATCCATTTAGCATCTAACCAACTGTAAGATAGTGCTTTATCTGTAAACACAGGTACTGATCTTTTAGATGCATCAAATACTCTGAATATCCTTTCAAGGTAATTCATACGTGGATATAATTTCATACCCAGCCTGTTGTAGGGATACTCACCATGCTCGCCAACATACACAACAGCATCTACGGCAAGTTTATCGCCACCAAGTGTCAATGCATCTTCCACTGTAGAATAAATCGGTGTACCATTCATTTTTGCAATTCTGACACCGGTATCGTTTGCACCTATCTGCTCAATATATATGGAAGCAATTTTTACCTGAGGTGCAACCATACCTTCATCGGTTGGAATACCCAGAAATAATTTAGTCCCGATTACATCTGCATGGGCACTATTTCTGTAAATGTGCGTAATGAATGCGATTTTCTTAATTCCATCCTGACCGGCAAGGGCTCTGGATAACTGTTCCGTAATGGAAGTGATATTTCCATTTTCACCCATTACAAACCCCGGAACAATACTTATACCGGCTGCTGCAATGACCGATTTTTTAATGAAATCCCTGCGGGGATTTGTGCTCTTTTCTTTCATTTCAATATTTTTATTTTGTTATAATTTAATCTTTAACCTGATTACCAGCCAACTGCATAACCATTTCTTCGCAGATCGGCACCGCCCATGAGCCAGCCTGTTTTCTGATCGATAGAAATACCCTGGGCCCCGCCAACTGTCATTGACCAGTCGCCAAGACTGGTATCAATAACATATCCCATTGCTCTTAAGGTTTTAATTACATTAGCCGGCACTCTGGTTTCCATAATAATTTCCTTGGCCGGAACTGACCCTAATTCATCTTTCCACCTGAAGCGTGGTGCACTTATGGCATCCTGTATATTCATACCGAATTCAATTGCATTCAAGGCAACCTGGGGTACAGACTGTAAAATACCAAAACTGCCAGGCGAACCTGCAATAAGTTGAGGCTTACCATCTTTATGAAACTGCATCATCCCTCCAATGCACCATCCCACCGCTTTACCAGGTGCTACAGAATTGGCCTTCCCCGGCTCAGGAGACATCCAGTCCAGGGCACTGTTAAACACTACCCCGGTGTTTCCGGCTACATAACCTGAACCGAAGCCTCCGCCATGTGTCTGAATGATCACCACAGCATTACCCCAGCGGTCAACAGCAGAAAGGCTGGTTGTTGCATATTTATACTTGGAAGCGGTCGGATCATCAACAGGTTCAGGACTCAGATTTTGTGAAGTTTCAGGCTTCAGACCTGCCTTTCTTTCCTTTACTTTGGCAACCACCCTTGCCCTTTGTTTAGTAATGTAAGCATCAGATAAAAGCATATCTACCGGAACAGTAACAAATTTTGGGTCACCAATATATTTATCGGAATCGATCCTGCTGAGGTTAACCGCTTCGAGCAAATGAGCCAGGTAATCCACACTGTTGTGGCCCATTTTTTTCAGGTCAAAGCCCTCCATGATCTTCAGAGTCTGCAATTGCTGTATTCCCATCCCCGGAGGAGGGTTATTATAAACCGTATAATCACGATATTTAATAGAAATAGGATCGACCCATTGCACTTTATCAGGAACAGAGGCAAGGTCTTTCACGGTGATAAAACCGCCGTCACGGGCAAAGGCCGCGGCCATTTCCTGAGCAATCTCCCCCTTGTAGAAAACATCAATTCCTTCACTGGCAATACGTCTCATGGTTTTGGCCAGAGGCTTATTTGAAAAGTAATCCCCGATAACATAAGGATCCTTACCATTCTTCAGGAATATCTTTCTTGATTCGGCATGAGGTGCAACCCGGGCTACGGTACCTGCCCACATAGCCTGATCAAATTCTGTAACAGGAACGCCATTCTCCAGGTAATCAATCGCACTTTCAAATACTTCCGAAAGCGGCATTGTTCCATAATCCTTCAATGCTTTTGCCCATCCTGCCAGATTTCCGGGAACGGATGCAATTCTTGGTCCGATACTTTCCATGGCACCATGGCCGGCACCATCGGCTACCTTAACATCTGTTTTAAATTTTGTGATCCTGAAGGTTTCGGGAACCCAGCCTCCAAAAACAAGGGATCTGACCCTGTTCTCCTTCGCCGAATAGAAAAGCATGTACCCAACGCCCGCAGTACCCGACATATAAGGTTCAGCAGCATTCAGAGAAGCAGCGGCGGCAACAATCGCATCAATAGCATTGCCGCCTTTCACCAGGATCTTCTGGCCTGCCAGAGTTGCCAGCGGATTCGCTGTTGCAACCATCCCTAATTTTCCAAGGGCTGCCGGGCGCAGATTATCTTTTGCCGCCTGTGCCTTAACCTGCAAATTCAGAAACAAGGTCATTATAGCTGCCAGGGTTAATACACCGCTGGCTTTAATCAGGATAGATCTTCGTTTATTCATAATATTTTTAATTAGATTATGACAGTTTCAGGCCGGCGGTCCGAAACTGTTTTGTTTATTAAGCGGTTACATTTTCAAAAGGGAATAAGGGCTTGCGCCTGTGCTGATACCTGAACAATGTCATATCAGCTTGGGTAACACCCGGAGTATTGACCTGGATTATTGTTGGACAAACCGGAGCATAAGCTGCTATCGGGGCATTGACCCCTTTTGCTATAATGGCATCAAAATCTGCCGGATCAATACCCTGGGAGATCACTTGCTGGAGACTAAAAGGCATCACCCGCAGGCTGGTCAGGAGGATTATACTTCCCTGCTCCGTAGAGACCACAGCCGAATTCCCCATTCTAAAGTTTAACTGTCCGCCGTGCCGCGGATTGCTCTCCCTGAAATTACCATCCGTAAGGCGTATCAAACTAACTTTGATCTTAACGATCTTCAATCCCTCTTTTCCGGTACCGGTAAAAGAAAGTTCGAAGGGATCTCCGGGCTTATGCCCTGATGCATCGATCACAGCCCGGGGGTCATAAATACAGACAAAATATTTGTACTGCTTCTTCTCTTCAAAAGCTTCCAGAAGGCAACAATTGTTCGCCGGACCACCGCCGCCCACATTATCACCCATGTCAAGCAGCAAAACCGGTTTCGCACTGACTTTTATCCGCTCAAGTGAGGAAGGGATATCATTTTTCTTACCTACAAAACTTTCACGTCTTTCAAGAATATAAGATTCTATTTTCTTTGCAGTGGAAAGGGCTTTGGCCGGGTCATTATCTGTTACTACAATGACCGAGGTACCCATCTCCTCTACATCCGCATAGGGAAAGCCATGCTGAATACTTAATGATAAGATACCCTCTTCCCGGCTCAATTCATCCGCAAAGGCATAAAGACTTTTGCAGGGCTCATGAGCGGTCAATTGCTGTTCGATACTGATTGCCAAGGGTACTTGCACCAATGCCTGAACCGGTTTGGTATTCCCCTTTAAAAATTGCACCAGCAAATTTGCTGCCTCTATACCCCGCTGCCTCATGTCAACATGCGGATTTTTCTTATAGGCCACCAGAGCATTAGTTGATGAAACCATGAGGGGACTCACATTGGCATGCAGGTCAAGTGTGCCCACTATTGGAATAGAAGTACCAAGTCTTTCCCTGACACGGCTTAACCAGTGCCCGTCCATATCGGGAAACTCTTCGGAAACACCTGCCCCATGCGGTACAACAAGGCATGCATCAACAGGAAGAACCTTCTCCAGCTCTGCCATCATTTCATCGAACAGGGTTTTATATGTTTCAGAAGAGATCGTTCCGCCTGGGGTTGCTTCAGCAAACAGGACCGGGACAATCTCCATTCCTTCTTTATCCATAACTTCCATCATCCCCCCTATCTCATGATGAGCATGCTGATATTCTTCGCGGATAGCCTCAGCTTTTAAATAATGTCCGTTCTGAAAATCTGCCAAGAGGGTAGGCTTTTCAACAAAGGTGTTTGATTCGTGGTAAATCCCAAGAAGGGCTATTTTAAATGACATGATCTTATTTTAACCTTTTTAATAAACAACATTAAACTCCCGCTGCGCTGGCTTCACTGGCTGTCACTGTTTCTGCTTCTGCAAACGGCGGATTGCTATTCCAGTAAGAAGCCAGAATTGATGAAGAAAATCCCATGATCGGGCCGCAAATAGCGGTGGCAAGCCCCACGGTAGCGATCTTTCCCATGACCTTTGCAATTCCTGAAACAAGCCCGGCATTCTGAGTACCGGTGGTTATGGCAATGGTCCGGCAATCACTTTCCGACAATTTGAAAAGTCGTGCTAACCAATAGCCAAAGAAAAACCCTAAAAGGATCAGCAGGAAGACCACTACGATTAATTCAGGACCGATATTCAGGATACTTTCCCTTCCTGCTGCCATAATTATAGCAACAATGAAAGCAACCCCTATCATGGAAACCAATGGCATTGAATCGTCCAGCCACTTTGCTTTCCCGTGTAAAAATTTATTGAAGAGCAAGCCGGCGCCAATGGGTATAAAAACCATTTTGATTATTCCCCACATCATTTCCATGACATTTATTTCTATGAATCCCCCGGCAAGAAACTTCATAAGTATTGGAATTAGAAAAGGAGCCAGGAGTGTGGTAATGGCAGTGATTGTAATGGCAAGCACAACATTTGCTTTTGCCAGGTAACACATTACGCTGGCTGTAACCGATGTCGGAGCACAACCCAGCAAAATGATCCCTGCCGAGACCTCGGCAGGAAAATCAGTAAAACTTGCCAAAGCGAAACCAAGCAGGGGCATGATCGTAAATTGACCGACAACACCTACAATAACTGATTTGGGAGATTTTGCCAGAGCTATGAAATCTTTCAGCCCCATTGAACAACCCATTCCAAACATAATGACCTGGATCAGAGGGGTAATCAATGTGGCATACTCAAACCCATTATATTCCTTAAAATATTGAGGATAATACAATGAGGTAGCAACCACTGAAAGTATGGTTGTGGTGAATGTAAGTCCACGGAGAACAGGAAAACCCCTGAAACTAATGGCGAGAAGCAGGAGGAAGCCAATAACAAATGGCCCTGCTTCCGCGATATTTCCAATGGAAGCCATGTATAAAGCAATCAACAGGCAAAGTATTGAAATGCCCATCAGGAGCTTGAAAAAGACACTCTTATTCATTGAATCTGGCCGGATAAAAAGATGATTATTAAATGGAAAAAATTAAACGGATGCCTTAAGTAACTCATCTTTAACCCTGTTTGCAACAATTTTCTCCTGACCGGGCTTCAATTGCCAAACGGATAACTCAATTCCATCTTTTCTTGCTCCCATAGTACCTCCACCCATCACTTCAATTCCAGGATCACCATTCCACAAACGCTCCTTAAGCTGCCTTCCGGTCATTTTAATCAGATTATTATCCCATGAAAGGTGTAAGGTTGGTGTATTATTGGCGATTTCAGGAATGAAAACTTCCGTTTCTACTCCATTTATATTTTTAATGGTATTCACTACGACTGCCATACGGTCTTCCCACATCTTCCATTCCTTCACATGATCCATTTTAATATGTCGTTCAAGTGCAACATACATGGCAAGGATCTCTTCTTTATTTACTTTATGACCACGGCAGATACCGCTGTTTGGCGGAGCACTTAAACGTGATGCTGCTATCAGATCTTTCTTTCCCATTAATATACCGGTACTTTGAGGACCTCTCATCGCTTTTCCTCCTGAAATCGCCACCAGATCAAAACCCATATCATTGAATTTCCACAAATTTTCTACCGGATGCGCATCTGAAGCAATATCGATCATGGTTGGAATTTGATGTTTTTTACCCAAAGACAGCCATTGTTCATAATTCAGTTTACCTTTGTTCAACTCCCTGTTCAGGAACCAAAGCATTGCGGTCTTTTCATTGATCGCTGCTTCAACTTCTTCCATTGTTTCAACAATTACAAGTTTAGCCCCTGTATTGGTCAATGCCTGATGGTATCCATTCACATGTGCCTTTTGCAGGATCACTTCAGACTTCATACCCTCCACATTTGGAAGCTGCATCACTTTTTTGCGATCCATACCGGTCATCGCACCTGCCAGCCCCTGTACCAAAGCAGACCAGCAACCGGCAGTAACTGTTGCCGCCTCGGCATGACACAGCTCTGCTATTTTTGCACCAACCTTATCCTGAACCTCATTCAACAGAACAAATTCTTCTGCACCTTTGGCAATGGCCTGAGTTACCTCAGGGGGCATCAAAGAAGCTGTCAGGGTTGTGCAAACGCAGGAAGCATTGATAAATGTTTTAAGTCCCAGTTCTTTGAAAAGATCGCGTCCCGCAACAGCAGCTTCCGTTTCTCCGGCTGATGCAGATTGATATGGAATAGCAGTACCAATAATTCCTCCTGCAATTGGTGCAGCGGATAAAAATTTAATGACGTCTCTACGTTTCATGGTTATATTTCTAAAAATTAAAAAAATCAGTCTTTCATTTCTACAATCATCTCGATCTCTACCGGAATATTTCTGGGCAGTGAACCCAACCCGATGGCAGAACGGGCATGTTTTCCATTTTCACCGAAAACTTCAACCATCAGGTCAGAAAATCCGTTGATCACCTGGGAGTGGTTATCGAATTCAGGAACAGCGTTCACCATCCCTAAAACTTTTACAATTCTTTTTACATTATTCAGGTTTCCAACTTCGGCTTTCAGCGCTTCCAGCAGGCTGATGCCAGTTAAGCGTGCTGCAGTTTTAGCCTCCTCAAAAGTAAATTCCCTGCCAACCTTCCCTATCATGAAGGTTCCATCCGCTTTCAGAGGCCCCTGGCCCGAAAGGTAAACCATATTACCTACCCTTACCGCGCCCAGAAAATTAGCAGAAGGCGGACCCGGTGTTCTCAGCTTGATACCCAGCTCCCTGATCCTGGTTTCCGGATCTTTGGCAACAGACTGAGCATTCGCAGCCTCTGAACCCAGCAGACTGATCAAGAATAAAAAGAGAATAAATGTGATTTGATTTTTCATGTTTATTTAAAAATAGATTCTTTTAATTTAATTAGATTTCAAGGGTTTAAGCCGAACAGATCACTGAGCTAAAGGAAAAGACAGGGCATTCAGATCATAAACGATCTTGCCTCCTTTAATGGTCATTTCACATTCCAGTAAATTTTTGCCCTCTTTTTTAAATCTGGCCACATCATAGAATCCGAATTTACCTTCACGCAGGTTTAATACAGCCACATCCGCAATTGCACCAACTGAGAGATTGCCAAGTTCTTCACGTTTTATCGCCCTGGCAGCAGACCATGTACTTGCCTTTACAACATCTGCCAATGGCATATCCAGGGCCAGGAATTTAGACATGACGTTCAATTGATCTTTCATTGCAGAGTTCATGCTGCCTGTATGTAAGTCGGTACTGATCGTTTCAGGAAAGAAACCCTGTTTGGTTGCAGGTATCGCCTGCGAGAAAGTAAAACTTCCTCCGCCATGGCCAACGTCAAAAATGATCCCTCTTTTTCTTGCCTCAAGAACATATGGATTAAGCTTTTTGGTTTCTATATCCACGATAGTTTCTTTGGTTTTTATCAGTTCTCCATAGGTATGGGTAAAGATATCGCCGGGACGCATTTTTTTAAGAAATAACTCCTCCAATGATAAACGGGGAACAGTACCTCCGAAATCAACGATGACGGGAATATTGGCCAGTTTGCCGGCTTCTACCGCGCGCTCAACAGCAACCCAGTCAGATTTATGGTAATGCGCAACTTTGATCCCTACAATATTTTCTTTATAATGCTTGGCAACATCCGCAGCAAGCCGGGCATCAAAAAAGCTGTTATTTTGCTGCTCAAGTGAGAACTCACTTCCGTACATACCCTTTTTGGAGATATTCAGAAAAGCCAGCACACGGGTCTGAACATTATCTATCACATTTTTCTTGAACAGCTCAAAAGTTTCAGCTCCGGCATCCCCACAATCCACAATGGTGGTTACTCCAACACGGAAAGTAAAGCCATCTGCAGCAAGTGATGAAAACCCGTTTTCCAGCTGACCATCATGGTCGGTCCCAGCAAATACGTGTCCGTGAATATCGATCAATCCGGGGGTTATATATTTTCCGGAGATATCGATCACCTGTTTTGCCAGTTTTGGATCAATATTGGCTGCAACTGCAGCAATTTTTCCTTCCTGAATGGCAACATCCATCACTTTGTTAATATTGTTCTTCGCATCGATCAAGTGCCCGCCTTTGAGTAGGGTCTGATATATCTGTGCCTGAACTGAAAAATTTGCGAGTATGAACAGCGCTGCTAATAAGAAAAAACGTTTTTGCATTTTTTATGTTTTATGATTTTTGATTTATACTGAAGCCTTTAAAAGCTCTTCTTTTAAACGGCTGGCCACAATTTTATCCTCTCCCGCTTCAAGAACATGCATTCCGCAACGGAGCGAATTAGGTGCCTCCCATGAAATTACTTCTACTGAAGGGTTCCCGTTACGAAGGCGTTCACCCATTTCTGTATTGGTCAGCTTTATCTTTGCGGGATCCCATGTAACCTTCAGGGTGGGCATATTATTATCTGTTGGAGGGATAAAAGTCTCCGTACTAACTCCGGGTATTGATTTAATTGCCCCTGCGATGAAAGCGATCTTACTTTCCCACATTTGCCATTCCTTCTTATGATCCAGATTGATAAAACGTTCCAGAGCGGCATACATTCCTAAAACTTCTTCCTTATTTACCTTCTGGCCACGGCCAATACCACCCCTCGGATTATTACTGAGACGGGCAGCATCAACATATTTCTTTTTACCCATTAAAATTCCGGCACTCTGTGGACCGCGCATAGCCTTTCCTCCGGAGATCACCACCAAATCGAAGCCCATGTCATTGAACTTCCACAGATTTTCTACAGGAGGTACATCCGCCGCAATATCGATCATCGTCGGAAGATTGTATTTTTTGCCCAGTTCAAGCCATTCTTCATGCTTGATCTGTCCTTTATGAACCTCACGATTCAGGAACCAAAGCATAGCCGTATTTTCGTTGATGGCTGCTTCCAGTTCAGCCCTGGTTTCAACCTTGATCAGTTTCACCCCGCACTGTGTAAGGGAATGATCATAACCCAAAGAATGACTCTTCTGCAGAATCACCTCGGTCTTCATTCCGGTTCCGGCAAGATTAGGAACCTGACTCACCCGTTTTGTATCCATACCTGTCAGAACACCGGCCATTCCAAGCATCAGGGCCGACCAGCAACCTGCAGATACCAAAGCAGCTTCAGCATGACACATTTTGGCAATCCGTTCGCCCACTTTTTCCTGCACATCATCAACAAACGCAAATTTCTTCGAAGCAGAATTAATGGCAGACATGACCTCAGGGGGCATCAGTGACCCCGACATGACCGTGTAATTACCGGCGGCATTAATAAAAGTTCGGATACCCAGTTCTTTAAACAGATCGCGACCAGCCACTGGTGCTGAAAGCATATTGTTTAAGGGTGCAGCTGTTGCTGTGATCCCACCAGCCAGCGGTAGCAGGGTGAGGGACTTTAAAATTTCTCTGCGTTTCATTGTTGAGATTATTTACTGTTTATTTATACTATTTAGAATCGGGAAGGAATAAAAAGACTATTCTCTAAAAACTTCATTCTGTTCAGGACGGATCAAACAAAAGTTAAAAAAACTGATCTGTTTAATCTAACCTACACCAGAGCTTTAGAAAGTTCTTCTTTTATTCTCGATGCTACAATTTTCACTTCTCCGGGTTTAAGCATATGTGTGGTCACATTAATGCTTCCTCCCGGTCCGCCCATAACTTCAATGGAAGGGTTCCCATTCCTTAAACTGGCCGGTAAACTCTCCAGGTTTATTTTTGCTTTATCCCAGGAAATATTCAATGTGGGAATTCGGTTGATCAAAGGGAGCGGAATCAATTCGGCCTTAACTCCGGGGACCGAGCTTGCTGCTTTTGCAATGACAGATATCCTGTCCTCAAGCATTTTCCATTCCTTATCCTGATCTGAATTGACAAAACGCTCCAGGGCAATATATAAACCAAATATTTCTTCCTTATTAACTTTCATTCCGCGACCGATATTCGATCCCCTGGGAGGGGCATTCAATCTCGCCGCTGCGATGAGTTCTTTCCTGCCGCTGAGGATTCCGCTGCTTTGCGGTCCCCTCATAAATTTACCTCCCGAAACGCAAACCAGATCAAATCCCATATCATGGAACTTCCAGAGATTTTCTTTGGGAGGCAGATCCGCAGCCATATCGATCATAGCCGGTATATGATGTTTTTTGGCTACCTCAAGCCATTCTTTATGCTGAATTTTTCCTAAAGAAGCCTGATAATTAATAAAATACATCATCGCGGTCTTATCGCTGATTGCATTTTCTAATTCTTCCATCGTTTCAACAGTGATCAATTTTACCCCGCAATTGATCAGGGCATGTGCATAACCATCATTATGTGCCTTTTGCAGGATCACTTCGGTTTTCATCCCTGTACCCTCAAGGGCAGGGATTTGAGAAACCTTCTTTTGGTCAGTACCACTAAGAACTTCCGCCATTCCCAGCATCAGGGCAGAAAATGCCCCGGCAGTAACCATGGCCGACTCCGCATGCAACAAACCAGCGATCCTTTCTCCAACTTTATCCTGAACCTCATCGAGTCTGCAAAAGTGTGCTGCGCTTTCCCGGATCGCATCAATAGCCTCATCCTGCATCAGTGAGCCGCTTAGCGATGTAAAATATCCGGAAGCATTGATGAAAGTACGCAGGCCAAACTCTTTAAACAAATCGCGTTTTGATGCCGGTGCAGCCTGGGCTGTTTGAACCAGGGAACCTGAATTTCCTATTGCACCAGCAAGCGGTAACATGCTTAAAGTTTTGAGAATTTCCCTGCGTTTCATTGATTATTTCATTATAATACTACTCCAATTAAAATTTATTCGGGGAATTATTTAGAAAGGTCCGGCAATGGAGCTACGATTCCATTCAGATCATACACAATCTTACCACCGAAAATGGTCATTTCGCATTCCAGCTTTTCATCGCTCTCCATTTTGTAACCTGCCATATCGTAGAATCCGAATTTACCTTTTCTCATACCTAATATGGCAATATCTGCGATGGCACCTTCAGAAAGATGGCCAAGTTGAGTTCGATTGATCGCCTTTGCCGGAGCCCAGGTACTTGCATTGATCACTGCAGGCAAATCCATTCCCATTTTCAGGAATTTTGACATAACCAGAAGCATATCCTTCATAGAGCCTTTCATACTGCTGATGTGAAGGTCTGTACTGATTGTGTTCGGATGAAATCCCGCCTTAGCGGCTGGGATTGCCTGAGAATATCTGAAACTTGAGCCTCCATAACCTACATCAAAAATAACTCCTCTCTTCTGAGCTGCCATAACATAAGGCTTTAAGGCCTGCTTTGCTGTATCTACGATCGCCTCCTTGGTATCCAGTAATTCGCCGAAAGTATGGGTAAAGATATCACCGGGACGCAGGCGCTCCATTAAGAGAGAATACAGGGACAGACGCGGTTTTGTACCGCCAAAATCTATCATTACAGGCATATTAGCCAGCTTTCCTGCAGCCACACCACGATCAACATTGGTAAAATCAGGACTTGTAAAATGAGCTACTTTTATACCAACTACATACTCCTTGTATGCAATAGCTGCTTTTGCCGCTATTTGCGGATCCATATCGCTTGTATTCTGCTCTATAACGCCGCCACGCATTCCATTACCAACGATATTCAGGAATGCCAGTACCCGGGTCTGAGAATTATCAATGATATTCTTTTTAAAAGTCGGAAAATCTCTCCATCCTGACCCCCCGGCATCCACAACAGTTGTTACACCTACTCTCTGGTAAAATCCATCAGGCATGATACTGTTAAACCCATTACTGTACATATGATTCGGCTCCGTTCCAGCAAAAACGTGTCCGTGAATATCTATTAGTCCGGGGCTAACATACAGTCCGGCGGCATTAACAACCTGGGATGCCTGGGAGGCATCAATACTTGCAGCAACTTTGGCTATCTTACCATCGACAATGGCGACATCCATTACACGATTGATGTTATTTTTCGGATCAATTACATGACCGCCTTTGATAAGAATGTTATAGGGTTTTGACTGGGAGAATAGTGCAAAAGGTAACAGGATACTTACAAAAAAAATACAGAACTTCCTCATTTGATATGTTGTTTCTAAGTGTTAAAGTATTTACTAATTATACAAAATTTTAAAAAATCAGAACGAAGCGGCTGAGCTGAAAAATTATCAGTCTATTCTTTTGCCGTTACTGTCCCATCCTTTCGTGAAAAAATGCGATTCCGGAGAACTAAGGTAACGTACCCGTGACAATTCCGGGGTTTCCAGCCTTTTGTATCCCAATATACGGGATTCAAGGGCAAAATCCAATATCCCGCTGCTGAGCATAGTTCGCTCAACCGGATAAGGAGCCTTTCCTGTCGTAAACATGATCTCAATATTCTTAACCAGGCAGCCAAAATGATAATGTGGTTTTCCATTCTGCATCCGCATAAGGGTTGAAACCAGTTTTTGCTGTCCCTCAACTTCAACAGCAACTGTAAAATCTTCTACCAGGCCGGTCATCAGAAAGGCTGCTGCCTTCAAACCATCATTATAATCGATGATGAATACTGCTGGTTTTTTGACCAGAGTTCTGACATCCCCTTCCTTGCGCGTACCGCTTCTTGACAAAGACTCTGTAAATAAGCGGCTAACCCATTCATTCTGGTCCATATAATTCCAGCAATCCTGTCCTTCAAGACATTGAACTGAACGAACTCCTGTTTCACCTCCCTTTCGCCGTTCTACTACAGCCTGTAAATTATCAAGCAGGTGGAAACCATAAATATCCAGGCCGCTGAAAGAAATGGCAAGGGCATATTTCTGAGCAACACCATAAGGTGTATCTACAGCCGGAATACGCCATGTTACCGGAGCGGTTGATCCTGCCAACATCGGAAACTTTAATTCACGTGAGATCTCAACCATACGTTTTGCCTGCCTCCAGCTATAGGAAAGATGCTTATCATTGAAAACCGGAACTGATTTCTTATACTGACGAAAGACATCCGTAATTTTCAGGAACATTTCAAACCTTGGATAGAGTTTTTGTTCCTTATCGTTCATCGGGTAAACTCCGTGCTCTCCGATCAGCAGCACACCATCAACTGCAAGCTTATCACCACCCAAAGTCAGAGCATCTGCCACTGTGCGGAAGATAGGAATATTATACTTTTTAGCCATTGGTCTGCTCATATCAGCTTCAGGGACCTGCTCTGTGAACATGGAAACGATCCTGGATTCAGGATAAGGAGCCATCTGATCCTGATTAAATCCCTCAAGGTATTTACCTACAATCACATCAGCATGCGAATTGGGGCGGTATTCAGTAATAATTGCGGCGATCCTTTTGGGTGTACCATTTTGCTGTGGGGTCCCGGCAAAATCAGCCTCATCAGCAAATACGGATTGAAAAGGAATTCCTGAACCAATCACCGCACCTGAAAGCGGTAATACGGAAAGGTATTTAATGAGATTTCTGCGTTTCATACCTGTTAAATTATTCTTAAACTTAAGGAATTTGAGAAAAATAATCCATTTGTTTTCCTCAGCATTGAATGCTGAGAAAAACAAATGGATTAATTATTATAATGAAAGGATTGAATATTTAAGGTTTATCCCACCAAACCCGGCTCAACAGGGTATTATCACCGCTTTGCCTTGCTTTTGCAGCCAGGAAGTTTTCTCTGTTAAGAGTTTCTTCTGATTCAGGCACAATATAACGGCGTGGAATTCTTCCACCTGTAATATTTCCAGGATAGTTTGTTGGAATTAAAACCGGATATCCTGTACGTCTCCAGTTAGAGAAGTTTTCAATCTGGTCAAGATAACCCAATACCCAGCGCTGAGTAGAGATCTGCTCAAGCTTTTGCTCAAAGGTACCTGCAGTAAGGAATGGATTATATTTCAAATAGGTTGTTACCTTATCGCTAGAAATTGCACCACCGGAACCATAAAGCGACCATTGTTTCATCGCAGAAGTAACCCCATTATTATAAGAAGTTGCAGCATTTCCGGCATACCAGCCTCTGATTGAAGCTTCTGACAAAAGAAAATGAGTTTCTGCAGCACCGAATACGATAACCGGAGCGTCATATCTCATCACTGTATTTGGGTTTGGCTCAGAATAAGTTTCAAAGTCTGCGGGATACCCGTTATACTGCGCGTTCTGCATTCCTTTCTGTAAGGCAGTTGCTGTGTCAGCAACATAGCCTCCGGTTTGTTGTTTCACCCATAATATTGAGATCACATTCAAACGCGGATCTTTAGTAGTTGTTGAGTTTCCTTTTAAATGATCGATAAATCTTTTAGAGATTTTAGAACCCTGAACGTTCAAAGGATTTTGACCATCAACATAATCAAGAATTCTCATTTGATCTGAGAATGGATTTCTGTTACTGGCAAGTCCGCCATCCGCATAAGGAGCCCTTGCCAGATCTGCATCATCGATGATTGGACCGCCTGCAATTGCCTTTTCTACCCAGGTTTTAGCAAGGGCTGCATCAATTTTGGTCAAACGCATTCCGAGTCTCAGCATCATTGAATAAGCGAACTTTTTCCATTTTACAGTGTTACCATCGTAAAACAAATCAGAATTTCCAAATGTAGCTTTGGATGCATCCAAAGCTTTGGCTGACTCTTCAAGCTCCTTAAACATATCCTTGTAGATATCAGACTGAAGATCATATTTCGGCTGGTATTTGCCTTCCAGACCTTTCAAAGCCTCTGTATAAGGAATGTCTCCGTAAAGATCTGTTAATTGATGAACGATATAAACACGCCATATTCTGGCTGCTGAAAGCTTATTTATATTTGAAGGATCTTTCCCGGTTTCATTAATCACCAGTTGTACCTGATTCAAACAGCCCGAATAGGCAGCCCAATTATTTCTAACATAACCCTCAGCAAAATACTTATCACCCGGGGCTGTTACCTCACTGTAAGTAGCTTCCTGCTGAAGCATCTGCATATTGTTAAAACGATTCCCATTCGGGTTTAATCCGATAGCACCCAATTGAGCCTTTGTAAAGAGAAAATTAGCATTTACACTTTCGTAAGCGTTTGGATTCTTATTAAGCTCTGCAAGATCCTTTGTACATGATGACAAGGATATAGCCAATATAAGAGCCGCATATATAGGTTTAAAACTTAGATTTTTCATATTGAAATTTTAGATAACATTAATTAAAACCTTACAATTAAATTAACCCCAAACTCACGGGTTCTTGGAATTGTATTTGAGGACTGTCCCTGGTTATTACCTATGGTATAGGCCGATTCAGGATCGAAGTCAGTGATATGTGAAAAAAGAATAAACGGATTTCTGGCAACAAGAGAGATATCTGCTGACTGAATCTTCAGAGATTGCAGCTTACTAACAGGCAATCTGTAGCTTAGCACAGCACTACGAAGCTTAACAAAATCACCATCAAAAACCGAAGTTGTTAATGGGCTGATGCTTGCCTGGTTGTTATAATAGGTATCTAACTGATCAACCGGCCATGTTTTAGTGAATGGCAGGCCTGCCTGATCAACTCCTGAGACAGTTAAACCATTTTCTCTGCCCGGAAGTGTATTTTTCAATAATCCGAAGCGGTACATATAACGGCTGAGTCCGGATTGAACAATATTCCCGAATTTAGCATCAAGAAGTACATTCAGGGAGAAATTTTTGAACCTGAAATTATTGGTCAATCCCATGGTATATGGTGGAACACCCTGACCATATTCAATTTCAGGACTCTGAACTTCGTAACCGCTAAGTTTGTTATAAACACGAACACCGCTTGCATTGGTCAAATAAGTCCTTCCTCTGATAGTATTGTAAGGTCTTCCAACACCTGCTCCTCCAACGGTACTAAGTCCCGGGGCAAGTTTCAAAATCTCACTCTTATTGTAAGCTGCATTATAGCTTACATCCCAGGTGAAATTATTTGATTTGATTGGTGTACCTGTTAACAGGATCTCGACCCCTCTGTTACTTAACTCTCCCACATTTAAAAGTGCTGAAGTATAACCTGAGGATGCTGCAATTGAAGTACTCAGAATATCATCAGTTGTTTTACGGTTATAGTAAGTGAAATCTAAACCTAAACGGTTATTCAGAAATTGCATATCGATACCTCCTTCATAGGTAGTTGAGGTAAGTGGTCTCAGATCCGGATTTGATAGAGCAGACGATGTATTCTGAACCGGGCGACCTATATGACCTCCCTGAGCAAAAGTATAAAGCTGATTGATCTGATAAGGATTAACCGTGGCTCCTCCAACCTGAGCCCATGAAGCTCTGATCTTCGCAAAACTGATTATTGAAGGCAGTTTAATTGCATCAGATAAGATGAAGCTGGTTCCGAATGATGGGTAAAAAATTGAGTTGTTACCAGGATTCAAGGTTGAAAACCAATCCTGTCTTCCAGTGAAGGTAAAATAAAGCAAACTCTTATAACCGATATCCGCAGAGCCGAATACTGAATTCTGCCCAAATCGGCTCAAACCTACACCTGCAGACTGAATAGCGAGGTTAGAGTAACTGATGAAATCAGGGACAATAAATTCAGACCCGAAATTCGAAGTTGATTCAGAAACATTTCGCTCGATATTTCCACCTGCCATTGCGGTAAACTGGAAATCTTCAAAAAAAGTTTTATTGTAATTCAATAAAGCCTGTGCAGTAGTCTTAGTCACAAATGAAGTTCCTGAATTAAATAATCCTCTTGGTCTCTTTGCAGTACCAATAGGCATGTAATCCATAGACTGGAACCTATCAATATCCCTCATTCCACTCACCTTTACTGATAAATCATCCAAAATATTGTACTGGATACTAGCTTGTCCCATGAAACGATTTTTAGCATCCTTATTCCCCATACGGTTAATTACGAAATAAGGGTTCTGAGCTTCAGGAACCTGCTGCCACTGAACTTCATTGAAATTTGCATCATAACCAGGAGCCAGACTGCGGATATCCACCGTATTAGCCAATAAGTTTGTTGCCCATGAAGTGGTGTTGTCCGCATATCCATTACCCGGACGGTTTGTTCCTTTTTCTACATTATATTGTAATGTTGATTCAACAATGATCCTTTTCCCGATAACAGATCTCAAACTTACATTACCAGTCTGTCTGGCATAACTTGACCCCGGTTCCATTGCCTGAGCTTCGAGATCAGATAATGATACCCTGTAAGTAAGTGCAGGAGAACTACCCCCTGAAAATGCTATTGTATTCGTCAAATTCGTACTTGGCCTGTAGAAATTTTTCCAGTTATCCTTAACGTTAACCGGTGAATATGGCCGCATGACACCGTCAAACTGAATATAAGGCTGACCATCCATCTTAGCTCCAAAAGATAAACGTCCGGAACTGATCGCTTCAGCCTTGGTTGTTGGTTTTTTACCATCAAGACCCTGACCATACTCATATTGAAGTTCAGGATACATTGAAGGACTACCAACCGTGAAATTGCTATTGAATTCTATTCCAATTCCTTTTTGAGCTTTACCACTCTTAGTTGTAATCAGAATAACACCATTGGATGCCTGGCTCCCGTAAAGTGCCGCAGCAGGTCCGCCTTTCAATACGTTAATTGTCTCAATATCATCCGGATTGATGGCAGCGATACCATCTCCACGGTCTAATATTGTTGCCCCTTCACCCTGCGCCTGTGAACGCGCGGTATTGTTCATTGGCATACCATTGATTACATACAATGGCTGGTTATTGCCGCTTAAGGAACCGTTACCTCTGATAATGACACGGCTGGAACCACCCGGACCAGAAGACATACCGGTTACGTTTACACCGGCAATCTTACCGCTGAATGCGTTTGCAACATTGTTTTCTCTTGCCTGGGTAAACTCTTCACCTTTCACCTCAGTTACTGAATAGGCAAGCGCCTTTTTCTCTCTGGAAATACCTAATGCGGTAACTACTACTTCAGTAAGCGCTGTATTGGCAGCTACCAGTTTCACATTTAAAGTAGTTCTGTTGCCTACTGTAACTTCTTGTGTCTGGTAACCGATATAGGTAAAAACGAGGACACTGTTATTATCAGGTACATTAATGGTGAACCGCCCGTCAATATCTGTAGTTGCACCAATAGTAGTACCTTTTATCTTGATACTAACACCTGGTAAAGTCTCGCCCTGAGCATCGGTAATCTGTCCTTTGACCACAATGTCCTTCACTTCCAATAATTCTGAAATATCAATCAGGTTACTTTCAGGAACCATGACTGAAGCAGTCTTTTTCAATACCAGTATTGTTTTATTCTTAATACTGAATTCTAAAGGCTGGTCCTTAAATAAGGCAATCAAAACATCAGAAAGATCCTCATTAACCGCATTAATGGTTACCGGCTTTGCTAAACTGATCAGTTCCTTCTGGAAGAAAAATCCATAACCCGTCTGTCTCTTAATTGTTGAAAATACCTTTTCAATCGATACATTTTCGCCCCTATAAGTAACTTTTTGAGAGTACCCTTCTGCGCGAACATTTAAGATTAAGGTTAAAAGAAAAATAAATGTCAGCTTCATGACAAGGAGAATTGAATTAAATGAAATCAACTGGCTATTACTATACGTAAAGAATCGAATTCCGCCAGTAATTGTCGGCTTTAAGTCTAAAGTTGTGACAAGACTTAGAGAGCCCTCTGTTTTAGTAAATAAATTCATAAATTTGCTTGGTTTGGTGATCAATAATCTATCTCAATATTTTTTATTGGAAGACCAGACTTTTGCCAGGAGCGCGCCAACGCTTCTGGTTTTTTTCTGCCTTCTACTGACTCAGTTTAAGGCATAACAACAACCTCCTTCCCTTCAAGTCTAAAGTGAATATTGCTTTTCTGAAGTATCTCCAACACTTCCAAAAGTGTCAGATTTGTGGCTATAGCACCTTCAAAATGATGTTCAGGCAATACTGCTTCATATCTTGCAGTTATCCCGTACCACCTGCCCAACTGACGCATGACTGTTTCGACACTGGCATTTTCAAAATAGAAGTAACCATCTTTCCAGGCCACTTCAGCCTGAGTGTCCTTTTTTTGTATCCTGATATCCCTGTCAACCTTTGATTGCTCACCCGGTTTAAGTATTTGTGATTTCTTTGTATTTAATTCTATTACCCGAACAGCTCCTTCAATCAGAGTAGTAGTAATAGTCGGCTCATCAGAATAGGCATTGATATTAAAATGAGTACCAAGTACTTCAACCGTCTGATTTCCAGACCGAACCGAAAACTTCTTGTCATCATTCTTGGAAACCTCAAAATAAGCCTCTCCCTTTAACTCAACTTCACGTGTATCACCGGAAAAAAATACAGGAAAACGCAAGGAAGAGGCAGAGTTCAGCCATACCTTACTGCCATCTGCCAGATTTAACTGAAATTTTCCACCAACAGGTGTCTGAATGGTATTATATACAGTTTGAATTTCTCTTCTCTCGGTTACTGTCTGCTCATTTGCAGACTTACTGAGTGTATACTCAATAATACCTTTCGAATTCTTATGAATCTTAATTCCTCCCTGATTAATCACAACTCCGTTTTGCGAATCATCCAGTACAATCTTCTTCCCATCAGAAAGCGTGAGAATTGCTTTATAACCTCCAGGCTGAATATCTTTTACTTTTTGCTTTACAGCTACTTGTACAGGACCCGGAACAGTTTGAATTTGATCCTTCTTAAAATAGAAATACAAGCCACTTACAAGAAAAATGAGGATAGAGGCAGCTGCAGCTAATGAATAAAATCTACGATGAACCGGTATTTGCTTTTCTGCCAAATCGGGAACATCAATTTTAGAAAAAATAAATAGTTTCAGATTTTCCTCATCCTCGAAATCATCAAAATTCCACTCTGAACCCCCGTTCATTTCAGATCGATACCACTGAAACAGCTTTTCAGTCTCTTCGGCAGAAGCAGTGTTATGAAGATACTTTTCAACTAGTTTTTGGACTTCTTCTTGTTGCATAGGTAACCGATTTAGGCTCATATAACTATATAGTCCCATAAGTCGCCAGAGACCCTTGCCAAAAACAAAAAAACTTTTAAAATAATTTATGAACCTAGAACAGGTTCACTGCATTCTTGAGATTTAACCGAATGGTTTTCAAACCTTTTGTGAGATATCCTTCTACCGTTTTCTTGGAAATTCCTAATTCCATTGAAATTTCAGTGGTAGAAAGGCCATAATTGCGACTGTAGTTAAACACCATTCTGCAGTTCTCAGGAAGGTGTTCAACTACTTTGTTAATATACTCCTGAGTAAACCTGGCATCAATTTGTTCCTCAGTGAGTGTAGATAATTCATTTAAAGAGTTCTGAGATTCTATTTCCAGCCTTCTTTTCTGCTTATAAATCAGTTTAAATACTGAGAATCTAACAGCGGAAGCGAGATAAGTATTCAGGTATTCGATATTCAGTTTAGTTTGCCTGGTCCATAATTTGGCAAAGATCTCCTGAACAATATCCTGTGATACAGATTTATCCTTAGTAAAAAGATAAGCAATTGCAAGCAGCTGTTTCCAGTATCTATTGTAGATCTCTGTAAACGCTCCCTGACTGCCCTCTTTTAAATATTCAAGTAATTCTTTATCAGATGAAGACTTATAGTTCAAGATATTTCAAATTATTCAAATCTAATATAGGAATAATTCAATAACATAATATGAGGAGGAAATATTTTTAATACCGGTAATGTCCTTTTAAAGAGAAAACATAAAGTATATTTTCTCTTATCTCGTAGATATAACGGTGTTCCTGATCAATCCGTCTTGACCATTTGCCGGAATACTGGTATTTTAATGGTTCTGGTTTTCCTAATCCTGAAAAAGGTGTTTCGAGTATAGAGGCGGTAAGCTCCGAAATGCGTTTTAAGATTTTAGCTTTCCCGGTCTTTTTCCAGTATTGCAAATCTCCTAATGCCCTTTGGGTAAGCTCTATTTCCATATCTCGTCCAGTGTGATTTTCACTGTACGACCTGCTTTGATATCTTCTTCACCTTCCTTTATTTTTGCTTCGAATTCGGGGGTATAAACAGATTTATTTTCCTCGAAGGTGATATCCAAGGCTTTCAAAACAGCTTTGACAGCTATAAGCTTGTCTTTACTATCTGGATGTACAATCAATGTCTGCATAATATACAAATTTAAGAAATCTGCTATCAATCAGGAATATTTTCTTCGAATTCTTCATTTTGATACCATTCAAAAACCTTATATTCTATATTAAGGCCAGTTTGCCTGATCCAAAGACCTGTAAATATTTCCTGAACAATTTCTTGTGCAACAGATACTTCAAAAACAATCTAAATTAAAAAGTTTCCTCCCTGCGGCCTTCCTTTAGGATAGATAACCGGTTTTTTGACGATCTCTGATTTCCTTCTTTTGGCACTGAACTTAGCCGACAGAAATTCATGCATATCGATGTCTCCGGAAACTGTTTCTCCGCTAACAATGCCCCTGAAGGTGGTTTGAATCCTGTCGCCGGGAACAACCCATACACTTTGCATTTTTATCTCATTTCCTTCAATCGTGCCGTTAATTTCACGCTCTGAGAATTCTGATTTTTGAACTCCTGAAAAATAATTCCCATCCTGCTGATCGATGAATAACATCTGATTTTCCCGGCTGTTATAATACTGAACTTCCAGATCCCAGCGTCCAACCAAATTTGCAGCAGGGGCTTTCATTGCAATTAGGGGCTTCGGACTTCTTTTTCTGGCAATTACGTCCCTGATTCTGGAAGCGGCTAACTTATCATCTCCGGGAACCATCATGTATCCTACCAAACTGATTCCGGTCAGGCCAGGTTCATCCTTATATATGGCAACCCCAACTCTGGGAAAGGTATTACCTAATTCTTCGGATACCTCCTGTCCGGTAACATGAAGTTCATCCGGATTCCAGGTTATAAATAAATAAGGTGTCACATGATGTATCAATTTGGGATCGGGCATTCTGATGCGAAAATTAACTCCCTTCACTGTGGCAGCCTGCTTCCCAATATTTTCCAGCCAGTTTACCCAGTTTTGCATTTCATTTTTATGATCCATCTGAACCCAGGTTTCCACTGCTGCAAGCATCCCGATATGTTCTTCGCGGGCCACTTTATTATCACGACCCGGCCCATGATGCGGGGCTGCAGCCTGCCAGGTGGACATCAACAGGTCTTTTCTTCCCAGTAAAAGTCCGCAACTGCCAGGTGCCTTAAGTCCCTTTCCACCGCTAAAGGCAACCACGTCTGCCCCTCTTGACAAATGCACATTCGGAAATGTAAGGATATGCGCTGCGGCATCAACAAAAACCGGAACATTTAAAGGTTTTGCAATTTTTGAAATGATCTCAAGTGGTAAAAAAGATTCTTTTTCCGCATCGATATAAATCATCGCTGTCTTAGGACCAATTTTCTTCCTTAGATCCTCTTCGTTATCAACGGTAATAATTGTAGCTCCTGTACTCCGGATTGCCTGGTCGTAAACAGTACGCGAAGCCCTCGGAATAATCACTTCTGTTTTTTCGAAACCAGTCAGATCAGGCATCCGGACAAGTTTTTCGGGATTACCACCTGATAAACATGCAAAAGTACAGAGCTTGATTCCGGCAGCTGCACCTGAGGTCACCAGCCCCCACTCAGCACCGCTTAACTCTGCAAGACGTTTACCTACTCCTTCTACTAATTCATCCATTTGCACATTAAGGGTAGAAACTGCCTCCATAGCCAGTCTCACTTCCGGTCTGGCTATCGAACCTCCCATGATGGTATTCGTTCCTTTGCAATTGATAAAAGGTTCAACCCCAATAGATTTTAAAATTTTGTGCCCTCTTTCGGCCAGTTCGGTATCCGGTGTTTTCGATACCCCGGATAAAAAAGCAAATCCATTTTTACTCTGAGATGCTTCAGTCTCCAATACGGATGCATTTGCAGCAAAAGGAAGCAGGGTAAGACCCTTAATTATATCTCTGCGTTTCATGTTTTAAGAATATTGATTTGGTTTAAACAGTTTTTTAAGAAGCTGTACATGTATGAATTAATATGAACCCTATTTTATTTCAAGTTTAGTAGCACCAAGGCCATTTAAATCCCATACAATTTTCCCTGCCCGGATAGTTAATTCAGTTTCCAGTTTTTGAGTCCCGGTAAGGAGGTATCCGTGAGAATCAATAAAACCAAAATTTCCACTTTTAAGATTGAAAACAGCAATATCGGCCTCAGAACCCACACTTAAATTTCCTAACTCCGTTCTCTTAATGTATTGCGCAGGATTCCAGGTTGACTTTTGAATAACATCATAGAGAGACATTCCCATATTCAGAAACTTCGACATGATATTGTTCATATCTTTCATACCGGCATTCATATTTCCAATGTGCAGATCCGAGCTGATCGAGTTAGGAAAAAGCCCCTGTTTAAGAGAAGGGATTGCCTGGGAGAATACAAAGCCATTACCACCGTGGCCAACATCAAAAATCACCCCTCTCTTTTGTGCATTGATGACATATTGCTTTACCTTACCGTTTTCATCTACTAAAGCCTCTTTGTAGAATGGCTCTGATGTCGCCCGTTTACCTGCATGATACATATGAGTTAAAATATCACCCGGCCTCAGATGTTTCATCAATAGGTTCTCCAGGGAATTTGATGGAGGCAATCCTCTCCAGTCTATCATAACAGGCCTGTTTGAAAGCTTACCGGCCTTAACGGCACTATCAACCGGAATAGACTGCAATCCATTATAATGGGCTACCTTAAACCCTACAATATCATTTTTATACTGTTCAGCAAAGCGTGCCGCCATTACTGGACTCATGTCTGTTGAATCCTGTTCATGTGCACCCATTCCATCCCCTAATATATTCAGAAAGGCGAGAACCCTGGTTTTAGACTGATCTATAATATTCTTTTTGAACAGTGGGAATGACCGCCAGCCTGAACTTCCTGCATCAACCACAGTGGTAACCCCCGCCCTTAAAGTAAAACCATCCGGAGGAAGGGAATTCGGGCCATCCATATAATGTTGGTCTTTGTTCGTTCCGGCAAATACATGCACGTGAATATCAATGAGGCCGGGGGCGACATATAAACCTTTTACATCTACTACTTTTTTCGCAGAAGTTGGTGAAATATCAGCAGCAACACGAACTATTTTCCCCTGACTAATCGCAACATCCATTTTTTCATTGATCCTGTTTTTTGGATCGATCAGATGGCCGCCCTTGAGTAGGATATCATAAGTCTGGGCATACAGGACTGATGAAACACTCAGTAAGACCCATATTATAAGGGGTATAGAAGAGCGGACAATTTTTGAATTCATATACTTGATTTTAAAGTGGATAAGGTAAATAATTTATAATAGAATATTTTGTTCTAAATTGTAACGAATCAAGTACCCCGAAAAAATATTCAGAGGCTTTATCAAAGATGCCGGACAGAATCAGATTTTATATTTTCAATCTTCAACTTCAACAATCATTTCTATTTCAAGAGCCATATTTCTTGGAAGTGCATTCATACCTACAGCTGAGCGAGTATGCTTTCCTCTCTCCCCAAAAACAGCAACCATCATATCAGAAAATTCATTCATTACTTTAGGCTGATCGGTGTAGCCTTCCACACAATTAACCATTCCAAGAACTTTAACTATTCTCTTAATTTTATTAAGATCACCAATTTCTGCTTTAAGGCTTGAAAGTAAGGCAATACCTGCATATCGTGCCGCTTCCTGACCTTGCTCCAAAGTCAGATCCGCATCTACTTTTCCTAACACCCGACTGCCATCCGGTTTTTCCGGACCATGCCCCGAAGTATATACCAAATTACCGGTCCGGACGGTTTTGATAATACTGGCAGTAGTCGGAGGAGGGGGAGAACTAAGCACAATATTGAGTTCTTTCAACCGACTTTCTACATCTGTGACCACAACAGACTCAACAGTTTGTTCTTTTACTGATTGCTTACAGCCATAGAAAGCAATAGCAAACAGAAATAAGAAAGCGTATCTTTTCATAGGTATTGTTGTTTATAATTAATATTTGGGTTAATATCCAGAATTATTTGTTTACAACATTGACCGGTTTACCTTGTAGAAAGGAAGCTAAATTCCCTTCTGCAATTCCCATTAATCTTGAACTGGCTTCTTTCGTTCCCAGGCAATATGAGGGGTGATCAGACAATTCTTTGCTGTGAACAGCGGATCCGCCGACAGCACATCGATACCGGCTCCGGCTATGATCCCTTTATTCAAAGCATCCGCCAGATACTGATCCACCATCAGCGGCCCCCTTGAAGTATTCAAAAAGAAAGCACCACCCTATATCAGCCTTAAGGGGTCTTTGTTGATGATGCCCTGCGTTTCAGGGAACAACGGACAATGAACACTCACCACATCTGATTCATGATCAATAAATAATCATACCTCCAGGAATACTATTTAGATGTATGCAATGGCATCCATTTCAACAATAGTATCTCCGGGAATACCGCCCTTAGCAACAGCAACTGTGGTGCGGGCAGGTGGCTTACTTCCGAAACGGCCTTTGTATACTTCATTCATACCCTGATAATCTGCAAAATCATTCAGATACACATTTACCTTTAACACCTTTTCCATAGAGGACCCTGCTTTAATAAGTTCCTCTTCAATTCGCTTCAATACAATCTCAGTATGATTTTTGATCTCAAATGGCGCAGTGTGTGCTCCCTTTCCGGAAACATAAACCATATTACCATACTTAGTATAACTGGAAAACATGGGTACGTCCTGAAAATCTGTTATGTTCCCAACTTCCTTTTCAGGAGAAGAGATTGGTGCATTCGCATTTGCAGCCATACCAAATCCTGCAACACCTACAATAGAGGCAAATAATTTCTTTAATACTGATCTTCTTTCGGTTTTCATTTTTTTAGTTTTTGAATGGTTTATAAATCTATTTTAACATACTCCCTTGAAATAGGAAATTTCTATAAAAGGATGAAAAACTAATATAAAGCTTTCCGGCAGATTCTTTAGCAATCAAAAATCAAAACAGACTGACTATCAATTATTAACTCGACTGTGGACGATGCTTTGGATAACTAATTGGCTTTTTGTTTTGAGGGTATTTTTTCTTTTTTGCAGTAAACTTTGCATTATTAAACTCATCAAAATCCATATCACCAGCTAAAACACCAGAATTAATGTTACCCTGTATAGTAGTAAGAATCCGATCACCCGGCGTATAATAATTACATAAGATTTTTACCTCATTTCCATCAATGCTCCCTGAGAAAGGACGGCTTGAAAAATCTGTTTTAAAAACACCTGTAATCCAGTTTCCATCCTGATTATCGATCAATAGGTATTGGGTCACTTTGCTGCTGTAATACTCAACCTCCATTTCCCAGTGGCCAACCATATTCATTACAGGATTTTTCATAGGTGGGATCACTTTAGCTTGCCTTTTTCGGGAAAGAACTTCATGAATACGATTTGCTGCAACAATATCATTTCCTTCAACCATCATATACCCCACAAGGGTAATACCCGTAAGACCAGCTTCATCTTTGCCAACCTGAACTGCAATTCGAGGGGCAATTGTTCCAAGTTCTTCAGCAATATCCTCACCAGTGACATGCAGGTGTTCAGGATTCCACCTGATATGGAGGTAAGGGGTAACATGGTGAATCAATTCAGGATCAGGCCTGGTAATATTTGTTTTAATTCCATTGATAGAAGATACCTTTTTATTGATTGTTTCAAGCCAGGAAATCCAGGTATTCATTTCTTTTACATGGTCCAGCTTAACCCATGCTTCAACTGCTGCCAGCATTCCAATATGCTCTTCCCGACCAACTTTATTATCCCTTCCAAAACCATGATGGGGAGAATTTGCCTGATGGGCAGACATTAAGAGGTCCTTCCTGCCTAACATTAAGCCGGAGCAGCTGGGTGCCTTTATGCCTTTCCCTCCACTGTAACCTACTACATCAGCTCCCTGAGCTAAATGAACATCAGGGATAGTAAGAATATGCGCTGCAGCATCCACAAATAAAGGAACATCTGATGAACGGGCAATTTTTGAAACATTGGGGATGCTAAATTCACCATCTGAAGGCGACATATAAATCATTGCAGTTCGAGAATTAATACTCTTCTTTAATTCATCAAGACTTTCAACGGTAATTACTTTAACACCTGCATTCCTAACAGCATGATCATAAACGCTACGTGAAGAAAAAGGAATAATAACTTCAGATTTTGCAAATCCTGTAAGGTCAGGGATTCTAAGTAATTTCTCCGGGTCTCCTCCTGTCAGACAGGCCGCAGTTACCATTTTAATTCCTGCAGCACATCCTGCTGTAACTATCCCCCATTGAGCACCGGTTAATTCTGACAAGCGCTTACCAATTCCAAATGCCAGTTCATCCATCTGAACATTCAGGGTTGAAACCGACTCCATCGCTAATCTGACTTCCAGTCGTTCAATTGAACCGCCCATAATGGTGTTTGTACCCTTGCAATTCACAAAAGGTTCAACACCGATGGATTTCAGTAATTTCTCACCCTTCTTAACCAATCCTTCATCAACAATTTCTGAAACATTATTTATATGGTCCCGGATACCATTTGAACCGACAGAAAAATCGGTGAATGGTGAAGCAGCAGCACTTCCGGCAAAAGGTAATAAGGTCAGACCTTTAATTATTTCTCTTCGTTTCATTTATACTATTTAAATTAAATTTCAATTGTTATTCCATCCCGTTTTACCGATCCCGTTTAAATCCCATTCAATTTTTCCGGCTCTTAGTGTTAATTCTGTTTCAAGCTTTTGTGTACCCTTTAAGAAGCCACCATGAGCGTCGAAAAAGCCAAAATCACCAGTCCTGACTTTGAATACAGCAATGTCAGCCTCTGCACCAATACTTAAATGCCCCAGCTCTGTTCTTTTGATATACATCGCAGGGTTCCAGGTAGAAAGCTTTATTACATCCTTGAGGGGTATCCCCATATTTAAAAACTTGGACATGATATTGGCCATATCCTTCATTCCTGCATTCATATTTGCCACATGCAGATCAGAGCTGATCGAGTTTGGAATAAGCCCCTGTTTAATGGCCGGTATCGCCTGACTGAATACAAAGCCATTCGCTCCATGGCCAACATCCATCACAATACCACGCTGCTGGGCACGAAATACATATGGTCTTACTTTGCCATCGGGATCAACCAATGCTTCTTTATACATTGCTGCAGTAGCTCCGGCACCTTTTCCGGCATGGAAATTATGTGTTAATATATCACCAGGACGAAGATGTTTCATAAACAGCTCCTCGAGAGAATTTTCGGGTGGCAAACCTCTCCAATCTACCATGACCGGCATATTTGCAAGATTGCCCGCAGCAACTGCACTATCAACCGGGATTGATTGTGGTCCGCCGAAATGGGCTACCTTAAACCCTACAATATCGTTTTTATAATATTTGGCAAAAGTGGCAGCCATTTTAGGATCCATATCATTCCTGTCCTGCTGATTTTCACCCATCCCGTCTCCTACTATATTCAAGAATGCAAGGACCCTTGTTTTCGACTGATCAATGATATTTTTCTTAAATAATGGAAAGTTTTTCCATCCTGAACTTCCGGCATCAACCACTGTAGTAACTCCTGATCTTAAAGTAAAGCCATCTGGAGGCAGTGAATTCGGCCCATCCATATATTGTTGCTTCTTATTCGTTCCTGCAAAAACATGGACGTGAATATCAATAAGTCCGGGAGATACCACCATACCTCTCACATCCACAACCTTTTTCGCTCTTGCAGCAGAAATATCAGTCGCTACCTGCGAGATCTTACCGTTGGTAATGCCAACATCCATTTTTGCATCAATTTTATTTTTGGGATCGATCAATTGTCCGCCCTTTAACAGGATATCAATTTCCTGTGCAAAAGCATAATTATAATAGCACGGCAGGACAACAATCAGCAACATTGCAGTTGCTAAAATCTTTTTTAAGCTCATATCTTTTTATATTAACTTTTTTTAAAAAACTGTTTCACCATCTGAATTGGTTTCCTTCACGAAAGAAATTATTCAATGGGCTGGCAATCCCATTCAGATCATACACGATCCTACCTCCTTTGATGGTCATTTCACATTCAAATTTTCTATTTCCGGTCATTTTATAACCTGCGGTTTCATAATAACCAAACTTCCCTTCTCTCAGGCTGAATACGACCAGATCAGCAATCGCTCCGGGTGACAAGTGGCCAAGTTCTTCCCGCTCAATTGCTTTTGCCGGGCTCCAGGTACTTGCTTTTATTACCTCTTTTAAACTCATTCCCATGGTCAGGAATTTAGACATCACGTTCATCATATCCTTCATGAAAGCGTTTGTACTCCCTGCTGAAAGATCGGTACTTATTGTATTGGGAAGAAAACCAGCTTTCATTGCAGGGATGGCATTTGAATACCTGAATGCCGAACCATGTCCAACATCGAAAATTATACCCCGCTTCTGTGCCTCAGGGAAAGACGGTTTGATCAAACCAGTTTGCTGATCTACGATCATATCCCGGGCATTTATATCTTCAATAATTGTGTAGGTATGTGTATAGATATCTCCCGGCCTCATGTGTTTGGTAAATAAGTCTTTAAGTGAGGGGTATGGGTGATTACGACCACCATCCAGCATGATTGGCATTTTGGCAATATTTCCTGCCTCAACTCCCCGGTCGACCGGTGTCCAGTCGGGACCAACGAAATCAACTTTAAAACCGACAATGTCTTTATTGGCCAAAGCCAGTTTAGCCGACTCCGAAGCTATTTTATCACCTGTGCCTTTTTCATTTGCACCACCCTTATAATCACCACCTTTAATATTCAGGAAAGCCAAAACCCGGGTAGTTGATTTATCAATAACCTGCTTTTTGAAATTCGGAAAAGATTCATAATCAGAATCTCCGGCATCAACTAGGGTTGTAACACCAACCCGGAAAGTATAGCCGTCAGGAAGGGTATAGCCCAAACGTGAATGAATATCAATTAAACCTGGTGCAACATACATTCCAGCAGCATCTACAACCTGGGTGGCCTGATCCGCACTAATACTTTTGGCTATTAATGCGATCTTGCCATCATTGATTGCAACATCCATCACTTCATCAATATTGTTCTTAGGATCAATAACATGCCCGCCCTTGATGATTATACCATAGATTTTACTGATCTGCTGAGCCGATACCGAATAATTCCATAAAACGATGGACAGCAAGAGGAGATATTTTACTTTGAGCATGGCGATCTTTATTTTTTAAGTGGTACAGCATTTTTTGCTATATAATCTTCCTGGTACGAATGAACAGGCCCAATGTAATGGAATCGTTCTGCCCATTCCAGACCATATTTTTCGCCGATCTTTTTATCAGAAGGAGCATATCTCAGCCTTGGAGATTCAATATCCAGAACGAAATGCTTGATATAATTAAAATCAGCGGTTCTATCATCGTTACCAAGGATAGGAAGACTTTTACCCTCAGCAGCAAGTTTCTTCCTTAACCTTGATCCATTATTACCGCCAGGGCCCTGAGTTACATTAACCATGTTTGATTCCACTTTTTTATCAATATAATTGGATATATCTACAATTCTGTTGACATACTGCGGACCTCTTCTGGTAAAAAAATATCTTTCAGAAACACCATGTGGTTTAACGAGATCCAACTGTTCAGGATAGTCGAGATGACTGCCAGCTGGAGTAATAGCTGCTTCCACTGCGCGTCCGGTTATATAATGGTCCGGATTATTTTCGTAAGGCGCCCATGGATCATAACAAATAACAGTATCGATCTTCAGCATTCTGATTAAAAAGATCATCCTCGCTTTGATCTCCTGAATGTTGTATTCATCCATATTATGGTTACGGTAATTCAGGTGATAAGTTTTTTTCAATCCCAGCACCCTGGCTACTGCCTCAGTATCTTCCTCATTATTAGCTACCACTTCACCATAATTCTTTCCGCTTCCGGCAGCATCATCATTGGTAGTTCTGATCAGATATCCGGTATAACCTTCGTCAATTAATTTAGCTACAGTTCCTCCGGCAAAAATCGGAATATCGTCACAGTGAGGCTGAATAACCGCTAAGACTTTGCCCTGGTGAGGTTTGCCTTTAAGGGGCCTCTCTATGATCACCTCATCAAAGATCGTTTCATTATCATTTTTATCAATGGGCGCTTCGCTTGTTTTTGTATTATTGTTAATAGCAGCAACAGTAGCTCCCGGAACCAATAAAGCACCACTGGTAGCCAGTGTTTTCTCTAAGAAATTTCTTCTTTTCATGATTAAATAATTTAACATCAGGCAATTCATAACCTGATATTTATCATTCTAATTAAAATGGTATTTGCGTTAAACAATTTCGACAAAATAATATTGATTTCTAATTTATTTTAGGATTTGCCTTATTTAAGGTTCCACCATACTCTGTTTTTTGTAAGCTTCCCTGAAATTGTAAGCTTCCCTAAAATTAAGACATGGAGTAATTAGACAAAATGTTTAATTTCAAATGTCATAAAAATGAAGTAACAACAATTCAAAGAAACACAAATCGCGACCGCTATTAAACAATATGAAGCTGGTCGTCCGACACAGGACGTGTGTCGGGAGTATGGGATCAGTAAAGCCACGCTCTACAATTGGCGCAAGAAGTACAGAGGCATGGATGCCTCTCATCTAAATGAGCTTAAAGCGCTCCAGGACGAGAACCGCAGACTGAAACAGGTTGTACGCTGAACTAAGCTTGGACTATCAGCTTGCCAAAACAGTTACCGAAATAAAATTGTAAAGTCCTTTCAGAAACGGGAACTGGCGGAGTGGTCGGTTAATGAGGGAGTAGTCAGTATTGAAAGGGCTTGCCAGGTTGCCGGTCTGCACCGTTCATTGTAGTATTACCAAAGCAGAAAAGACGATACGAATGGATAGATAAGCTGCAAAGTCTTACAGAGCGTTATCCCACACGAGGTTTTGATGATTATTATGGTAAGATCCGGTTAGAGGGTCTGATATGAAACCGTAAACGGCTTCTTCGGATTTACAGATCCATGAGATTAGTATTTAGGCGTAAACATAAGTGGCGGCGGCCGCAGCGAATTAAAAATATTCTTATTTTTTTATCCCATTGGATAACCATCTATTATCAACCATCTATTAATCTATTATCTATTTAGAAGATCTCGAATCGTCTTCATAAGAACATCTTCCACCCCGGGTGCTACGTTTGAAGCACCTTCACTTACTTCATATCCACCTTTCTCATAAGCCATGGCTGTGCCGATATAACCCGGTCCCAAATCACCATATGCTGCCATTGCAACAAACAGATCCGGCCGCTCTGCTTTCGCAGCAAGCTGGTACTCAACAAAAAGCTCCCCGGGCATATAGAGTATCCTTGCATTTTTTAATTTCAGACAGGCAATATCAATCTGTTTCCCAGCCTCACATCTCCTTAACCAAGCCATTTTCCTGGCGTTTTCACTATTTTTAAGTAATAAGGCATTATCTTTAACCAAATCTTCCTGCATTTTATACAAATATTTAGCAGGCGGTAAAGAAACAGGCTCCACTATCCAGTCAACATCATTAGCGGTTATTGCCTCGCGCTTGGTAGCATCCCAGGCACGCTTCATGCCATCAGCAAGACGTTCTGCCAGTATGAGGCGGTTTTTGTGGGAACCATCATTATATTTACCTCCGCCAATATTGCCACCTGCACCATTAAAATGGATATGAAGTGCATCCGGCACGGCAAGCTGACGATAAAAACGCGCAATACCAGGGAAATCAGGATTAGCAATTCCTGTGCGGTAGTAGCTCTGAGGATGTGTTGCATAATAACTCAGTACTGCAACTGGTTTATCCTCATTCCAAAAGCTGACAAGTGATAACAGCGGATCAATTAACCCCTCAGGCTCTGCACGTATTGCAGAATCTTTCGTAGTTGTATAGCGGGTTGCACGGACTTTGCCATCTGTACCATAGATATTCCGGTTTGAAGCCACTTTGTAGACTGTAGCCTGACCAAGCCCTAAAGAGGTAACCGGTTGTGTGTGATTAAGAGAATTTCGTACAGCAACAGTAAGTTGACGAATGGTTTCTCTGGCAAAGGTACCATCAAAATTAGTTGGATTGATTAAGGCCGGATCAATTCCGGCCTTAAGAAGAATTTGTTCTGCGCCAGCATCATACCTGGGAGCATCATGCTGATGCAAAACGTTTACTGTAACCCGTTGTGGAGTTGTTCCGGCTGCAGCAGCGAGTGCATCTTTAAACGCATCCATCCCCTCATTACCTATTGCAAGCCAGTCCACCGCGCACACTAAAATTGGTTTTCCAGCACCCAAGAGAATGATACCTTTGGCACGAAGGCCCAAGTCCCATTTATTTATCTCAGTATCGTATGCCAATTGACTGCCTACGGGTGGTGTAACATCAATATCAAATGTTGACAGCCGAAGACCACTTTGCCCACTCAGTTGTGAATCAGGTTTTATTTGGTTAATACTCTCCGGACCTGCCCAAACCTGTTGTGAAAATAACAGAAATAGAACAATACTTAACGCACTCACTATAAGCTTAAATGAAAGAAAATCTTTATAATTTTTTTTATTTGCAATCATAATAAATGTGAAAAAGGTTTAATAAATTAACTATTTCACTTATCCATAACATACCATTACAGTACTGATTAACTTCTTTTGTAATATTAATACCCAGGGTTTTGCGCGAACTTTGCACCAACATTTAAATCAATCTGGGGCTGAGGAATAGCCCACCGGAAATTATGCTCCTGTATAAATGCCCCAGGACAAATTGGGTTATCATTATACTTCTTTACTCGTTCAATAAGCTTGCCTGTTCTGCGTAAAACGATAAGCCTCCACTCTTCACCGTAAAGTTCCCTGACTCGTTCATCCAAAATGTAATCAATATTTATGTTGGCTGGCGATACCGGAGTTGCATTAGCCCTAGCTCTGACTTTATTGACATCAATTGCTGCCAAATCTGGCCTGTTTGTCTTAAGGTAAGCTTCAGCCCGTAAAAGCAATGTTTCGGCAAAACGTAAAGCATACCAATCTTTATGAGTAATTCCGCCACCCGATCTGTTAGGTTGCAAAAAATAATTTAAGGGATCGGTAAACTTTATATGGATCGGAAAAAGAATCTTAGTGGTGTCTGCTATTGGGTTAGGACGCCGCGGATTATAAAGTTTAAAATCGATTTTTTGTTTATGGTAAATAGAAGCTGGGTTGTCGAAATAAAAATCTCGTTTTATATTATGCTTTGCATTGCGAATGTCATTGTTCCAATCGCTTTTCCATACATGATAGTAAACCAAACTGGTTCCGCGACCGTTTGCTGTCGGTCGGCCCAATGTATCGGAATAACCTGTATTTACTCCATTATATTTTTCTCCCAGAAACCCCTTTTTACCATCAGGTGTAAGCCCTATATCGAAATAACGTGGTCCGTAAATATAAGCACTTGCTATCTGGCCACCTCCATTAATGAAAGGTTCAGTCTGAATTGCCCACATTGATTCGGTATTCTCACCCAAATTATGATTCCCATAGCCGAAAAGATCGTAAAACACGTCACCCGAACCAAAGATATCCTTTGATAGTCTTGTTCCAAAACGACGGGTCATCAATGCATAACTGTAATCATTAACTACATGTGTAGCTGCTTCGACGGCCAACTGGGGGTTATTCTGTTCAAGATATGTTTCAGCCAGATAGTGCCAGGCAACTCCCTGAGTGATCCTGCCTGGTGCTTCCTCACTTTTCGGTTTAGGCAAGTTGGCAGCGGCAAATTTCAAATCCTCTATCATCAGAGCGTGAATACTTGCTATTGGATCCCTAACGAAGTCCGCTTTCGCAGAGTTAAGCGGTTCCTTTAAAAGAGGAATGTCTCCGTAAGTAGAAACAAGATATCGGTATGCAAAGGCTCGGAAAAACCTCGCTTCAGCAATATAAACATTTTTACCAGCCTCACCGTTCCTGAACTTGCTAGCATCTGCTTTCTGTACTTTATCAATAAGAACATTCGCCCACTGAATAATCTGGAAACCTGCATTCCAGGTATCTACGACCATCCTGGCAACAGGTGTCATATCATCTTTATAAGAATTTATATATCCACTTCCAGGACCTGGAACTTCTCCATTGTAACCAAGATCAGAACCATGGGTCGCCCAGTTCATTACCCCAAACTCACCATAGGTATAATATGCTGAACGAACACGATTATGAATTGCTGTTACACCCTGTAATGCACCCTTTTCAGTAAGGTAAGCATTATCTGGTGAAAGGAAATCTTGAGGATGTTCATCAAGAATCTTTTTACAGGAGGGAAGTATAAATAGCACAATAACAGCTATCATCAAACACACTTTGCTAAGTTTATTTATATGTTTTTCCATTGTTTTATAATTTAAAAAAATTTACAATAATTGGTGCCCATACGGAAACCTCCATTATTTTATAAGGACTAATTTTTCAACTCCTGGAGCCATCTATCTTCATAATGAACAAATAATAGTTACTTTACTGGCAACACCCTGAGCACTCCGAAGCAGAGCTTCGAGGAATTCTTTTGATTAGAAACTAAGTCTTAAGCCCGCAATAACATTTCTCATAAGCGGGGTATCGCTTACCCCTATTTCAGGATCCCATCCCTGCCAATTCGTCCATACATAAGGATTCTTACTAGCAAGATATACTTGCAAAGACTGCATCTTAAATTTTTCCAGGGTTTTCTTTCCTACATTGTAGGCAAGAGAAACATCCTGTAGTCTCACAAAACTTCTGCTTTGATAAATTCCGCTCTGGCGAGGGGGAATATTATAAATACCAGTTGTATTTGAAGTAGGAGCATCTGGCCTCCAATAATCATTAATTGCTGAATTGTTCATCCTTTCCGGATAATAAAAAAGAGGATTGATCATTTCGGCATTATTTGCTAAATAGTAATTCTTCCCTCCCTGAGTGGAGTTTATAAATACGGAAAGAGTAAAGTTTTTATAGGATAAGGTGTTATTAATACTGAACCTGTAACTTGGCGATCCATATCCAATTACAGTCCTGTCATTAGTAGGATCGATCACTTTATCACCATTTTGATCAACGTATCTAAACTGGCCCGGATACCATCCATTTTGAGTCTTGTTGCTAAAAAACTCCTCTTCTGTCCATACTCCGCCAGCCATCTGGTAATCATATAACGATCTGATAGGCTCTCCAACAAACCATGAGTTACCGATATCCTTGTCGTTATTTCCCCCATATAGCTTACTGATCTTGTCCCTATTCAGTGAGAACACGAAATTGCTTCCCCATTTAAGAACGCCATTGAGATTGATAGTTTTCAATTCAAGCTCGACACCTCTATTGTCAACCCCTCCAATATTTGTCCAGACACTTGCATATCCTGCAGACCTTGGAAGCTGTCTTTGAACCAGCACATCTGAAGTTTCAGCTATATATGCATCAAGTGAACCTGTAATTCTGTTTTTCATAAAGCCAAAGTCCAGACCTGCATTGTATGATGAGGTTGTCTCCCAGGCAAGATCTGCATTACCTAAAGTACTTGGGTAAAGTCCAATAGCGGTTGATTGTCCATACACATAATAACTGGTACCCATTCTCGACAAGCTTGAATAGCGCCCTATTCCCTGGTTACCATTCTTGCCATAAGAGGTTCTCAATTTCATATAAAATCCCAGATCTTTCAAGAAGGGTTCATCCGTAGCCACCCAGGCAATTGAAGCAGAAGGGAATGTTGCCCATTTATTACCTGCTCCAAATCCCGAGAAACCATCACGGCGTATGGTAGCTGTAAACATATATCGGGAAAGAAAGCTATAATTAATTCGAGCCATATATGAAAGGCTATTTTCTTCATAAGCAGAAGAGGAGACGGTTGCAACAGAACCTAAGCCCATATTATTATACCCAAGGATTTCATTATCAAATCCCTGCGAACTAAGCGTTGATGAACTGCCTTTTCTTCCTTCCCGGCTGAAAAGCAACGTAGAATTCACCTGGTGATTACCAAGTGCTTTAGAATAAGTGACTATATTGTTGAGACTCCAGTCTCTTCCTTCAGAGGGGTTCTTCAATGCCAATCCCCTGTTTGAAACACCGGCTGGTGTAGCACTTGAATTAAATGTGTTATTATTGTTGTTTGAGTATATATTGGAATAGTTTAATTCATAATTTAAGCCCTTAACCCAAGGGACTGTTATCTTGGCACTACCCACCGTAAACAACTCATTACCTATATCTGAATTATCAATTTCTAGGTTAACAAGAGGATACGGCTGAAACAATTCACCCCCTAGGTAAATATCGTAATTTGGTGCTCCGATATAATTGTTTGCTAGTGGACTAGCTACCCTGGCAGTGTAAAGGCTGGCAGCTATGCCTGAATTATCCATGTAACTATACGATGAATTAATTCCGAAAGTAAGCCAGTTATTTACTTTACTTTCTAAATTACTACGCAGTGTCATTCTCTTAAATTTATCATTCAGTTGAATACCTTGCACATCAGAGTACGAAGTTGAAAGATAATAAGTTGTTTTGTCAGATTTTCCCTGGAGGCTTAAATTGTAATTTTGCATTGGAGCTGTCTGCAAAACCTCATCAACCCAATCAATGTTATTTCCTGCCAGATAGTTCTGCTGCTCTTCATATGTCCTGAGAAAGGAAGCTACAGTTTGACGGTTTGTTACATCAGGCCTGACAGGTCTTCCTGCTGCACTTGTTGGACGTGTTGCATACCATGCATATACTTTGCTTTGATGGTTCCAATCAAGCATCCTGATTGCGAATTCATCGGCATTAAACACTCTCATAGGATTATTTGTCATATCTTGAAAGCCTTGGTACATGTCAAAAGAGATAACCGGTTTGTTTGATTTACCCTTTTTTGTGGTAATAAGCAACACACCGTTAGCCGATCTTGATCCATAAACAGCTGCAGCACTGGCATCTTTGAGGATATCTATTGACTCCACATCACTAATATTAATATTGGATATTGATCCATTATAGATTATACCATCTAAGACAATTAATGGACTGTCGGATGCCGATAAGGAGGTTTGTCCCCTTACCGAAAGAGTTGGTTCACTTGATGCACCACCTCTTCCTTCCAGATTCACACCTGCAGAGACTCCAACCAGGGCCTGCAAAAGGTTCACATTTGCCTGGGTAGCCTTGTCAGCCATAGAGACTCTAACAACTGATCCTGTTAAATCACTTTTTTTTGCTGTTCCATAACCAATTACCACTACTTCATCTATACTCTGCACATCTTCTGCTAAAACTAAATCAATCACTGCTCTGCCATTCACCGCCACTTCCTGCGTGGTATATCCGATATAAGTAAAGACAAGAATGCTGTTATTATCAGGAACATTGATAGTATATCTTCCCTGGAGGTCAGTGGTAGTTCCAATTGTGGTTCCTTTAACTTTAATACTTACACCCGGAAGGGTTTCACCATTTGAATCAGTGACCAGCCCACGGATCGGGATATCAGCAACAGAATGATCTGTTTCAATCGTTTTGTCAGTCTGATAAAACGGGGAATTAGTGGTAATGATAAGCACATTATTATCTACCTGCTTAAACGAAAAACCGGTATCTTCCAGCAAAAGCATAAGCGCTTGCTCAACGGTATAGCTTGAAGCTGCAATACTTCGCGATGGTATTTCACGTAATTCTCCTTTCCGATATACAAATCGAAAGGGAGTTTGCTGCTCAATCTTTTTAAAAGCCGTTAACAGCGTCTCATTCTTTAATTCGAATTTTATTTCTACTGTGCTGATTTTCTGACCTTTTACCGGGAGGGCTAATGACAACTGCAAAGTAGTAAGTAGTATGGCTAATGATAAAAAGCCGATCCGCATAATCTGTTTTATAAGTTGTCTCCGATTATTATACCCTGCATTGAAATTTTCAAGGGCAGGCCCTGAATCATTAATTGTAAAATATTCCATATTTTTACATGTTTTTATTTGATTAATATCCTTTCTCTGGATGGATTAAATTAAAAACTGCTAAGAGTTAATAACCCATAGCAAAAGCCCTCTGATAAACTTCATTGCCGTGAAGTTATTGGGGGGTTTTTAATTTTTAAGGTGGTAATGTCGAATTCATATAGTTTCTTTTTAAAATCATTTATTAAAATCTGCTTTTATTTACACCCTGAACCATCCAGAATAACAGTCTTACTACCTTGAAACTGATATTTAATTTGATTAAACTCGGCGATAACATTTAATATCTGTTCCAGGCTCTGACTCTTTAAAAATGTAGCGCTGAATTTGCAGGTCTTAATTTGTTCATTGGAGAAAACGATGGAGACATCAAACCGATCTTTCAATTCGTTCACAACATCCTTAATACTTACGTCATCGAAGTATATATCCTCATTCTTCCATTCTATAAAGGTTTCAGCTTTTACAGGTTTTTTGATGTGGTTGCTAAGTTCCTGGTCAAAAACAACCTGCTCATCAGGTAAAATAACATTATAAGTCTTCTTATTATCCCCTACTTTTACTTTTCCCCTGGTTACGGTTACTGTTACTTTCTTATTGCCGGGGCTTGCTTTAATATTAAAAGCCGTTCCTAAAACAGTTGTTTTAATTTCACCGGTATGAACAATAAATGGATGAAGCGGGTCATGTGTAATATCGAAATAAGCTTCACCAAACAGATAAACCTCCCGTTCCCCTTTAGATTTAAAATTTTTACTCAGTTCAAGTCTGCTGTTCTCATTCAAAATAACAGAACTGCCATCAGGAAGATTAATAAAACGGCGTCCCGGTTTATCCGGTTTTTCAGTTTTAGCAGGGCTGGAATGAGCAATACGGACAGTTGATCCTGGCGTTTTGCCCGAATAAAACCATACCGAAAGCCCAATAATGACTATTGCAGCGGTTGCCTTATACCATAAGGTTTTACTAATATAGTGTATTTCAGGCTCAGATACCCGGGTAGCAGCCATAATCTGATTAAATATTTTCTCTGCCTTTTCTTCACCCATTGGAGTAATAGAAGTTGGTTCATTCCAGAATTCATCTAAAAGCTCCTTGAGTTCATCATTGTAATGATCCAGCTTCATCATTGACAGAAACTCTTCAGTTTCCTCTGATGTGGCAGTTTTATTTACAAATTGATTAAAGAGATATTTGAACCTATGTATAGACATATTTAATAGTTTTATTGAAAGACCAGACGAATTTTTAATTATCCCTTCTTTTAATTAAAGACTATTGAGAATTAAAATAGGGTTATACGATGGGGGAATATTTTTTAACAATCAAAATTCAAGTTCAGTAAAAAGGGAAAAACATCCCGGGAAAGAAAACCAAATAATTAGTAAATACAACCCTAAGAGTACTTAAAGCCTTTTTGAGGTGGGCCTTGACGGTATTTTTAGACAGATTCAACTGATCAGCAATTTCATCATATTTAAGTCCTTCATCCCTGCTCATACTATAAACAAGCCTTTGCTGTGGCGGCAGCTGGTCAACTGCCTGACTTAAGAGGTGCTGATATTCATTATAGATCACGGTTTCTTCAGTACAATCCTGGTACTCTGATTTACTTAAACTGAGTTTTGTAATGATCGAAGCTTCACGAGCCCTTCTTTTGATGGCGGTAAATGCCTGATTCCGAACTAAAGTAAAAAGATAGGAGTCAAAATGATTGATCATACTCAGTCCCTCACGATTACACCAGATCTTCATGAAAGCATCCATGACGATCTCTTCTGCAAGTTCTTCGTTATCTGTGATCCTGAAAGTATAACTGTATAGTTTGTCACTGTAATGATTGAAAATTTTACGAAAAGCCAACTCATCACCCTCAGAAACCAAGAATAAAAGATCTAACTCATTCTGTAAAACTTGCGTTTTCAATCTTCAATTATTCAAATTAAAATCTAATATAAAAATTCTAGGTCCTATTATCAAAGAATTAAATTATTGTCAGTTTATTTTTTTGCAGAAAAAAAATATTTTAGGGCTCCTTCCAAGGTTTTACCAAATGACGATAAAAATAGAATGTAATCATAATGCAAGAACCTGGCATCATGGATGGGCGAAAAGATTGACAAGTTTTAATCAGAGCAATATTAACAGAACATATATTCAGCCCAGAAAGAATAGGACAACCACAAAATCTTTATAAAATAACAAGCTTCTCAAACACTCCCATAAAAACTCATCAGTAAAAGATATTTCAAATAAGCTTATTGTTAATCATTTTACATCAGGGAATAAATTGAGCTAGGCATAAGCAATACAATCAATCTCGATAATTGATTTCCCCGGGATGCCCCCTTTAGCTACCGCAACAGTTGACCTCACGGGTGGCTTTTTACCAAACCTGCCTCTGTAAACTTCGTTCATCCCTTCAAAATCAGCCATATCACTTAAAAAAACAGTTACTTTCAATACCTTTTCCATTGAGGATCCTGCAGCAAGCAATCTCTTCTCCATCTTTTTCAATACAAAGTCTGTATCGGCTTTAATTTCAAAAACGGATTCCGCATCCGCACCAGTCCCGGATACAAAGACCAGATTTCCATATCTTATAGATCCGGGATACAAGGTAACATCGGGGGATGCTCCCGTACTCAAAAACGGGGCATCATTGTTTTGCGGGGTCTGGGATCGGGCTACCAGGCTAAATCCGGCCATTCCGGCAATGGTTGAAAGAAGGCTGGTTATAACTGATCTTCGTGTTGATTTCATGTTGCTTATTGCTTTTTAAATTATGAAAGGGACCTTCTAAAGCTTAGGTTGCCAATGGCGGACCAGCAGGAATATTCACTTTTCTTCTTGGGGCTTTCTGCACATTTCGTTTGGCTGTGAATTTGGCTGTACGGTACTCACCGAGATGGATATCACCCGACATGGTATCTCCATTTACAATTCCTGAAAATTGATAGGAAAGATCATCACCCACAATCCTCATAGCACTTTGCATTCTGATCTGATTTCCATCCAATGTTCCGCTCATATTTCCTGATTGGAAATCAGTCTGATGGGTTCCGCTCAACCAGTTGCCATCCTGTACCATATTTAAAGAATGCTGACTTACGCTGCTGAAAAACTGAATGCTTAAATCCCAGTGTCCGCTAAGGTTAGCAACTGGTGCCATCATGCTTTCAGGTTTAGGATTACGCTTTTCCGAAAAAATTGCAAACACTCTTTCTGCTACAATTTTTTCTTCGCCGGCCTGCATTTGTCCGGTAGTGATATTGAAAAAACTCTCACCGCTGCTATCGTCTTCAGCCCATACCGCAATTCTGGGTTTATTTCTTCCCAATTCTTCAGCCAGTTCAAATCCGCTGATATGAAGTTTTTGAGGATCCCAGCTGACTTTTAAAACTGGCGTTTTATTATCCAGTAAGGTACGTTCAATCACTTCTAGTTTCAAACCTGAAATCGGGCTTAGTCTTTTGGATATAGTTTCCAGCCATCCCAGCCATTTTTTCCAGTCTGCATCATGGTCACGCTTCACCCAATCTTCTACTGCCGCCATCATCCCGATCATTTCTTCCCTGCCAACTTTATTGTCACGCCCCGGACCATGGTGCGGTGAACCTGCCTGCCAGGCAGACATTAAAATAGATTTATCACCCAGCATTAAACCGGCACATTGGGGTCCGCAAATTGCCTTTCCACCACTGTACGCAACAATTGTGGCACCTCTCTTCAGATGGACCGGTGGCAAAGTAAGATTCTCAGCAGCGGCATCAACCAATACCGGCACCTGATGTGGTTTAGCTATCTGCGAAATCACTTCAAGTGATAATGGCTGTCCTGTAAATGTATCTGTATCGGTGGAGCGGATATAGATCATCGCGGTACGCGGATTGATCGCTTTCTCAAGTTCTTCAGGTGTTTTCACGCTAATAATTTTCACTCCAACGTTTCGTATGGCATGATCATAGGCATTCCTGGAGAAGTCAGGTATAATTACCTCATTCTTATCAAAACCACTCAGATCAGGAATTCGGATCAATTTCTCCGGATTACCACCTGTAACACAGGCAGCTGTGATATGTTTAAGCCCGGCAGCACATCCCGCCGATACCATACCCCACTCTGCACCTGTAAGATCAGCCAGCCTCTGACCAATTCCATCAGCAAGTTCATCATACTGCACGAAATTATGCGCAGCAGCCTCCATGGCTGCCCGAACGGCAGGACGCTCCAAAGAACCTCCGATGATCGTAAAAGTCCCCATACAATTGATGACGGGTTCTACACCAATAGAACGAAAAATATTTGTCTCGGCCATGAAAGCTGAATCGGATGTGATTGTTACAATAGCGCTACTACTACTGTCCGCCAGCTGAGTATTTGCCTGTACAGATTGATTTCTAAGCACGGTTCCTGCAAATGGAAGCAGTGCTAATCCCTTAATTGCGTTTCTACGTTTCATTTATATTATTAATAATTATTTTTTTTCATTTCACAGGGTTGAAGATACAGCCAAAATGTTTTTGTGCCAACCCATTTTTATGCAGGTATTGTTATTGGCAAAATCAGTATTAAGGCCGAAATGCCGGAATTTAACAACATTTGAAAGTACAAAATAAACTTTGATGCAAATGAAATTAATAATTCTGTCTCAAATCTTTCGGGACCAAAGGGGCATTTCCATGAGAATCCTCCGGACCAAGTGGCAGACAAAGGGCAGACAAGTTCGGGATCACTTCGAAAATTTACCTGTCCGGCTTCCGTATTTTTAGCGGGAATTTCGCGCATTTCTTCGGGTGTTCTTCGGGAATTGTTCGGGAAATACGCCCATTTCTTCGGGAATTGTTCGGGAAACGTTCGGGAAAATGGCCTTTTTCTTCGGGAACGCTTCTTCATCTGTTCGGGTCTTGTTCGGCGGCTGCCGAAGCTTTCCTGAAGAATTTCGGTTTAAATCCGGGCAAAACCCCGGATTATCCTGCCTTTTGTCTGCTGTTTGTCTTTCTTTTGTGTGCCATTTGGCTGGTATGAGAGCCGCTCATTCCCGGGTTCATGGATAATTATTTTACCTGCTTACCCGGCAATTCGCGGCAAGTTCAGGCAATTCACGGCAAAAATTTCAGCGGCTTTTAGTTTCTCCCCATGTTTGTTGCAAGGGCTTTAAAATTAAAAAACATGGAGACAATGAGAAACGGGGGCAATGGAAACTTTGCCGGCAAGGCTGGATTTTTATCAGAAGCAGCTGTCGTAATATTAATTACTTAAGGGTTAATTCCCCCCTCCTTAGAGTTGAACTAAACTGTACAACAGCTAATTAAGTTAAAATCAATTTTGCTAAGCGGTGAAAACACTAATCAAAAGCTCATCTCTGGCTTTATAAGAAAATACCAAATTAAAACCTTACCTTTGCGGCGCTTTCAGCAATAAGGCTGTGAGCATTTAAAAATTATCATGAACCCATTTAGTACCTTGGGTATCCGTCATGATATTGTTAATGCCATTACTGAACTGGGATTCGAAAATCCCACACCGATCCAGGAACAATCTATCCCGGTATTACTTTCAGGCAGCAACGATTTTGTCGGATTAGCTCAAACAGGAACCGGTAAAACGGCAGCCTTCGGCCTCCCCCTATTAGAATTACTGGATTTTGAAGAAAATTATCCACAAGCGCTTATTCTATGTCCTACCCGTGAACTCTGTCTTCAGATCACCAGTGATATAAATAATTACGCCAAAAACATGAAGAACGTTCACGTTGTTGCGGTTTATGGCGGTGCAAACATTTCAGATCAGTTACGCCAGATCAAGCGCGGTGTACAGATTGTTGTGGCCACTCCGGGCCGGATGCTTGATATTATCAATCGCAAAGCAATTGATTTTACCCAGGTTCAGTTCGTCGTACTCGATGAAGCAGACGAGATGCTTAATATGGGCTTCCAGGAAGACATCGACAGCATACTCTCAACCACTCCTGAGGATAAAAAAACCTGGTTGTTTTCTGCAACCATGCCAAACGAAGTTCGCCGCATTGCCAAAAAATACATGACAGATCCATTCGAACTGACCATGGGTACCAAAAATACCGGTAATGTGAATATCGAGCATGAATATTATATTGTAAAGGCCCGTGATAAATACGCAGCATTCAAGCGTATTGTTGATTTCAATCCAGAGATCTTCGGAATTGTATTTTGCCGTACCAAAATTGAAACCCAGGAAATTGCTGAGGCTTTAATGAAGGATGGTTACAATGCCGATGCCTTACACGGCGATTTATCACAGCAGCAACGCGACAAAGTGATGAAACGCTACCGCGACCGCAGCCTTCAGTTATTGATCGCTACAGATGTTGCGGCAAGAGGAATTGATGTGAATGATGTCACTCACGTAATCAATTATTCATTGCCTGATGAGATCGAAAATTATACCCACCGCAGCGGCCGTACCGGTCGTGCCGGTAAAACAGGTATTTCTATCGCGATCATCAACTCGAAAGAATTGGGAAAAATTCGCCATATTGAAAGATCAATTGGAAAGCAATTCACAAAAGCTGAAATTCCTACAGGTTTTGATGTTTGCGAAAAGCAGTTATTTGCAATGATCCATAAAGTTCATAATGTTGAAGTTAACGAAGAGCAGATTGATCAATACATCCCGCGAATTATGGATGAATTTAAAGACCTGGATAAAGAGCAGCTCATAAAACGGTTTGCTTCACTTGAGTTCAACCGCTTCCTTGAATATTACTCAAAAGCTCCTGATCTCAATGTTTCATCTGAGGACAGAGGTTTTGAGCGTGGCGAACGCGGAGATCGTGCTGATCGCGGCGACCGCCCTGATCGCGCTTTCAGGTCCGGTACCAGTCCGGGTTACACCCGTTTGTTTATGAATTTGGGTTCAGTGGATGATTTCACCCGCGGAGATATGCTGGGTTTCATTTGCAACAATACCAAGATCAGCGGAAAAAGTGTAGGCAAGATCGACCTTAAGGGTGTATTCACTTTCTTTGAGGTTGAAGATGCTGCAGTAAATCAGGTTATCGAAGGGTTTAAATCAGTAGATTTCCAGGGCAGAGATGTCCGCATAGAGATGGCAGGCGACCGTGAAGGCGGCAGTAGCGAACGCGGAGGTTCTTACCGTGGCGCAGCCGGCGGCAGACGTGAAGGCGGAAGCGGCGGTGGTGGTTACCGTGGCGGAAGTGCCGGCGGCGGCCGTCGTGAAGGCGGAAGCAGCGGTGGGTTTCGTGATTTTTCAGGCAAACGCCGGGAAGACCGCGGATCCGGCAACACTGGCGTACGCCGTGAAGGCGGCGACAGACGCAGACGCATCTAAGCAGAATAAAGCTTAAAGAACAAGGAGTAAGGACAAGGGGTGAAACCGGAGTTTTTACTCCTTTTTTGTTTTAGAACCAGGAGCCAAGAACCAGGAATCAAGACAGATTATTAAGTGGAATAGAATTTACATCACCAGAAATCCCAATACTACACAGATTTGTCTTGGTTCTTGGTTCCTGATACTTGATACTCAATACTCAATACTCAATACTCAGGTAAGCTGCTCAGACAATAATTTCATCTCAATCTGAGGTGAATGTTTTTCATACAGTATCGCATAAACTGCCCTGCAGATTGGCATTTGGACTTTATACACTTTATTTATCTGATGCAAACAATTCACGGCATAAAATCCTTCGGCGATCATATTCATTTCCAGCTGAGCGGAGGTTACGTTGTAGCCCTTGCCGATCATATTACCAAAGGTCCGGTTACGGCTAAACTGGGAATAGGCGGTTACCAGCAGATCCCCAAGATAAGCCGACTCCTTGATATCCCGATCAATCGGATGCACCGCACTGACAAAGCTTTCAGTCTCGCGAATGGCATTTGAAATAAGCACAGCCTGGAAATTATCCCCATACCCCACTCCATGGCAGATTCCGCTGGCTATAGCATAAATATTTTTAAGCACTGCTGAATATTCAGTACCATAAATATCCTCCGAAACATTGGTTTTTATATAGCGGGTATTGAGCATAGTTGCAAACTGTACAGCCAGTTCAGAATTCTGGGAAGCAATGGTGAGATAGGATAATTTCTCCAGGGCGACCTCTTCGGCATGGCATGGCCCGCTAATCACTACAAAATCACTAAAAGGTATGTCATACTTCCTGTTCATAAACTCAGCAATGATCAGGTTCTCATCAGGCACGATACCCTTAATAGCAGAAATGATCTTCTTACCTTTGAGGTCTTCGGGACTGATCCCTTCCAATGCTTCCTTCAAAAACGCAGCCGGAACGTTCAGCAAAACAAGTTCACAGGGTGAAATAACATCCCTGAGCACCGTACTCAAATTTTCATCGGGTACTTTTATCTCAACAGAGCTCAGATAATGAGGATTGTGGCTGTAACGGCGAATATGGTCTATGGCCTCCTGGTTTCGCATCCACCAATGAATTTCCTTCTCAAGCAGATTATCCCCCAAAATCTTAACGATGGCGGTCGCCCAGCTACCTCCTCCAACAACGGCTATCTTCTTTTGAAACTGCGACATAATAAAAATCCCGTCCCCAACAACGTTGGGGACGGGACCAAGTTAAGTATTTCTTATAAATTAAGGCTTGGTTTCACCCGTAAAAAGCTTTTCTTTATCCACTTTTTCAACCTCAGCACCGTCTTTCAGGTTTTTAGATATGGCTGTAAAAGGTCTCGATACCACTTCCTCCCCACCTTTAAGCCCTGATTTTATTAAAATATAGGTGTCATCCTGAATACCGGTACTAACCGGTACCTGCTTCACCTTACCGGCACTGTAAACAAATACATATTCCTTAACGGGCTCAGCATCTTTTGTCTTTTCTTTTTCGTTGGCAGTCGCTGCGGGTTTAGCTGTCTTATCAGTTTCCTTCAGATCCTTCTTTTCTTCCCTTGTGGTTACAGACTGGATAGGCACCGCAATTCCATTGAACTGTTCGGTCTGGATATCCACTGTAGCCGATAATCCCGGGCGGAAAGGTGATGGGTTCGCACTGTCTGAACGCAAGAGTTTAGAATAAGATTCAGGCATAATGCGCACCTTAACCGTAAAATTTGTCACCTGATCAGTGGAGGTTCCTACAACACTTGATGAACTGGCGATCTCTGTCACTTCACCTTTGAATTTCTGGCTCTGGAAGGCATCCACTTCAATATCCGCAATATCACCTATCGAAACACGGTTAATATCACTTTCATTAACATCCACACTCACTTCCATAGAACTCAGATTGGATATCCTCATGATCTCTGTACCGGCCATTTGGGAAGTTCCCAGAATACGGTCCCCCAGTTCAACCGAAAGCTTGGAGATAACGCCGTCAACCGGTGCATAAATGGTTGTTTTCGCTAAATTCGCTCCGGCTTCCTTTACTACAGCCTCAGACTGCTGGACACCAAAACGGGATCCGATAACATTCTGGCGGGATGAGCCAAGACTGGCTTTTGCAGCTTCATATTCAGCCTTAACCGCATCAAACTCGGCTGCAGAAATCACTTTTTTGGTAAAAAGCTCCTGATTTCGTTTATATTTTGCTTCCGTATTTGCAAAATTGGCCTCGACCTGCTTAAGCTGCTGCTGCGTACTAGCCAGGGATGCACGCTGGCTGTTTAATGAAGCCACTGCCCGGTCATAACCCGATTGGAGTACATCCGGACGAACCTTAAATAATAACTGTCCCTTTTTAACCACATCTCCTTCTTTTACATGCAATTCCACAACCTCTCCGGATACTTCCGCACTTAATTTTACCTCCACTTCGGGCTGCACCTTGCCGCTGGCCGAAACAGTTTCGATAATTTTGCGTTTCTCGATTTTCTCAACAGCAACCTGAATAACATCGCTTTTACCGAACCAGCCGAGTTTATTCCCTGCAACTGCTATTACTACCAGTACGCCTGCTCCGATGAGCACATATTTTAAAGTATTATTTTTCTTTGCCATGTTTTGTTTATAAGGGAAAAAGATTTTCTAATTAAAAGGTTATAGGATTGCCAAGGTAATAGTCGATAACTTTACTTCTGAAAATAAAATCATAACGCGCCTGGATCTGATCAAACTGCGCTTTATTCAGGTTTGTCTGTGCCTGGTTAAAATCCAGTGAATTTACCAATCCTACCGCATATCGCTGCTCGATCACATTAAAGGCGTCTTTTGACGACTGATAGGCGGTTTGAGCAGAATAATAGCGCTTCTCGGCGGCCCTCAGATCATAGACAGCCTGATTAATAACTTTGTTCAGGTTATTTTTAGCCAGTTGTTCGGTGATCTCTGCGTTTTGAAAGTTGATCTTCGCCCTGCGAACGGATGACCTTGCCGCCAGGCCATTGAATATTGGAATATTCAATCCAAATCCGATAAACTGGTTAAAATTATCTTTTACCTGTGTAGAAAAAGAATTATTACCGAATGAACCATTGGAATACCGGGTACCAAAACCACTTTGAAGGTTCAGCGAAGGATAATAATTTCCTTTTGCTATGTCAATTTCTTTCTCAAATACCTGTTTTCTGAATTCGGCAAGCTGGATGTCCGGGAAATTTACTGAGGCGGTCTTAAATACATCGACTGCCGAATAAGCTGTGTTCACACTAGAAATATCAGCGATCTGAGGCTTTTCAACTTCAAAGGGTATAGCGGGATCAAGTTCTAATAACTGGGCAAGATTAAGAAATGCCATATCCACCTGGTTCTGTGCATTCGTGACATTCAGCTCGGCGGTAGCAACCTGCGATTTAGCCTGCGACAGATCTGCAAGCGTTTTATTACCCACATCGAAGAATTTTTGTTCAATATCCAGCTGCTGTCTGGAAATCTCCAGTTGCTGCCTGGTGGCAATTAACAGGTCCTGAGAATTTAATACATTTAAATAATTGGTTACTACAGCCAAAACCAGGTCATTCTTGATCTTCCGGGTATTACTTTTATCAGCCTCAAGCTGCAGTTTATTCTGAGATATCTCATTAATCTTCCTGAATCCCTGAAACAACGCGGTGGTTGAAGAAACATTCCCGCTGGTTGAAGTTATAGCCTGATTCACAAACTGGTTGGTCAGCGGATCAATACTCCGTCCGAAATTAAAATTCAAACCCGTACTTGCATTCAGTGTCGGAAATAAGGCCAGTTTGGACTGCAGCAGATTCTCATCCGAAATCGATTCAGAGAATTGAGCCTGTTTGATCTGCAGATTATTTTCAATAACCAGCTCGGTAGCCCGTTTCAATGTGATCCGCTCCTGCGCAACCAGCGGGCTTGTGATCGAGACTGCCAGTAAAATTGCAAAAACGCTGTATCTGGAAAAGCCCTGACGGTTTTTATGTTTCATATATTATTCAACAAGATTGGTTAGGTGTATATCCACTCTAAAAATACTATCTATTTATTAATAACATATTTATCTTCGTGATAAATTATTATCAGGCATTTGTATCTGGCAAACTCCCCCTTCTGGCTAAAATGGTTATATCCGACTCTAACCTGGCATAAAAGCCGAAAGGAAAAATTTATTTACCTCACTTTTGACGACGGACCTATATCAGTTGTTACACCCTTTGTTTTAAATACCCTGAAAAAGTTCGGTGCCCGGGCTACATTCTTTTGTATCGGCGAGAATATTGAGAAATTTCCGGAGATTTATTCCGATATCCTGGAAGCGGGCCACGCCATTGGCAACCATACTTATAATCATCTCAGGGGCTGGGATACGGCGACTGAAGTTTATTTATCTAATATCAGGGAATGTTCGAACCTTGTAAACTCCCTTCTGTTCAGGCCGCCATATGGCAGGATCAAGGCTTCCCAGGTATCCGCGATCAGGGACCAGTTCCCTGAGATCGAAATTATTATGTGGGATGTATTAAGCGGGGACTTTGATCAAAGTATCAGTCCGGAGAGATGCTTTCAGAATGTGATGAAAAATACGAAGAACGGATCAATCATTGTTTTTCATGATAGCATTAAGGCTTTCGGGCGGCTTGAGCATGCCCTGCCCAGGATACTTGAAAAGTTAAAGCAACAGGGTTTTCTTTTTAAAACCCTCTGAAAGAGAACCGGGGTTAAAAAAATAAAAACAGGAAAACAAGAATGCATATCTTATTGTTAAAAACGGGAACAGTTTTTGCATAAATACTTTATAATGAAGAGTGTTCCCAAAAAAATCATGATCGCTGATGATGATACAGGTATTATTGATGCGGTTGTAATGATGCTTGAATTTGAGGGCTATACAGTAAGTTCAACTGTAAACGGCGCCTCAGTTTTAGAACTAAAAAACAATTATCCGGATCTGCTTTTACTGGATGTTCAGATGCCCGGACTGGATGGAAGGGAGATTTGCCGGAAATTAAAGCAAAAGGAGGATACCCGGAATATTCCGGTAATTTTGGTTTCTGCCAGTACCAATCTTCAGAAATCTGCACAGGATGCCGGCGCAGATGATTATCTTGAGAAACCCTTTAACATGCACGATCTCCTGGAAAAGGTAGCCCTTCAGCTTAACCGGAAACATCCCGATTAGGGATAAATGTCACAAAAAATCGTAATTCATCAGGATTCAAATTAAAGGATCAGCCCCTGATCTGATCTGTTATTTTCAAGGACAGTTTATAATTTATACCTGCCTTGAATATTCACCCTGACTGAACAAGCTGATCTGGTACGAACCAGCATAACAGACTCTCAAAAATGATTTTCATCACTTTTTTAACCAATAACTATCATTTGCCAAAATGATATATTTTGTACTTTTGATCCGAATAGCGGGAAGTTTAGCCGGATGAACAAAGTAATCAGTCTGATTTTAATAATGACATTAAGTTTTCAATGCCTGGTTAAAATAGGCCTTTTAACTTATTATCAATTAAATATGACTTACATCATCGCCGAACTCTGCGAGAATAAGGACAAGCCGGAAATGAAATGTAAGGGTAAATGTTTCTTAAAAAAGAAAATGGGAGAGGCAGACAAGGCAGAAAAACAGACTAAAGAAATTTTCAAACAGATCGAATTCCCTGTATTTATTCCTCATGCAAGTCTTTCCTTTAACACGGAATACATCCTTATCGAAAATTCAATAACCGAGCTGAAAAACCTTTATTCACATACCCTGGACAATAAAATTTTCCATCCTCCTCTGATCTGAGTCCTCTTTCTATCCGCACCGGGCGGATGCTCCAAACTATTCTTTTGGGCGAACAAACATTTTATTAAATAAATAGTCGGGCAAACAGGCCATGTACTGAACTTGCCGGATAAATTCTTATGCCATGCTGAATAGCTATGTGCATCAGGATATCCCATATACCCTTATCATTAACATCATGAAAAAGATACTATTCTTTGTTCTTGCAGCTGCAATTACAATTCTGAGCTCCTGCAAAAAAGACACCCCTACTGAAATTGAAGATCCCAAAAAATCCCTGATCAAAATAAATGAAGCCTTTGCAATTGGTTCTGCAGCCAAAGTTGAACTCTGGTCAAAAACTGAATTAAACACCGGTTATCAGAAACTATTTATTGCCTTATCTGATTCTGCTTCGGGCAAAGCACTAAGCAGATCTTCTGTTCAGATCCTGCCGATGATGGATATGGACATGAACGGCACGAAAATAAGCCACTCTGCCCCTCTTGAAAACCCGGAAAGCATGGATGCAGATAACACACTTTTTCCATGTGCTGCAGTATTTACAATGCCAAGCACCGGTGAGAGCGGCAAGTGGAAAATGATAGTGATGGTCAAAAAAGAAGGCCAGACTAAATATGGAAAAGCCGAAATGGCCATTCAGGTAAAACTATCCCAACCGGAACGTGTAAAAACCATAACCGCAGCCGACGGATCAAAAATAACGATCGCTTATATTTCCCCTTCAAGCCCAAAAGTTGGTGTAAATGATTTTGAGATTGCCATTTTCAAAAAGCAGGATATGATGACCTTCCCCGCCGAAGATACCTACAGCATCACCATGACGCCTGAAATGCCAAGCATGGGACATGGTTCACCCAATAATGTCAATCCGGTACTAAGCAGGAATGGCCATTATAAGGGTAAGGTAAACTTTACAATGACCGGCGACTGGAGAATAAATCTGGTTCTGAATAAGGATGGAAAAACAACATCAACCTTCTTTGATCTTTTATTCTAAAAGCATGAAATCTTCATTAAAAATTCTTCTGTCACTGAGTAGTCTGATCATTTCAGGCTACTCTGAGGCAGCCCAGCCTGTTCAGGATACCGTTTTCAAACATCTGGTACTGAAAGAAGTTTACATACAGGGGCATGCTCAAAGTAAACATCCCGGTTCGGCATTTTACCAGTCTTCAAGCCTCTCAAGCACGGAGGATATCCTATCAAAAATTGAAGGAGTCAGTCTGATCAGAAGAGGCCCTATTGGAATGGAGCCCGTACTTCGGGCATTCAGTGCCGGCCAGGTAAATATAGTGATCGATGGGATGAAATTTTTCGGGGCATGTACCGATAAAATGGATCCGGTAACCATTTATACCGAACCCGTTAACTTGAAAAGTATCGACATAAAATATGCAGGTGAAGGCATGGCTATGGGATCCTCCATTGGCGGATCCCTCAACCTAAAACTAGCGGAGGCGATAATCAACCCTGAAAAAAAGCTTTCGGGTACGGTGGCATCCGGTTTTTATTCTGCAGCTGCTGCCATGCAGAATATTCTGGCTCTGGATTACGGTACATCGAAATGGGCAATGCGGGTAAGCGGGGTTTATCGTAAGGCAGGCAACTACCGGAATGGGCTAAACAGAAAAGTGGATTTTTCACAGTATGAGAAAGCGAATGCCAGTATTTCAGGAAAATATCAGCTGAATAAAAACAGCAGCCTGAAAGCTGATGTCCTGATCGATGAGGGCTGGAATATAGGCTATCCTGCATTGCCGATGGACGTGGGCTATGCCAGGGCAAGGGTTGGCGCAATCACATTCAGAAATAATCCTACAAGGGGTATGATCCGGGATCTGGAAGCAAAATTATATGCAAACAGCATCAGCCATGCTATGGATGATACCAAACGCCCTTCAGTGCCCATTCATATGGATATGCCTGGCTGGAGTGATACTCAGGGAGCTTACCTTCAGGCTCAGCTGAGAAGCCGTGGTAAACATGCGATCAGCATGAAACTGGATGGATACCATAACCGGGTAAAAGCAGATATGACCATGTACCCTGCCAACAGTGCTGCCATGTATATGCTTACCTGGCCGGTCAATCATCAAACTGTGACTGGCCTCTATGTTCAGGATCTGGTTTCACTGAACGAAAAAAGCAGAATAGACTTTAAAGTCCGCATGGATGCCGCCTTCTCAAAGCTTACTGACAAAATGGGGCAAGACCAGTTTGCAGTGCTGGGATATGACGTATCGAAGCCGGCAAATGGAATGCTGAAAAACTTCAATGCCGGATATACCCGTTATCTCGGCCAGCAGTTTACTCTTTATGCTAGTGCAGGCTACAGCGAACGATTGCCAAGCACTTCAGAGCGCTATGGCTTCTATCTCTTCAACAGGATGGATAATCATGATTATATCGGCAATCCCAATTTGAAAAATGAACAGGCATTAAACGCTGAATTAAATTTTATCTATTCAGGAAATAATATTTCTATAAAATTAAGCGGCTTTATGAGCTATTTGCAGCAATATATTATCGGACAAACACAAGCAGGATTAAGTGTAATGACTATAGGCGCAGATGGTGTAAGAGCATACAGCAATATTCCCTCAGCAAGGATCAGCGGAGCGGAAAGCAGCCTGAACTATCAGTTTGCCAACCAGCATTTCACCTTTAACAACACCATCAGGTGGGTCCATGGTATGGACAATTCAGGAAATCCCCTGCCTTTGATCTCTCCCTTAAAATCGATAAGCGGTTTGCGGTTTAGCCATGAGAAATTGTTCATCCAGGCAGAAAATGAAATAAGTTCGGGACAAACCAGGGTTAGTGCAGCCTTTGGAGAAAAAACAAGTCCCGGGTTTTCCATCTTTAACCTGAGGGCAAATTATAGCTTCAGCCTGAAAAATTACAATCTGGAATTTTCTGCCGGTGCTGAAAACTTATTGGACAGGGCATATCATGAGCACCTGGATTGGGGAGGAATGCTTCGGCCGGGAAGGAATATTTATACGATGTTAGCTGTGAAGTTCTGAAAGGAAAGAAGTACCAGTCTTCATTAATTCAAAGAATCAAAGTATCATTATAACCCGGAACTCAGCTGTTCGACATGTTCCGCAGGGCATGTCGAATACACAGATAAAAATGGATTTTTAATCCAAAAAATCACAGAAAAACCAAATCAAGCAATCCTTTTCTAATGCCATAATAATCACCACAGCTACTATACAAATATTCCTCCTCTTTTTCTACCAGAAATGCACGAACAGGATTTAGATGAATGTAATTTAATTTGGTAATCAGAAAATCCTCCGAATAAATTTCCTCACCATGATACCCTCTTCCCAAAACCAAATTTTGCCATCCTTTTTTAACAACCACAGCATCCATTTTTTGCGGCTTTCCGCTGGATTTTGCTTAATGGCTTCATAAATTTTTCTGGATGTATACTTCTTGAGATCTCTGATGATATCACTCAAATTTGCTTTCTTACTGCTTAAAATCATATGAAAATGATTACTCATTATCACCCATGAATGAACCTCTAAGCCCTTATGTTTCTGACAATATCTAATACTATCAAGCAAAATATTTATATATTCTGCTCTGGTAAAAACATCAACCCACTGATGTACCGTACACGTAATGAAGTGCGGAGCATGCTGATTTTTAATGGTATAGCTTAATCCCATGATCGAATATTGAAATTAATTACCGGGATTATGCATTACTGTGTTGATCTATTTAGTTTACGGTATATTGTTGAAATTTTCGAGAGATAAGTATCGAGATAATATAGGCGGGTTTGAAACCCGCATCACTATTAATTCGACATGCCCTGCGGAACATGTCGAACAGCTAAATGATTATTCAAATTTATCAATGCAAAATTTTCATATACCCACCTTATGAAAGACCTTAAAATAGCGATAAGTGGTTACGGAAGTATTTCACCTTTAGGTATAAAAAGTGACCTTATATGGGATCAGTACCTGAATGAGGAGCACTATTTTCACAGAACAAACCTTGATTCAGTAAAAGAATGGATATCGCCACTGTCAACAGAGGCGAAAGAATTGATCTCCGCGATAAGCAAAGATAAAAAGTATCAGCAGCTTGATCCAAGCGTACTTTATGCAATTGCAGCATCCAGGATTGCTGTCCGGCAGGCTGGCTGGTACAAAAATGAAGGATTTGGCATCAATATCGGCTCTTCGCGGGGAGCCACTGCTACTTTTGAAAAATATCATACCGATTTTATCGGCAACGGCAGGCAAAAAGTAAACCCTCTCACCTCCCCCAGCACGACATTAGGAAATATAGCGAGTTGGGTTGCAAGCGATCTGAATACCAGTGGTCCTGCAATTTCCCATTCAGCAACTTGTTCAACCTCATTGCAGGCAGTAGCCAACGCGATCGTCTGGCTCAAATCCGGTTTTTGCACCCGTTTTCTTGCCGGTGGCAGCGAAGCACCCCTAACTGCTTTTACAATCGCACAAATGAAGGCTTTAAAAATTTATTCAGCACTCGAAAATAATTATCCCTGTCAAAGTATGAACCTCAGTAAAAAACAAAACTCCATGATCCTGGGTGAGGGGGCAGCCTGTTTTTGTCTTGAACTATCGTCAAAGAAAGCAATAGGATATATTACAGGTCTGGGTTACGGAACAGAGATCATCAGGCACGGTGCGTCTTTATCTGCCGATGCTATATGCCTGCAGAGATCCATGCAAATGGCATTGGAGGGCCATGACCCGGATAGTGTAGATGTGATTTTGCTGCACTCTCCCGGTACTATTTTGGGTGACAATTCTGAGATGATAGCGATTGAAGCTATTTTTGGCCCTAATAAACCGATGTTAACTGGTAACAAATGGAAAATAGGTCATACATTGGGAGCTTCGGGTGCTTTGAGTATGGAAATGGCCTTATTAATGCTGAAATATGAGCAGTTCATCCAGGTACCCTACCTTCCTCCGCAAAAGCAAAATAAACCTGTTCAAAAAATTCTGATAAATGCGGCAGGCTTTGGAGGAACTGCCATGAGTTTAGTGATAGAAAATTAAAATCCCTAAAACTGATATCAATCATTTTTATGGATTTTTATTAACCTTAGTTTTGAACCATGATAATATACAAGCAATTCACTTTCGATTCTGCTCATTTCCTGCCGGGCGTTCCGGCCGGACACAAATGTGGTAATATGCATGGACATACCTATGCCCTTACTGTACATATTGAAGGTGAACCAGACCCGAAAATCGGATGGATCATTGACTTTGCCGATCTTAAAAAAAATATTCAACCCGTAATTGAACTGATCGATCACCAGGTTTTAAATACGGTTCAGGGCCTGGAGAATCCTACCAGCGAGATCTTATCCATCTGGCTCTGGAATAAAATAAAACCTCTTGTACCGGGTTTAAAAAAAATTGAACTGAAAGAAACCCCGACTTCAGGGGTGATTTACGAAGGGCCTGTTGATTCAGCCTGATAAGTTTCACAAACTTCTGTATCAATTTGCTCTTTTACAATTTCTAAAAGCTCCTCAGCCTGCTGCTTATCAAAATCTATATGATTCCTTTTGGAGACACCATAAGCGCTGAGCTCGATATGAAGATCAGGCAGCAGTCCATGCTGACTTAAGCAGGCTCTTGAGCAGGCAAGCGGACAGCCGTCAATAACAATAATTTTTCTCCCGGAGAGGGCTGTTTTTACCAGTTTCTCTACCCCTCCTCCCACACCGGCAATACAGGACATATCGGCAATTTCATTTCTATCTATCTGTAGAGCCATGTAATTTGCCATTTGGGCAGCACTCGAGCTGCCGGAACAGGAATAGATCAAAGGCCGCATACCGGAAGTGTTTTCTTTATTTGTTCTGCTGATAATATCCATTTCCATTATACTATTTCAGACAAATATATTAATTAAAGATAATTTTATCTTTAATTAATATGAAAATATTACCTTTGAAATAAATGCTGAAATTCAATTATTGAGATCCTGAAGCTTCAATACCCCTGGACAGATCATAACATGTTCTAACAAAGTTCAGCCAAATAGCATGGTTTTTGTGTAACAGAAGTAACACAGCCTACCATTTAATAATCCCAATTTTAAATAAAATAATTAATCATTTAAATCCACACAAAATGAACTACTATTTTACAAAAATCGTCCATGATGATTTTGACACAGCCATTTTAAAAGTTACGGAAGAACTTAAAAAAGAAGGGTTTGGAATACTCACCGAAATTGATGTTCAGGCTACCTTTAAAAAGAAACTTGATATTGATTTTAAAAAATATCGCATTCTGGGTGCCTGCAACCCGAATTTTGCCTATAAGGCGATTCAGGCAGAGGATAAGATAGGCACCATGCTTCCATGTAATGTGATCGTACAGGAACACGAAGACGGGAAGGTAGAAGTAACAGCAGTTGACCCGGCGGCCTCAATGATGGCCATTAAAAACGATGCACTCGATGCAATAGCTGCAGAGATCAGAGGCAAACTAAGCAGAGTGATTACTAATCTCTGAACCATTCAATAATTTAAAAAATGTAAATCATGATACATGAAGTTGAGACCCAATGGATGGGTAAAATGCAATTCAATGCACTGGTTAACGGACATACCATTATTATGGACGCTCCCGAAAGAGTTGGCGGTGAAGATAACGGACCCATTCCAAAACCATTTGTGCTTACTGCCCTTTCGGGATGTACAGGTATGGACATCGTTGCGATCCTGAGAAAAGCGGAAAAAACCGTGGATGATTTCGATATGAAAGTAATTGGTGAAATAAGCAAACAAGCTCCCATAGAATATACAGCTATTCATGTGATTTATACTTTTAAAGGAGCGGGTGATCATCTGGAGCCGGCATTACAAGCGGTGACCGATTCGCAGGAAAAATATTGCGGAGTAAGCAGTTTGTTAAAAAAAGCAATACCGGTAACCTGGGAAGTAGTTTATAATGGCCTGCAGATTTTTAACAATAAAGAAGAAGAAGAAGAAGAAATTACAGCTTAAACAAAGCTTATTCATTTTTAAGAAGCTGTTTAAGAATGGAATTCCGTTTCCCGACCTGCGATTGGTGTCCGCCCCAATGTCATTATTTAAGCTGATTTCATATTAAATCCTCGCTAGCGTGCCGCGCGTGATTCTAATTTAAATCAGATTTCTTCCTGTTTGGTTTTCGCCGAACGATTCGAAATTATGGGATGTATAGCCCGCTCATAGCTGCGGGGGCCTAGTCCTTTTCCTTCAGCGGAAAATGGACCATGCCGAGGAGGAACGACGAGACCATGAGCACCTTAAAAAACAATAGACCAACAGCGAATAAACGCCGCCGCTGCGCCTGATGCTTTGAAGGGTTCTGCTTAAGCCTGGCTTGTAATTGCCGCACCAGCTCCCGATGGCCATCGGGACGGAAGAGGAAGAAAGGTTATTAAAGGGGGACTGCAAGCGTGGCGTATAAAAAATAAATGTATTATTAGCAGGATTTAGGAAGGCACTGAACCTTCATGAACTTTTTTTTGCGGCATTGGACAGGGCGGTAAATTCAACAGCTGCCAAAGCACAGGCTTTCAAAGCCCTGTACGCAGCCGTTGATGGATGAACATTCCTAACCATTTAACGTTCATCTTAGTACCCTTCAAATCTCAATAAAGGGAAATTAATATTAAATGAATAGGGATTCCTGAGCGTAGGGAGGACAAAACGGCGGGCCGGGAGTAGGCATGAGAGGGTGGAAGCTTCGTTTTGTCTTGATTTTTTGTTTACTTTTTCATCAATAGGAAAAAGTAAATAGGCCCCCGCGGCTATGAGCGGGATAAAATCTAAGAAATTTAAATTGGGTTGGTAAAAACTTAGAAATCAGACGCGACACGCACGCTAGCGATGATTGGTGCGGACACCAATCGCGGAGGTCCGCCCTGGCCGGTGTCCGCACCGGCCGCTCAATAATATTAATGCTGTAAATAAAACTCAAACAGCTTCTAAGGATTAAAAAAATCAATCCTTATTATCCTATCCCTAAAAAAACGAAATCTTTTTTCTGAAATTGTATATTTTTTATACTTTGATTGATGTAAATCGTTCATTTTTCAGGTCGTTTTTTGTAACTTCGCCCCCAGTTATAAATTGGAAATAAATTAAAATCAAGCAAATAACATGGCATTTGATTTAGACATGATCAAAAAGGTTTACGATAACTACGGTATGCGCATTGAAGCTGCCCGAAAAGTTGTTGCTAAACCACTTACATTAACAGAGAAAATTTTATATGCCCACTTATGGGAAGGGAAAGCCTCGCAGGCATACGAACGCGGGCTCACGTATGTAGATTTTGCTCCTGACCGCGTAGCGATGCAGGATGCGACAGCCCAAATGGCATTATTACAGTTTATGCAGGCAGGCAGGCCAACGGTCGCCGTTCCATCAACGGTACACTGTGATCACCTGATCCAGGCTAAGGTTGGAGCAAATGAAGATCTTGTCACTGCAAATACCCAGAATAAAGAGGTTTTTGATTTTCTTGCTTCAGTATCAAATAAATATGGCATCGGTTTCTGGAAGCCGGGTGCAGGAATTATTCACCAGGTCGTTTTAGAGAATTATGCATTCCCGGGTGGAATGATGATCGGTACTGACTCGCATACGCCAAATGCCGGCGGATTAGGTATGATCGCTATCGGCGTGGGTGGTGCTGATGCCTGTGATGTGATGGCCGGACTGGCATGGGAATTAAAGTTCCCTAAATTAATAGGTATAAAATTAACCGGCAAATTATCCGGATGGGCTTCAGCCAAGGATGTGATCCTGAAAGTTGCAGGCATTCTTACGGTAAAAGGCGGTACAGGATATATTGTTGAATATTTCGGAGAAGGGGCAAGATCACTTTCAGCGACCGGCAAGGGGACAATTTGCAATATGGGCGCCGAAATAGGTGCTACTACCTCCGTTTTCGGCTATGATGATAAAATAGCTACCTACTTAAAAGGTACAAACCGGGAAGAAATTGCACGTCTTGCTGATGAAGTTAAGGAACATTTAACAGGTGATGATGAGGTTTACGCTAATCCTCAGAATTATTTCGACCAGGTGATCGAGATCGATCTTTCAACACTTGAACCTCATATCAATGGCCCTTTCACACCGGATATGGCATGGCCGATATCAAAATTTGCAGAAGCAGTACGTGAAAACGGATGGCCTCAGCTATTGGAAGTAGGTTTGATCGGATCATGTACCAATTCTTCCTATGAAGATATCTCGAGAGCCGCTTCCATCGCACAGCAGGCCGTTGATAAAGATCTGGTTGCTAAAGCTGAGTTTACAATTACTCCCGGATCTGAATTAGTTCGCTATACCGTTGAACGCGACGGTTATCTGAAAACTTTCGAGAATATGGGCGGTGTTGTACTGGCAAATGCATGCGGACCATGTATCGGCCAATGGGCTCGTCACACGAATGACCCCACCCGTAAAAACTCAATTCTTACTTCCTTTAACAGAAATTTCAAATCCCGCAACGACGGAAACCCGAATACACATGCATTTGTGGCTTCACCAGAGCTTGTTACCGCTTTGACCATCGCCGGCGATCTTGGTTTTAACCCCTTGACCGATACCCTGACCAACACGAAGGGGCAGCAGGTTAGATTGGATGAACCACAGGGACTTGAAATGCCTTTGAAAGGCTATGCAGTGGAAGATGCCGGATTCCAGGCGCCTGCCGAAGACGGAAGCAAAGTAAGTGTGATCGTGGATCCGAAATCTGCCCGTTTACAATTGCTTGATCCTTTCAAAGCATGGGAAGGTACTGATATCACCGGTTTAAAACTTCTGATCAAAGCAAAAGGAAAATGTACCACGGATCATATTTCTATGGCAGGTCCATGGTTGAAATTCCGTGGTCATCTGGATAATATATCCAATAATATGCTCATCGGAGCGACGAATTTCTTCAACGAAAAAGCGGATAATGTAAAAAACCAGCTTAACGGCGCATACGGAGCAGTACCTGCTACTGCCCGTGCTTATAAGGCAGCCGGTGTGGGAAGTATTGTTGTCGGGGATGAAAATTATGGAGAAGGATCATCACGTGAACATGCCGCCATGGAGCCGAGACACCTGGGTGTACGTGCTATTCTGGTAAAATCATTTGCCCGTATTCACGAAACCAACCTGAAGAAACAGGGAATGCTTGGATTGACATTTGCAGACGTAAATGATTATGACCGTATCCTTGAAGATGATACCATTGATATCTGCGGCTTAGGTGAATTTGCTCCTGGTAAACCATTGAGCATCGTACTGCATCACGCTGATGGAAATACTGAATCATTCACTGTGAACCATACCTATAATGAACAACAAATTGAGTGGTTTAAAGCAGGCGGAGCATTGAATATCATCCGAATGAACCAGAACTAGGGCTTAAAGCTGAAAGCCTAATGGTGAAAGCGTAATGCCTAATGGTGAAAGCTTATATTATAGTCGAAGCCTGAATTTAAAGCTAAATTTTACGGGATATAGTTAATAGCTATTTTCCGTAAACTATTGGCTTTTTGCTTTCAGCTTTTTTCTTTCAGCTTTCAGCTTCTTACTTTTAGCTTATTTCTTAACTCAATAATAATATCCGGATATTCAGTCATGGTCGATCAATCTAAAGTTATTCTAATTACCGGAACATCTACCGGTATCGGACTTGAAACTGCCGTTCAGCTTGCTGAACAGGGCCATAAGGTTTATGCTACCATGCGTAACCTTGGCAAAAGGTCAATGCTGGACCATGAAGCTGAAAAAAGGCAGGTTCATCTGAATATTCTGCAAATGGATGTCCAGGATGACCGAAGCATTGCTAACTGCGTAGAACAGATCATAAGCTCCGAAAAAACGATCGATATATTGATCAATAATGCCGGTGCCGGCTTTATAAAAACGATGGAACAGGCCAGCATGGAAGAGATCGGGCAGGTAATGGATGTTAATTTTTATGGCCCGATCCGTTGCTGCAAAGCGGTATTACCCTATATGCGCAAACAGCATTCAGGTCATATTATCAATATTTCCTCTGTTGGCGGCATCGTCGGACAACCGGTCAATGAGATCTATTGTGCCGCGAAATTTGCACTCGAAGGTTTGACCGAAAGTATCGCAACTTATATGGAACCTTATTTCGGTATCAATATCTCGCTTATTGAATCCGGTGGTGTGATCACAGAGTTCGGCAACAGCCTGACCAAATATTTTGAAAGTACCGGGGGAATTAAAGACGATGATTACAAACCTCTGATGCAAACTTATATGGACTACCGGGCTACCTTTACGGATGAAGTAAGGGAAAGAACATTTCAAAAACCCTCGGATATCGCAGCGGTCATTCTAAAATGCATTAATGATCCTGAACCAAAGCTGCGCTACCTTACCTCAGAAGGTGTTCTGGCATTTACAAAATTAAGAACAAGCCTGGATCCTGATGGTGAACTGATGAAGAACCAGGTAAGAAAAGGAATTTTGAATAAATAGAACTCCATGAGGATCTTTCATTCCCGCTAAGCGATGCGGATTTTATTCCGTCCATTAAATTTAAAAGCTCTGCCATAATCATTTGTGCAGGGCTTTTTTTATATTTTTGTAAATGTCAGTATCTGTAATTTGAAATACATCAGCCTGTTTATTCTTCTGTTCATTTCTATTTCTACTGTTTATGCGCAGCCTGCAAATGACAGTTATGATAATGCTATACCTTTAACCGATCCTTCAAAATGTTCTGCTGAAGCGGCCTATGCTAATATCAATGCCATAGATGAGGGCGTATTTGGTACAGCTCCTCAATGGCCTGCCGGCGAAATTGGCAAAGATGTATGGTTTAAATTTACTGCAAGCGCCTATGATGTGAATATTACTGTAACAGGTAACAGCACCGGAGGGGGCACTACCGGGGGTACCCTTCAAAATCCGCTGATCGCTCTTTATACTATCGACCTCCAGGGACAGTCAATAAATTTCAGCTCTCAGGTTGGCTCCTTATCCGCAGGAACGGCAATTTCTACCTATTATAAGGGCTCACTCATCGTAGGGAAAGTATATTATATCCGTGTTAGCGCCAGAAACAATAATACAGGAACTTTTAAATTATGCATTGATAATTATTTCGCTCCGCTGAAAGCCGGACAGGATTTTAATACGGCTTCCATTTTATGTGATAAAAGAACGTTTACTGAAAGCAATGTGTCGGGCACGGGTGCCAATAGAAACGAATCTGCCGGTTCATGCCTTGGACAAGAGTCGAATTCGGTATGGTATAAATGGACGGCTGCAAACAACGGTTCATTGACCATGGACATCACCCCAACGGTCAATACGGATGATATAGACTGGATCCTCTATGATTTGGGGACTACGGGCGACTTCAATACCAAAACACTTTTAAGATGTGCTGTAGGCCACGGTGTGGATAACAGGGATTGCCCGAATGATCCCAAGTATTTTAAAACCGGAATGAACCTGGCATCTACCGATATTGTTGAAGAATCCGGATGCGGAAGAGGAGGTCAGGACGGTTACCTGAAATATATTGATATGCAGGCGGGACATACCTATGCCCTGCTGGTGGATAATTTCTCAAATGGGAATAATGGTTTTAAACTTGAATTTGGTGGTACCGGCGAGTTTGAGGGACCATTAGCCAAAATAAATCTCAGCAAAAATCAACCCTGCACCATAAATCAGAATTTCACTTTTACAAGCACAGGGTCTGCACGTTATACACGGGTAGAGTGGTTTTTCGGGGAGGGAGCAAGTATCAGTTCTTCTACAGACCCTTCCCCGCCTGTGATCAGTTATTCCACTCCGGGTTATAAAACCGCGGTATTACAGGTATTTAACGATGATGGATGTTCAGTAGGGATAACCCAATCTTTCCTGGTCGGCCTTAAACCTGATCTTCCCCTAATTAACGGCCTTAAACCGCGATACTGTATTGGGGAAACGATCAGTCTGAGTACTCCTGTGCAGGCAGATGCTGCTTACTCCTGGACAGGACCAAATGGCTTTAGCTCAGTTTTAGCTGAGATCAGTATTCCTGTTGACAATGCAGGCAGGGCAGGTAAATATGATCTTACAGTAACCCTCAATGGCTGTACAAGCGATCCAGCTTCAGTTACAGTGCAGGCAATCGGGCAAACACCAACAGCATCCTTTATCAAAACAAGTACAGATCCCTGTACTGTGAGGCAAACATTTACCTTTACGAATAATTCGCGCGACTACCTGAAACTCCGCTGGAATTTTGGCGAAGGGGCAAATATACCACCCGGTAGCAGCAATCCTGTCTATACCGTTTCCTATTCAAGCTCCGGGACGAAAACCATTACCCTGGAAGCCGAAGGAAGTTCTGGTTGTATCAGTATCTTCAGCGAGGAGATCATTGTCGCACTAAGCCCGGAACAGCCAGTTATAATAGCCAATAAACCCGACTTTTGCCTGAGGGATACCATCCGGCTCAGTACCCCTGCTCAAACCGATGTGATTTACAAGTGGACAGGGCCAAATAACTTTATATCTGATCAGAGAGAGCCTCAGATCCCGGTTAACAGTGCAGCTGTCGCGGGGACCTATTCGCTGGTTATCAGCCGGGGCAATTGCAGCACCGAAACTGTAAGTATTGTGGTTCCGCCAATTTTTAAGAACCCGGAAGCGACCTTTCGTTCTGAACCAAAGATACCCTCCAGATTATCTGCTCCTATTCGGGTCAGGTTCTTTAACGAATCAAAAGATGCCGACGCCTGGTTATGGGATTTCGGGGATAATACGACTTCTACGGATAAAGATCCCGAACATACCTATCTCATTGCCGGTGACTATGATGTAAGCCTGACCGCCTTTAAAAGCTCGGTTTGCAGTGCCTCAGTTGTGCAGGGCAAACTGATGATCAGTCCGGATAATATCCTGTTCATCCCTAATACCTTTACCCCGAACAATGATGCTTCGAACGATGAGTTCGTCGTTAGTATGACCAATATCAAAACCTACCGGATCCGGATCTTCAACCGTTATGGTACTCCCCTGTTCACAAGCGATGATCTGTTTAATAACTGGAAAGGAACCTATAAAAACGAGCCCTTGCCGGTTGGGACGTATTATTATGTAATTGATGCTACCGATTTCAATGATACGGTCATCAAAAGATCGGGCTCTGTAACCATATTAAGATAATGAAGATCAGCCTTCTCACCATAGGTAAAACGGAGGATAAATATCTCAAAGAGGGTATTGAGATCTACCTGAAGCGACTGAAACACTATATCCCTTTCCGGATAGCGGAGATCCCGGAACTGAAAAATACAAAAAGCCTTTCCAGGGAGCAGCAGAAGAGCAGGGAAGCTGAACTGATCTTTAAAAACATTCAAAGTACCGACCATGTTATCCTTCTGGACGAAAATGGAAAGGAATTTTCTTCCACAGACTTTTCAGTATATTTAAATAAAAAGATGGTGGGCGGACAGCAGCACCTGGTGTTCATTGTCGGCGGCCCCTATGGTTTCAGCGAAGAAGTGTATGAGCGGAGCAATGACAGGATCTCACTTTCAAAAATGACCTTTTCACATCAGATGATCCGTTTATTTTTTGCGGAACAATTATACCGTGCCTTTACCATTTTGAAAGGAGAACCTTATCATCATGATTAAACCTATGAATTATGACAGATTATAAAAGAAAGTATAATTTCCGGTCCGGAAACCGGTCGAAAGAAAGCAGGTTATTCTGGATATTTATATTCATCGGACTCGCGATAGGAGCCGCAATCGTTTATTTCTTTTGATTTCAGAGGGTAGGGAGAAGAGGAAATAGAGAATAGGAAGATTGATAATCTTTGCAAGCCCATTTCCTATTTCCCATTTCCTATTTCCTGACTCACTATTTTTATTTAGATTTTTGGGATAAGCGGGTCACGCTTTTCGCGGGAGCTTTAGTTACTTTTGGTTTCTCCTTAACAAGCGGTTCAGGTTTTTTAACCAAACTATCGGCCGGAGCAGCAGAGGCTCCTTCTGCAAGCGGCTCCGGAGCAGCTTCGGCAAATAAGGGCAGATCCCTGATCGTATTGAACCAGTTAATGATCTTTTTCATATCAGAAGCATATACGCGCTCCTGATCATGCTCAGGGGCAACTTCAGTGAAGAAAGCACGCAGGGCTTTTCCATCAGCAGTTTTTGCATCAGGAATACTTTTACTTTCTTTCATTTTTGCAAAAATATCACTCAGTTTCAGATCAGCAGTATCACCAAATACTGTAATATCTTCTAAAGAGGCCATTTTTGCAGTGCTGATATTCACTACAATTTTGTTCTTCTGATCATCCAGAGTTTCAAGGATAAATCCTGATTTATTTTGGCCGATCAATTTGAACAGGCCTGGTTTGCCGGAAACGGATACTAATCCTCTTAAATTCATATTTTAGTAGTTAGTAGTTAGTACTTAGTACTTAGACAAATGGTTCCCTGCATTAGAGCATTTATTGTCTGGTACTTTCACTAACCTATATCATTTCAATTTGATGTTTGTTATAATATGATTCTTGTTCTTTAAATATATTCTTCTCAGTACTCAGTACTCAATACTATGTACTCAATACTATGTACTCAATACTATATACTCAATACTATATACTACTCTTCTAAAATTTCTACCCCTAATATCTTATCCCCCTCCCGGATATCATCAATAACATCTACATTATCAACAACCTTACCAAAACAGGTATGGTTACGGTCAAGATGAGAAGTGTTGGTGCGGCTGTGGCAGATAAAAAACTGCGAACCCCCTGTATCCCGGCCGGCATGAGCCATAGAAAGCACACCCCTGTCGTGAAATTGATTTTCACCTTCAAGCTCACATTTTATCTGATAACCCGGACCGCCTGCACCTGTTCCCGTCGGATCTCCCCCCTGAATAACAAAATCATTAATTACCCGGTGAAATGTTACACCATCATAATAACCTTGCTTAGCCAATTTCAGGAAATTTGCAACTGTATTAGGTGCATCTTTATCATAAAATTGAACGGTCATATCACCTTTTTCGGTTTTTATAATTGCTTTGCTCATATATCTGTTCTTATAATTGGATGACAAAGTTAATTATTTCATCCAATTGATGAAATTCTACATATATCTTCTTCTTTTTATAACTTTAATCAACCTTAAACGTTGTTAAAATACATGCGAAAAGTCAGATTAACGCTTCTGTTCATACTTTTAACTGCCATTTGCAGGGCCGCATCTATTCTTATTCCGATGGATGAAGAACAGAAAAATCACCTGAAAGCTTACGGTATTACTTATTGGGCATTAAAAAACGGATTGGAAACTGACTGGCTGCTCAATTACAGGGGCGGAAGTTTTCTGATGAGATATACCCAAACAATGGAATCTGAATGCAAGATCCGGGGTGTTTCTTACGAGGTTATTACCGATGCGAAAGTGAATGTCATCTTAAATGAAGTGACCGACCCCTCGGTAAATATGGAGATGGTCAAACTTGAAAAAGCTCCGAAAATTGCTGTTTACTCGCCAAAGAATAAATTGCCATGGGACGATGCCGTGACCATGGTGCTCAGCTACGCTGAAATACCCTATGATATTTTATATGATACGGAGGTACTTAAAGGCGAACTTCCCAAATATGACTGGTTACATCTTCATCATGAGGATTTTACAGGGCAGTATAACCGCTTCTGGAGTGCCTTCAGAAATTCAGGCTGGTATATTGAGGATGTGAAGCTGCAGGAAGCTACAGCAAAGAAGAACGGTTTCAGTAAGGTCTCAGAAATGAAACTGGAGGTTGCCAAAACGATCCGGAATTTCTGCGCGGGAGGCGGCTTTATGTTTGCTATGTGTTCTGGCCCGGAAACAATTGACGTGGCTCTGGCTGCTAATGGAACAGATATCGCTGAACGTATTTTCGATGGTGATGCTGCTGACCCACAGGCACAATCAAAACTTGATTTCAACCAAACCTTTGCCTTTCAGAACTTTAATCTGGATCTGAATCCGGCTAATAATGAATTCTCTAATATTGATGCCACCCCTACCCGCTCCCAGTTATTAAATCGAACGAATGATTTTTTCACCCTCTTCGATTTTTCCGCCAAATGGGATATTGTTCCTGCAATGCTCACCCAGAACCATGATAAGGTGATAAAAGGTTTTATGGGTCAGACCACAGCTTTCAGGAAAAATCTGATCAAACCCAATGTATTGGTAATGGGAGAAACCAAAACAAGCAATGAAGCCCGGTATATTCACGGCGAGTTTGGAAAAGGCCAATGGACCTTTTATGGCGGCCATGATCCCGAGGATTATCAGCATATGGTTGGAGACCCGCCTACCGATCTGAATCTGTTCCCCAATTCGCCCGGCTACAGGCTAATTCTTAATAATGTATTATTCCCCGCTGCGAAAAAGAAGAAGCAGAAAACTTAATCCGAGGTCGGAAGTCGGAAGTCGGATCTAAACGCCGTACCTCAGACATCAGACATCAGACCTCAGACCTCAGTTATAAAACTTCCAGCTTAGCCCGAATTTAAGCAATTTATCCTGCATAGGATACCCCCGAACCGTATAATAGCCTTCAGAAAGCAAGCCCTGGTTAGCATAATCATACTTTAAAAACAGGTTCGTACGTTTAAGGGTTGCCTTTATAAAGAAATCAACAACCGGATAAGTCGAATATTCCAATGAAGCATTATCATTGTAAAACTGGCTTACATTAATGGCGTAGGCAGGCGCTTTAAATGGGGTATTAAACCGCACATCAAAGCCAACATTGGTGTACAGCACCTTAAAAAGCCTGCTGGCATAATAGAAACTGTTGTATGTATAGATCTCCGGAGTGCGCAGAACATCCTGAAAATCAGTTTTTTGATATACTATATAATTATCAAGATTGAATTTCCCGAATTTGAAATCTTTCGAGAGCGTGAGCTTTAACAAATTGATATTTGTACCGAACTGATCTGGAACGATCTGCTTCGCACTTGTCGTTTCCTTATAATATAAATAATTGCTCACCAGGAAATATTCAGCCTTTGCAGCCAGTTTAAATTTTGCATTTTCATATAAGAAAGACAGGTTACTGACCTTCGTCTTATCAAAATCAGTGTTCCAGCTATGATACTGGTAATTCACCCTTTCATACATCTGCTCCGGCGACTTGTTTTGAACATATGCCCCGAGTACGATCCTGCCGATCGATTTGCCTAATAAAAAACTGGTATTGGCTTCGTACAAAAAATCTCCGAAATTCCTGCCCTGTGCAATCTGATTCAGGTCGGCATCAATACTTACCTTATCACTGAACCTGTATGACAGTCCGGCCTTCAGGCTGGTATTCGAAAAATTCGTTTTATAGTCAAGCTGTTCATAATGATACAGGTCGTTCTGTATCCCCAAATCCAGTTTTAGCTCATTTTTTATAAAACTTAAGGCTTTGCCTCTCAGGTAGAAACTATAACTGAACTCATTTCTGAGATCAGATACCCTGGTTGAGTCTTTGGTCAGGGTAAAAGAACGGGAAGGGAGGATCGGAAAAGCGCCAAATACATCTTCTTCATTCCGGAAGAATTTGTACTGATCCCTCGTATAAGTTATGGTATGTGAAAGCCGCTGGGTAGGCAATATCCTGGAAGAAGAATCAGCATCAGCCAGGCTATCCATACGCCCGATATAATAGGATTGTTTTAAAAACAATTGGGTCTGGCGCCAGGTCTGCAAAGGACGATCGGCTCCGGTGGTTTTTAAATGCACACCCTCTGCCATTTTATCCAAAGATTTGCTTTTAAAAACAGCAATGTTCGTGGTTGAACCATTCTCACCGGCTTTAATTGTATTAAAAATAACATCCCCAAGCACATTATAGCGTTTTTTGGGCGATTCATACCATGCAAACAGGGCTGCATTCAGCTGATCTGCCTTCTGGTTGACATAAAACCCATCCGCGCTAAGCCTGTTAAAATTTGCTCCCACATTCAGGTTGGGCTTCACATTCTGGGAGTGAATGACCTTAAATGTTTGTTCCTGGGTACGGCCGTTGACATAATAGAGTTCAGTATAAGGTGTTTTCGCCCGGTAGAATTTTATAGAATCCTGTATCAGCCTGTATAGCTCAAGCGAATGAAACCCTGCGTCAAATCCTATGGTCTTCGAGGGCCTGAAAAGTAATTCCCTGTATGCCAGCCCGGCACTTCCCAGTCCGATCGTAGGACGGTCAGGCTTATACAGCGGGCTGTAATTCTGGAAATTGAAAAGGGAGGTATCAATAGCTCTTGTTTGAGTACCTTCTTTCAATAAACTGAGGTTCGTATATCTGATGTGTTTAGCTGTATAAACAATAGAATCCTCGGCACCCGGCCCCTGTTTACGCAACGAATCCAGTTCACCCATCTGCCCCATCTGACTGCCCTGACCTTCAGCCCTTATCGGCCTTTGGGCAAATGCGTCTGACATGAATACATGCAGCAATAAAAAGGATCCTAATACTAAACGTTTGATCATTAAAGTTCCAGGATGAGATCTTTTAAAATTTTTGTCATTTTCGGTTCTGCCTCTTCCGCGATTTTTATGATATCTTCTAAAGAGACGGCTTTCAGGGTATCCGGAAAACCTTCATCCGTAAGCACAGAAATTGCAAATACAGGTAAGGACATATGATTGGCAACAATTACCTCGGGCACGGTACTCATTCCTACAGCATCGGCACCAATATGACGTAAAAAACGATATTCAGCCCGTGTTTCAAGATTAGGCCCGTTCACAGAAACATAAACGCCGGTATGGCAGCGGATTTTATTTTTCGCCGCAATGGCCATTCCCCTGGTGATCATCTCTTTATTATAAGGTTCACTCATATCCGGATAACGGGGGCCCAGAAAATCGGAATTTCTTCCCCTTAAGGGGTTATCACTCTGCATATTGATATGATCATCAATGATCATCAGGTCTCCCTTCCTGAAATCAGGATTTAATGCCCCGCTCGCATTCGAAACGAATAATTTCTGTATGCCAAGCATTTTCATAACCCGAACGGGAAAAGTGATCTGCTTAAAATCATAGCCTTCATAATAATGCAGCCGGCCCTGCATGGCCACCACCCTTTTTCCGCTCAGCATACCAAAGATCAGCTTTCCTGAATGAAACTCAAGCGTGGAGATGGGAAAATTGGGGATATTGGAGTACAATAATTTGTGCTGAATCTCAATATCATTCACCAGTCCGCCCAGGCCGGTACCTAAAATGATCCCAAACTCGGGCTCAAAATCGGCGATCTTCTTTTTGATATAGTCAGTTGATAAGTGCAGATTTTGATGCATATTCTTCTATTAATTTATTAAACAAGGTCTTATCTGCTTCCTGAAATTCTGCCTCAACCGGCAGATAGTAAACGGGTAAGCCTATTAATTGTTCTCTGATGCCGGCTAAATTCAGTCGCTGGGCATCTTTTTCAGTGCTTATTATCAGATTATCACCCTGATCAAGCGCTTGAAATGATTGTACAAGTTTAGTGATATTTTTTGCGTTGAACTGATGATGATCAGGATACTCATGGTGGATGAGCGCTGCGCCATGACTGCGCAGCTCCTCAAGCAGTGGGAGGGCATTGGCTATACCGGTTAACAAGATGATCCGGCTGGTATCATTCAATGAATTGAGGGGGCGAACCGGCGAATTCTCATTCAGTGGTATTAAATTTCCATACTCCAGGTAGGAAAAGAACAAGGCCTTCAGATTGCTCCTGTTTAATCTTTCTTCTATAGCCTGACGCTCATAAAGGCTGATGACTTTCGGGCATTTACTGATCACCAGGATGTCTGCCCGCTTTTTTCCCGACATCGGCTCCCTGAGGTCACCAGTGGGCAGCAGCCATTGAAATTCATAGAAACTTTTGTATTCAAAAAGCAGGATACTAAGCCCCGGTTTAACTGCCCGGTGCTGAAAAGCATCATCCAGAATAATAAGCTCATGATCCTTTTCAAGCAGGCTGATCCCCTTTACCCTATTTTCACAAACCGCAACGCTAATATCCCTGAACTTCCGCTTAAACTGAAGCGGCTCATCTCCGGTTTCGGTGCTGGTGGCATCTGCATTCACCATTAGGAATCCGCTTGTTTTTCTGCCATATCCCCTGCTTAATGTGGCTATTTTGTATTTGTCTTTCAACAAACGGACAAGATACTCAGTCATCGGGCTTTTACCGGAACCTCCAACAGACAAATTGCCTATTGATATAAGGGGCAGATCAAACTTCTGCGAATTAATTAAGTCCATATCATAGGCCAGATTACGGAGTATTACCCCGATACCGTATAGGATAGAAAAAGGGAATAAGAGCAGGCGAAGTAATTTCATTATTCAGGTTCGAGCAAAAATACATAATTGATCTCAAGCATCTATTTATTGATGTTTGATTATTGAATAAAAAGAAGGAAGCCTGACTGCTGACAATGAAGGGATATATCGGTGAAGAGTAATCCCCTTGCACGACTCCATGCCGACGGGCGGGAATAAGTTTGCCATAAATGCTCCGCGAGGAGAGATCTCAAACTGAGGAGATAGGTAATAGCATGAGATTTCTCTCCGCAAAGGGCGAATCCAAATGACGGCTCTTCCAGAGTAATAAACAAGGATTCATCCCTCCTGAATCTGCTTTAATCTACAGCAACCCTCATTTGGTCCTAAAGTTTTATAATTCAACCAAATACTATGCTTTAGCATTAAAGTTTGCCTTAGAGTTTTTTACTGACCAAAAAAAATCCGTCTGCTCTCGGCGGTAGAAAGCCTGCATGGCAGGTTTATGAACTTTTTCCCATTTACCATAAGGCCCTATGTGCCGGCGTTCTGCTGTGCAATTTGCACCGAACCAGGAATTCTGAGTGAATCGGATAGTGAAAAGAGCTATAAAGTAATTCATCTTTGAATGGTCTGCTTTTCCATTCCTTAGATGTTCATTATTTTCCTTGAGCTACTAATCTAAGTGCATTAATTCTTTTACTTCCCTGGCAATAATATCACTTAAATCAATTGCATTAGATGGATGCGGTATTGTATTACAGGTTACAATTCTATCTACTCCGGAATCCAATAATTCCTGATAAGCATTCCCGGAAAATACCGCGTGAATTCCTATGCAAACCGGTGCTTTCATTCCTGTTTTCTTTAAATGTCCAACGGTTTCAATCATTGTGCGGGCTGTAGATATAATATCATCGACCAAAACGGGTGTTGCATCTTTATATTTTTCAATCTTTGGAACTGAAACTTCTACATCACGATCGCTAAATCGTAATTTTTGCAGGATAGTAAACGGAATTCCTGCATTTTGGGCAACCTCGGAAACCCATTGTTCACTCTCCGAATCAGGTCCAATAAGCACCGGATTATCGATATTCCCCTTAATCCATTTAGAGATCTCATCCGCAGCATGGATTACCTTATTGGGAATTTGGTAAACCTCACCCAAACTCCTAATTCTGTGTAAATGAGGATCTATGGTGGTGATACTATCGGCAAATTCTGAAATTAACTTTCCAAAGAAAGCGGATGTGAGGCCTTCTCCCGGATTAAAGATCTTGTCCTGCCGCATGTATGCCAAATAGGGTGCCACCAGGCATGTACACATTGCACCCAATGATTTAGCTGTTTGACTTAAAAAGTAAAGCGGCAATAATTTTTCATCAGGTTCGTGTAATGTGCAGACAAGCACCACACATTTGCCTTTTACATCTGAAAGGATGCAGGTGTAGGATTCCCCGTCGGGAAATTTACGAAAGGTAGCTTCCCCTATTTCGGCATTCATTTTCTTAGACAATAGTCCTGTAATTTCTTCGTTTCCGGGAAGGCCGAATAATATAGTTTTCATCTGTTCCATTTTTATTTAATGGTTAAGAGATCATTATGATGGTGCGTCTCATAGTTCAGGGCGTAGTTCAATTCTCCTCTTGATTCCGCGAAAAGGGTATAGAGCAATTGGCCCTTTTCTATTTTGGTGTTCAAATGAACATTCAACAGGATCCCTGCCGACCTGGATTGGGGTGCACCTGAAAGTTTTGCAAGTTTTGCAATCTTTCGATTATCCATTCGCTTAAGTATTCCTGTTTTTTCGGCTCTGATTTCATATTGATAGGGTGCCATAACGGGTTGAGTGAATCTTCCCTGTGCCTTGCAGATGGCTTCAAATTTTTCGTAAGCCTTACCCGATTCCAATAATTGTCTTGCTGTTCTACTTCCATTTCCTATCTCAACTTCGCCCGATAATTCCAATAATGCACCTGCTAACAACAAACTTCTTTCTTTGAGGTCTTGAGGAGCTGCTTCTTCATTTCGCAATACACATAAAATATCGATAGCTTCCAAAGCGGGGCCTATCCCTCTTCCCACTGGTTGTGAACCATCGCTAATAACTACTTTCACATTCAAGCCCACGGTCTTTCCCACCATTTCCATATTCTCCTCTAATTGTCTTGCCATTTCCATACTTCGCACCTTGGCAGTTTCACCAACCGGAATATCAATGACAACATGGGTTGAGCCTGCTGCGGCCTTCTTGGAAAGGACGGAGGCGATGAGCTGCCCCTCACTGTCTATATCCAACGCTTTCTCAATTTTTATAAGAACATCATCTGCCGGGCTCAATTGTGTGGTACCTCCCCAAACAAAACAGCCCCCTTCCTTTTCTACTACAGCTTTTATTTCATCAGAAGACAGGACAACATTGGTGATCACTTCCATTGTGTCGGCAGTTCCAGCAGGAGAAGTGATAGCTCTCGAAGAGGTCTTGGGCATCGTTAGCCCATAGGCCGTTACAATGGCTACCACTATTGGGGTAGTCCTGTTACCGGGTAACCCGCCAATACAGTGTTTATCTACAACTATTTTCTTATTCCAGTGCAATTGCTTTCCGGAAGCAATCATCGCCTTAGTGAGGTCTGATATTTCATTGAGATCCATTCTATTTCCGGCACAGGCTGTAATAAAAGCAGATAAGTGTATATTGGAGTAATCACCTTTAACAATATCTATAATGATTTCGTTATAGGCCTTATAATTCAATTTTTGATTGTATATTTTTGCACGGACATGGCTTAGTGAATTGATAGGTTCCAAATGAGATACATTTAATGCATCATTGTTAGATACTTGTAGTTTTGTTGCTGCTGCATCAGATAATCCAATTTCATTATGAAGTAGCAGATCAGATTTTATTACATTGAGGCTGGCCACCACGGAGGTGTTGAGATTGGACACCCGTATTCTTGTAAGCGCTTCAAAGCCTTCAGAATTACACACCTGACAATCTTCCCTCATATATACCACATATTCATTCTGGGTATAAATACCAAGATGTTTATATTTCAGGATGTTCGATTGATGTTCCATGGCTATTGTTAATTGTTGGTAATTCCGGAAATTTACTGATGGAAATAAACGAAAAACTTTGACCATTGAACGATTTACCTTTATCATTAATGGCTGGTGTAACATCATAACCCAATGATGAACCAATTTTTAGTAAATGATATTGCATCTCGTTATGTAAATTTTCTTCCAATTTTTCATCCTGGATTTCTTTTTGTCTTTGAATAGATAATTAAATCCATTGAGAATGGCTGTATTGAATGGTGGAAACCAAGTTGGATGCAAAAAATATAAAATGCTTGCCACTGCGGGTCCCAGACCCTTAATTTTTAATTCATCTATCTTTACAATTTCTTTTAAAACTTGCTCTTGGGTTTTGGCATTGATACAGTTTTCGAGAAATTGTCCAAATGCAATTTTATTCATTTGATTTTCGTAGATGTCTGGTATCCGCAATTTGGGCTTCCAATAAAAAGGATGTGCAACACCCACAAAAATTTGTTTTTGTTCAGCAATGCAGTTTAGTACGAACTCTAAATTACTGCCCTTAAAATCATTTGGGAAAGTCTTATTTTTTATATCTTCAATAACCTGTAGGATGCCACGGCGAATGGTTCGAAATGATTTTAGCCGTTGGTCATTATCCATAAACCAAGTATTGAAAACACTTTCTGTATCGGTTTTGTATTGTTGAATAATTTGGGAGAGGTTATTCACTTTTGTTAGGTATATTTTTTAATTAATCACTTTATTTTTTGAATGAAGTTAAATGTGTTTTTTAAAATCCTCAAACCCTTTTTTAAACTCTTCGCTAATTGGATAATTATAACAGAAGAAACAGAGGCAGAAAGAATGAGAATCCATTCATTCATTGTCATGGGTATGACTTTCAAGGCCTCACGAACGTAAGGAATTTGTATCATACCAACCACAATAACAATGCTCGCTATCACTGAATACCAGACATATTTATTTTTGATAACCTCATTATTGAAAAAGGACCCGGTGCCCATATTGAACACGTGCATTAGCTGAGAAAAAATAATCGTGAAGAACAGAACATTGTTACACAGGGCAGCATCCCAGGGCTCGCCATTATGGTAAACATAGTGATTAACAAGAACAGCGCTTATACTTGCTGATGCTATAACCGCGGAATACCAGAAGATGAGCTTCCACCTGCTGTTGTCAACAATGGGTTCGGAGGATTTTCGTGGGGGTAGTTTCATAATGTCAGCCCCTCCTTTTGTTATACCTAAAGCAAGAGCAGGCAACACATCCGTAATTAAATTTATAAAAAGTATCTGCAAGGGCAACAACTGGAAGTGAAGATTCATGACAGCCGCAATGGCGATCACCAGCAGCTCACTGAGGTTACATGAAAGAAGAAAGGTGACAAATTTCTTTATGTTTTCAAAAATGACCCGTCCCTGCCTGATGGCGACCACAATGGACGAAAAGGAATCGTCTTTCAATACCATATCTGAAACTTCCTGTGCTACCTGTGTTCCCCGAAGTCCCATTGCAATACCAATATCAGATTTTTTCAAAGCTGGCGCATCATTTACCCCATCTCCCGTCATACCCACCACATACCCCTTTTCCTGAAAAACTTTTACCAGATCAAGCTTATGCCTGGGGCTGACACGGGCAAATACCGATGTATTTATCCAGACCTGTTTTTCATCTTCGCTTAAATCCTCGTAATTTCTCATATCCTTTCCGATCACTGGTACTTCATTTTCTTTTGAAATACCCAATTGAGTCCCAATAAAATGGGCGGTGGAAGGGTGATCTCCGGTAATCATGACCACCTTGATACCAGCTGTTTTACAATCATGTATTGCGGAAAGTACTTCAGGCCTTGGCGGATCAATCATGCCAACAAATCCAATGAAAACAAGGCTATCGTATAATGAATGAGGCATCTCAGCAGTTTCGCGATAGGCCATGGCAATCATGCGATGGCCGGAGGCAGAAAACTTTTCTGCTATATTCATCCATTTTTCCTTTTTAGAGCTATCTAAAGGCACTATATCATCTTCCAAAATTTTGGTACACTTCAGCAACAATTCCTCCGGGGCACCCTTCGCAAAAACATGGTAACTGCCATTGTGTTCATTCAACGTGGCCATAATCTTTGTTTCACTTGAGAAGGGCTCTTCGTCTTTTTTTAAAAACTCTTTTCGGATCTTATCAATATCTTCGCCATTGCCCTGAGCAAACTTTAGCAGGGCTATTTCCAAAGGATCACCAATTTCTTTTGTTTCCTTTCCTGATGGCTGAATGTGGGCTGTGTTGCATAAAATGGCTCCTTTACAGATCAATTCCAAATGTTCCTTTTTCCCAGTATAGGGAACATCTTTTTCCCAGGTGCCGGAGTGCATGTTCACAAACACCACTTCCATTTTATTCTGGGTGAGCGTACCGGTTTTATCCGTGCAGATTACATTAGTACCTCCCAGGGTTTCAACTGCCGAAAGCTTTTTAACAATGACATTGTAGCGTGTCATTTTTAACATGCCCTGAGCCAGGGACATTGTTGCCACAATAGGCAAACCTTCCGGAATGGCTGCTACAGCTAAAGCGATGGCAGTACCCAGCATTTCAATAATATTTTGTCCGTTAATTAAACCGGCAACAAAAATAACAAGCACTAAACCAACCGTTATTTTAATCAGTTTTTTACTAAAATTTTCCAGTTTCTTTTCTAATGGTGATGCCGCCTGTTCTGAGGAATGAACCATTGCTGCGATCTTACCTAATTCGGTTTGCATGCCGGTAGCAGCAACGAGTATAAGTGCATTTCCTTTTGAAACATAAGTGCCTTTAAACGACATGTTAATACGGTCGCCCAAAACCGCTGCTTCAGGAAGGATACTTGTATTCTTCTCAACAGGCACTGATTCTCCTGTTAATGCAGATTCGTCAATAAGCAATTGGGTAGAGCGGCAAATTCTGCCGTCCGCAGATATCATATCACCTGCTTCCGCGAATATAATATCCCCGGGCACGATGTTTTCGGAATTGATTTGATTTAGTTTGCCGTTACGTAAAACTTTTGCGGGTATGGACGAAAGCTTTTTCAAAGCCAGCATGGATTTCCGTGCCTTGATTTCCATATAAAAACCAATAGCGGCATTAATGAAAAGGACTATAAGTATGGCGATTCCATCCAGCCATTCTTTAAACCAGAAAGACAGGCCCATCGCAAACAGCAATAAAAAAACGATAGGACTTTTGAATTGATTAACCAATATTTCGAAAGGAGTGATTGATTTTGCTACCGCTATAGAATTTAAACCAAAACGCTCAAGTCTTTCCTTTGCCTTTTCATCAGATAAGCCCTGGTCCTTGTCACTTTCTAATAATGAAACAGCTTCCTCAATGGAGGCTGCATGAAAATTTAAATACATTTTAATTCTTAAATCAACGTATCTGCCTTTAATTAGTATGGTAACTCTAACCAAGGAAACCCTACATTTACATTCCTTCCATTCCGGCCATCCCGGTGCCCTTCTTCAATACTAATGCACTTTTAAGCAAATAGGCTCCATTCGTAACAATCAGTTCTCCCTCTTTTAAACCACTGAGTACCTCCACTTCTTTTTTATTCTGGATACCCAAACGGATCATTCTGTTTTCATACCTGCCTTCTCCAATTTTAACCCATGCTGAAATCATTTCACCCACTACAATCGAACTCTTAGGGATCACCAGAGCCCTTTTTTCGCTCCTTTTTATATTTACATAGGCCATCATTCCGGGCTTTAGTTTATAATAGGGATTTTCTACCTTAAATCTAACCAGGCTTATTTTACTATCCGCTTCCAAAGCAGGATTGTCAAATACCGGGACAACTTTAAACATCTCTCCGGGGAATGCATCAAACTCGGCCATAATGATGGTCTTGCCATCAAACCACCTTAATTCACTGGTGTACATTTGTGCCTCAATCCATAATTGTGACATATCAGCTACCCGGAACAATGCCTTCCCTTCCTCTACATATTGCCCTTCACTTACTGCGAGCTCTGTTAAGGTTCCTGAAACCGGGCTATAAAAGGTAATTAATGGGGAGGCAGCCCTGCTTTTTTCTAATTGTATAATTTGGTTATTAGTTAAACCCAATAACATCAATTTCTTTTTAGCTGCTTCTACAAGTTGATCCAGAGACCCCTCCAGACCGGATGGTTCCGCTTTCATTTGAAGTGCGGTCAGTAATTCATTTTCAAAAGTCAGAAGCTCTTCACTATAAATCGCATAAAGGGGCTGACCTTCATTAACATATTGCTGTGGATTTCGAACAAATAATTTATCCAGCCTGCCCCGGATGCGTGAAGTGATCACACTAATTTTCCGTTGATCAAAATTAGCCGTACCCAATACTGTGGAAAACTCAGCTATCTGCTTTATTCTTATTGTATCAATACTGATATTTGCATGCTGTTCATCACGAGGAGTTAGGGATATTATTTCCTCGTTATTAATCTCTTTTGAGGGCGAATCGGCCTCCGTATGGGTTCCTGCATGTTCAGAATTTTCATCCTTTTTAGAAGTACATGATTCCATCAAAGCAATTATTGACAAAACCATCCCCAATACTACAAGCAGTAAATTTTTAAACTTCATGGCTAATATTGAATTATGGTTTCACTATCCGCTAAGTAAGCCGCATCTTTTGCAATAAACTCGCCCCGGTTCAATCCTTTTAATACTTCAATATTTTGCTTATTACGATTGCCGATTTTTATGGCCCTTGCCTGAAAAATATTACTGCCATCCTTGGTAATGGCTTTTTGAACCCATACTATTGCTGTACTACCCAGATAATAGACACTGCTGGCCGGAACCATAATGGACTGCGAACTAACAGAAACGGTTGCTGTAATAAGAGAATTTTGTTTCAGCCTGCGGCGGGTATTGGACAAATATAATCTTACCTGCGTAAATTTTTGTCCACCCATGTAAACCGGCTCAACCATTGGAATAACGGAATGAAATGTCTGGTCTGGAAGCAATTCGCTTTTCACAACGACATCTAAACCGGGTTTTAAAATTTTTTCATTTTCATGCGAAAAGGCAACGATGCCCCATACTTCCCTGAAATCGTTGATCCAAAACACAGTCTGGTCTTTGCTAACATACATACCTTCTCTTATGCTGTTATCAGGTAAGGAGGTGCCGGGAATGTCAGTGGAATTCACTGTAGGCGAATTATTCATTCCGTTGCCCATGCCACCCGGGGTATTTGGGTCACCCATGCCGCCGCCAGTAGCTGATGGATTGGATAATATATATCCTTCAAAGGGACTGTAGATAGTTATGGTAAAAGGTGCGGCACCGCTTTGATCAATCTTCCGTATTTGGTCCCTTGTCAATCCAAGCAGTAACAACTTCTGTTTTGCTTTGTCCAGCAATACGGGGTCATTGCTTTTGCGCTGTATATAAAGGTATTCTGAAATGTAGGTATTTAATTCCGGGCTGTATATCTCCATTATTTTTTCCCCTTTTCGTATATACTGATAATTGTATTTTACATAAAGCCGCTCAATGCGTCCACCGATCCTGACGGAGATCTTTCGGTTTCTGCGAAGGTCAAACGTAACATACCCATTCCCGCTAATATTATATTGCTGGCTGCTGTCTTTCACTGAAACTGCCGCTTGTTTTGAAATAACAGTTTGATTGGCGGGCAACCTGCTCCAAAACGTTTCATCAACTGAATCTTCAGCATGATTCATATTCTTCATCCCCCCATTCTCCTTTTTATTCAAAGCTCCCATTTGCTTATGATCTGCCATCTCAGAATTTTTATCCATACCTGAAATACTATCCTTTCCAGTTGTATGTTTTCCGACATGCTCCTGATCATTGGGTTTTGAATTGCAGGAAACTATTAACAGCAAGAAAAAGACCAGGCCGAAGGCGGGTAATTGGTAGTTATTATATAGATTGCCTTTTTCCATGACTTATTTTATTTCCCCCTGGTATTCGTATTCTGCCTGAAGGGTAAATACCTGCCCGAGTTTGTCTGTACGTTCCATTTCTTTCATCAACAACATGTTCCAGGCATCCAGCAGCACAAAAAAAGTTCCTGTGTTTTGGCGATAGGCAATCAGGTTACTTTCCAGGTTTTTCCGGTAGGCAGGTATAATACTAGTATCTAAATTCTGCAACTGCAGGTTTTCATAGTTTAGCATCGTAATCCTTTCACGGATCATCTGCCTGGTCATCAGCCGCATAGTAGCCCATTCATTTTCCATAGCTTCGATTTCAAAATCCATGGCACGTACCTCAGACTTGTACATACGGGATGACCAGGGAGCTATCGGTATTGTGATCATCCCCATAATTGAAAACTGGTCAGGCATGCCAAACATTTGGGCATGACCAACCCGGATGCCAAAATCAGGCTTTGAGCCGGTGGCCGCTAACCGCTGATTGCTTTGCATGGAGCGAATCCGGCTTTCAACAGCAAGGATGTCACTACGGCTGAGGAAAGAAGTATCAGCAGTATTCAAAAAATCAGTTTTGTAGTCTTTTGGCTGAAGAACTGTATCAATTAAAAAAGGTGCATTTACATCCCTGCTCAACAAAGTATTAATTCCAATAGTACCTTCTGCAATCTGCGAAAGCAGCATTGCCTCCATATTTTTCAATTCACTATATGCAGCCTCCGCTTTAAATATGGCAGGTAAATCAGACTGATTGTAAACATATTTATCTTTCGCGGTTTTGATGAACATTTGTAACAGTTCACTATATTCACTAAGCAGTTTCAATTTCTTTTCTGCCGTATAACGGCGGTAATAATAAAGCCTTGCGGTATAGTGCAGGACATTCTTTTCCCATTCTGCTTCATTGCCGGATATCTCTTGCTGTGAAAGAATATAATCCCGCTTTGCGTTGAGCTTCGAAGAATTTGGTATCATTTGTTCAACCGAAAACATGATACCAGCCTGGTTCATGGGTGAATTTTCTTTGATCATCCCCAATTGATAGGGGAACTTGTCAATTGCAAGCGAAACAGTAGGCGGCATCCAGCTTTTCGCACCCTCTGCAAGAGCTTTGATGCCATTGATCCGGTTTTGATAAAGCCGCAATAAGGGATATGATTTATCAATCTCACTGAGAACATCCGGCAGAGAAAGACGGACAACATCCTGAGCTGTAGTTGAACTGGCTATAACTAATAGCCCAAATAGTATTGGAATTATTTTTTTCATGGTCATATCCCATATATTATTCACCCATCTCCAGCACTTCCATTTTCCCATTCTTTTTTAATTCCCACTCTCTTACCAGGTTATAAATAACCGGCAGTACGATCAACACGAAAAGGGTGGCAGTTATTAACCCAAATACAAAGGGAATAGTGATAGGTTTCATTATGTCACTTCCTGTTCCTGTTGAAGCCAGCACCGGAATCAAACCCAGAATGTTAGCCAGAACAGTCATTAGCAGGGGCCGTACCCTTTGTGTTGCCCCAAAAAGGATAGCTTCTTTAAGCACGGGAAGGCTGATGGTTTTAGAACTGTTTCCCTTTTCCTGCACCAGTTTTTTAACAGTATCGTTCATATAGGAGATCATCAGAACACCGGTACTTACCGCAACGCCAAAAAGGGCAATAAAGCCTACAGCAACAGCTACCGAGAAGTTTACATTATAAAAATACAAGGAGTAAACTCCCCCGATAAGTGCTACAGGAACACTTATAAAAACCATTAAAACTGCCTTGTAGGAGTGAAAAGTAATGAAGAGAATAAAAGCGATAATCAGTAAAACTATAGGAATAATGATACTGAGGCGTTGGTTAGCCCGCACCTGGTTCTCATACTGTCCACTCCATTCAACATAATAACCTTGTGGCAGCTTTTTAAAAGCATCATCCACCCGCTGCTTTGCTTCTTTTACTACACTACCCATGTCCCTTCCCCGGACATTAAACAGCACGGTGCCCCTCAGCATGGCATTTTCAGAATTGATCATGGGCGGCCCTTCTGTAATTTTTATATCAGCAACTGCTGAAAGCGGAACCACACCGTAATTCATGGTTTGAATGGGAATTCTTTTTATTTCATCAATATCATTCCGGTAATCCTGCGCTAAGCGCAAATTAACGTTAAAACGCTCCCTGCCTTCAACGGTAGTAGTCAGGATCATCCCACCCAATGCGCTCTCAATTACCATATTTACATCATCCACATTCAGGCCATAGCGGGCTATGTCACGTCGCCGTATTTTTATATCGAGGTATTTACCGCCTGTAAGCTGCTCCACATATAAATCCTCCAAACCTTCAATACCTTTAATGGTGTTTTCTACTTGTCTGCCAATATTATATATGCTGTCCAGATTTTTACCATATATTTTAATACCAACATCGGTCCGGATACCTGTAGATAGCATATTTATACGGTTTATAATAGGTTGTGTCCATCCTACAACTACACCAGGTATCTGAATTTTTTCATTCATTTCAGCGATCAGTTTTTCTTTAGTCAAGCCCTCACGCCATAAATTTTTAGGCTTTAAAATGATGATTGTCTCAATCATGCTAATAGGCGAATTATCTGTTGCAGTATAGGCACGCCCTGCTTTACCCAATACATTCTCCACTTCGGGAAAACCTTTGATAATCTTATCCTGCAATTGCACAATTCTTTTGGCTTCAGAATTGGAAACATCCGGTAGTGTAACGGGCATGAGCAATAAGGAACCTTCATCCAGGGGTGGCATAAACTCTGTTCCCAGGTTGGTAACTAATGGAATACTGCCGATCAGTAATACAAGACAGGCAGCCAGAACCGTTTTGCGCCAGGTAAGACAAAAACGGGCAACGGGTTTATAGAGGGTGACAAAAAAATTGGATACCGGATTTCGACTTTCGGGTATGAGCTTACCCTTCATAAAAGTACGGATTAGCATGGGGGCTACAGTAATAGCAAGAATGGCAGCGCCAATCAGTGAAAAAGTTTTAGTTAGCACCAGGGGAGAAAACAACTTTTTTTCCTGCCCGGTTAAGAATAAAATTGGCGCAAAAGAAATAATCATAATGAGGACAGAGAAAAAAACAGCACGGCCTACCATACGGGATGATTCTTTAATAATCGCAACACGCTCCTCATCGGAAATTTCATTTGTATTGCCAATCCGTTCTTTTTCCGTTTTTACTTTATCTGTTGACATACTAATTTGTCCCCTGGTTTTTTAAAACACGGTTTGTTAAAGATCTGTATGCATTTTCGGCCATTACAATTCCCGGGTCAACCACATCGCCGATGGCCAGGGCGATTCCTCCAAGTGACATGATGTTGGAGGTTACGCCAAACAGTTGCATCAGGATAAAACCGATAAGAATAGATAAGAGGATGCAAGCAATGGCAATCAGTCCGCTTCGGATGCTGAATAAGAAAATGATGACCACAATAGAGACGATCAATATCATTTGCCAGAGCGATTCCGTCAATGTTTCAATAGATGCAAGAATCAGATCACTGCGGTCATAAGCCGTTTTAAATTTTACGCCGGCAGGCAGCCCTTTTTCTACCTCCATCATCTTCTCCTTTGTCCGTTCAATAACATCTTTGGCGTTTTCTCCAAAACGCATCACTACAATGCCTCCCACAACCTCACCTTCTCCATTTTCTTCCACAATACCCAATCGCAGATCGGGCGACATTTGTACATCTGCAACATCACTCAGAAAAATGGGAATTGATTTGTATGTACCAATTGAGATATCCTTTATATCTTCCAGACCGGTAATATAGCCTTGACCTCTTATCAGATAACCAGTGGAGTTCATTTCATAGAGGCTGCCTCCTACATCACGGTTATTAGCTGAAACAGCACGGGTAATAGCCATTAGGGGAACACCGTAATAAATTAACTTATGAGGATCAATCGTTACCTGATAAAGTTTTTGAAATCCCCCAAAGGAAGCCACTTCGCTTACCCCTTCTACATTCTGTAAGGCAAATTTCACATACCAGTCCTGCAAGGCCCGGAGTTCTCCAAGGTTGTAACCATCACCATCAAGGGTGTACCAGAATACATGACCTAGGCCTGTTCCATCAGGGCCTAAAGTGGGGGTTACGCCCTGTGGTAAAAAGCGCTGGGCATAATTCAGTCGTTCTAATACTCTTGTACGTGCCCAATACTCATCTACACCGTCATCAAACACAACGAAAATGAAGCTCATACCAAACATGGAAGCCGCCCGGATAGATTTGATTTTTGGAATACCCTGCAGGTTGGAAACCAGGGGATAAGTAATCTGGTCTTCCATAATGGCAGGGTTTCTGCCCATGTATTCCGTGTAAATGATTACCTGGTTTTCGGAAAGATCAGGGATCGCATCCACAGGCATTTCCTTAATGGAAAAAAAACCACCTATCGCGATCAAAGCAATCCCTAACCAGACAAAAAAACGGTTATGAATAGACCAGGCAATAATTTTTTCAATCATTACAATTAGAAAATTAAACTAAATCTTCTATTATTTCAATAAACAGGCAATGATATTGTTTACGAATTATAGTGATTTACATCATTATTCTGCGGGGTTAAGTATAATTCCTAGCTTAACAACTTCTAACATTAAATAAATCGCTTAACTACCAAACATCTTCAAAAGTTCATAAAGCATTCATCCCCGGAGAATCACCTCCAGAAGTGAATACGCCGATATGATTTAATTTTTGCCCAAGACCTTATTATTATTTATTACCGAACCTCTTAGGGCTGTTTATGCTATTGTTATTTTCTTTTCTAAATAAACCTGTTGTACTTCGTGCAAAAGCTCAACACCATCGTTAAAAGGTTTCTGAAAAGCTTTTCTTCCCATAATCAACCCTGAGCCCCCGGCCCGTTTGTTAATAATCGCCGATTTAATAGCTTCACTTAAATCGGTTGCCTCAATTGAGCCTCCGCCCGAATTAATTAATCCGATTTTACCCATATAACAATTGGCTACCTGTAGCCTGCAAAGGTCGATGGGATGCGGGGTAGATAGCGCATCGTACATAACATCATTATATTTACCAAATTTGATATTTTTAAACCCGTAATTAGTTGTAGGTAATTTCTGTTTAATAATATCTGCCTGTATAGTGACACCTAAATGATTCGCCTGTCCGGTTAAATCAGCAGAAGTATTATAATCTTCTTCTTTTGTACTGAAGGAATCATTCCGGGTGTAACACCACAGAATTGTAGCCAATCCGAGGCTATGTGCTTCGTAAAATGCCTCTGCAATTTCATTTAATTGCCTGCTGCTTTCTTTTGATCCAAAGTAAACGGTAGCCCCTACCGCGGTGGCCCCCAAATTCCAGGCTTCTTTTACTGTGCCGAACAAGGTTTGATCATACTTGTTTGGATAGGTTAATAATTCATTATGATTGATTTTAACTATAAATGGAATTTTGTGTGCATATTTTCTGGCATATAAACCTAAACCTCCAAAAGTAGAAGCCACACCATTGCAACCTCCTTCAATGGCAAGCTGTATAATTTTTCCGGGATCGAAATAGACTGGATTTTTGTAAAAGGAAAACAATGCACTATGCTCTATCCCCTGGTCTACAGGCAATATGTTCAGGTATCCCGTTTGTTTGAGATTCCCATGGTTATATAACTGGGAAAGACTTTTAAGGGTCTGAGGATTCCGGTCGCTATTGGCAAATACTTTATCGATAACTGCTGCTTCCGGAAGCTGCAGGTCATCTTTGGGTATTTTTTCACAAACATGTTCCAGGTAATAAGAAGCCTTATTTCCCAGATTCCTGAGGATATTATCGTAGTTACTCATAAAATCGAATTTTAAATGATCCCTAAGCTTTTATTTGTTGCGGCTATTGAACGTTCCGCTGAACTTTCAATTCCTGTCAATGCCCCTATGGCATCTATAGTCTCGGGTATTCCAATAGCCTGATTATCTACTATATACGCGTAAAAAAGCTCATCTCACTCTGCTTGCATATAGATCGTCATACCGTTGATTTAGCTTTGCTTTGCTGAATCTTTTTCAAGAATTTTTTTCTTCTCCTGATATTCTTCGGTTGTGATTTGTCCTGAAGCAAACCGTTTCTGTAAAATGTCAAGAGGAGAATCTTTCTTCTTTCGCTGTCCGGGAACATCATAAGGCGTTGCGAAAATCCAAAAAAGTAAGATAAACCAAATGAACCACCATATCAGGTGCATTCCCCAAAAATTGCTATTGTAGAACATAATTTTAAATTATTAATGATTTGATTATTATTGATTACAATTATATTTTCCCCCTGCGCAGCGTCCAGATCCTCTCTGCGGCAGGAAGGGCTTAGACACGCTGGGGAGAATTTCTGCTACGAGGCAACAATACAAAGCCTCAATTCAGCACAGAGGCCTTCGGTAACCTTTAGAATGGCATTTTCGAAACTTCCTTTAAGGCTTTTGCTAAAATAAAGCCCCGTTGATTGTTATTTATTTCTTGAAATAATTTGATTTGAAAAATGTCCTGCTTATTTTCTTTTACGGGAATAAAAAAACAATCCCAATATTACAATTACAAGAATAAAAAACCACCCTCCCGCATGCATTCCCCAGTAATAGTAATCCCCATTGTTGTTCATCATAGCTTTAACTTTTAATGTTTTTAAAAATATTCTTAATGATGTGATTTAGGATCCTCTTTATTTTCAGTTTTTTTATCCATTTTCCCATTTTTTCCCTTCATCTTTTGCATCATATTCATCATTTGCTGATTTCCCATCATGGATTTACACATTGAGGACATCATACTGGTGTCACTTTTAGCTGCTTCCGTCATGTTTTTCATCATACCGGGATTATCTTTCATCATCTTCATCATCATACCATGATTGTCCATCATCATTTTCATCTTTTCATTTTCCTGCATCATCATTTTACCGTTTTTGCTGTTCATCATGGCTTCCATCATCGCTTTCGACATATCAGGATCATTAGCAATTGCGGTGATAATTTCATTTCTCGAGTCCGATTTTGAAAGAATTTGTTTTGCAGACTGACAGGATGCGAACAGAGTAATTAAAGCAATCGCCAATGTAATTTTTTGTAGTATTTTCATAATTTTTGATTTTAAAATCTTTCTTCAAGTCCGATGCTGCCCGAAAATTTTATTTACGTACAATCTCCACAGAACATTTTGCATGCACTGCCACCGACTGAGAAACCGAACCCAGCAGAAAGCGTTCGACAACCCCATGGCCATGAGAGCCAACGACAATCAAATCAGCACGGAATGTTTCAGCTTCTTTGAGGATGACGCTCTTTGGAGAACCTTCAATAACAATGGTTGTTATAGTTAATGCGGGGTTTTTCTTACGCAAAATTTTCGCTGCATTTTCGGTTGTATTCTCTGCCGCTTTTAAAGCATGGAGGTCGGCTTCAGTATAATAATCTTGCGACACACCCATTGGACCCATAGCCGTTATTAGCGGAGTCCTTTCGTAAGCAGAAACAATACGTACTTTCGTGTTGAGCGGAAATGGCCTGCGGGCAACCTCCTCAACCGCTGCTTTGCTGTGCGCAGAGCCATCTGTAGCCAGAAGTATTTTCATGATTTTTTCCTTTTTATTTTATAGTCGCATTGTAAATGCCTGCAATGCAAGAACCAATCAGCCAACTAAGAACAAATGTTTGTACAAGACCTAGTAATACTTCCACAGGTGCCATGTCCATTCTTATTATGGAAGAAACATCTATGCCATGAAGTAAGGTATTGAAAAATTTTACAGTGCTGTCCTGACCCAATAGGAGCATGACCAAAGCGCAACCGAAGTATAGCAATGCTCCCGTAATACCGAATGCCAATCCGAATTTTCTAATGTTGATGTGATTCATGGTCATCTGTTTTAATAGTTTCAGAATTTTCTTTATGGACATCCCGGCCATGTCTCCCGTGATGCATCGGCATGAGCAGATGGCAGGCAAACATCAACACAATGAATGTAAGAAATGAGTAGTTCCCGGTAATGCCAAATAATGGCAGAAGTAAAATCAGCAGCAGGGGAACTGTACAACCGATAATCATCCAAATAATATGTTTGCCCATTGTTTAATTATTTAGTGTGTGATTAATCTTCATAACCGCTTTTGATAATTATAGAGATCATTTTGAATTGCTCATTGGCATTGAATTTAGGTTTTGTATGAGTGGGGATAATTATGCCCCCTCCTAATCTAAGCTTGTATTTCTTACCCTTAATAGTAAGTTCGGCAGCTCCGTCAATTATCTGAATATAATAGTCGAAGAGAGAGTTTCCCTGGCTAATCCTTCACCGGTATCTAATGAAGAAACAATCATACTCCCTGTTGTGTTTTTAATAATCGTTTTGCTCTGCACAGTAGCAGGAGGGGCATAATCAATGATCTCAACAATAAATGTGCTTTTTCTTTCTCCAACTCTTACTGATCATCTCGTTTAGATTCTCCTTCAATTTATGCTCTGCTGAAAGTAAAGTTCTGTTTATTAAAAAGAATAAGCCTTACACAATTGAAGAAAAAAATTACACAATTTACTGATTTAAAACTGATTATGAATAGGATAAAGTAAGTCTATTCACAAATTTTCATATTCAATAAGCCTTTTATGTTTCATCTTTTTAAAAAAAGAAGGAGTTAAGCCTGTAACTTTTTTAAATTGGTTGGATAAATGTGCTACACTGCTGTAATGAAGTTTAAAGGCAATTTCAGTAAGTGTCAGTTCATTATAAATCAGGAGTTCTTTTGCACGTTCAATTTTATGCGAGATAATATAATGTTCTATGGTGGTACCTTTCACTTCAGAAAAAAGATTAGAGAGATAATGATAATCATATTTTAATTTTTCACTCAGGTAATCGGAGAAATTAGTTTTAAGGGATTCATCATTATAATGGATCCTTTCAATAACTATATTTTTTATTTTTTCAATCAGGATACTTTTTTTATCCTCCATCAGCTCAAGACCATACTTTCGTAAAGCGTTTTTGAGCTGCTTTTGTTTCCTTGCACCGAGTTTTCCCCTGATTTCCACTTCACCCAGTTCCACAGTAGTGAAATGCACAAGCAATTTTTCTAACTCAGACTTCACTATCATTTTGCAGCGAAGACTGACCATATTTTTGATTAAGAGCTTCATCCTTTTCTATGGGGTTTTTAGCGTTTATGTTAATCAAATCAATTAATAGGTTATCGTCAATCCACCACCCAGGCCCATATCACTATCATAATGACTGGAAAGTGATAGATACTTGCCAAGGATATATCTAAGGCCAGCGGCATATTCCTTATCGGTGTTAAACATAAAATTAGCCCTCACCCTTTTAGATACAGGAATATCTTCACGCCCTAACTGAAAACGCAATTTGCCATTACCATCAATGCGTGTATCGGCAATTAACAGCATAGGCAGCGTATAAGCAAAACCAGCCACTAGCGTTTTCCTGTTTTCCTTGTTGCTGACCTGACCAAACATATTTCGGGAGTCAGAGCCAAAAATATTTTTTTCATTGGGATTGAACTTTTTATAATGATAATCAAATCCAACATACGGAAAGAGCCATTGGTTCCGGCCAATATAGCGGCCAATCATCGTTTCACTTTCATATCCCATTCTGGCACTGGTACCTAAATGCCAAATGGAATTGACTTGCCAGCGCGTACTGGCAAACATAAGCTCACCATCGCTTCCATTACTTTCCAGGCCGATTTGCGCCATTAGGTGGAATTGTCTGTCGTCTGAATTTAATCCGCGCTTAGCCACCTTGGGGTCGGTAATGTTGGTCTTGTCAACCAGTGTATCCTGGTAACTGAAAACCCTGCCCATACCGCTCATCATGTGGTACAGTATATGGCAATGGAAAAACCAATCGCCCCCGGGTTCTGTAGCGGCAAATTCAATGGTATCCCGCTCCATCGGCATAATATCGATAATATTTTTCATCGGTGCATTTTCGCCCTGTTCATTCAGAACCCTGAAATCATGCCCGTGCAGGTGCATAGGGTTGCGCATCATACTATTGTTGAACATGATGATCCGTACATTTTCGCCTTTTTTGATCAGGATCTTATCGCTTTCTGAAACGGTTTTATTGTCTAAGGTCCAGACATACCTGTTCATGTTGCCGGTAAGATCGAACTTCAATTCTTTCCACGGTCCTTTAGATAGTGTTGTTTTTTCAGGATCACGGAGCATGTTGTAATTAAGCGTAACAATATCAGAGCTTTCAACCTCCCTATTCATGTCTGGCATGCTATTATTATTGGGCCTTTGCATCGTGTTCATATCATGGTCTTTCAGAGTATCCTGCTTATCCATGGTCTCCGTTGATAGTGAGGAAGCAGGCTTTGGTTTTTCCTCTCCCGTTATTTCCGGATACATCACCGTGTTCATATCCATGATCTGGTTCTGCATATTCATACCCTCCATTTCGATCATATTGCCCTTCATGTCCATCATCTCATTCATCATTTTCATCCCGGCAAAATATTTCAGCTTTGGCAGTTTAGTAGCTGGCACTTTTCTCCCTTTACCCAGCCACAGTGACGCCGATTTGGTACGGTCTTCTGGTGTTACCAGGAATTCGTAACTCTTATTTTCGGGAATGGTCACCACTACATCATATGTTTCGGATACCGCGATGATCAACCTGTCAACTTCAACGGGTTCAACATCATTTCCATCTGTAGCTACCACCGTTATTTTACCACCAGAATAGGTTAGCCAGAAATAATCGGATGCGCCACCATTGGCTATACGCAGCCTTACTTTGTCACCAGCTTTAAATTGTGGCTGTTCATTCTGATTTTTCCCGTTGATTAAAAATTTATCATAATACACGTCACTTACATCCATGGCATTCATGCGCTTCCATTCATTAGCCACTTTTGTCATAAAATGTCCTGTCCGTAAAGCTTCTGCATAGCTTTGCGTAGCACCTTTTTGAATGGCAAACCAATCGGTAGCGCTCTTGAGGCTGCGATGCACTTCTTCCGGTTTCATATCCGTCCATTCACTTAATACAACAGGAATAGTAGGAATGTCCCATTCCTTTCTTTTATTCATAATGAAAGAACCGTACATGCCGATTTGTTCCTGCAAGCCAGAATGGCTATGGTACCAATGCGTTCCATGTTGCACTATAGGAAACTTATACAGATAGGTTGCACCAGGTTTAATAGGCATTTGAGTAAGAAAGGGCACGCCATCCATTTTGTTTGGTAAAAATAAACCATGCCAATGCAGGGATGTTTCTTCCTTTAAATTATTATGTACATAAATTTCGGCTGTATCTCCCTGGGTAAACGTTAAAGTTGGCATCGGGATCTGCCCGTTAACCGCAATAGCACGTTTTGATTTACCTGTAAAATTCACTATGGTATCGGCTATATATAAGTCATACCGTATGGTTCGTGGCAGAGTATTATTGGGAATGGTTTTAATGGGGCCAAGGTTAGCTTTGGCCGTTTTTATAGCCTCCATGTCCTCCATAGCTTCATCACTGTCTTTAGAAGGCATAATCATGTTTTGATGTTCCCCAGATGGGTCTGTAACAGGTTTGGGTTCGATCGGAACGACTTCTTTTTTTGCCGGCATGGTCATGCCATCCATATTATCCGTTTTAGCTGGCAAAGTTTTTTTAACCGCGGCGGGCGCAGATGGTTTGGTGCTTTTTGCTTTCTGAACCACAAGTTTCATCCCGCATTTGGGGCAGTTACCCGGTTTGCCGGATTTCACCTCGGGATGCATGGGGCAGGTATAAACAACCTGCTTTATTGACTCGAACACTGAATGCCCTGCATGTGCCGCATACAGCCTTTGCTGGAAACAAAGCATGATGATCAGTAATAGTAGCAGCTTATTCATAATTATTTTATTTGGAAATTTCATTTCTGGATAGCTCTATCCAGTCCTTTAACAGTTTTTGATCCGTTTTTGAAAGACTTGCACCCCTGTGAATAAAAGTATAAGACGGGAGGGGCATGCTTTCATCTTCAATCGAACCCTGTATAGCCTTTAGCTTGCTGACCTGCCTGCGCTTGGTATAGCTCCCAAACTCATCAAAATTCAATTCCTGTTTCCCTTCTTTTATATGCGATGCCATCCACCAGGCGCCGGGCTGCAGTGTGGCATACCATGGATAACGGGTATTGTTACTATGGCAGTCATAGCAGGAATTCTGCAAAATAGCTTGCACATGATCCGGCACATGAATTACGGTGGCTATTCCCGCAGTTGAAACCTGCATGCTTTGATTGCGTGGAGGCTGAGCAAACTGAATAGCTACCAGAATAACCAATAAGAGAATTAATCCTATTTTTATTCTGCTCATCGAATTTAATTAAGCTCTTCCTTTACCGAACCGCATGTTGACATGGCCAGTCCCAAATAAGGGTTCTTTACCTCTTTGGTTTCGCTCAACCAGTTAGCACCTTTATTATTATTGTACATAGGGCAGTTAGTATAATAAAGCTTTTGTCCTGCTCCGGTTGCTTTGACAAGTTCATATACTTCCTCGCTTAAAGTTTCAAAATGCACACGCTGATGAACGATATTACCAGCATTAGCTGCAATGTGTTCGGCATGCTCGATGGCATCGGCTTTTACATCAATATACACTTGACTCTGTTCAGCATTTAATGCGGTTTTATCCATATCCTCAAAGGCTTTAGCTAATTCCGTTGCAGCTGCAGCAGATTCTTGATCATTGTCATTTGTAAGCGCATTTTTGAGCTTAAGGTAGCCAGTCAATATTTTACTGGCGGGCATTTTATTTTCGGTTGTTTGCTTATCTATAGTCCCCGCTGATGCGGTGCTGTCAGAAACTTCCTTATCAGATCCATCATTGTTGCAGGCAACAAAAAGAATTGATAACAGTGTTAAGCTCAATATGATTGTTTTCATGATTTTAGTTTTAAAAGATTAGTTCTACCGGCGACACTTCTTTATAAAAAGTGACAGAATAGTCCTAGAAGTTAATGAATTAATGAATTGAATCCAAAGTAATGCCATAGGTTACAATGCACCTATGACCTTATTTGATTGAAATTATTTAAAGGTTTCTACAACCTTCCCGCAGGTGAGCATAGCACTACCGTAATAGGGATTCTTAATCGCCGAAGAATTACTCAGCCAGCCTGCCTTGGCCATGGGGCAATAGGCTCTGTAAACCGGCTCAGTACTGAGTTTTGTAGATTTAGCTAAAGCAAACATATTCTCTGAGAGAGCGGAGAAATATTCCCTTTGCTTTTTGAGATCTTTTGCGCTGGCAATAGCAGAAGCATCCTTAATCAGTGATGCCCGCTTGGCATCAGGAAGGTTTTTAGAATCAACAGAAGTTGCTGCTTTAACAAATTCAGCAGCATGAGTTGCCGCAAGATCAGCCTTGCTAGCAACTAAAGCATCTTTAATTGCATAATAGTGGGTAAGCAGGTCTGCGTGCAGGGGTAATTTATCCAGTGCATAAGTTTGCACCAGCCCGGTTGCAATGAATGCAACTATAAAAAGTATCTTTTTCATTTTGAATTGATTTGAATGTTTAAAGCAAATAATTACTTGCATGGCTCAAATAATGACCATGAGAAACAAAAAATGAAACAAAAAATCAAATCAGGAAGCTCTGAATAGCTATGCGGGTGTCCGCGATTGGTGGATGGTGATTGCGTACAAAAAATTTATTACTGGGTGTATGTATATAAGATGCTATGGCATCAATATTACAGAGGGAACTGCTTATTACAGAGACAAACGGAGCCTGAAGGTTGTAATTGAAGGATTGCGGAGTACGCTTATCACTCTTTTCAAATTTAGCCACTTCATCTTTACAGCAATCATCCTCCGTGTTTTCCTGGAGATTGTTTACTTGTTTATGATGATCAGCCTGTTTCGAGTGATGAGTTGCCGGATTTTCGTGATGACTTGCAGGATTCTGATGATGATCAGCAGAAGCATCATGCTCATGGGGTTTGCCATGCTCATGGCTTTTTTGTTGATGAGTGGCCAGTTCTTTGTGGTGATCATCAGGAATGGTCATATTTAATCCTACAGAGCAAGCGAATCCTACAATCGTACTCAGGGAGAATACGAATAGCAAGAAAGCTGCTTTAAACTGTATGGATGAAACTCTCATTAAAAATACAATACTTCTAAGTTGAATTGATCTAACAAAGATACTTATCAAATAGTTTACATTATTATATAATAAAATGAAAAGTTTATATAATTCAGAGAGGGGTACGGTTATAAGGAAAGTGATGGATAGTCTGAAATATTGCAGGATTAATACAATAAATACAGCAGTGCTATCGACTATTATGAGAAAGGCAAGGGCTACTTCCTATCGAACTATTGTGATCTATTGCCGATCAAATCACTGGTTTCTCAACACTAAATTATAAATAGTACAGTGATTAAATACATTTGCCATCCCTCACCGGCACTCGAAACCAATGCTCCTGCCAGTGATGTGCAGGCTAACATCCCAAACAGCGGATTGTCCGCCGGTCTGCTCCAGAGCCTGTTTAAATAATCATTCATTACAACCTGATCTGTTTTATAGAGCTTACAAAATTTAGAGTAAAACAGTTGTATGAAGATTTTGCTCAGCAGCAGGCAGATGAAATATTTTTGAACCTGGAAAATGAAACCCAAAAACACACAATAAAAGAGGCCACTATAAAAATAAAATATAACTCCTGTTTAATTCTATAGTATCAACTTTTGCAATGTGTTAATGGTTTCTTTATGTTCGGCCTCCAGGCCTTCCTTTTGATATTTTAAAACCCCACTGTTATCTAACACTGAAACCAGGTTACTATGAGAAAAATTTCCATCTGCATCCTTCTCAAACTGAACATTTAATAATACCGACAAAGTTCTGACGGTTTGTTCGCTGCCTTGTAATAAAACCCAGTCTGCATCTAAACCCATGTCATTGGCAAATTTTTCCAATTGTTTCGGATTATCTCTTTCCGTATCAAAACTGATCAGAACAAAATTTACTTTATCCTTTTTATTGCCCAGATTTTTGAAAATATTTTTAATGTCCTCAGTTAAGCGCGGACAAGCATAGGTGCAATTTGTAAATATCATACCAACAACAGTTGGTTTTCCTTTCAGTGAGGCTAATTGAAAATTGCTATCATGCTGCGTTTTAAAAATATCATCCAGCATGAAAATGCTTTCTAAAGGAATGGTGCTTACACCTGATCCTTTATTAGAAGGTTTGCAACAGGACGGGCTTGCGGTCTTATCAGGAGCTATGTTAGATGTGCCTGCAGTCTCATTTGGAGGTGTATTATTAGTACAACTATATAATGTTGATATGAATAATGTTAATAGAATTAATCGTTTCATGATTGTTCTTTTAATATTTTTTGTTTGTCAAATAATATTCTTTGCACAGCGAAACCCAAGATTTGCAATGCAATAATTTCCTTTTAAACTTCCGCGATAGCTGAACCGGAGATAACCGGCATAATCCGTCTTGTCAACAACATTCAGGGAACCTGCAGCACAAAATAGTTTCTGATCATCAGAATTGTTTCCGCGGGAATCTGAAGAAGTGATGTAGCTGTTGAAATTAAAAGTCCATTCCCAGATTAATCCATGCATATCATACAATCCATAAATATTCTGGTAAGTTGTTTTTATATTGGGTAATACAGGAAGATTTGGTCTTTTATACCAATTTAATACATAGTCGGTCAGTGTAGAATATTTAATATTTTTTGGTGCCCCCATTCCTGCAAATTCCCATTCTGCTACCGTAGGAAGCCTTTTATTTTTCCACTGGCAATAAGCCTTAGCGGCAAACCACGATACATTTACTACCGGAGAATTGTATATATTCTGATTTGGTTTTCCGATGGATAAGTCGCTTTCCCAATGCCTTAGATAATTAGTATCAGCAAACAATCTGTTCACCCTTGATTTACGCCATTCGGGTTTGGCTTTTACAAATTCAAGAAATTCTGCGTTGGTAACCGCGGTTTCATCCATTTTAAAGGCCTCTACCGGTATTGGTTTATTGCTTTTAGTAACGAAGAAAGGTTCATATTTCCCTTTATGTACAAGAAGCATTTTTTTTTCAGAATTAACTGCTTTCTTCTGAGCGTATGAAGCCCCGAAGAAAGCAGTTAAAATCAATATGATTAATAAATACCTCATCCTAATATGATATTATAAATCATCATTGTAAATATTTTTTATTGTTTTAATTTTTTAAAAATTGAAGGATTTTCATCGCCGGACACTTTTATCTGAGCTATCGCTCCTTTATTGAAAGCACGGAATATAGCATGGTCAACCACATTAAGCATACCCGGAACCTGGAGTTTCATTTCAACAATAGTAGAGCCACCGGCGGGAATTAAAGTTGTTTGCACATCCTTGTTCATCGCTTGTCCGCCTTCGATATAAACATTATCAAAAATTTCTCCAATCACATGGAAAGAGGAAACCAGATTGGGACCGCCGTTTCCAACGTACAATCTCACTGTTTCGCCCACCTTTGCAGTTAGGGCATTAGGACCGGTTGTTGAACGAACCCTGCCATTGAAAAGGACATAATCGGCGTGTTCTTCAATCGCTTTAGTTTCATCAAAATCCTGTAATCCTTTTGCTCCATACTTTCCTTTAGTATAAAAATCACCCTGCATCAAATAATATTCTTTATCCACTTTTGGCATTCCGCCCTGTGGCTCTACCAATATTAAACCGTACATGCCATTGGCAATGTGCATACCTACCGGGCCAGTAGCGCAATGGTAAACGTACAGCCCCTGATTTAATGCGCGGAATTGAAAACGTGTTGATTGACCGGGTGCGGTAGCTGTTGCCTCAGCGCCACCGCCTGGTCCGGTTACAGCATGTAAGTCTATATTATGCGATACTTTGCTGTCAGCAGCATTTTTAAGTGTAAAATCAACCAGATCACCTTGCCTTACTCTGATAAATTTCCCCGGAACACCGCCGCCAAATGTCCAGAAAGTATAATCTGTGCTGTCGGCAATTTTCATTACTTTTTCAATGACTTCCAGTTCTATCTTTACCCTTTTTGGCGATGTATAGGTCAGCGGTTTCGGTACAAGCGGTGCATCCGTTAGTTCTGCAACCACCTCGCCGGTAATGACAGTATCAATATTGGAAGTGCCGGAAGATGAAGCAGTGTTGTTCTTGCAGGCTGTTTGCGTACTTGCTATTGCAGCAGCAACCATAAAAATTAACCAGGTCTTTTTCATTTTAGTTTTTATTAAGTGAAACAATTCATTGTTGTTTATAAGGATTTATTCAATAGTTTTTTTGAATAGTAAAATTTCCGGCTGAATATTTAATGATAACCATATCCAATTCTGATTGGGTTTCATAGTTTGATTATCAGGTATATTTTTTACATATTTCATTGATGTTGCGGTAAACATTTGTGAATAACCACCAGAAATTTTGATACCGCTATGCAATTGATGCTGGAAACTAAGATCTGCCTCATTACCCAAAACTGAATTGACTTTCCTGCCTTTGTAGTCAATGATTTTTTCGGCTGCTTCAAAATGATGGAATGTTAACTGGTAAGTTGTATTGGCTGCGGGTTTTAAGGATGTACTGATGTAGCTGTCCCATAAGCCTGTATTTTTATGCGGACTCGAAACATAGAAATAGTCCATGTTACCATAAAATTTATGGTGGGTTCCATATAATGGATTGAAGTTTGTAACAGTCGGCGTGCTGTTATCCATACCCTTTCCGCTTAAATAATCACTTCCGATTCCGGCGATGAACTTTTTACTGATGGAATAATTTCCATATGCTGAGACCATCCAGGCGCTGGTTTTCTGCGAGGCTTTTGTTTTAAGGTCGGCACGGCCCGTTTGGTAATAAAAACTGGCAGTGGCAGAAACTTTTTTATTTTTCAGGAATGCATTAGCTCCAAGAGTTTGCAAATGTGAAAGGAGGGAATCGGCACGGTTTTGTTTGTCAAGGTTCATCAATAAAGCCGAGAAAGACACCTCATCTGTCAGGATATAATGCATCCAGGCAAACTCCATGGATTTATAGGGCTGGCTTACCGAATCGTTGAAGAAAGTGCCGTTTATTCTTTCAGCATTCTGGTTATAGGCTAGGGCAATGTCGGTTTTGAATTTACCTTTTTGGTATCTGAAAAGTGCGGCATCATGCTTGCGTCCGGCATTGTTCCAGTCGAGTGCCCCCAAAATGCGTTCATCATCGTAGGATAATATCTGTCTCCCTATTTTTAGCTGCAGATTACGCTGCAAAAATAGTTGTGCCCAGGCTTCATACAGGCTTATGTCATTGGAGGTTTGCTGAATTTGAGGGTCTTTACCCCAAACATTAATTACCTGCAATTGCAATCCAATCATTATTTTATTCCCTTTGGAATAATTTAATCCGATACGGTTACGCTGCGAAATGAATGCAGCAAGATTTTGTGTAGTTAATTGCGGAGTAAAAAGTCCATTTCTTACTTCGGCTCTTGGGCGCAGCTGTATAGTTAATTTTAGCTGTTCCTCATGGTCTGCTACCGGCTGCTGTGCCATGAGGAAATTTAAAGGTCCAAATAAAAGAAATAATAAAAAAAGGTATAAAATGTGTCTTTGAAAATTAATTTTTTTAAGCATCCGACAATGTTTTTTTTAACAAAAGCTTCTGCAAACATAACATAGGAATCCTTTGTAATTTGTGACTTATGGCGCATAAAAAAATGATAGACGTCACAATTAAAGATAAATTTATCTTTAATTGTGACGGATCAGATCTATACCCTGATTAATGCTATACAGAGATTATCAGGCACCTGTCAAATGGCTTATCTATATATGTCAAATTTCAGATGATGCGGGTTTTAAACCTGTATTTATCAGGAGTTCGGGATGCGCAGGCTAACATATATCGCGAACAGTAGTTTATTATTTGGGTTTAGGATTATCAACTAAAACATAAAGCATTTTGCTTTCTTTTCCAAAGAACATACCCGGTGATTGAAAGTACAGGACCTGTCAGGCCGACAAAAAGAAAAAGTAATTTAAAGCTCCAATTGCCATATTCAATGAAATGTAAGCCTCTAACAAAAGCTGGTAAAGGTTTGATAGAAATGACAGGACTGAGCTCTCCTGTATGGATGTCGGCCGTCGAAACATTATAAAATTTACTGTAAAATTTACTTTTATTATCCAGTGCGCCTGAAATGTTGATTTTATCCTTCGCCTTTGTAGGAAAACGGATATAAGATGGATTGAACGCCGGGTTTTGCGCCCTGTATTCGTTTAATATTTTATCGATGGAGACTGTTGTTATGGCCGGTGAATTTAGTATTGCCGGTTTCGTCCCCTTTAAACCAGCAATTAAAATCTCATAACTTATCACGAGGCCGCTTAATGCCATAATGAGATTAAACAAGACAGCCCATACGCCCACATACCGGTGAAGGGATGAGGAGAGCGTATTTTTGTTACTGGTATTAAAGCGGGTTCTGAACAACAGAGTCTTCACAATCATTTTTCTGTAAACAAACAGGCCTGTAAACAAAGAGAAAGCAAACAAAATACCCGCAAGGAATATTATCGTTTCGCCGGCAATACCTGCATGCAGGCTGTAGTGTAATTTGAGAACCCAGAATACAGCACTATCCGATTGGGGAACTACTTTTATCAGTTCACCGCTGGAAGGATGAACAAAAACCATTAAACGGTCATCCGGCCGTCTTAACTGGAACACGAGCGTTTCAGAAGGATTATCAGAAAACCGGATAAGCCTTATATCCCAGGTAGAATAACGGGAAACAATGCTTTCATATGCTTTGTCGATCGACACGGCCTGATCATTTTCGGCATGCAGATACTCGCGGTACTGCAGATCATCAAGTTCCTGGTGAAATACCAGTATGGATCCTGTCAGGCTTAAAAGAAAGATGAAACACCCTGCAATCAGGCCGCTCCATTTATGAAACCGGTATATTCGCTTTAATCTCATTCTAAAAAGAAAGCACCAAAGTGGTGCTTTCACAACGATGCTATCTTAAAATTGAGTGCTTAGTCCTAAAGTAAAACTCATCCCCCTGCCTTTAACATAATACTGATCTAAACTTGGCCATAATGATCTTGCCGGGTAGTAATCAGCATTCAGGAGGTTTTCAATACCAAGCTTTAAATAAGTTGCCTTTTTAACCCGGTAAGAAGATGACAGGTTAATCACCTGATAGGGATCAACCTTTCCTTCGTAAGTCTTATAAACACCTGTATTAGTCAGTGGGAAACGGCTTCTGCTTGCGGAAGCTATTACGTCTGTCCGAAGCAGCAACCTTGAGTTTGGTGTATATTTTAAATAAGCGGTATACTTTGGCGGAGTTATCCGGTCACCGCCAAGGTAGGTGTCCGTTTCATCATTAAATTTATTGTTGTTATTTCCATCCCGCTTCCCTTCAACATAGCTATAGCTGGTTCCAAGGTTCAGTTTATTGGAAAGAATAACATCTGCGGATATCTCAAATCCATGTACACGCTCAGGCTGCCTGACAATGACGTAAAAGCCATTTTGTTCGATAAAGCTGGAACCCAGCTCAGACTTACTAACATAAGCCGAAACCTCAAATCTGAAGGCCTTAAACTCGCTTGCAAAACCTGTTTCATAATGGTTGATAATAACCGGCTCGGTTTGTATCTTACTGATATCATTCACCCTGGCTGCACGTAATAACAAGCCAAGATCAGCCACAGAGAAGCCTTGCGAAAAATTAACATACGGTTTAAAGAAATCAAAGCGGTTATATCGCAGACCGCTGTTAAATACCAGGTTTTTATAATTAATATCCCCGCCTTTAACTGACATGCTTGTACCAAAGGTTTTCGTAGCAACATTATAGGGTTTAAGTGTTTGATAATCCTCCACACCGATGTTCATAAGCTCATAACGAAGGCCTCCGTTAAGCACAAAGTCATTAAATAGCGTCGCCTGCATCTGCATAAAAGGCGCTGTACTTAGCATATTCATTTTCGGGACCCATGTTCTTCCATCCAGCAAGGGTTGAGATGTTACATCGCTTAAAAGATCAAGACCATAGGTGATGTCAGCCTTCATTTTTTCCTTAGACAGCAGTGGGGTATTAAAGTCAGTCCTGATCCCTTTCTTTGACGACTGGATGGTGGACTGGCCCCCGTTCTCAAAATTGGAACTGTAAAAAAACAGGGTATTGAAATCCTGTATATAGGAATTAACTGACAGGCTGGTTTTACCGATCAGCTTATCGTGGGTATATTTTGCCAGTGCGTTGTGATTCCAGCGTGTGCCAGGAGGATCTCCCGGAGTTGTGCCTTCAATAGCATAGGTCTTGCTGCCTGTTTTCCGGCTGCCCATTACTTCCAGCAAATTTGTTTCCTCAATGCTACGGAAAAAGTTATAGTTTAATTGCAGGCGCTGATCAGGGTTAAACTGATAGCCTATTTTGGCGAATGTATTATATACCTTATTATTGCTTAATCCATAGGTTGGCCCGAGAATGTCCCCTTCCGAATCCCTTACCTTACCGGTCTGCTCATAACTTCCGTTTATCGTATAATCTACTTTGCCAAGCTTTCCAAAAAAGGATTGGGAAACCCGTCCACCAAGCGTTCCTTTTGGATTAAGAACCACACCCGTAGAGGTCAGCTCCGTTTTACCTCCAAATCTTTTGATGTTCCTGTGTGTAGAGTTGGTGATATAATTTATGATTCCTCCGGCCGCACCATTTCCATATATGGAATTTGCCCCCTTGATAACTTCAATCCGCTCAATAACACTGGCATCAATAGTACGCATGTCAACCGATCCATTACGTAAAGGAGTTGACTGCGAAATACCATCCACCAGGATAAGAACCTGCCGGCCTCTCAGTGTTTGCCCCCAATTACTGCTTGTACCGCTTGATGTCCCTAAGCCCGGAACTGCTGCAGAAAGAATATCACTGACATTATTACTTACAGTTTGCAGCTCTTTTAAAGTTTCGGTATTCACTACTGTCACAGCAGTTGTAAACTCTTCCTTCAACTGTTCCTTTTTACGTGAAGTAATGATCACTTCATTTAAAAATGAACTTTTTGCCTGTTCAAGCGTAATTATCAGCTCTCTTACTAAAATCTCCGTAAGGTCTATATTGAATTCCTGTGGCTCAAAACCTACAGCTGAAGCTTTAAGCAAATATTTCGACGGATGGAGCAGAGTAATTGTAAAACTCCCGTCAGAACCAGACATAACAGCTTTACCGGAACCAATGCTGATTGTTGCAAAGCTTATCGGTGCCCCTGTTTGATCTTTCACTGTTCCCTTAATGCTGCTAGTCTGCGCACTTAAGAATTGAGAACATAACACAATAAAACCAAGTAGTAAATATCTTTTCATTCTATTAATTTTTGTCAAATTTATGACTTATTTTTAATTAGTCCAAATAAACTTAAAATTAATAGAAATGTAATATATAGACTTTGGAGCCTTCTCCGGATTAAATTTTGGAAAGTCCATGTCTCAACCCGACAGCTTTCTGTAAGGGTCCTTATCTTTAGCTGAGACAAAGAAAGCTGCTATAATAAATTGATTTTTTTTATTTCATTAGGCTTAAGGGTAATTTCAGATAGGCTAACAGATACACTCGGGGTTTTCAGGGCCAGAATAAAGCATTTCTGCCTTTGTTGATTTGTCACCACAGATGTTAGAAAGATCATTAAAAAATCTGTTACTGAGACTCTCACAAAAAGGATCTGAACATATATGAATTATCCGTACCCTCATTACCCCAATGTGCTGGCGGGTAAGCTTCTTCGGGTCGTTTAAATCTTCTTTGTTCAGGTTTATTCTGCTATTCGATATTCTGCAAGGCCCATCAAATTTCAGATGATGCAGGTTTAAACCCGCTTTGATCAGGAGTAGCTGCAGCTTTTTGAATCAGGGTTTTGACTTTACCTGAAACCGGAATTTTAACGACTTCCTCAATAGCGCGGGATGATATTTTCTTTAAGGTCTTTTTCAGGATGTCAATAACCTTTTCGTCCTCATGCATTGCCGCAAAAGGTT